>CANCXX010000052.1 GCA_947381965.1 uncultured bacterium
TCAAAGCCTACGCTAAAGCCATGCATTTTGATGACAGCTACGACCCTTATAAAGCTGCTTACGGCTCCATGCCTTCCCACTCCGCCGCCAGCCCTGACATTAAACAGCTCTACATTGACGGCCATTTCTGCTATGCCTATAAATTCGGCATCGTCACCAACGGCCTGGGCATTGTACGGCATATCAGCTTCTATAATAAGGATTTCTTTGAGCATCATCCGGAAATCATCCTTGAAAAGAAATCGGATTCCCCGGATGAGGATAAATCGGTTCATGACGCAAGGCTGCTCATCCCCACTTTACGGGACCTTTTTGCCGCACATCCTCTTCTCAATCCGCAGACCTTTTTAGGCGATGCTGCCTTTGACTCCACCGGGCTTTATAAGGAGCTTCTTTCCGGCAGTACCTTTGGCGCCAATCCAAACGGCAGCGGCAGGCATTTCCAAAAGGCTTACATCCCTCTGAATTCTCGGGCAGGACTGGAAAATAAGAATTATTCCGTAAATCAGGACGGCATCCCCTGCTGTCCGATCGACCCGTCTCTCCCATTAAAACCAGAAGGTACCAGCAGGCTCAGGAGCGGTGTCATACGTTATAAATTCAGCTGCCCAAAGGTAAAATGGGAAAAGGATGCTTCCACCGGAAAATATCACCGTGTCTGCCACTGCGAAAATCCCTGTACTTCTTCTCCCTGCGGGAGAATGGTTTATATCTATCCGGAAAAAGACCTGCGGGCATATCCCGGCACCCTCCGGGGAACCACGGAATGGGATAATACCTATAAGATCAGGACTACCGTGGAGCGCTCTATCAATCAGTTTAAAGACAGCTTCGGGCTTGCCGGACGCAAAACCCAAAATGAAAAGACGCTCCATGCGGATCTGCTTTTAGCCGGTATCACACAATTGATCGGGGTGATTCTTGCTGATAAGATAAAGCAGCATCAATATATCCGAAGCCTAAAGCCCCTAATCGCCTAAGCCATTCCGTTCAGAACTTACCACTTTCAAATCGGAGGTCTGCTCTTCCTTCTATTAGTGCGCCCTTTTTTCTGTCTGCTTACCTTCTATACCGGCTTTCCCGATATCACCATCTACTTTTTCCTGCTCATCTCCCACAAAATCCGGCGTCTGCCTCTTCTGAACATCAACCGTCAAACCTATTTCGCAATTACCTATACATTTTCTAATTTATTATTCATATTCCACAAAAAAGCATTTCAACTATATAATTTTGTGTTCTGTTATTAATTTGTAAAAAACTTTTCCTTCAAAAGTTATATGAACCTGTTCAATTTTTATTTTCCCAGATATAGCTTTTTTTGAAGTTTGTCTTACAAATCCATCATGGAAAACTACTAATCCTAAACTCTGCAATCTTAACATGCTTGCAAATGGAGGGTTACTATCTTCAGTATACTTATATATATTATAAATTTCTTTTAAATTTTCTATATCATATAACGTGATTTGGCTTAATATATCTGTATAAAGCATTAATTCTTCCCATGTAAATGTATGAATAATATAAGCTAGAAATATATTCAATTTTTTATAATCAATTTCTTTATCAATCAACGCCATGATAAATTTCAGTTCTTCAATTTTTTTAATTGGATTAGATTCAAGATATTCTTTATGTTTATTAATGTCTTTTTTACTTAAACACATCTTATTAATTTTTTGAACAAAAACAAATGACTTTTTTATAAAAAATAAATCTTTTAACAATAAAGCAATATTGCCTATTCCGATCAATGTTGAAACAATGGGAATATTAGCAATAACTTCATCTATCACTATTCCTAAATACTCTTTTGATACATCGACAAATTACTAAAAACTGTTTTTTCAAAAGAAGAAATAATTTCATTATTTCTTAACATGATTTTCCTCCTTTTATACGATAAATACCGAAATTCAACCATATACTAACTCTATTTTTGTTCATATTTATCATACAATCGCTTTGAATAAAAGTAATAATAGACATCTAAAAGTGCAATTATAACAAAAAGAATGACTGATGTTACAATGACAATTATATTCTTTTTGTCTATTAAAATACATTCTAAAACAGTACCAACTCCAAAAATAAAATATTGTAAATTTGCTATTTTAGTATTACTTAATTCCATCAATCTTTCTGAATCTAATCCAATTTTAGGTTCTAACTCTTAAACGATTCTTAACTAAAAACATGATTACTTTTTTGATTACCTCTTAATTATTTCAAAATATATACAAACCTGGAAATCAAAAAAGTGGCATAAAATCAAGGCTTTTAACCTAATTTTAAACCACTTATTAATGCGGAAGATGGGACTTGAAGTATTGTTACTTAAAAAAATACTGATAGAAAGGGGCTTTCCGACACATCATCTTCGTAGTGTAACCAGAGTGTAACTAAAAGTTCCGCTGACGCATTGAGGAGCAACATAAATGTAAAAACTGTTTTATATGGTGCAGTATTCTCACATATGGTAAAATGATGCAATAAGATAAGCAGAAGCTTGGGGGTATTATGATGGTACTGTATCATGGAAGCAATATTGCAAATATTAAAGTTTTAAGACCAAATCAGGCTGACCATGACCGACCTTATGTATATATGACTACAATCGATGTGGTTGCCGCCTTCTATTTATGCAATGCGGTAGAAAGGCCCTATTATTGGTTCCCTTATGGTTTTGAAGGCGGCAGTAATATACCTGTCTATCACGAACTGTATCCGAATGCATTAAAAGAAGTTTCGGAAGGCGTCAGCGGATATATCTATGAAGTCCTTGCAGAAGAAAATCAAATCATTCCATTCAAAAATATTCCATGCGCAAGATTGGCGACAGAACCTATTGAAGTAATGAAGTGTACCAAGGTAGAAAATGCATATGCTTTATTTATGGAATATGTGAAGCAGGGAAAAATGAAAGTGAGTCATTTTGAAGATAAATCAGAGCAACAGTTGGAATGGTGGTATTCATGCTGTGTCGAATATTTAGAGGAAAAGCATATGATAGAAACCCCGGAATGCTCTTATGCTTCTTTCATAAAAGAAAAATTGCCGCAAGTATGGGAACGATATGTTAACGGAATGATCGATTGACAATGTAAACGAAATGATATACTATAATCATAGAAAGAAGGTGAACTTATGGCAACTGTGCAAACACAAATAAGAATAGAAGAAGATGTGAAAAAACAGGCAGTAGAATTGTTTAATCAACTTGGAATTGACATGTCCAGTGCTGTAAATATGTTTTTGAGACAGGCGATTATGCGCGGCGGACTTCCTTTCAGTGTGGAACTTCCTAAATATAAGCAGGAAGTGATAGAAGCTATGGAAGAAGCAAAACAAATCAGTAGAGATCCTAAAACAAAGAGATACGGCAGTTTTGCGGAAGCGCTGGAGGACATTGATTTATGAAATATGAGTTAGTCCTTACCGGAAAATTTAAAAGAGGATTGAAGATTGCTAAAAAGCGGGGATTAAATATTTCTTTATTGGAGGATATTGTAGAACGATTACTACACAAAATTCCTTTGGAAGCAAAAAATAGAGACCATGCTCTTAGTGGAAACTATAAAGGATATCGAGAATGTCATATTCAGCCAGATTGGTTATTAATATATCTGATAGAAGATGATATATTAACATTGACATTGATTGACACAGGTACACATGCGGATTTATTTGATGAATAGTCGATTATAGATATGAATTAAAAAAGGAAACCCCATCATTCACAAGGTTTCCTTTTTTACTGCGGAAGATGGGACTTGAACCCACACGAGCGCAATGCTCACAAGATCCTTAGTCTTGCTCGTCTGCCAGTTCCGACACTTCCGCATGACTCACATCACAAAAAATATATTACCATCTATCGCGCGATAAGTCAATACCTATTTTTATTTTTTTCTTCTCTCATCAGCTGCTTTTTTTAATTCCTCAAGAGCCTCTGCAAAACGTTTGGAATACATACTTGGATTACCCTTAATCAGATTTCGCTGATAAAAATCTTTCAATCTTCCAAACTGTCTTCTGCGTTCTTTTTCAACCGTAAATTTGCTGCGCAATTCCACAATTTCATCCCCTATGTTTTCTACAAAATCAGAAGGGCTGATTTTAATCCGTTCTTTTACAGCGTTAAACTTCTCTTCAATGCTTTCCATCAGCTCATCTATCCGCATGGTACTGTTTTGCCTTCGAGTTTCCAGCTCATCATTGGCAACAGCAATAATCACATCCAAACGCTTTTGTATCCGCTCCATTTCTTCTTTTGCCCGTTCCAGACCAAGCAGTAAATCCCGCAAATCCAGCGCTGCCTTAAAGGAAAGCGTAAAATCAACAATGATATAAATTGTCAAAAGAACTGTGAGCACAGTAACTATCATGTAGGGAATAATAAATATTACTCTTTCCACTACCCGGTGGACCAGCTCTGTCATCAGTATAGTTAAAAATCCCCAGGCTACGGTGGACGACAGGCAGATGTGACCTTTATAATTAAATTTCTGATCTGAATAATCCCAGTATCTAACCTTAAACAAAGCTTCCATAGTTACGCCTGTCACAAGTTCTAAAGCTGTAGCCCCAATGCAGCCTGCAATATACGTCAAAAAAATATTATTCTGAAAGGGCATGGAAACCACCAGCATCATAATCGCGCCGCTTCCATAAATAGGAAGAAATGGTCCCCGCATAAATCCACGGTTTACAAATTTTCTGGTCTTTACAGATACAAAGGTGGATTCAAAAACCCATCCAAAAAAACAGTAAAAATAAAAGAAAAATAACCATTGTATTGCTGAGTATTGGTACATTACCGATTTTTTCTCCTATTATCTATCTTCTGTTATCAGCTTCACCTATAAAGTTATACAAAACTAATAACCTCTTCCTTCGGAGCTTTCGTCTGCTCTACGCTGACTGCCTTAAGCACTGGTCCTTCACCGCCGTAATCCGCAAAGTATTCTTTTGTCACTTTGGCAGTTACTTTTACCCACTGCCTGTCTGTCAGTTTATCGCTTTTATCATATTCACATGCGAATCCCAGAAATGCCATATCCTCTGCACAGCAGGTCATAGCCATCCGTCCGGGCACAAAATATCCCTTGGGGAATTCTTCCGGCTTTAACACCATAGCTGTAAACTGTATGGTCTTTCCAATATAGCGTTCCAGATTATCCAGACTGTCCAGATACCAGATGCCATATCCTTCGTTATCCAGTTCAATCACAGGAGCGTCAAGGCTGTACGGCAGGTCGTCTTCAAAAATCTGGTTTACCTCGCCTTCGGAATCCTCAAAAACAATGTCCGCCTGCTGGTTGATTGCTTTTACATTTCGTTTATAGCTGCTTAAGTCTTCCACATCATCGCAACGGTTAAAAATAATCAGCTCTGATTTTCTAAGCATCTCCGCAAGCAGTGATTTCATATTGGTAAAGTACATAGGGAACGTAGAGGCGTCAATAGTAGTAATCTGCTGCTCTATTCCCCAGTGAAAAGGCAGCTTCATCTTTTTAAAATTCCACATGCCATTGTATTCTATCACTATACGTTCCGGCTTATATTTTTTTTCCAGTTCTATCAGGCGGGAGGTATTAAAATCTTCCTCTTCTTCAATAAATTCTATATCCGTACGGCTTTTTTTCAAAAGTTCCTTTTCATACTCTTCTTCTCCTTCTTCACAGACAATCAGCAGTGTCCTGCCTTTGATCTGAAAGTAAGGCTGTTCCAGAGTATAGCGGATAAATTCTGTTTTTCCACTTTCCAGAAAACCATTTATCACATAAACCGGTTTCATTTTTCTCCCTCTTTCCTGTCAAACAGTTTTTTCAGATTATCTTCTTTTAACTTAGAGCCAATAACACAGAATTTTCCTGTCACATCCGGCTTACCCTCACGAACATTGCTCTCGTCCGGCACATAATCAAAATAAACCCAGCCGCCCTCTTTTCCTGGAACCATTCCTTTGGCCCGGAGAACAAAACCGTATTCTCCTTCATTTTCAAGTTCTTCTAAGATATGGGCAATCTCCTCTTTACTGTATGCAGCAGGCGTTTCCATCCCCCAGCTTGTAAAGACTTCATCCGCATGATGGTGGTCATGCCCATGATCGTGACAGCCGCAGGTACAATCTGGTCCATGGTCGTGATGATGACCTTCTTCATGATGGTGGTCATGCTCTCCATCTCTGTGATGATGACCTTCTTCATGGTGATGATCGCATTCCTCCCCATCATGATGATGCTCTTCCTCCATGCTTCGGCTGGCTTTAAGCTCTGCCATCATTTCCGCCTCCAGGTCCTTTGCTCCCTCTATGGCAGATAATATATCCTTTCCATCCAGTTCATCCCATGGTGTAGTAATTATTGTAGCCTTTGCATTATGCTCTCTTATCAGTTCCAGGCATTTTTGCAGCTTTTCATCCGAAATGTTGCCTGTTCTGCTTAAAATAATTGTACCTGCATAGGCAATCTGGTTAATAAAAAATTCTCCAAAATTCTTAATATACATTTTGCATTTGGAGGCATCCACCACCGCAACCGCACTGTTTAACGTCGTTTCCTTTACATCAATCACATCCTGCACGGCTTTCATCACATCCGAAAGCTTGCCTACCCCAGAAGGCTCTATCAGTATTCTTTCTGGTTCATAGGTGTGCATAACCTCCTTTAAGGAAGTGCCGAAATCCCCTACCAGCGAACAGCAAATGCAGCCGGAATTCATTTCCTTGATCTCAATCCCTGCTTCCTTTAAGAAACCACCGTCAATACCGATTTCTCCAAATTCATTTTCAATCAGTACTACTTTTGTATTTCCAAGCGCTTCCGCAAGTAATTTTTTTATCAAAGTAGTTTTCCCCGCACCCAGAAATCCGGATACAATGTCTATTTTTGTCATTTTAACTCCTTCTTTCTTTTAATATTTATTCGTCAATTGCCTGTTTATTCCTTTGAACAGCAAAATGGGCCGTTCTGTTTTTGACTTTCCATGTGCCTGTTTGCAATGCCCTGCTTTCCTTATTATAATGATTCCTTTCTGATAAGTCAAATATGTGCCCTCCAGTTCTCTTCTTTAAAACCAGGGCACACATAGTCTTCCGTTACCAAAAGCGGACGTTTGACCAGCATTCCATCTGTGGCAAGAAGCTGTAACTGCTCTTCTTGTGTCATATCTGCCAGTTTATCCTTTAGCTGCAGTTCTTTGTACAGATTTCCGCTGGTGTTAAAAAATCGTTTAAGAGGAAGCCCGCTTTTTTCATGCCATCTGCGCAGCTCCTCAAGGGTTGGGTTTTCCTCCTTAATTGGACGCTCCTCATACGCTATATTGTTATCTTTCAGCCACTTTAATGCCTTTTGACATGTGGTGCATTTCTTATATACAAGCACCAATGGTTTCTTTTCCATACTATTCCTCCTATTCCGGTTCCGCAATTGCCCTGACAAGTGCTTCCATCCGACAGAGGAAGTCCCATCTTCTTTACATCCTGCATTTTCTCTGGCCACTTGTCTCTCTCAATTATCGGACGTTCACATTATATCAAAAGGTCATAGCAGTGTAAAGCGCGCCTCTATGAAAAAATCTTCTTTCAACCATACCCTCACCCATCTGCTCTGTGAATTTCTTTACATTTACATGGCTAAGTCCAAGCTTCCATGCACCCATGGCAACATCAAAAAATAATCATGAAGCATTTTGTCAAGTGCTTTTTTGAGTTATTGACGAAGAACTTTTCAGCGCGGCAGGAAACGGAGGCGTAAAACGCGCCTGTGGACGGTTAGAAGCCATTTTCGTGTCTGAAACGCCTTAAAAATCAAGCCTTTTCAGGCCCTATTGCGTAACATTTCATTCTGTTCTTTGGAAGAGGTCGGGGCGAAATGGCAACGGCAAAAATTCCTTGACGGTCTGGATAGGCGGAACGAAAGTACAGATTGCTTTTCGTAGATGGATATGGTATAATTTTTCCCGTTACAAACCGGTGGATTGGAACTTGGAGGCATTAAGTATGGACAAAGAAAGAAAACTAACAGAAAAAGAATTGAAACGTAAAGAGCGCTTTGAAAATTTCAATTCTGAAATGCAGCAAAAAGGATATAAAACGAAGAATATAATTTTCAATACGCAACAAGCAAAGCCTTTATGTCTTTTAATTATGCTGCCATTCATGGCTTTAACATTTTGGATATACTATCATGTGAATGGTTTTGATTTAGATTGTCTTTCGTGGGGATTTATTGTAGCATTACTTGTGCTTATTTTATGTCTATCCATTCTGCATGAGGTAATACATGGAATTACCTGGAGTCTTTTTGCAAAAAATCATTTTCATTCGATTGATTTTGGAATTATTTGGAGCAGTTTTTCTCCATACTGTACTTGTTCAAATCCACTGATAAAATGGCAATATCTCTTGGGGGTTGCTATGCCAACATTAGTTTTAGGAGGCGGAGTTGCAGTAGTTTCTGTAATGACAAATCAATTACTGCTGTTTTTTCTTGCAGAATACATGATTCTATCAGGCGGCGGAGATTTTCTAATTATACTGAAAAGTATGTTATACCACACTGATAAGTGTGAAAGTGTGTATTGCGACCATCCTTATGAATGTGGTTTTGTAGTTTTTGAAAAATGATATTACAAATCAAAATTTAGGGGCATAACATCTACTTTATACGATGGTAAATCTTTGTTTACACAAAAAGAATTATCGGAATTAGGTGTTTTGAAATTGCAGAAATACGTGATTTAGGAGAACTCATATTTACGATTACGTTATGAAGTAATTCACTGATAAATCCCCGCCTGTGGGGATTTATATAAAAAAATTATTTGAGGTAAACAAAATGGCTAAGAAAGAACGATTTGAGACGATTTATTCACAAGGTACTATTGATGTAACACAAATTTTGGTTGATACAGAAACTGGAGTGAATTATGTGTTTCGTAAAGTTGGGAATGCAGGAGGATTAACAGTGCTGTTAGGCAAAGACGGAAAACCTGTTATTTCTCCGATTGCAAACAACTAACTTTTGTGATTCAAATTTTGATTTATGGGTCTAATAATAGTCCAAAACAGGGCGGCGGCAATAGGCGTTGACTATCCCGCCGCCCTATCTGTTATCGCTCCATATCCTGCTTTCTGTGAGGCTGCTGTTCCTGCTGCAAGATACAATAAACGCTCTTTCTGATTTCTCGGCTTCTTTCACTTCCTCTTTTAATGCAAGATACCGCTGATTAAGCATTTTCCTCTCGGCGGTCAGCTTGGCATATTCTGTTTTCCATTCCTTTGTCCCTTGCGTACCATTCTGACATGATATTGATAAACGGTGCAAACTCCAACGTATCGGGCTTCTCGCCGTCCCTGTCCTCGTCCCCCACGGACAAGCGGGAGTAAAGGGCTGTAATTTTACTGTAATCATTCATGTGCATATCCTCCTGTGTCAATAGAGGTGTTACTTACAGTAAAGATTATGCACCTCAGGCAGGGTTCCATGGGGACATTCGTTAAATGGACGCTTCGCATCCTCTTGGCTCATTGTTCGCGGGAATAAAAAAGGTAGCTGATTATCCGTTATCATAATCGCTACCAAAAGATAACCAATATTCAACTTTTTATGTTGTACCTTTCCCGGCAAACTGAAAGGTTTTCTTTCAGTTTGTATTCATTTCAGCAGCAAAAATTTTGCTGCATAATGCTGTATACTCATCATAAGTAATTTCAGTTCCATTTAATGTATATTTCAGTTCAGCCTCTACATTATTGATATCAAATTCTTCTCCAAAATTCATTTCTGCAACTAAGTTATCAGCTCCTTCAAATTTTTCCATATGGTAACATTCAAATCCTGCACTGGACCTGTTGCTATACATAATCCATATATCTCCATTATAATAGGTATAAGAAAGAATGAGAGCCGTGCCATCGCCCCCAGCAAACTTATATACCTTGTTATCACGCGCATCAAGATATATTCCGCCGTAAGGACCGCAAATAATCAGTTCATTTTCACCATCATTGTCAAGATCGACTTTTTCCCCAATAGAATATGAGTCCATGTTTAAATCAGTAATATAAAATTCCCATGTCAAATCTGCAGGATCAACTGCACTTATTGAACCATTGATAAATAAATCTAATGGATCTTCTGCTGTCGTTTCCAAATCTGCATTTTCAACTGCCTGTACAATGTTTTCCTGCTGATTTACAGAAGTTTCCTTTGCATCTATGGTTTCATCTTCTTTTGCTTCTGAATCTGTATTCTCAACTGTCTGCACATTGCTTTCCTTTTGATTTACAAAAGACTCCTCCTCATTTACGATTTCATCTTCATTTATCTGCGACTCTGTCCCCTTGCTCGTCCGTATATCGCTTTCCTGCTGATTTGCAGCAAATTCATCTTCTTTTGCCTGCCCACAGGCAACAATACCCAAAGCCGTTAGAAAAACACATACCAATATGGTTATCCTTTTATATCTGTTCATATACATACCTCCCAGAAAGTCGTATCTGAAATTTTTGATTAAATGATACAACTTCCTTATTCTATCACATATCCACATAAGCAAAATACTTATACCCTCTTAATCAAAACGGTTACCACTCTGTATCCGGATGCTCAAAAGATTCCCTCCCTTGCATTTTAAATAAATTTAGCAGCAATGGCTTCTTTCCAGCCTCACTTTGCGCGAGATTTGTGACGCACATCTTCTGGGAAGCATTTTTCAAACACGCTCTAGAGGCGTCAGTTAAAAAACGATAGGAAGATTCTGATTCATAATCGGAAATATACAAGCACAACTATCCCCATAGCCATTGTCATTGTGATTTTTCTCATGATTCATTTTTCTCATTTCTGCGCCATTGTTACATAATACCCACTCTTTCTGTCATGACGTTTTATTTATACCACACTGAGGAAAAAATAACATACCGTCTGCATAAATGACACGTTTTTTGCACAAACGACACAAATTAGTCCTCAGACAACATTCTCCATTTAAAAAACTCCTTCTTAAACTCCCTGCCATGGACTCTGCCGATTGCTATTTTTAACCCATTACAGAGCATAATCTCACGGCTGTTTACACTTTCGATATATTTTAAATTGACAATATATGATCGCTGTACATAAAAAAATCCAAAGGGAGACAGGCTCTGTGCCGTTTCAGATATCCGTCCTTCACAAAAATGCTCCCTGCCGTCAAGCATGAGATATCTTAGTTTTCTTCCGCTGGTTTCAACAAGCAAAAGCTCACTTAAATTTATCTTAATGCGACCCCCGACAGTGTCCTTACAGTAAATAATTCGCTCCTGAATCTTTGTTTTAAAGAAGGAATTAAGCGCCTCATCTATTTCCTCCAAATATTTCTTGTCAATATATCTGAAGGCATTAACCTTGTATCCTTGTCTGGCCATTTCCGTATGGGAAGTTAAAAAGCAAATCTTGCACTGACTTCCGGAATCCACCATCTTTTCAGCTATCCTAAATCCATCTTCGTCCCCGGCAAGTTCAATGTCCAGAAACAATAAATCCGCATCCGTATTCTCCATAAAATCTCTTCCGTTGTCATAAGTAAGAATCTGAGCTGAAATGTTTTTATTCAGGCAATATTCTAAAATGGCGGCCTTTATCTTATCCCTCCATACCGCTTCATCCTCCACAATACATATTTTCATACCCTGTTCTCCTTTGGAATGGCAATACTGATTTTAAACATTGCTTCTCCATTTTCCACTATAGACTCCATATAATATTCCCCATGATGCCTGCGGACCATTGCGGCAATATTTTTCAGACCAAATCCATGATTCACCGTATCCGCTTTTGATGTCCTGAGAAAACTTTTTGAAGTATTCATTTCTTTAGCCACACTATTGGTGACAACAATAAAAAATTCTTTTTTATGTTCTATAAGTTCAACCCGGATTTTAGGAACGGCCGTCTGTGCAGCTGCTTCCATGGCATTTTGCAATATATTTCCCATCAGTGTTGTAATATCAAACATCTCAAGACCTGTTTTCCCGGTCAATTTCCCTGTTACGGCAAACTCTATATTTTCCTTTTCTGCCAAATATAAATAATAATTCAAAATAACATCAAGCAAGTTGTCCCCTGTGTGGATTTTTAAATCAAACTCGTTCTGTATATTCCAAATTGTATCTATGTACTCTTTGACTGCTTCCGTCTTTTTTTGATTAGCCAGCTCTCTGAGAACGCCCATATGATTTACCAGATCATGCTTAAAACGACGTAACGCCACCGACTGCTGTAGCTGATAATCGTATTGCTGCTTTTGCATATACATAAAAGATTGCAGTTCCATGTTCTGCCTGTCTGACAATATATTTTTGATAGCAAGGCTAAGCGTAAGAAAAATGGAATAAAATGTCCCTGCTATGCTGATAAAAAAAACTGCATAGGCATCTAAGCCATATATTGCATGATTTTCGTTAAAAAAATAAAAAACAAAATCATAAAACATCTGGAAAATGCTGCCCTGTATTAAAAGCGCAAACTTATACTTGAACTTTATATCCCATAAATAAACATTATTTTTCCTAAAAAGCCGCAAGTATACCAGAAGATATATCAAAAATGAGATCAGATAGGCAGGTTCCATCCACCATGTTATATCCGTACTGTCAACCCCTCCGCCAATTAAAACAATCTGTATCAGCATGACGCTGAACGTATCAATAATTCCCGTAAAATACATAAGGGCAGCGCTTAGCAGGAGCAGATGGCACAATCTGTCTTCAAAAAATAAACAGATGGAAAGCACACTCCAAAATATATAGACAATCGGAGAGTTTGTATCAAAATATATGTTGTAAGCACCGGCAGACAACATAGTCAAAACCGATACGCCAATCAAAAATTTGTTTTTTCTTGGGTTTAACCTGAACCCAAAATGAATTATAAAAAGATATATTAAATAATTTGATATATTGTCTACAATATAAATCATGATAACCTCTTTGCAGTTTCCTGCTTATCCCGGCAAAAGTCCATTCCTGCTAAAGCCTGATCATCTGCTGAATTGTACCATAGAAACTTGTTCCTGCATAAAAGATATGCTTCAAGTTTTTCAAGCTGCTAATTACCGTATGAAAAAAGGCTATAACCGTCAATCATTAAAAATGATTTTGTCATAGCCTTTTAAGGATAGGCACAGAAAAGCCCTCTATCCCCGATAGCCGTTTCTGATAAAAGGTTTATCAATTTTGGTATCGACTAAAAGTCCGTATTTTTTCGGACGTCGAAAGGCATTTCCATGGACTTCGCTTTCACGATAACTGCGGAGCTGCTCCAAATCCAGCTCTGCAATATAAATCCCTTCTTTCCCATCTGCCTGTAAAATGCAGGTGTCCCGGGAACCATTCATTTGGGGAAGGTAAGCCACACCGTCAAAAACGCTGGAACCGCCGTTACAGTCAGGTACCGTGTCCGGATAGTTGCAGGTGGCAATGGCCGTCATATTTTCATATGCCCTGGCACGCAGCTGGGAAAGACGGTTTATTTCCATGGGACAGGCATTGGGGACGAGAATAAGCTCCGCACCCTTAAGCATTAAAATTCTGGCACTTTCAGGGAATTCCCTGTCATAGCAAATCATGGCTCCAACCTTCACCATGCCGCAGCCGGTATCAAGCTCTGTGACATAAAAGTCTTCGCCTGGCGTTAAATTCCGTTCCACGTCAAAATCACAGGTATGTACCTTCCCGTAAACAAATTTCCTCTCGCCCTGCCTGTCAAAGAAAACCAAAGAATTGCGAGGCGCATTTTCATACTGTTCCAACAGAGTAATGCCAATGGCCATATGCAGTTTCTTTGCAAGGCTGCCAAAGGCATTAACAAATTCACTGTTTACAGGAATCGCTTCCCTGCTCCATTCGCAGGCGGGCCGATCATAAATGCGGTATCCGTTGCTCCACATTTCAGGAAACAGGGCAATGTCAGCCCCCATTTCCTTCGCTTTCTCACAATAATTAATTCCCTTTTCAAGATTTTCCTTTAACGTATTACAAGGTGCAATCTGTAATAAAGCAATTTTTAACATATTCATAATTCTTCCTCCCAATATTTTTTCATCTTACATCAATCTTTCGGGCTTTCCTTCTTTATCTGCACAAGTACATCCGCCCCTGTCATCTCAGAGCAAGAATGACTGCCTTTAACGGTTTGTCCTCTACATCCTTTTGATCAATTCATCCAGCTTTTGCACCAGCACATGGTCCGGCTCCTGATGCCGGATAAAGGAACTGTTTATCCCATTTTCCCTGATTCTGTCAATCCACAGTAAAGCAGCCTCCCGGCTGATATTCTGCTCCAGCATTCCATAGTATATATATGCCAGTTCATTGGACACATTGGTGTTGAAAACCGCCGGATCATCTGAATTAATACAGACCATAACATTTTGTCCGTCGTTTATCTTATTTATCTGATAGAGCTGGTTTTCCTGCAGTTTATCAATATCGGCAATGGCCGTATTGGATGAAGGATTCACCTCTATCACAATTCCTTTCCGTCCCAGCTTCTTTTTCAATATTTGCTGGAGCTCTTCAATAATCAGAAGGTCCTGTTCTGTAATTTCAAAATGGACCGGACGCTCCATCTCCCGCAGAAACTTTTTGCAGTGTCTTGCTGCCGCAAGCAGTCCGGCATCCCAGAATATCTTTTTGCCTTCCCACAATCTCTTACATAAATTCTCTTCTATCCTGCCGTCCACATCCCTTGGCATCGCCTCCCTTCCTTCCATACAAAACATCTTATGGTAGGCGGAAATAAGCATATCGGCGGAAATTGCTTCCCTTTCCCCGTAAATTTTTCCTGCAAGCCCCAAAATCCTTTTTTCCATATAAGCCATTATTGTCGCCTGAAAGCTGCTGTAATTCTGACTTAAAGTGTCATATGCCCAAAGATAATTTTCAAGAGCTTCTATCTGGGGAATAATAACTACCGGATTCTGGCTTTTCCAAACCCTTGCAGGTATCCCAAGGGCAATTCCGTGCCCAATCCTGTCCCCGGCATGAAACTTTAAATATTCCACAGCTTCATCTATCCGCCTTAAACCGGACAGTATATGCCGGAAATCTTCCCCTGCATGAAAAGTAAATCCAAGGCTCTGGGTATATCCTCCATCCTTCTGTTTTTTTCCAATCTGTTCCACCTGGCTATCCCTGGCCTTTTCATAAACAGGCACAAAAACCCATACCGGTGTGGAATTTTCCAGGCTTGCAGCGTCAATCCCAACCAGATATCTGCTAAGTTCGCTAAACTCCGAGCGCAGTTTTATAAAGGCGTCCATTTGCTTTTTGTAAGTTTCCTGTAACTCCCCAAACTGGTAAAAAGAGCAGTCCTCTTTTTGCAGGCACTTTTCAGGAGTTGTCATATCCGGCCTTTTCAGGAAATGCACCACCAGCCCCACCTGGGGAATACGACGGTATACATTCCCCGCGCTGCCTTCTTCCCAAGCATTTTCTTTCACAATATCCCTGTATGCTTTCAGAAAATCCAATACCTCTTTTCTGAATTTTGCGGCGGAGTCAGGTATGGATGTCCGAAATTCAATTTTATGCAGATATTGGTTCTGCAGCTGCTCTCTGATTGCATTTTTCCAGTAATTATTTATATTTAAACGGTTTAAAGAGGAATTGACCGAGTAATGCTCCTGCTGGAAATAGTCCAGTCCTTTGATTGTTTTTTGCTGTACGCTTACATGAAATAAATAGTTTCTGACCCGCAAATACTGTATCACACACCGCCTTACGCTGACTGTTTCCTTTTCCCTAAGCAGCTGATATAATGCGTTATAAAGAAAAATGTTTTCATCAAAGGTATGAATCTCTGCATTTTCTCCCAAAACATTTAAACAGTAATGATCTGTAAAAACCCCCTCCGGCGCCTCGTCTGCAAGGATGTTCCACAAATCAATGTAATACGTAAGCATCTCTTTTATATCTTCACCTGAAAACTTTTCCTTATAATATTTCTCAAAGCCCTCCCCCTGTGCAAAGCGTTCCTTCAGCTCCCGGACCATTTCAATCCCGTTTTTACTTTTTTCCTCCTGCATATCAAAGACCGCGCCTGCCATGTTATCTTCATGAAAAATCTGATGATTTTCTTCTGACCTTTCCCGGCCTTCGTTAAAGTCTATCAGCTTTTTCATTCTAAAGACCAGATACGCCCTGATAATTCCGCATCCCAAAACATAAAAAAGCATATGTTTATTCTGTTCTTCCGTACCGCCCACAAGCTTTTGTCTGATAAAAGATTTGCTTTTCTTTACCGTAAAAGGCTCCATCAGGGAATCCCATATACTGGAAAAGGTTCTTGACACGCCCTTGTGAAGATGGTTCTCCGCCACCCCTTTTTCCAAAATGCGTGCCAGCTGCTGATCCGCCACTTCAATATTTCCATAAAAGTAATCCAGACAGCTGATATCATGTTCCTCCTGATTGATAATCATATAAACTATGGCTATTACATCCATGGGGATATGACAGTTCAGACTGTGAAACAAATCCACCTTGTTGCTGCCTGCAAACCCGCCAAATAAGTCCTCATCGTTCTTATTTTTCCAATATTTAAAAACAATCCTTCCGTCTCTGTGGGAAATAAGGGCATTAGCCATCCTTTTCATAATTTCGCCATATAAACAGATAACATCCTCATATCCGCATATATCATACAGATAACATTTTTCCAGATAAAGATATATCTCATCATAAGAATAAATATTGTAATTGTGGCGGATATACTCTGTCAGTTCACTTTTTAATTTGCTCCGGGTTCTTTCCGCTTCCTTTGTATTTTCCCTTTTCCTAAGCTCTAAGTACTCCTCAATAAGATCCTTTTTAAATTCATCCAGGGATAGAAACGGATAACATAAAACACCAAGGAAGCGGTTAATGGAATCATTAATCATTTGATAGTCTCCTTCGTTATTGATCAGCTGAATAACGCTTCAAATTGATCCTTACTAAACTTTTCCTTCCCTTCCACGCCGGCATTCAGCTTTTCTATAAACTGATCCAATACCTGATCATCCGCTCCGGCCTGGGCGCCCTGTAATTTTTCCATTGCCGTTTTTAATATTTCCGCTTCTTCCCCTATATTTCCTTCCTGTTTCATTTCCATCTTATATTTATAGCTGCATTGCAGCAGAAGCGTCAGGTAAGAATATCTCTTTCTTATATCTTCAAGCTCAATTACAGGAAATGCCTTTTGCAAATCATTTAATAGTGCCTGTGCTTCATGTTTTCCATACCATGCCCTTTTTTGGGTAAATGCTTCTATCTGGTCAGCCGCCTCTTTATATCCACTAAATGATATTCTTTCGTTAAAAGAGCTTCCAGGGCATAAAATATTTATAATATTACGTTTTAAACCTTTAGACAGTGTTCTGGATACGCCGTCATAGGATTTCTGAAATGTATCCCAGCCTGTTTTGGCGCATTCTATATCCAGTTTCCATTCATTATCATCTATTTCCATCTCCATTATGTCTGTTTTCTCTTCTGCATTCTCTATATAATCAAACTCAGCTTCAATCCATTCAAGATAATTCTCTATTTCTTTTGTCACATATTGAATAACATACTCCATCACTTCTTCCTTCCAAAGCTTTTGTTTATCAATACTTTGCAGAATTTCAATTCTTCTTATGATATCTTCGGACTCTTTTTTATTTTTGGATTTTCCCTCCTTCACGATTATTTCACCCTCGTTGGTCACTGCCTGCCCAAAGCTGACATTTTCTAACTCCTGTTTGACCGAATCCTTTTCGTCCTGAAGCAGGAACGCTATCAGATTGGCTAAAATTCTTTGTGAATAATTGCCGTATACACTGTCCTTTACAGCTTCTTCGCACTCTTCGGCAAATAAACTTATGGCAACGTTCTGGGTAAAGGAATCTGAAAATTGGTTTCGGATATATGCAAACTCACGCTCAAGCACAGGGTAACAGTCTATTAATGATTTTTCTATATTTATATGATTTACACAGCTTACCGAACAAAGTCCCTTCCAAAAGGCAACCATAATATGCCGCCCCAGTGCAACGTATACCGTTTTCCTGTCCGTTTTCTTGTCCGTTTTCCGGGATCTGTACAACTCCCATAATTTTTCTGGCAAAAGATTATAAAAATAAGCCAGATTCGTCTCTAACTTACCCCTTACTAAAAAGTTTTTATTCAGCTCATACAGAGTTATTTCCTCTTGTCCGCTTTCTTTTTTCTTCCCCTGTTTTTCCTCCTCCCTTTCCCATCTGAAAGTTGAAACATCCATCACCTTTTCTGAAATTTCAGGGTAAAAAAACAAATCCTCCATAGCATTTTCTTTCATTTTTTTATAATATTCATCTTTTGACACTCTGTCGGAATAATCCTTTTCATACAACAGCCTTGCAGCGAAATCTACCAGAAGAAACAGAGAAAACCGCTCCACAGGGCTTTGGATACAGTAAGGACGCTTCCCTTCTTTCTCCTTTTCCTCCACAGCATTTTCCCCATAAATAATCGTATTGGCATTATCAAAAAATACCTGGCTGCTCTCCTTGTCCACTCCAATATTGAACATCCTCTTTAGTATGTCATCCCTGTGCTGGTTAAAAATCTGTTTGGAAGAGACAATGGTATCCAGCAGCTGTTTCTTTAGATTTAAGGCACTATCCCTCTCTTTTTCTCCATTCTTTTTATCTTCCTGATTTCCTTCGCCCCTTCTTTTCTCTGCAATTTCATCCAGCACATTATATACATTGTTCAGACCGCGGGAGGTTTTGTCAAATAAATGGAAGGTAAAGGGAAGCAGCTCCTCCTTGTTTTCTCCCCCATTTTTCCCTTCTGACATTTCTTTTTTATATTCTATAAACTGAAAATAAGCAGGCTCCACCCAGCCATCCAGGGCCTTAAGAAGCAGCTTTAAAAGCGTATTGCTTTCTTTTTCATTATCTTCAGAATTAAAAATGCAGTACTTTCCTCTTTCTCTTAAAGACCATTCTTTCACGTTATGCCTGAAAACCGGCGGAATAATCTTTTTCAGATATTCATAGGAAAGTCCCATTTTACGCCTGAGCACTGTGCTTTCCCCTGATGGGTCCGGCAGCACACTTTCGTTTAAAATTCCCTTATCCAGCGCTTTTTCTTTTCTAAGGAACTCCATAGTAAGCGCCTCTTCAAAAGTCTCAAGATCCCCGGAAATAAAGGTAACAATATTTTCATTAGACAAATAAGAAAGCAGCGTTTTTACCACATCCCCGCAGCGATATGTGCTCAAGTCAATATCATCTATAAATATAAAGAGAAGTCCTCTCCCCTCTTCCCCATTTACAAGGCTGTCAATCAACTGGTTAAATTTATTTATAAATTCCGAATCGGAATTAAAAACCTTGGTGGAGCTGTTGGCATAATCGTTTTCTGTGGTATATTCACGGATTAAAATATCACGGTATTCCTTCTGAATAAATGTATACCGCTTAACTGCTTCCTCATATTCCCTCTTTAATTTGTCCTTTCCAGGACAATCGGGATGTGGGTTCTCTCTTTTCTGTTCCTTTACACGCACTTCCACCACATCCTTAAGCATTCCCAGAATGGTTGCCATCAGCGTACTTGATTCCGACATATTTTCCGGCACAATAATCGGCAGAATAATATCTTTCTTACATCCATTTTCACTTCTTTGGCTGGTTAGTTTGGTCCTGATTGTTTTTAAAATAGACGATTTACCGGCCCCTCTTGCACCTATAATTCCAATATTATTTGTCTTTTGGTCTTTATCACGGCCATCTTCCTCCTGCCTGCTTTCAAATTTCCTTTCCCTGCGGAACTGATCTATCTGTTTATAAATCTGTTCATAGGTTGGAAGGATTAATTTCGCTTCTTCTTCACTTAAACATCTTGCGCCTATTTTGCTTTTTCTGATTGTTTTTTCACTCATATTTCTTCCCCTTTGTACAATTATATTTTTTATGACGCCCCCGCGCCGGTTTTGGCTGCATGTAAATGCTGAATATTCTTTCTAAAAGCTGTGCACATCCTTTCAAAGCTTAAGGACATACAAATATAATATAACACGCCCTCATTTGATTTCCAATAAAATTCTCCGGCTTTCCAATACTTAAAATGTTAAGAAAAAGTGCCAGACTGCCTCTACTTGTTGGTGGCGCTTCGCTTGTTTCCCGGATATAATAGGGACATACAGACAGCCGCAAAAGCAACGCTCCCGTCGCAGGCCCAGTCGGACCGATTGCCGCGGGAATCAAATTAAAGGAGGAAATGCCATGAATTTAGGAAACAATTTATTTAACGCCCGGAAAAAACAAGGATTGTCACAGGAAGATGTTGCTGAAAAATTAGGTGTAAGCAGGCAGACAATTTCCAAATGGGAAACGGATGAAACCTTACCGGATATCCGCCAGTCAAAAAAACTGGCTGTCTTATATGGATTATCGCTGGATGAACTGATTGAATTTGATATAGACGTAAAAGAAATTCAGGATATCATTGACAAAACAAGCGACAAGGTTTCTGACAAAATAGACTGGACCAAAGTCTGGAGTAAAAAGTACCCAATTCTTTCCACTTATCAAAATGAGGTGGACATAGCAGAGTATTCGGCAAAGCTGGAACAGCTCCTGGACAGCCTGCAGAAAAAGTATGGATATGATGAGCAAAATGCCTTTCTGGTTCTTAAAGATATTCTGTCCGTTGTCTGGAATAACCGGAAAAGTCACAAGTAACGGTAAAGATTCAATCCTAACAGTTAAATATGAGTACGCTGAAAATGACCACATCTCAAACTATGTGGCCATTTTCAATATCCGGGTTAAGAACTTTAAATTTTTGCGGCGTTCCGGCAGTCTCTTGTAGACCCTTTAACAGTACATAGAAAATATCTTTTGCGCCTTTTCCTTTAAAATATTTCTTGCTTCAACTGGTTCAATAATTTTCACATACTCACCAAAAGACAGCAGATATAGGAATGTCCAGTCACTTAGCTGGTATCTGAAAGTTACTTCCAGCGTACCGTCATCTAATTTTTTAATATATTTCTCCTGAAATTCGTCATAGACTTTATATGCAATCTTTTCCGAAAAATGTAGTTTAAATACAGGTATGTCATATTCTTCCCTGTAAGCAGGCGTAAGTGAAAAGTCTTCCGGCAGCCTGCGTTCAAACAACTGATTTGTTATTTGGACATCCCTTATACGGGACATTTTGTAGGTACGGATATCATTTTTGTGCCGGGAATAGGCAATCAGATACCAGGCATGTGATTTAAAAACCAGTTTCAGCGGTTCGACAATCTGACTGGTTATCATCAGCTCGGAGTTAAAGTAGGTAAATGTAATTACATACTTATTGATAATTGCACGCTCTAAAGCCGTAATATTATTCCGTTCCTTTTCCGGACTTCCCCAGTATGAAAAATCAATCTCCAGCCATTCTGACTGTAAATTATGGCTGAACAATCCTGCAACCTTGTTTAACGTTTTATCCGCATCAGGATAATTGGATGACTTCAGGATTTGCAGTGCCTGTACAATATTACGCCGCTCTGTCTGCGTAAAATAAGACTTGTCCAATGAAAAGCCCTGCATTAAACACAGCCCTCCACCATATCCCTTTTGGGATGTAATTGGTATGCCCGCAGTCGAAAGTATATTAATATCCCTGTATATTGTACGGGTAGAAACGCAAAGTTCCTCTGCTAACTGTTTTGCTGTTATGTTCTCATGACGCAGCAGAAGAAAAATAATTTGAATAAGTCTGTCTATCTGCATAGGATCACTCTGTTTTTTCCTCACATTCACTACAATCCAATTCGCAATATGCTAACTTCATCAGAACATCCTCTCCCCTAAATATTTGTCATGGGGAACTATCAGGCATTTTTCAATGGCTTTCCAATAGCTGTCGTATAGATTTTTTTGTGCTGCTCCATAGCTTTCTTTTGTATCAAATTCCCAGTAAAGCATATATTTTACACTTTTTACAATACGGGTGATTTTAAGAGGGGGGAGCCCTTCTTTAATCTGCTCCATATCTATGTGATATCCCCTTTTGATAAGCCGGAGTAAAAGCACCCCCTTCTGTTTTTCCAGAAAATTTTTCGCCTCCAGCATTAATGCTTCAAATTCCTCCGCCTTTTGCGGCCTGACCTGGTAAATACATATTTCAGTAAACGGCATATCAGATTCCTCCTTTGTCGTATTCCACTTTACCATTAGGAATATGACATAAGCGTGTCCTATTTCTCTGTTTTTCTTTAGAAATTCATCTATTGACAGGACGCACTTTACTTATAGTATATCATACGGCACTTCTGCAGAAAAGCATATAAAAGCAACGCTATCTGCATCCCTTATAAATCCGTTACTATTCACGGCCTGGGAGCCGCTCATAGTAACAATTCGGAGCGATATTCCAAGTTTTGCTTCGCAAAAATCGCCCCTCACTCCTGCATCATGTTCTCACGGAATGCGCAACAAGTGCGCATTCCTGACCCGTGAATAGTAACATAAATCCACATAGCAGCTGCTTTTAAAGGTGCTTTACACCATAAATAAGTGCGGTTTTCCTGCAAAACACGCATTGATTCGTCATTTTCGCAAAGAGGCGCTTAATACAAAATGTCCACCCGTATGATGAAGGGACTCTAAAGGCAATTTTGTACAAAATGGAACACATTACATGCGTCAATGGCATGTTTTGTGTCCTTCATTCCAATGTAATATGCCATAAATAAAATTTCTATACATTCCATCACACATGGAATTGCGTTTTTTCTTTTTCAGAAAGCGGCGTAATACTTTCATATCCTGCAATCACAGACTTTACGTTTAAATTCCATTCGTTTTCCGTAAAAACAGCATCCGTTTCTTCTGCAAGTAATCCTGTCAGGAAATAGCAAATATCAAATATTCTAATATTTCTCTGGCTTAAGTCAAAATCAATATACCCTGACAAATTACCCTCAAAAAACAAAAAATTTCCAAAATGCACATCCCTGTGAATCAATTGTTTCGGCAGGCAGTTATACACATTTTCTAATTTTTCCAAGGTCTTTGCGTATTCTTCTTCCCCTATTATGCGCCACTTATCATTCACTAAATTATTTCGTATCCATCCTTTCATTTCTTCTAAGAGACTGCTATCCCAAAATTCAATTTCTTTTTCGCATTTAAGAAATGCCCTATGTAACTGTGCAATTGCGCGTCCCATTTTCCATGCCATTGTTTTATCTTTTATATTGGAAATATTACTTCCCTGCAGCTTCTTTGACAAAAGGAAAAATGCATCATTATATGCTGCATATTTTTCTCCTGTTTTAGTTGGAATAATCTCTGCAACCGGAATATTGCAGTCCAATAATATTGTCATTATTTTTATGTTCCTTTCCAGAGCGTTTTTGTTGTCATATACTTTTATTACATAGGAATGATTAATTTCCCACGCTGAAGGGTATATTTGCAGTAGTTGTCCGTTCTCAATTTCCCATAAAAATAAAATCTGTTCTATTATCTCTTTCATTTTCTGATACCTCACCTTTTCTTTTGAAATAATTCTTCTGATACTTGACTTGGACAAATGATATATATTCCCAAGTTGTCCGTTTGTTCTCCCTTCAAGATGCTTCAAATATATATTCTGGTTGCGTTTCTCCAACTCAATCTTATAGTCAGTCTGCTGCTTTACCTTACAATATTTATCTTTTGGTATATATAAATAGCCACCCTGATAATATTCCTGAAGCATGGAAAGCAATTCTTTTGGTAAAATATCATTAGCATTTGCATATTTCATAAACCTTCCTCCACAGACACATTTTTTTTATTATATCAGAATATATCTGCCCTTCCGTGATTATATTCATTTCTGTATCGAATATAGTCGCCACCAGATTGTTCATATGCGAAGCAGAAATAGAAAACCGAAAGAATCAAATACACAGCCAGTGAATTGTGCTGCTCTTACTCACTAATTCACTGGCTGTGTATCGATTTCCATTATGATTTTTTTACTACAGGTATCCACACTTCATATTTCGCATTCTGCGGATCCGGGCTAATATAAACTTCAACATCTGGCGCACTGCCATATTCGTATCCGGAGGTTGGCAGCCATTCTGTCACAATGCGTCTTTCCAATTCCTGAATTGACAAATTGGTGCCCTCCCCGGAAAAAATTGCCCAGGTAGCCGCTGGCACAATATATTCCTCAAGGTCTTCCTTTTCCCGTGAAGAAGCTACCGCAATATAGTATCTCCATGGTTCCGTGTCATTACATGTGCTGACGCCAAGCACCCCCATAGGCGGTGTGTCCATCATGCTGATTAGTTTCTGCAATGTTCCGTTCACAGACACTTCCTGCCATTTAGAAGGTATAACTGTAAAATTCATCTCAATATCCTTATGCAGCGGTACAGATGTGCCTATGATACGAAACGCGTCTTTTGTTTCAATTCTGTAATTCATTTCTTCTACTCCTTTTACTGTAATTTTAAATTGGACAGGAGGAAAAGATTTTACAGACACACCCTCATTTTTTACAGCTGACGGGGCAATTCCATGAACGGACTGAAACGCTCTGTTAAATGCGGTGGGAGAACTATATCCGTATTTTCCGGCCACATCAATAATTTTCATGCTTTTGCTCTGTAAATCCACAGCGGCAAGCGACATTTTTCTTCTTCGGATATACTCTGATAAAGGAATTCCCGCCATATAAGCAAACATTCTCTGGAAATGGTAAGAAGAACAGCAGGCTATTTTCCCTAGTTGTCCATAATCAATTTCCTCTGTTAAATGCTCTTCAATATATCCAATTGCCTCATTTAATCTTTCAATCCATTCCATCTTAAAAGCCCTCCTGACAGTTTCCAGTATATATTATGGCTCCCCTTTTTTCCTCTCAATTTCTGCACCAAAAAGAGAGTATGCAGTTTTAGAAACCTTTGTTACAAATCTCGCAACATAACAATGTTACCCCATATGCCAAAAGCACTGGTAAAATATATCGTAAAATTAGATTGCCGCTACAAATGTCAAGCAACGATATTGGAACAGTATTACCCATATTAAATGAAAAACTCCATATGGCAGTTACGACATTTTAAGCCTGTCAAAACCTCCTGATTTCTCCCAACATCTTTGCATATAAAATTGTTTTTGCCGCATTCTCCACAGCATCCATCAGTGCAAACGCATCCGTCAGACTTTTTCCACAGCAGATTACCCCATGATTTTGCAAAAAAACCACATTACAGTCCCCGCATTTCTCCACTTCTTCCACCAGTGAAGGGCTTCCTGCGGGGGCATAGCCTGCCACGCATACCTTTCCCAAAAGGGAAGGCACCTCTACAAGACAATCTGACGGCAACGTCATACCACAGACCGCAAAAGCAGTTGCCGCCGCCGGGTGGGTATGCACAATAGCTCCCACTTCCGGCCGCCGTTCATAAAGGTTTGCGTGGAGTCCGGCTTCTTTTGTGGATTTAAGACTCCCTTCCAGGACTCTGCCGTCAAAACTCTGCCGCAGAATCATCTCCGGTTCCAGAAAAGCTTTGCAGATACCAGAAGGAGTGATCAGCATTTCTCCCTCCCCGGTCCGCACGCTGATGTTTCCATCCTTGCCGCTTACCAGATTTTTTTCAAAAAGCATAGTGGAAATTCTGCAGATTTCTTTCCTTATCCTCCAAAGCCGCTCCTGCTCCATCCCTCATTCTCCTTTAAAAAACTTTTCTTCCAGCATAGCACAGATGGTGTGATAAACCGGAAGGTGATATTCCTGTATAGCCGCTGTATCCTGCCCCGGCACAATGATACATACATCGCACAGCGCTTTCAGGCTGCCTCCGTCTCTTCCTGTAAGGCCAATCACCTTCATTTCCTTAGCCTTTGCCACCTTCACCGCATTCAGCACGTTTCTGGAATTACCTGAAGTAGTGAGTGCCAAAAGCACATCCCCCCTCCTTCCATATCCATAAACCTGCTGGGCAAACACCATCTCCGGATTTACATCATTTAAAAAGGCAGTGGCAAGCGCAGGATGTCCGGTAAGCGCAATCGCAGGAAGGGCGCCCTGAAGATGCACCCCCAACTCCCCCATGGCTTCTTTCTCTTTTCCAGTTAAAGGGCGGAGTTTATAAAAACCCTTCATCAGTTCCCCCACAATATGTTCTGAATCTGAAGCGCTTCCTCCGTTTCCGCACACAAGAAGCTTTCCTTCCTGTTCATAAGCCCTGCAAAGAATACTGTAAGCATTTTTTACATCCACGCTTACCGCTTCTAATGCCGGATACCTTTCCGTCATTTTCTTTAAATAATCAATCATCCCATTTTCCTCTAAGTGCGTCCGCAGCTTTTTGCAAAAATTCCTCACTGCCAAAGCTGCCGGACTTCAATACCAGGTTTAATATTCCCAGACTGCTCTTTCCTGTCATAGCAGGAACACCTGTCTCAATTTCTCTTCCAATCTCCATACGGTAAACTTCAAGTTCAAAAGATACGGCTGCGGAAGTATCACCTCCTGCAACTACCAGATTACGGATTCCTGTTCTTTCAAGCACCCCTCGTATCACCCGGCACAGACTCCCGGAAATCAGTTTTCCTGTCTCCGGGCTGGTAAGCCCCATCTTCCCGGCTCTGGTTTTAATTTCCTCCATCCCCTCCGGCTCCTGCCAGGTATGCAGCAAAACTTGATCATGATGTTCAAAAGCTTCTGTCAGCAATGCAATCAGCCTTTGTTCCTCCTGCAAACGTACGTTCTCCTCAAAGACAGCTCTTCCGTCAAGTATAAAAGATTTCCACCCTATCTTTTCCAGATATCTTATCTGGGAAAGACTCTGTCTGGTAAGACTTCCCGCTGCCGCAAGTACTTTTTCCCGGCACAGCTTTCCATAAACTTCTGGCAGCATTTCTCCAATCGCGGAGCTTCCGCACAGCATCCGCTCCCCAGAGACTGCCTTTGCCACTAATTTTAAATCCTCCTGCCCCCGGATGTCAAATACGATATAGGCGCACTCCTTTTTCAGCTGGTCCTTTTTACAAAGAACATGGGAAATTCCCATATCCAAATCCCGGAAAGTGACAATTCCCACCTTTTTTTCGCTCTGCTGATGGAGAATATCTGGCAGGAAGGAGGTTGTCATTGGATGAATGGGATCCTTTCGAAACTGGGAATTTTCCAGCTTTTCCCCATACACATAATGGATTCCCTCAAGGGTTGTCCTGCCGTTTTTGGGAAATCCCAGAATTACCATGGCACATTTCTCACCAAGCGCCTTCTGCATACTGTCAAACTCTGCTCCAATATTTCCACGGAACACGGAACATGTCTTTTTAAAATACCGATCACAAGACAGACGTTTTAGAATTTCCACAGCCCTTTGTACCTTTTCTGCCGCTTCCACAGCCGTATCAAAACGGCTGTCCGTATCAATTATTATTGCATCAAGTCCCTGTGTCTCCTCCTCCATATCCCGTCCTTCAATCAGGTTTAAGGGAAACACCGCACTGCGAAATCCGCCGTTTCCGAAAGTACTTCCTATATCGTTTGCTCCTGTCACATCATCCGCAACAACTCCAACCCTGATTCCCATCACAGTTTCCCCGCACTTTTTACAAAATTAACCATTTTATCTTCCACTACTGCCTGTACAGCCTCCCCAGCCTTTGTAAGGGCCGCCGGGTCCATCTGCCAGATTTCACTGTTTAATTTTCTCTCACAGTGCAGAGAGTTAAGAAATGCCTGTTCCAAATCTGTGGCAATATTAATCTTACTCACCCCTCCGCCGCTTATGGTAATTGCCTTTTGGACTGTTTCCGGCGGAAGCCCGCTGCCGCCATGCAGTACAAGCGGAATCGCCACCTGCTTCCTGATTCTGGCAAGCCTGTCCAGGTCAATTTTCGGATTTTTTACCGGATAAACCCCATGGGCAGTCCCAATGGAAACCGCAAGAGTATCCACCCCGGTTCTCTCCACAAATTCCTTTGCCTCTTCCGGGACAGTATACAGGCTTTCGTCATTATCCGTCTCTATTTTATCTGTAGCCCCAATCCTTCCCAGCTCTGCTTCCACCTCTACATTTCTCTCATGGGCATACAGCACAGTCTCCTTTGTAAGGGCCACATTTTCTTCAAAGCTTTTCTGTGAGGCGTCAATCATGACACTGTTAAAACCTGCATCAATGGCTGCCTTTATGATTTCCAAATCCCTCGTATGGTCAAGATGCAAAGCCACTTTTCCCTCATATTTCCCATAAATTTCAAAAAACCGGTCTGCAAATTCCTTTGCCGTTACCTGAAACCAGTTAAATTCATTGGCCGATATCTGGACAATCACCGGCGACTTTCTCTTACTTGCCCCACGCAGCACATATTCAATTAAAAAAGTATTTCTTGCAGAAAAGGCGCCTACGCCATAGCCTCCCTTTTCCGCATCCTTGAGTAATTCCGTTATTTTCACTAATTCCATTTTTTTCTCCTATTCCAGTACCGCAGATTCCCTCCCAGTACCTTTGACCTGCAGAGAAAATCCTGTCTGCTTTGCATCCTGTTTTTTCTCTGGGCACTGTCCGGTCCTCTGCTGCTTTCCAGTACCGCAGATTCCCTCCCAGTACCTTTGACCTGCAGAGAAAATCCTGTC
>CANCXX010000053.1 GCA_947381965.1 uncultured bacterium
GGCCAGGAATTTCTCTACTGATAAGGCATGAAGAGGGAAGGCTGCGGAACTGGAATAGGAGGTTTCGAATGGCAGAATTGAAATGTGCAGTGGAAAACTGTATGTATAACAACAGCAAGTGTTGCTGCAAGGGTGACATATTGGTAGGCGGCAAGAACGCGGGCTGTGAGGATGATACTTGTTGTGAAAGCTTTTCCCAGGAGGGCAGGGACCGTTTTACAAGCGCCCTGGAGCATCCCAGCAGAGTGATCAGTATTGATTGTGAGGCGGCGGACTGTAAATACAACAGTAATTACAAATGTACTGCTGCTCATGTGGATATTAAGGGCTGCGGCGCCTGCGACTGCAGAGAAACGGCCTGTGCAACCTTTGCTGCAAAATAAGTTTATGTTATAGCAACCGTTACAGTCAGCGGCCCATGGGACCGCAGGCTGTAACAGAAAAACACGGAAAACAGACACTTGTATATTCGCCCGTTTTGTGTTTAAATAATTACTAATGGGGTTTGTCCCTGTAATAATTAAAGGAAGCGGGAAAATGAAAAAAAGGATTGTTCTTTTGGCTTTTCTTACCCTTCTTCTTACAGGCTGTGGACAAAAGATTGTTACAGTTGCCGATATTCAGTCAGAAGACGGGCAGGAGAACGAATACATAGAAGTGAAGGAATTTGAATTAAAGAAGCCGCAGACGGAAGAGACGGTAGGCAGGGAAGAGGTTGATTATTGTGCGGTGCTGATCCCGTCAGGATACCGGGAGTCAGATGAAATACCAGGTATGTACATACATGAAAAAAGCCCTTTGGATTCTTCCAATGTATATTATTCAGTTTCCGAAGGAAACGAGGGCAGGGTATCTGAAGAGCTGACAGCGGACAGTTATCAAAGGACGTTAAAAGCTGCTTACCAGCAGGCAGGCAGGAATGTGGACATTACCATTGATTCCTTTGAAAAGATTGATATGGATGGCATTCCCGGATATAAAATACGCAGCACCTATGGAATAGAAGGCGGCGAAATAGAGCAGCTTGCCTATTTGATTTTAGCGGATGAAACATATACGGTTACTTACAGTCAGATGTCAGATGATGAGCTGATGGCGGATTTTGAGATTTCTGACGGACAAATCCGCCTGGTAAGGGAAGAAGAAGTCAGCCTTGCAAAAAGTGAAAATAAAAACTGAAAAATGTATTGACATTTTTTTCTATAGATATTAAACTATACAAGTGTGCGGTTGATATACATAAATATGTATGGATTCCGGGAAAAGAAGCAGAGTATCCACTCTCACCCTATGGCGACTGGGCTTATAGGCGTTTATATTTCAGTTAACCTGTGAAAACAGGTTGGTATCCTTTAAAGATGTCTTCATAATGGGATTAAATGAGACAGACAGCTTTTTTGAGGAATGAAATCAGGTGGATAGTTATGCTGTCCACTTTTTTTGTACAGAGGCGTATAGGTAAATTAGCTGTTGATGCAGCATGTGCCATGTGCGGCGGCAGAGCAGGAGAGAAGCTCTCCTTAACTGGATTTTTTTATGTAGGGAGGATACAGCCATTAGCGAATTATTCATTAACGAACAGATTAGAGACAAGGAAGTACGTGTAGTCGGAGAAAACGGCGAACAGTTAGGCATCATGTCTTCCAGGGAAGCTTTACAGATGGCGGAGGAGGCCGGAGTGGATCTGGTTAAAATTGCGCCCACTGCAAAACCCCCTGTGTGTAAATTGGTTGATTACGGGAAATTTAAATATGAGCAGACCCGTAAGGAAAAAGAAGCAAAGAAAAAGCAGAGAGTCATTGAAATTAAAGAAATCCGTCTCTCTCCCAATATTGACACCAATGATCTCAATACGAAGGTAAATGCGGCACGAAAGTTTTTGACCAAGGGTGACCGGGTTAAAGTGACCTTAAGGTTCCGCGGTCGTGAAATGGCACATATGGCAAAAAGCAAACATATCTTGGATGATTTTGCAGAGGCGCTTTCCGATATATGTGTGATGGAGAAACCGCCTAAGGTGGAAGGAAGAAGTATGACAATGTTTTTAACTGAAAAGCGCTAGCCGCCAGTTAAAATAGAGGACGGAAAGGAGAGCTTTCCGGCAGCTGAAATTAATAATAAAATACAGGAGGGATAGAGTTATGCCTAAAATGAAAACAAGCAAATCTGCTGCAAAGCGTTTTAAAGCTACAGGAACAGGTAAATTAAAAAGAAGCAAAGCTTACAAGAGCCATATCTTAACCAAGAAAACCACTAAGAGGAAGAGAAATCTTAGAAAGCCCGCTATGACGGACAAGACAAATATTAAAAACATGAAGAAAATTCTGCCCTATTTATAAGAGCAGGCAACAAAGGCAAATTATGGTATAAGGAGGATATAAGACATGGCAAGAATTAAAGGCGGCATGAACGCCAGAAGAAAGCATAACAGAGTATTAAAACTTGCGAAAGGTTACAGAGGAGCCAGAAGTAAACAGTATAGAATTGCAAAACAGTCTGTAATGAGGGCGCTTGCTTCCTCTTATGCAGGACGTAAACAGAAAAAGCGTCAGTTCAGACAGCTTTGGATTGCCCGTATTAATGCGGCAGCAAGACTGAACGGATTATCATACAGCAAGTTTATGTATGGATTAAAATTAGCGGAAGTTGATATTAACAGAAAGATGCTCTCTGAGATGGCAGTTAATGATGCAGAAGCTTTCAAATCATTAGCTGAACTTGCAAAGAGCAAACTTGCATAAAATTTTATACACACTTACAAAAGACCTTATTCTGAAAATGATAGGGTCTTTTTTACACGGAAAGGTAAGGGACCCTTTTCTAAACTATCAGCATATGATATGATGGTTTTATTAAAATACTTATAGAGAGGCTAATATGGAGGAATCATATGGATATACTTAAGGATTTAAAACCAGCAGATGTTTTTTATTATTTTGAGGAAATATGTAAGATCCCTCATGGTTCAGGCAATACGGGAGAAATCAGTAATTATCTGGTCCGGTTTGCCAAAGAGAGAAATCTGGAGCATTATCAGGATGAATTGGGCAATGTGATAATTGTGAAAGAGGCATCGCCGGGATACGAGGACCATGAACCTGTTATGCTGCAGGGACATATGGATATGGTAGCAGTTAAAAGCCCGGAGACATTAACGGATATGGAAAAGGAGGGGTTAAAGCTTAAGGTTCAGGGCGATAGGCTGATGGCGGAAGGAACCAGCCTTGGCGGGGATGATGGCATAGCCATTGCCTATGGGCTGGCGCTTCTTGATGGAGAAAGCTACAAACATCCCCTCATAGAACTTGTAATTACAGTAGATGAGGAAGTGGGAATGAATGGGGCGCGTGGGCTGGATACCTCTGTGCTTAAAGCAAAGCGGCTTATAAATCTGGACTCTGAGGAAGAGGGCATATTTCTTTCCGGTTGTGCAGGCGGCGCAAGGGTTAACGTAAATTTCCCTTTTGAAAAGAAAGAAAAGAAGGGTTTTCTTTGTGAAGTGGGTATAAGAGGGTTGCAGGGCGGTCATTCTGGTGAGGAGATACACCGAGAGCGGGGAAATGCAATTTCTCTGTTGGGCAGACTGCTTAGCCATATGGGGAAGGAACTGGAGATCTGTGTTGTGAATTTAAAAGGCGGTGTGGCGGACAATGCAATTCCTTCCTTTGCAAAGGCAGAGATTTTGGTTACTGCTTATGAAGATGGAAGCGGAACCACTACTATCGTATCAGATTCCGTTTTTGAAAAAGAGTGCCGGAAGCGTCTTATGGAAACCTGTCAGAGGCTGGAAAAAGAATTACTGGAGGAGTTGACAGATAAGGATGAGGGGGTGAAAATTGATTTTTCCTTTAATGAAATGAGAAAAATGGAAGCAATTGGAGAAGCGCTCAGCAGAAGAATCATCTATCTTCTCTATACCCTGCCAAATGGTGTGCAGGCTATGAGCAGTGCAATGCCGGGGCTGGTGGAAACCTCTCTGAATCCGGGCATATTATCTATGAGTGAGGATGAGGTGCATGTAGGGATTTCTGTGCGTAGTTCTTTAGAGAGCGCAAAGGAAGCGTTAATAGAGAAGCTGAAAGCGCTGGCAGCATTAGCCGGAGCCAAAACGGAAGTCAGCGGTGAATATCCAGGGTGGGCCTACCGCAGAGAGTCGCCTCTTAGGGATAAAATGGTGGAAATATATAAAGAAACCTATCAGAAGGAACCGGAAGTGCGGGCTATTCATGCAGGAGTGGAGTGTGGTCTTTTTATTCATAAAATGCCCGGACTTGACTGTATTTCCATTGGGCCAGACATGAAAAACATTCATACGGCGGAAGAAGAATTGAGCATTTCCTCTGCAGGAAGGGTATGGGAATATCTCCTGAAAGTTCTGGAAGTGCTATAAAAGAAGAGGAATAATTATGAATTTAAACAAAAAGAACATAAGAAAAATAAGAGGGTTAATTCTCTTTACTGCGGTGGTTATTTTAGCCCTTATAAAATTTGATCTGCTTTGGTCGGCGGTGGTTTTTGTGATTGGGATTTTGAGGCCGTTTATTCTGGGCGGCATGATTGCCTTTGTGATAAATATTCCCATGAATTTTTATGAAACCAAATTATTCCGTGACGACAGGATAAAGAATGTAAAAGTATTAAAGAAGGGCCGGCGGGGACTTAGCATGGCGCTTGCATATTTATCAGTTATTCTTGTGATTACACTGGTAGCGGTTACAGTAATTCCGCAGCTTGTAAAGACGGTTACAGTGCTTACCAGAAAAATACCAGTGTTCTGGAGCGGTTTTATTGGTAAACTGGAAATAATTTTTGCAGAAAACCCCCAGCTGCTAAATTATTTAAGCAGCTTTGAAACGTTGGAAATTGACTGGAAGTCAATGCTCTATACGGTTGTGGACTTTTTGCAAAATGGCGTGGGAAATATGTTAACCTCTACCGTTTCGGTCGCAGGAAGTATTATCAGCAGTACCGTCAACTTTTTTATTGCGCTGGTGTTTTCTTTTTATCTTCTTTCACAGAAGGAAAAGCTTGGCGGTCAGTTTGGCAGAACACTAAAGGCGTATTTAAAGCCGGGGTTTTACAAAAATGTTTTAAAGGTACTGGCGCTTTTAAGACAAAACTTCAGCAATTTCATTACCGGACAATGTACGGAGGCGGTGATACTTGGACTTATGTTTGTGGTATCCATGACAATCTTCCGGTTTGATTATGCAGTAATGATTGGCGTTTTGATTGCGTTTACTGCGCTGATTCCCATTGTGGGAGCTTTTATCGGCTGCTTTATCGGGGCTTTTCTGATGCTGGTGGATGATCCGGTAAAGGCGCTATGGTTTGTAATACTTTTTATTGTTTTGCAGCAGATAGAAGGAAATCTGATTTATCCCCATGTGGTGGGAAATTCTGTAGGTCTTCCTTCTATATGGGTATTGGCGGCGGTTACAATTGGCGGCAGCCTGATGGGAATTTTGGGAATGCTGGTTTTTATTCCCCTGTTATCCACAGTGTATGTACTACTTAGAGAGGATGTGAACAAAAGAAATGGCGCCAGGTTTCTGGTGCAGGAGAAGGATAAAGTGAAAAAGGGAAATATTGAGGAGCAGGCATGAGTTAATTTTGTATTCAGGCAGGTTCCGGAGGGGAGACGGAATTTATGGTTACAATTTATGACTGGTTTGGCTATGAACTGTCTGCCAAAAAGCGCTATGCGCTTATCAGGGAGGCAGGGTTTGATGGTGTTATGCTGTGGTGGAGTGAGGAATCTGGAAGGGGAGATTACCGAACAGGGCCAGAGGAGGCCCGCAGCGAAGGGCTCTTTGTGGAAAACATTCATGCGCCGTTTCAGAGGCAAAATGATTTGTGGCGTGATAACCTGGATGGGGCGGCTCTTACTGACTGTTATCTGCAGTGTATCACGGACTGTTATGAGCTGGAAATACCAACCATGGTGGTGCATCTGCCCAGTGAAAATTATCCCTGCACGCCGCTGGGATTGGACAGAGTAAAAAGCATGGCGGAAATGGCAGAACTTTTGGGTGTCAATGTGGCCTTGGAAAATTTGTGGAATTACACCAACATTTCCTATGTGCTTTCCAGGGTGGATTCTCCTTGTCTGGGTTTTTGCTATGATTCCTGTCATCACAATAATTATAACCCGGAAGCGGATCTTTTGGGGACATACGGTTCCCGCTTAATGGCGCTGCATCTGCATGATAATGGGGGCAGCCAGAATCAACATCAGCTTCCTTTTGACGGGCATATTAACTGGCAGGAGACTATGAGGAAAATTGGAGAAATAAACTATACAGGCGCGACAGCCTTACAGCCCTCAGGCTGGGATTATATGAGCTATCTGCCGGAAGTGTTTTTGCGCAAAGCTTATGAAAGGGCAATGGCCCTGGAAGAGCTGCGGTATAGTACATACCGCCAGATGATAAGAATGGTGGGAATGGCATAGATGGAAAATAGCAGATAAAAATATGTGGGAATGAAGGATTGACCTTTATTCCCACATATGCTTTTCATCCAACTATGCTGTCGGTTCCGGATAAGGCGCCTTTTAAGGATGTTCTTACTGTCAGAACAATATAATGGATCATTTCTTCCCGTGTGCGTACTGTTCTGTCGTGGAACCAGTCAGTTAAAATACCGGATAAAGCGTTTGTATAAAACTCACAAAGGAATTGTTTGTAAGTTAAATCAATTTTAATATTCATCTCTTTTAAAAGTCCCTCAATGATCACATTAAGCGAAACATGGAAATCGGAGAGGAAGAAACGCTTCATTCCTTCCCGTCCAATGGAATCATATACGCAGTTCAAAATATGCTTATTGTTATCCACATAGTCAATAATATAGCAGATGGCTTCTTCATAGTCTGTCAGCAGGTTAAATTGCTTAAAAACCTCCAAAGCCTCCTGTTCAAGCATCCAGTGCAGCAGTCCGTAAATGTCTTCAAAATAGTAATAGAAAGTTTTGCGGTTAATGCTGCAGCTGGTGCAGATTTCACTTACAGTAATTTTGGACAAAGGCTTTACAGTCATAAATTTTTTTAAAGAAGCAGCCATAGTCTGTTTCGTATGCAGGGATTTATCGGCATGAGTCATGGTGTGTTCCTTATTTTAAAACAGATTTTGATTTTCGTTTTTTCTTTCTTCGTATGCAGAATGAGATTACCAAAAGGAGGAGGGCCGACAGAATAACAAAAATCACAGCAATAACGCCTGCGTTTTTGGAAACCGGGCGGTCCACACAGCAAAAGATAAATTCTGCCTGTTTGGAAGTAAATATATAATAGCTTCCATCTTTTTCGCTGTCAATAGGACGCCAGGTGTTATTTTCATAAAGCTCAATCTGCGGATTTACCATGTCAGAGGGAATCAGGTATCTGACTGTATATGGCCCTCCTTTTGGGGCGGATACGACTGCTTCCCAGCATTCAGCGCGGGTCTGGGCGTTGGGAGGATAGGCGTCAATTTCGGTAAGGGTAAGTTTATCATCCTGGGTAAAGGTTCCTTCTATTAGTAAGATGGGGCGAACTCCCTTTACCTGCTGACTTTCAATGGTAGTAACGTATTCCGTATATACAGCTTCTATGGTCTGGTCACAGGTGATAGAGCGCTGGTCAAAGGCCTCCCATTTTCCGACATATCCTTCCTTTACAGGGACAGACGGAAGTTTTTGGGGATAAAAGGTTTCGCCGTAAGAAAGGGTGATTTTATCCACGATTTTTCCATCTGCCAGGAAAGTCAGGTAAATGTTTTGGAACATATCCGGCAGATTGGGGGATTCCATAAATTTTTCATAGCTAAGGGGCTGGGCGATTCCGTCATAGCTTATGCCGTCAATTCCCGCAGGGCATCCTTCCACAAAGAAATTATTGGTAATTTCCCCGGAAGAGTCAGTTTTTCCGGCAATGGAGCCAAGAAAGCTTTCCCCTTCTTTGATTGTAATCATGCTGTAGCAGTCAGAAATGCCGGCACCGTAACCTGCAATGCCGCCAACCTGCTTTTTCCCGGAAAGAGAGCACTTGGCGCTGCTGGAACGGATTGTGGAGGCAGAGTAACCTGCAATGCCGCCTGCCATATTGCCATCACTTTTCACAGCACCGCTGTTAGTACAATCTATGATGCTGCCAAGTGTCATTTCCCCGGCAATTCCACCTACCCGGTCCCTTTTGCCCTTCACAGCGCCTGTGTTCTGGCACTGGCGCACAACAATACGCTCTTTATAACGGAAATTTAAAGTGGCATTATCTTTATCCCAAACAAAATCATTTTCAGGGTCTAAATTGTTTTCTCTTGAAAGGGAACCTGCAATGCCGCCGGTGTTAAGATCCCCGTTGATTTCCCCATTATTGATGCAGTTCATTACCTTACCTGCGGTGTCGGTGATCTGGTCATTATCCGAATCATCGGTAAGGATATCTTCCGGGTCCCCAGCCTGGGGGTCGGTGATAATATTGCCAATAACATTCAGTTCATCAATGATTGCCTGAATATCATTCAGAAGAATCTGGTTTTCATCATCAAGCATGGAGTTTAAAATCCGCATGTCAAGAATGATGGCAGAAAAACTGCTGCTTAGGGAATTTTGTGCTGCCCATATACGGGAACTTACAATAGCCGCCTGATCCTGCACAGTGTTTTGTATACTTTCCAGTACATGGGAAGCGTCCTGATAGATATTCTGCTGTACATCGTTGATATCCCTTTCCACTTTTTCCCGGTCGATGGAAAAATCCGGCCATTCAGAAGGCCATCCAACGGAAGGGAAGGTATTGTAATCAGGAATCACAGTTGAAAAATCAAAGGAAGGTTTATTGTCATCGCTGCTGTCATCGCCGGAGTCCTGGTCTGTGTCATTATCAATATTGTCCTCAGGGGGCGTGGAAGGAGCAGGCGCCCCCAGCAGCCTGGAAGTATATGTACCGTATTCCTTCTGCAAAGTTCTGTTATCGGATAAAGAGGATGTTTCTATATTCCGGGAGTTGTCATTTTCTTCTCCGGAAGCGCCGTTCCCTTCATTTGTATCTATGCCGGTATTACTTATTGGGGCAGCAGGCGATGGCGCTGTAGTAGGAGCAGGTGTAGCTGCAGGTATAGGCGTAGCCGCAGGTACAGGCGTAGCGGTAGGAGCAGGCGTAGCCGCAGGTACAGGCGTAGCGGTAGGAACAGGTGTAGCCGCAGCAGTAGGAAGAGGGGAGCCGCCGGGCACAGATGTAGCGGTAGGAACAGGTACAGCGGTAGCTCCAGGGGAGGTGGTTGCTGTGGGCCCTGCGGTAGGCAAAACAATTCCATTGCCCGAAACGGTAGGACGGAAGGAGGGAACGGGCAGGGAAATTTCACTCAGATCATCCAGAAAATCCAGCGATACAGGGTCTGGGGAGGGCAGAATAGTAAGGTCGGTAAGGACCGAAAATTCTTCCACATGAGTTGCAGCATTAATTAGTATTTCATCAACCGCATGTTGGGCATTTTCCACTGAATCCATCAGCTGATCCACCTGCCCGGTCAGATTGGATGAGGCGGCGGAGGCGTCCCGGTCAAGCTGGGTCAGAAGGTCATGAAGCTTGTTAAATTCTGTGTTGAGCTTGTGAAGTGTATCTTCCAGATACTCCATTTCGCTGCTTGGTTCCATCTGGCCGGCAATACCCCCTACATCTTTTCGTCCGTTTAAAAGGCCATAGTTGACACATCCTTCAATATACCCTGTCTGACTGCCTGCAATGCCGCCGATGTTATAACCTACATGCTGGTAGCCGATAGAACCGTCATTGACACAGGCACGGATAAGACCGGAATTACTGCCTGCAATACCGCCGATATCGGTTACGGAAGCAGCGTTTTCTGTGGTAAGAAAGTCGGTAATCGCTGCGTCCATATCAAGGGTGGTTAAGTCAATCCGGTTATCTGTGGCGGCGGTATTAATAAAACTGTGGTTATAACTGTTAATAATACTGCCTTTATTACTGCCTGCAATGCCTCCGGTCAGGTGGGTGCCGCAGATGGCGCCGTTGGAGGTGCAGTCGGTAATTATGCCTGTTACTTCGTTTAACCCTGCAATGCCGGCTGTCTGATTGCCGCCCGCAATGCTGCCGGAAATCCTGCAGTTGGAAATGACGCCATAGTTACACCCGGCAAGAAGCGCTAAGCCGGAATGGGCGCTTTCCGCTGTGGCAGTGCCGGATACGGACAGATTGCAGACTTCCCCGTCTTTTTGTATATAACGGAAAAGGCCGGTGTAATCACTGCCATCTGTCAGGGAAAGTCCCCGGATGGTATGGCCCTGTCCAAGAAAAAGTCCTCCGAAGGAAGGAATAGGGGAAAAATCTGTTCCGCTTAAATCTATATCTTTTTCCAATACAAAAACTTTATTTTGGGAAAAGGAATTGGAGGTACAGTTTTTGGAAAATTCTATAAGATCCTGTACAGTGGAAATGTGGACGGCATCGTCTGGAATATTGGCCACAGCCGCTGTTGCCGTAAGGCGTAAGAGCGGCGCGGACAATATGAAAGCTGCCATCAGAATGAATGATATTGCTTTGTAAAATATGCCATGGAAAAACTTATTCATCAGATTCACTTCCTTCCTCAATAATGGATGATTCCTGGCGGCTGCTCTGTCTGTTATCATCTGCCGCAGCGGATAAAACAGTATTATTATCAGGCATTTCTTCTATGGTTGCGTTTCCCAAAGTAACCATTGCTTCCATATCTCCACGGATAATCCCGTAAAAGGTGCCTTCCATCATGCCGTTTACATGTCCCATCACCCGTCCCTGCACCCGGATGGCTCCGGAGTAGGATTTAGCGGTTAAATTAATACGGTTTAGTTCAAAACTGGTATGCTCTATAATGTTGTCGCCCAGCACAAGTATCTGAGGCAATACCGCCAGAACCAGTCCAATGGATACAAGGGTGCCTCTGCTTAGACAGACGCCGATTGCGGAAATGGTGGGGTTGGTAGTCATTTGTCCAATTAGCGCGCCTGCCACAGCTAAAATAGAACCGGAAGTAAAAATAGTGGGAAAGGCCTCGTTTAAAGCCGCTATAATTGCTTTTTTCGGGTGCATTCCCTCTTTCAGGTCTTTGTAATGACTGGAAATAACAATGGCATAGTCAATATTTGCCCCCATCTGAATGGAGTTTACAATCAGATAACTTAAAAAGTAAAGGGGCGAGGACTGCAGGTAAGGGAAGGAAAAATTAATCCAGATACTTCCCTGGATAACCAGTATAAGCAGTACCGGAAGTCCGGCGGATTTGAAGGTAAACAACAGGATAACAATTACAAACAGGGCGGAGAGGATGCTTACCAAAAGATTATCCTGGCCAAAAGAGGAGGATAAATCAAAGTCGCTGGTGGAATTTCCCACTACATACACATTTTCATTTCCATAATATTTTTCAATTTCCCTGTGGATAACATTTAGAAAATCAAAGGTTTCCTGACTTTCCTCAGGCAGGTTCAGATATACCACAAGACGGGAATAGCGGTCGGTCTTAAGCTGCAGCCGTGCTTTTTCCAGTTGGTCAAATAAATCATCCAAAGTATCCTGAATGTCGCCGTCCAAAGTAATATTTCCTTTTTCCATCTGCTCTTTTAAAAAGAGAAACATGTCAAACAGAGGGACCTGATAGAGATCAAGTCCGTTTATGATTTGACCGTACTGGTCATCGCTTACGGCATAGGCAGAGTAAAGCAGGCGGGCAAGCTCATATTCAATGCCTGCCAGTTCTGAAAATTCTCTGGGATTTAGTGCGTCTGTCAGAGTATAGCCATCCATTGCCTCAATATTTGCCAGCCCCATGGCGGATTTTACTTCCGGATAAGTTTCCAGGGATTTTAAAAGAGAGCCTTCTGTCTTATAGTTCCCGGAAGGAATAATCACGGCTACCATATTGCTGGTGCCAAAGGTCTTTTTAATTTTTTGGTAAGAAATCTGGCTTTCACTTTGCTTGGCGGTAGTTAAGTCCGTAAAACTGTAGCAGTAAGGACACTTGTTTGCCCATACTGCCGTTACTGCAAGAACTGCCGCAAAAATGGGCGGTATGATAAAACGGGTGAGCACATCAAACTGTCCGATTACAGTAATGGGAGGGAGCAGTTTTTTGTGCCGGGTTTTGTCAATCAGATTACTGAACAGCATAAGCAGGCCGGGCATCAGTGTAAAAACAGACAAAAGGCTTAATAAAATAGCTTTTATCAGTACGGTAGCCAAATCCATACCTATACGGAAGTGCATAAAGGCCAGTGCCGCCAGACCCGATATTGTGGTCAGGGAGGAAGAAGAAATCTCCGGGATGGCCTTGGCAAGGGCGGCAATGCAGGCTTCTCTTGCAGGCAGGGATTCATGCTCATCGCTGAACCTGTGACAGAGAATGATGGCATAGTCAATAGCAAGGGCAAGCTGCAAAACTACTGTCACAGAATTTGAGATAAAAGAGATGGTGCCGCACAAAAAGTTAGTTCCCATATTCAGAAGGGCTGCCACTCCAAATGTGGCAATCAGTACGGGAACCTCAGCATAAGAGCGGGAGGTGAGGGTAAGGACAACCACAATAATTACGGCTGCCATAACAATAATCACCTGCATTTCCTGTTTTAAATCTGCGGCGCTGTCCACACCCACTTCAGTATTTATATAAGTATCATAATCCTTTAAAAGGTCTTTCACCTCATTCATTGCCTGCACACTTATGGAATCACTTGCAGTACCGTCAAAAGTAATGTCAAACAATGCGGAGGAATTTATGTAATGGTCGCTGGAACTGTCAAATTCCACGCCTGATACGCCATCCACCTTTTCCAGCGTCTCCTTAATTCCTTCGCCTCTTTCAAATGAAATATTTGATACCATAACCCTGGCAGTGCCATAGGTAACAAATTCCTCATTCATAATCGTAAGCCCCTTTCGGGTTTCCGTGTCTTCGGGCAGATAAGTGGTAATATCATTTTCCACATTTACCCAGTTAGTTGAGAAGAAGCAGAATATAAGAGCAAAGATGTACAGAAGGAAAAACAGGTTTCTTTTATCTATAATAAAAGTGGCCAGTTTTTCCATGGGAGATGCCTTACCTTCTTTCATACTAAAATCAGTCCTTTCATTATAAATTATATAGTGACAGTAAATGATTTTACTGCCATGCTAGAGCATTTTTCAAACACGCTCTAATATCATTTAGGAAATTATAGAAATCCCCCACCAAAATATCAATACCCAAAATAGGACATTTGTCCGGTAAATTGTGAAATTGATTATGTTGTCAATTAGCCTCTAAGTTGGTATAATGTAACATATCGGAAGAAAAACAAGCGACACCGAAGGTGGCATTTGTTTTTATCCGATATGTTAACGAGGAACCGAAGGTTAGGAGTGCTGCATGAAATGCAGAGTATCGGAAGAAAAACAAGGGACACCGAAGGGAAGGACGAATGCTGCCACAAGAATTTTTGGATAGGATGGAAGGGATGCTGGGGGAGGAATACGATAATTTCCTTGCCAGTTATGGAAAACCAAAGGTTTCCTCCCTGCGTGTTAACCTCCTGAAGGGAAGTGAAGAAGAATTTAAGGAGAAAACTGTTTTTTCCTTAAGGTCTGTGCCCTGGGCTCCGGGCGGATATTATTATAAGGAAGAAGATCGGCCCGGCAGACATCCTTTTCATGAGGCAGGGGTTTACTATATCCAGGAAGCCAGCGCTATGGCGCCTGCGGAACTTCTTAAGGCGCAGCCAGGAGAGAAAGTACTGGATTTATGCGCTGCACCAGGCGGAAAAAGTACCCAGATAGCGGCGGATATGCAGGGGCAGGGCATTTTAATCTGTAATGAAATCAATCCCCAGCGGGCCAAAATATTGTCTGAGAACATAGAGAGGATGGGAATCTCCAATGCCCTTGTTTTGAATCATGAACCTGCTCATTTAGCGGAGCGGTTTTTGGAATATTTTGACAAAATTCTGGTGGATGCGCCCTGTTCCGGGGAAGGGATGTTCCGGAAAAACAAGGAAGCGACAAAAGAATGGAGCTTGGCCAACGTCCAAATGTGTGCCAAAAGGCAGGAAAATATATTGGAGAGCGCAGCCCTTATGCTGAAACCGGGAGGCAGGATGGTTTATTCCACCTGCACTTTTGCGCCGGAAGAGGATGAAGGCGTGATAGGGAATTTTTTAAGGAGCCACCCGGAATTTTCTCTGGAAGATGGGAAAATGGCGTCAGGTTTGTCAGATGGCGTAAGAGAATTTAGAGGAACCATCCGGCTCTGGCCCCATAAGCTTGAGGGGGAAGGACATTTCCTGGCATGTCTTAAGAAAGAAGGGACATGCAAAGAAAAATTAAAAAACAGTAAAGAAGAAAAGAAAATATCTGTTTTGGAGTTAAAAGAGTGGGAAGAATTCAGGGAAAAGTATTTAAAAAGGTCTTTTACCGGTACTTTTCTTAAATTTGGCGAACAGCTTTACTTAGCGCCGGAGGGACTGCCTGCTCTCAAGGGACTTAAGGTACTGCGTCCAGGACTTCATCTGGGAACTGTTAAGAAAAAACGTTTTGAGCCTGCTCACGGGCTGGCCCTTTTTCTCCATCCGGGGGAAGTAACGTATGAAAGGCAATTGTCCATGCAGGAGGCGCAAGCCTATCTTAACGGACAGACAATTCCTGCTTTTGGAGAAAAAGGATGGTACCTTGCAACCATAGACGGATACAGTCTGGGATGGGGAAAAGTATCCGGCAGTGTCATGAAAAATCATTATCCCAGAGGACTTAGAATTATGTTGTAAAGCTTAAAAAATTAATGTGGAGATAGCCGAATGATAAACAAAAAAGTATTTCTAATTGTAGACGACACTGAAATTAATCGGAAAGTGTTGAAAGGTTTCTGGAAAAATGACAGCGGAGTGGAAATATTGGAAGCTGACAGTGCAAAGGCAGCCCTTGAGATTCTGCAAAAAAGAAATGATGTCAGCCTGATTTTAATGGATGTGGTTATGCCTGAAATGAGCGGGTTTGAGCTGCTTGCAGAATTAAAAAAATCAGACCGTTTTTCCCATATTCCTGTGATTATCAATACCCAGAGTGATGGGCATAATCTGGAAGAGAGATCATTGCAGCTTGGGGCGGATGATTTTTTCCCCAAACCATATGTGGAGGAAATTGTTAAGAGACGGATTGATAATGTCTTAAAAAAGAGTGCATATGACAAACAAAGATTAGATTCCCTTACCGGTATTTACAATTTTGATACTTTTTGTTCCCTGACCAAGCAAATGATGGAAATGGATATGGTAAGTGATTTTGCCATCCTGCGGTTTAATATTGTAAGATTTAAGCTGATTAATGAACTGCTGGGCAGAAAGACCGGGGATGAAATATTAATTCTGCTGGCAAGGCTGATAAAACGTGCGGTAGGCATTGAAGGAACCTATGGCAGGCTGGAGGCCGATAACTTTGTGTGCTGTATGCCATTGGGTAAGATTAAGGAAAACACAAAGTTTAATAATATTATGGTAACAGGAGCAAAAGAGCTGGAGAGGCAGTACTCCCTTACCATCCAAAGCGGTATTTATCTGGTGCGTGACAGAAGCCTTCCTATTTCCATGATGTGCGACAGGGCGGGAACTGCCTGCCGGAATATCAGGGATAATATGGTGAAACAGTTTTCTTATTATAATGATGAGGAAGCTGAAAAGGAACTGGAAGAGCTGATGCTTATCCGTGAAATGGTAAAAGCGGTAAAAGGCGGACAGTTTCATATTGTTCTGCAACCGATTTTTGATGTAAAGACGGAGCAGGCTGTCAGCGCAGAAGCGCTGGTACGCTGGAAACACCCGGAAAAGGGTGTGATTTCTCCGGGGATTTTTGTTCCTTTGTTTGAAAAAAGCGGGTTGATATCCAAATTGGATATGTTTGTCTGCGAAGAGGCATGCCGGGTTTTGGCCAAGCTGAAAAAGGATGGGGTGCCTATATGCCCAATTTCTGTGAATATTTCCAGAGTGGACTTCTGCGAGCCGGATCTGGTGAAACGGATCAACGAAATGACAGAAAAGTATGGACTTGACAAAAAATATATTAAAATAGAAGTGACAGAAAGCGCCTATACCCAGAATCCACAGGAAATTATCCAACAGGTCATTGACTTTAGAAGTCAGGGATATGAAGTGCTTATGGACGATTTTGGAAGCGGCTATTCTTCGCTGAATACTCTGCGGGAGCTTCCGGCAAATATTTTAAAAATTGATATGAAATTTATGAATCAGTTGGAAAATTCCGGGAGAGCGGCAAGCATTCTTCTGTGTATCGTTAAAATGTCCAAAATGCTCGGCATGAAAACGGTGGCGGAAGGTGTGGAGAACCAAAGTCAGGTGGATTTTTTGAGAAATATAGGATGTGACAGCATTCAGGGATACTTTTTCTCACCGCCAATTAAGCCAATGGAGTTCCGTAATCTGCTGGCACGCCAGAAGGACAGTAACGGAGATAACGGAAAGACAGATAAAATTGGCGTCTTGCTGGTAGATGACATGAAGCTGGCACGGATAACCATGAAAGATGCGCTGGGTGATGAATACAAATATTTTGAAGCAGCTGATGGCGTGCAGGCACTGGAGGTACTACAGAAAAATGCCCATGAAATTGATCTGATCATTACAGATGTGGTTATGCCGAATATGGATGGCATTGCCCTTCTTAGAAAGATAAAGTCCACGCCTGCTTTTATGGAAATGCCAGTGGTAGTGGTAACGGCAAATGATGACAGTTCAGACGAGCTTCATGCGCTGGAACAGGGAGCCATTGAACTGATACATAAACCCTTTGATTTCCGCGTGGTCAGACAGAGAATTAAAAATGTGCTGGAGCTGGCGGAAAACGAATGGCTGAAGAAAGAAATCTGGGATATGAAGCAAAGAGAAGCGCTCCGGCAGATGAAAGAAAACCAAAAGGTACTGTTTTAAGCATGAAACGGGGAAGTAAATGAAAAAATATTGCAGGGCAGCATTTTTTGTAATTTGTACGATGCTTTTTACTGGCTGCGGGACGAAAGGGAAAAATGAAAATATAGAAGCTGGCATGGCATCAGTGGCGGCGCTGGAATATGATGCCGCCCTGGTAAGCTTCGAAGCGGCAAGGGAAGCAGGGGAAAACCAGCGCCTTCTTTACCGGGGAGAGGGACTGGCATATATGGGAAAGACCATGTATGGGGAGGCAGCGGAATCCTTTGAAACCGCCCTTTCCTGCAGCGACGGAAGAGTAAACAGCATGGATTATGATATAAATTATTATCTGGCAACCGCTTATTACAAGCAGGGAAAGCTGGATGAGGCCGTTAATGTATACAATGCGATAGTGGCGCTTAAGGGGGATGAAAGGGACGCCTATTATCTGCGGGGAGTAATTTACGCCCAACAGGGAAATCTTGATAAGGCCAAAGAAGATTTTAATAAGACCATAGCGCTCAAGAAAAATGATTATGACCGTCTGGTTGATATTTACGGGGTGCTGGCAGGATTTGGCTATAAGGAAACGGGGCAGGAATATCTGCAGGCAGCAATGGATGCAGGCACCAAGGATATGACAAACTTTGAAAAAGGGCGTATCTGTTTTTTTCTGGAAGACTATGAAAATGCAAGAACCTATCTGGAAAAAGCAAGAGACGGGGGCGGATATGAAGCGGTTCTTTTTTTAGGAAAAACTTATGAAACATTGGGCGATAATAATTATGCAATCAGTGTTTATAATACCTTTCTTGAGAGTGATGGCCCACAGCCTCAGGTATTAAACCAGCTAGGACTGTGCCGGATGCAGACAGGAGACTATGAAGGGGCGTTAAATGCCTTTCAGACAGCCCTTGGCATTGAAAACAACGGCATGGTGCAGATTCTTAAGATGAATGAAATTACGGCCTATGAAAGACTGGGAGATTATGAAAGGGCTGCATCTTTGATGAAAAGTTATCTTTCCTCGTATCCGGACGATGAGGAGGCAAAAAGGGAAGATATTTTTCTGCGGACAAGATAATAATAGATACTGATTACTATGCGGATTTGATTTGGAGGGAAAAGCAGATGTTTCAGGTTATTAAACGGCAGGGGGAAATTGCAGATTTTACCCTGACGAAGATTAGTGACGCCATTGTGAAGGCATTTAATGCTGCAAGGGAAGAGTACAGCCATGATGAAGTGGATTTACTTGCGCTTCGTGTAACTGCGGACTTTCAGGGAAAAGTGAAAGAAGACCGCATTCATGTGGAAGAGATACAAGAGAGTGTGGAAAAAGTTCTGGTGCAGACAGGCTATGCAAAGGCGGCAAGAGCATTTATCCTGTACCGTGAGCAGCAGGATAAAGAAATAATTTAAAACATATATAAAGCGTATTTCAGATACACGCCGGGAAGGGAGAAAATACCATGATAAATAAATTAATTAAGAAAATTAAAGAGACCGGTGCCCCAATTGTGGTGGGACTGGACCCGATGATGAAGTTTGTGCCCTTACACATCCAAAAAAAGGCATTTGATGAATATGGGGAAACTCTTGAAGGGGCGGCGGAAGCCATCTGGCAGTTTAATAAGGAAATTGTTGACAGTGTTTATGATATTATTCCTGCAGTAAAACCCCAAATTGCCATGTATGAGCAGTTTGGCATTCCGGGAATTGCTGCATTTAAAAAGACAGTGGATTATTGTAAACAGAAAGGCTTGGTGGTGATTGCAGATATTAAGAGAGGCGATATCGGCTCTACATCAGAAGCCTATGCAGTGGGACATCTGGGAAAGGTTCAGGTTGGAAGCAAATTTTACTATGGATTTGATGAGGACTTTGCAACTGTGAATCCCTATCTGGGTTCTGATGGTATAAAACCGTTTATTAAGGTGTGTCAGGAAGAAAATAAGGGCCTGTTTATATTAGTTAAGACATCCAACCCCAGCAGTGGAGAATTTCAGGACCGCCTGGTAACAACAAAGCCAGGTGCCAGGGAGAAAGGTACGGAAAACGCCGCTTTTGGGGACAAACCCCTTTATGAAATTGTTGGGGAGCAGGTTGCAAGATGGGGAGAGGAACATATGGGGGATGCCTATAGCTATATCGGTGCAGTGGTGGGAGCCACTTATCCGGAAATGGGCAGGGCGCTCCGCAAAATTATGCCCAGAAACTATATTTTGGTACCAGGCTATGGCGCGCAGGGAGGAAAAGGCCAGGATTTGGTACACTTTTTCAATGAAGATGGGCTTGGAGCCATTATAAATTCTTCCCGCGGAATTATTGCAGCCTATCAGCAGGAACAGTATGCTTCTTTTGGACCGGAACATTTTGGGGAAGCGGCAAGGGCAGCGGTGGAGGATATGAGACAGGATATTAAACAAGCGCTGGAAAACAGATGAGAATGTGACCAATAGACACTAGAGAGTGTTTGAAAAAAAGCGGATTATGTAAAAAAATTGGAAAATGTTATTGACAAATTACTATATATGTAGTAAATTATTGCTTGTGGTTCACGGCCGGAAGGAAATTTCCTGAAGATAATTGAGCTGTGGCGAAACAAAACGGGGTGTGGCTCAGGTGGTAGAGCGCTACTTTAGGGAAGTAGAGGCCGCAAGTTCAAGTCTTGTCACTCCGATATGCAAAAGATCCTTTAAATGCTGTATAAAGCAGTGTTTAAAGGATTTTTTGTGTATCGGACATTTAGTAGTTGGTTTTATGTGACATTAGGCAATAAAAAAGGGATGAACAGAAAAATTGTACAAAATATTAACAATACTGTAAATATGGAATATATTATGGGAGTGTAAATATGATTTGGCTGGAAATTGGAGTAGAAACAAGATATAGGCGCCATATTCTTTAAAAGAATATAGCGCCTGCAACTTATTCTGGTTCTATGCCTGCTTTTGTCTGCTCAATAATACTTAACATAATATCTTTGGTAATCTGTCCGGTTACATATCCGTAGACATTTCCATTTTTATCTATCATAAAAGTGGTGGGATAGGCGGTTATGCCATAATAGTAAGACCACAGACCGCCTGTATCCATAACTACCGGATAAGTGTAGCCGTTACTTTCCAAAAAGGCGGCAATATCTTCCGCAGATCCTTCCTGCCCGCTGTCAGGGGAGGCTAAGCCAAGGATAATCACATCTTCTGCGTTTTCTCCAAATTCTTCATAAATTTCCTGAATTTCAGGCATTTCAGCGCGACAGGGAGGACACCAGGTAGCCCAGAAGTTTAAAAACACAGTTTTGCCCTTGTAATCTGAAAGGGTATGGGTATTGCCATATTGGTCCGTAAGAGTAAAATCCGGCGCCGGAACAGGAGGAGTTTCTTCTTCATCAGTTTTATCAGCGGCACTGGTACTGCCTTCAGAGACAGAAGATGTATCCGCTGCTTCCTGTGAAGAATTGCCAGCATTATTTCTGCTGCCTGAATCAGTATTTTCATTGTTTCCATCAGCATTTTCAGAAGGCGCTGCCGAACTGTGGGAAATATTTGTGGAGCCGCTTCCTGAAAGATAGGAGCTGATGCCGTTCATCCACCCGGTAAGCATCATGACGCCGATTAAAATCATAAGTATGCCTCCAAGCTTTACCGTATATTTCATTACAGAACGATATTTTTTAAAAAGGTCAAGCAAGCTTTTGGTAAATAGCCCCACTGCCATAAAGGGAAGGATAAAGCCAAGGGTGTAAACGCCTATCAGTGCAAATCCGGTAAAAGAAGAGGAAGCGGAAGCCGCTAAAATCAGCACGCTGGCAAGTGTGGGACCAACGCAGGGGGTCCAGGCAAAGCTGAAGGTAAAGCCAAAAACCAGTGCAGTTATCGGGTTCATGGCAAGAGAATCAGGCTGAAAATGAAAACGGTGTTCTTTGTAGAATAAATTTTCTCCAAACAGCCCTGTCTGGTATAAGCCAAAAAGGATAATGATGATTCCGCCTATTCGGGTAAACAGGGTCTGATAATTGTGAAAAAATTTCCCCACGGCGGTAAAGCCAAACCCCAGCAAAAAGAAGGCAAAGCTGATACCAAGCACAAAAAACAGGGTATTTTTCATAACCCGGCTTCTTTTGTAGGTGATAGTTCCATCTTCATCCACCATTTTTGCACCTCCGGAAAGATAACCGATATAAAGTGGAATGAGGGGAAGTACACAGGGCGAAAAGACGCTTAGAAGTCCCTGAAGAAATACAGTGACGGCGGAAACACCGGTTTCAATTGTTAAATTCATATGATTTTGCTTCCTTTTCTTTTATAATTTTTTATGTATCTGTCTGCTATTTTACTATAGTATGCCCTTAGGAGGCAAGAATTTAAAAATTTGTGTTGACAAATAATGGTATCTGCCTTATACTTTGACAGTCAAATGATTTGATAATCAAACTATTTGACAGTCAAATCATTTGAACATCAAATAGTTTGAAGCTCAAATGTTTTAAGCTTTAGGCAGTTTGAAACAAATTTGGGTGACAAGCAGCTAAAGAAATTATTTGTGATAAAAAGGAGAAGGATTATGTTTGAGAGAGTAGTGGAAATTATTAAAGAGCAGTTAAATATGAACGATGTTGATATTAAAATGGAGACATCCTTTGAGAAAGATCTTGAGGCGGATTCCCTTGATTTATTTGAACTGGTTATGGCCCTGGAAGAGGAGTATGGCGTTGAAATCCCGGCAGAGGATTTAGAGCAGATTACCACAGTAGGCGCAGTGGTGGAATATTTGAGGGATAAAGGGGTAGAGGAATGAAAACCAGAATAACGGAGCTTTTGGGAATAAAGTATCCCATTATACAGGGTGGAATGGCATGGGTGGCGGAACACCATCTTGCTGCAGCAGTGTCAGAAGCCGGAGGACTTGGTCTTATTGCAGCGGCAAGCGCGCCTGCTGAGGTGGTCAGAAATGAAATCAGAAAAGCAAGGGAGCTGACAGATAAGCCTATTGGAGTAAATATCATGCTGATGAATCCCAATGCCCCTAAGGTAGCGGAGGTCGTGCTGGAAGAGGGGATTAAGGTAGTCACTACCGGAGCAGGTAATCCCGCAAAGTTTATGAAAGAGTTCAAGGAAGCAGGGGTTAAAGTAATTCCTGTGGTGGCAAGTGTGGCTATGGCGAAGCTAATGGAGAGAAGCGGCGCAGATGCGGTGGTTGCAGAAGGAATGGAGTCAGGCGGACATATTGGTTCCCAGACTACAATGTGTCTGGTTCCACAGGTGGCGGATGCCGTTCAGATTCCAGTGATTGGGGCAGGCGGCATTGGAGACGGCAGGGGCCTTGCGGCGGCTTTTATGCTGGGGGCTGAGGCTGTACAGATGGGAACTAGGTTTATTGTGGCGAAGGAATCCATAGTACATGAAAATTATAAAGAAAAGGTGATTAAGGCCAGGGACATTGATTCTGAAATTACAGGAACCAGCACAGGGCATCCGATTCGCCAAATCCGCAACCAAATGACACGGGAGTATCTTCGTCTTGAAAAGGAAGGGGCAGGACTGGAGGAGCTGGAACAGCTTACCTTAGGCGCACTGCGCAAAGCGGTAATGGATGGCGATACGGTAAACGGAACTTTGATGGCAGGGCAGATTGCAGGGATTGTCAAAAAGGAACAGACCTGCAGGGAAATGTTGGAAGAGATTATGGCAGAGGCGGAAAAGCTTTTGGGCAGATAAGGTTTGTGAACAGGAGCTGTTAGGCAGACAGGCAGATGCAGAAAGGAGCGGTATGAGTAAACTGGCGTTTGTGTTTCCTGGACAGGGGGCACAGTACATAGGAATGGGCAGGGAATTTTATGAAAAAGAGGAAACGGCGAAAGCGGTAATAGATAAAGCGGGAATGATTACAGGACTGAATCTTCCTGCGCTGTGTTTTGAAGAAAACGACAGACTTTCCGTTACGGAATATACCCAGATTGCCATGGTGACAGTTGAGGTGGCGATTTTAAAGGTGTTAGAGGAGCAGGGAGTGCGTCCTGACGTAACAGCGGGGTTAAGTCTTGGAGAATATGGAGCAATTGTAGCGGCGGGAGCAATGAGGCCGGAGGATGCCTTTGCCATTGTAAGAAGAAGAGGCGTTTATATGCAGGAAGCGGTACCGGAAGGAGGCGCTATGTCCGCAGTGCTGGGAGTGGAGAGCAGTGTGATTGAGGAAGTGTGCGGCCGCACGAAAGGACTTGTCACTATTGCCAATTACAATTGTCCGGGGCAGATTGTGATTACAGGGGAAGAAGAAGCGGTACAAAGAGCCGGAGACGCGTTAAAGGAAATGGGGGCAAAACGAATCATCCCCTTAAAGGTCAGCGGACCTTTTCATTCCCAGCTTCTTACAGGCGCCGGAGAGCGTTTGCGGAAGGATTTAGATAAAGTACAGTTTATGGAGTTTACGATTCCCTATGTGGCCAATTTGACAGCGGATTACGTGACGGATGCCAGAAACATCAGGGAACTTTTGGAAAAACAGATTTCCTCTCCCGTAAAATGGCAGCAGTCGGTAGAGCGGATGCTTGGGGATGGGGTTGATACTTTTGTGGAAATTGGTCCCGGAAAAACCTTAAGCGGGTTTGTGAAAAAAATAGACAGGAAAGCAACAGTTTTAAGTATTGATAAGTATGAAGACCTTTCCAAAGCGATGGAGGCGCTGAAAAATGCTTAAGGATAAAGTGGCGCTGGTAACAGGTGCGGGCCGTGGAATCGGCCGTGCAATTGCCTGTTCTCTGGCTAAGAAAGGTGCTTTTGTAATTGTGAACTATAATGGTTCCAAGGAAAAGGCCAAAGAAACGGCTGCGCTTATTGAGGCCGAAGGAGGAAAGGCAGCGGTTTATGGCTGTAATGTGGCAGATTTTGAAGCCTGTGGGGAAATGATAGCAGCCATAGTCCGGGAACATGGCCATATAGACATTTTGGTAAATAATGCAGGAATCACCAGAGACAATCTGCTTATGAAAATGAGTGAGGATGATTTTGACCAGGTAATTGACGTGAATTTAAAAGGGTGCTTTAACACCATGAAGCAGGTATCCCGGCAGCTTTTAAAGCAGCGCAGCGGTAAAATCATTAATATTTCCTCGGTTGCGGGAGTCATAGGAAATACCGGGCAGGCAAATTACTGCGCCTCCAAAGCCGGAATTATCGGTCTTACCAAAAGCGCCGCAAGGGAGCTGGGCAGCAGAGGCATTACGGTAAATGCGGTGGCTCCGGGATTTATTGAAACAGAGATGACAGCAGGGCTGTCCGATACGGTAAAGGAATCGTTAAAGGAACAAATTCTGTTAAAAAGAACCGGTCAGGCTGGAGAAGTGGCGGAAGTGGTTGCTTTTCTGGCGTCGGAAGCGGCGGATTATATTACCGGGCAGGTAATATCAGTGGACGGCGGTATGGCTTTATAAAATAAATTTTTATAGGGGGATTTTAAATATGGAACCGGAAAAGAGGAGTGTATGAGCAGACGAGTGGTAGTAACCGGAATGGGGGCCATTACCCCAATTGGACTTAACGTAAAGGATTTTTTTCAGGCGGTGAAGGAGGGCAGACATGGGTTTAGCCCTATTACCCAATTTGACAGCACAGATTTTAAGTGTCATGTGGCAGCGGAAGTAAAAGGATTTGATCCAAAGAATTATATGGATGTGAAAGCCGCAAGACGTATGGAGCTTTTCAGTCAGTATGCAGTGGCAGCGGCTAAAGAAGCCCTTGAAGAAGCCGGATTGAATATAGAAGAGGAGGACCCTTATCGTATGGGCTGTGCAGTTGGTTCCGGAATAGGCAGCCTGCAGGCTATGGAGCGTGAATACGATAAGCTGAAAAACAGGGGACCGTCAAGAGTCGGCCCGCTATTGGTGCCGCTTATGATTTCCAATATGGCAGCAGGAAATGTTTCCATACAGTTTGGACTAAAGGGGAAAAGCATTAATGTGGTCACAGCCTGTGCCACTGGAACCAATTGTATTGGAGAAGCCTTCAGAAGTATTCAGTATGGGGAAGCGGATGTAATGGTGGCGGGAGGAACCGAAGGCGCCATCTGTCCGGTGGGAGTGGCAGGATTCTGTTCTCTGACTGCCCTGTCTTCTGTAGAAGACCCTGACCGTTGTTCCCTTCCTTTTGACAAAAACCGCAGCGGTTTTGTAATGGGAGAAGGAGCGGCCGTTGTTGTTTTAGAAGAATTGGAACATGCAAAACAAAGAGGCGCCCATATTTATGGGGAGGTGCTGGGATATGGATGTACCAGTGACGCCTATCATATTACCTCTCCTGCGCAGGACGGTATGGGCGCGGCGAAAGCGATGGAGGCGGCAATGGCTGACGCAGGGGTTTTGCCCCAGGAGATTACTTATATTAATGCCCATGGAACAGCCACCCATCACAACGATCTTTTTGAAACCAGAGCAATTAAATTGGCATTTGGCAGCCATGCAAAAGAGCTGCGCATTAATTCCACCAAATCCATGGTAGGTCATCTTCTTGGAGCGGCGGGGGCGCTTGAATTTGTTACCTGTATAAAGGAAATGGAAGAGGGATTTATCCACAAAACCGTTGGGTATGAGACACCGGATGAAGAGCTTGACCTTGATTACTGCAGGGAGCCGTATTTTGAGGAAATTCCCTATGCGCTCAGCAATTCCCTTGGCTTTGGCGGCCACAATGCAAGCATCTTAATTGGAAAATACAAAGAATAAAATTTTGCGGGAGCGGAACATAAAAACAGCGACCGCCAATCCAGGAGCCCAGAGAATTTCAGGACACGAAAGAGGCCTGAAATTGCTCTGAAGGTAAAGGCGCCTGGAAGGGCGGGAGCGGAACATAAAAACAGCGGCCGCCAATCCAGGAGCCCAGAGAATTTCAGGACACGAAAGAGGCCTGAAATTGCTCTGAAGGTAAAGGCGCCTGGAAGGGCGGGAGCGGAACTTAAAACAGCGACCGCCAATCCAGGAGCCCAGAGAATTTCAGGACGCGAAAGAGGCCTGAAATTGCTCTGAAGGTAAAGGCACCTGGAAGGGCGGGAGCGGAACTTAAAATAGGAGAACAAAATGTCTTTACTATCAGCGAAGGAAATTATGGAAATTATTCCCCACAGGCAGCCTTTTATGCTGCTGGATACGGTTGAGGAACTTACACCCGGCGTAAGGGCAGTGGCAAAAAAGTGTGTTTCTTACAATGAACCATATTTTCAGGGTCATTTTCCGGGGGAACCGGTAATGCCAGGTGTGCTTATCATTGAAGCGTTGGCGCAGGCAGGTGCCGTAGCAATTTTAAGCCTTGAGGAAAATAAGGGAAAAACCGCTTATTTTGCCGCTATCCAGAGTGCAAAATTTAAGAGAAAGGTAATGCCTGGTGATGTGCTGACGCTTGAAACTGAAATTATTAAGCAAAAGGGGAGCATAGGAATAGGAAAAGCAACAGCTATGGTGGATGGAAAAATTGCAGTGCAGGCGGAGCTTACATTTGCGGTTTCCGACAATCGGTAAGGTTTGGCTATAAAGTGTATTTGGAGGCAGAAAATGGCAGGATTATTCAGGGACAAATATATACATGTAAAGGGCAGCAATGGAGGGAAAACAGATTTAAAGACCCGGATATCTGAAAGGTTTGGAAGTATAAAAGATGACTGGAAAAAAGAAAAACGGGAAGAAAAGCAGATACTTGTCTGCCCGGACTGTAAAGGGGAGCTGGACAGGGATGATGTAGTGGTAAATAATTACATATGTACTGCCTGTGGGAGCTACTTTCGCATCAGAACTAAAAACCGAATCCGGATGGTATGCGATAAGGATACTTTCCAGCCATGGTTTGAGGAGATGGAAATCAGTAATCCGCTGGATTTCCCTGGATATGAGGAAAAGCTCTTGAGTGTAAAAGAAAAAACAGGACTTTCAGAGGGCATTACTTTGGGGGAAGGAAAAATATTGGGAGAGCAGGCTTGTGTGGGAGTATGTGATTCCAGATTTCTTATGGGAAGTATGGGGCATGTGGTGGGAGAAAAGATTGCTCTGGGGGTGGAGCGCGCCACCAGAGAGAAACTTCCGGTAGTGCTTTTCTGTTGTTCCGGTGGCGCCAGAATGCAGGAGGGCATCATTTCCCTTATGCAGATGGCCAAAACCTCGGCGGCCCTTAAAAAGCATTCAGACGCCGGACTTTTGTATATATCGGTGCTGACAGATCCTACCACCGGAGGGGTGACGGCAAGCTTTGCCATGCTGGGGGATTTGATACTTGCTGAGCCGGGAGCGTTAATTGGATTTGCAGGCCCAAGAGTGATTGAGCAGACCATTGGACAGAAGCTTCCGGAAGGATTTCAGAGAGCGGAATTTCAGGTAGAACATGGTTTCGTTGACCGCATTGTGGAAAGAGATGAGTTAAAAAATACACTGTACCAGATTTTAAAATCCCACAGAATTTCTATGAAAAATTCATCTTTTAGCTGCTTTACAGAAAAAGTAGAGAAGTTCAGGCCATCGGAACCAGCCAGGGAAAAACAGGCAAAAACCCCTGTAAAGACAGCATGGCAGAAGGTAAAAGAAGCCAGAAGTATGGAAAGACCTTCGGCACTTACTTATATAGATATGATTTTTGATGATTTTCTGGAACTGCATGGAGACAGGAATTTTCGGGATGACAAAGCCATTGTAGGCGGAATTGCCTGGCTGTACGGGCAGCCGGTAACGGTTTTGGGCATTCAGAAAGGGAATGATGTAAAGGAATGTGCTTTAAGGAATTACGGAATGACTTCCCCGGAAGGATATCGGAAAGCGCTCCGGCTTATGAAGCAGGCTGAAAAGTTTCATCGTCCGGTTATCTGTTTTATCAATACCTCCGGGGCCTATCCGGGAATGGAAGCCGAAGAGAGAGGGCAGGGGGAGGCGATTGCCAGAAACCTTTTTGAGATGGCGGGAATGAAAGTGCCTGTTCTTTCTATTGTAATTGGAGAGGGTGGAAGCGGCGGCGCCCTTGGCCTTGCTGTAGGCAATGAAGTATGGATGCTGGAAAATGCCACTTATTCGGTACTCTCCCCGGAGGGCTTTGCTTCTATTTTGTGGAAAGATGGAAAAAGGGCACAGGAAGCAGCAGAAGTAATGGGAATAACGGCGGAAGATTTGAAACGCCTGCAAGTGATTGAAACCATAGTGCCCGAATACGGAAGCGCCGGCGCATCCACTGTCAGAGACATTGCAGGATTTATGAAGGAGCATATGGCGGAATTTTTAAAAAAATTTGATGGCATGAGCGGAGAAGAAATAGCCGAGAACAGATACCAACGCTTTAGAAAATACTAAATTGTTGAAGGGGCGGAAGCGGAACTAAAAACAGCGGACGCCCAAGAAAGTGCCCAGAGGAAGGCGGGGCTGAGAAACAGACCGGAATTGCTCTGCCGGAAAAGGCACTGGGGGGGGGCGGAAGCGGAACTAAAAAACAGCGGACGCCCAAGAAAGTGCCCAGAGGAAGGCCGGGCTGTGAAGCAGACCGGAATTGCTCTGCCGGAAAAGGCACTGGAAGGGGCGGGAGCGGAACTCTAAATAGTCCAGCTAATAAATGTCAATAGAAAAATGAAAAATATTTTATCCTAAAAAA
>CANCXX010000054.1 GCA_947381965.1 uncultured bacterium
CAACGGCGGAGCAGATGGAAGCGTATCTGAAAGCGAAGAATCCAAAGGTGGCGCAAGCCGTCCTTGACATGGTTCCACTGTATCTTTCGGAAGGAAAAGCGGAGGGAGTGAGGGGCGACATCGCCTTTGCGCAGTCCTGCCTTGAGACGGGGAACTTCACTTTTTCCGGCTCTGCGGTCACGCTTTCCCAGAACAATTTCTGCGGCATGGGCGTGACTTCAAACGGGATGAAGGGGAATTCCTTTGGCACGCCGCAGCTCGGCATCCGGGCGCAGGTGCAGCACTTGAAAGCCTACGCCTCCACAGACTCGCTGGAGAACGCCTGCATCGACCCGCGTTTCATATATGTCACGAGGGGCTGTGCGGAGTATGCGGAGTGGCTTGGGCAGAAGGAGAACCCTGTCGGGAAAGGCTGGGCGGCAGGGGCCGGATACGGGAAGAAAATTCTCTCCATCCTGAAAGGCATCCTCGGAACGACGGGAGACGCATCTTCCCCTGTCCCCGCAGGAACCGAAGCCTGGCACCGCGTCCGGAAGTCGTGGGCGGATGCTCCCTCGCAGAAAGGTGCGTTCAAGTCGCTTGATTATGCCAAGAAGTGCGCGGATGAGAATCCGGGGCATTCCGTGTTCGATGAATCCGGGAAGGCAGTGTATACCGGGGCGGCGGCATTCCAGCCGTACCTTGTGCGGATATCCATCCCCGACCTGAACATCTGGAAAGCGCCTGGCACGGATAAGCCCAAGACAGGGCAGGTTACAGGAGTGGGCGTGTTTACCATTGTTGAGGAAGCGGACGGCAAAGGCGCCTCCAGGTGGGGGAAACTGAAATCCAATGCAGGGTGGATTTCCATGGATTACGCCAGCCGGATATAAACACGGACAGCAGGGGTCCGCGGCATTTTTCCATGTGCCGCGGACCCGTTTTTTTGTGGGTGTAGATCGCACAAAGAACGGACGGAAAGTTTGTGCATCTTATGGCGTGGAAACGAGTGGATAATCTCCCGGTTCTGATTTAACATGGCACTACCCCAAAGGGGCGCTGCCGAAAACGGCGGCAGAAAAATAAAGGAGGCACACGTTTATGACAAAAAGATTTATGGAGACAGCCCATCTGCCACGCAGGGGGTGGCGGAAGGAGGGATGCTGATGTTCACTGCAAGGGAACGCACACTTCTCACTTCCCCCTACTTCCGGCTCATCCGCCAGACGGATGACTTCTTTGAGATCCAGTCCAGATGCACGAAGCACTGCTGGATTGTCCAGAAACTTTCCTATGATCGGTATCCGGTCCGCATCTACCACAAGCACACGAAGGGGACGGCCTACTACCATAAGCACGGCCATGCCAACACGGTATCCTCCGCCGTCCGCCAGATCAAGAGCCACGATGTGTGGCAGCTAAATGGGAGACGCACCATGGCGTAAAGGCCGGCGCAAATAGTGACAAGCCCACGGTATTTAGTGGGCTTTTTCATGTGAAGAAAAATCCGTCCAAAAACAAAAATCATGTCCATAGGAAGTTGAAAGGGATACCAGATAACGATGGATATGGTTCCCTTCCAATCGTTTATGGAGGTGTGCTATGACCGAAGGACAGAAAACACAGATTGCAAATCTAAGGGGCGAAGGTTATGGGTATGTGAGGATTGCCCAGGCTCTCGGTATATCAGAAAATACAGTGAAATCATTTGCAGGAGGAAGAAGCTTACCGGGAAAGCGGCTTCCCAGACCATGTCGGCCATGACCAGGGACGGGAATCATTTCTGCCTTTGCTGTGGGAAAGAGGTGGCGCAGACTCCTGGGAGGAAGGAGAAAAAGTTCTGCTCGGACAGATGCCGGAACAAATGGTGGAACAGTCACCTTGACCGGGTAAAGCGTAAAGCCAACTACGAGTTTATCTGCCCACAGTGCAGAAAGCCGTTCACAGCCTACGGCAATGCAAAAAGGAAATACTGCAGCCATGAGTGCTATATTGCCCACAGATTTGGGGGTGGCACGGATGACTGAAGAGCAGTTCAGGGCTGAAAAGTTGTACCAGACGACCATGAATGTGGCGGGGAGGATGCTTTCGCAGGGGCTGATCTCGGAGGAAGAGTATTGTCAGATTGATACAATCTTTCTGGAAAAATACCGCCCCGTTTTCGGCACATTATTTTCCGCTATGCCGTTGACTTCCAGGGCGTAAAGAGTGATGTATGGTAGCGGAAAGGAGTGATTTCATGGCGAAGATCAGAAAGATTGGGCAGACGGTGTCAGCTATTGCGCCCAGGAAAAAAGTGGCCGCTTACGCCCGTGTGTCTGTGGAAAGCGAGAGGATGAGCCATTCCCTATCCGCACAGGTCAGCTATTACAGCACGCTGATTCAGCGTAACCCTGACTGGAAATACGCCGGGGTATATGCGGATTACGGAATCTCCGGCACTGGCACGGCCAGGAGGGACGAATTCAGGAAAATGGTAGAGGATGCGGATGCCGGGAAAATCGACATCATCCTAACCAAGTCAATACAGCGTTTTGCGAGGAACACGGTTGACCTTCTGGAGACTGTACGGCATCTGAAAAGTATCGGCGTGGAAGTGAGGTTTGAAAAGGAAGGGATAAGCTCCATGAGCGGCGACGGCGAACTGATGCTGACCATCCTCGCGTCCTTTGCCCAGGAGGAGAGCCGATCCATCAGCGATAATGTGAAGTGGGGCACCCGCAAGCGGATGGCGGAGGGAATCCCCAACGGGCGTTTCCGGGTATATGGTTACCGATGGGAGGGGGACGCACTGGCCATTGTGCCGGAGGAAGCGGCGGTGGTCCGCAGGATTTTCCAGAACTTCCTCGATGGGAAGTCAAGGCTGGAAACGGAGAGGGAGTTTGCCGCCGAAGGCATCACCACGAGGGATGGCTGCCGCTGGGTGGATTCCAATCTCAAGGTTGTCCTTACGAACATCACTTATACAGGCAGCCTGCTCCTGCAGAAAGAGTTTATCGCAGACCCCATCACCAAGCACAGGAAGAAGAACCGTGGCGAGCTTCCGCAATATTATGTGGAGGGCACGCATCCCGCCATCATTGATAAGAACACTTTTGATTATGTGCAGGCGGAGATGGAACGGCGCAGGGAACTTGGCGCGCTGGCGAACAAGAGCCTCAATACCTGCTGCTTTACCGGGAAGATCAAGTGCCCTCATTGCGGCATCAGCTATATGCACAACAGGCGCACGGACAGAGGATTGATGGAGTTTTGGAACTGCGGCAGCAAAAAGAAAAAGAAGGTCGGCGCTGGCTGTCCGGTAGGAGGGACGATCAACCACCAGAACCTTATGAAAGCCTGTGCGGATGTTCTGGGGACGGAGGAGTTTGATGAGGATGTGTTCCTTGACAGGGTTGACCATATAGAGGTGCCGGAGAAATACACGCTCGAATTCTTCTTTAAAGATGGGAACCGCATAACCAGGTACTGTCCGAACACAGGACACCAGGACTGCTGGACGGCGGAATACCGTGCCACCACATCTGAGAAAAGGCGGAAGTATGGGACGAACCCCAAGGGCGCGACCTGCTTCACAGGCAGGATTAAATGCGCCGAGTGCGGGAACAATTACCACCAGCAGACGAGGAAGCGGAAGAATGGTGAAAAGTACCATATGTTTTCCTGCGCCACCACAAACACCTGTGGGAACAACAGCATCCATGGGGACGACCTCCAGAGGATTTCCGCCGAAGCCATGGGGCTTGATGCATTCGATGCATCGGCTTTTTCTGAGAGGATTGCCCATGTTGTGATTTCCAAAGGCGGCAGGATTGCATTCCATTTCAAAGATGGCGGAATCCATGAGGCTTCCTACAGCACTAAGCGCAAGGCGCAGCCATGGACGGAAGAACGCCGGGAAAAACAGGCAAAGGCGGTCAGGGACAGCTTTACCGGGGAACGGCGGCAGAAGATGAGCGAAAGCATGAAGCGTCTCAGGAAGGAGCGTGGGGACGGATGGCGAAGAAAGTGACGACAATACCAGCGACGGTAAAAAGATATACGGCTGAGCCGCTGGCCGGGACGAAAAAACGGCGCGTAGCGGGATATGCCCGCGTCAGCACCGACCATGAGGATCAGGTCACAAGCTATGAGGCGCAGGTGGACTATTATACCAGTTATATCCAGGGGCGTGACGACTGGGAATTTGCCGGGATATATACAGATGAAGGCATCAGTGCAACTTCCACCAAAAAACGGGAAGGCTTTAAAACCATGATAGCCGACGCGAAAGCCGGAAAAATAGACCTCATCATCACCAAGTCGGTCAGCCGTTTTGCGAGGAACACAGTAGACAGCCTTACGACAGTCCGGGAGCTGAAGGACAGGGGCATTGAGATATATTTCGAGAAAGAGAACATCTGGACGCTGGATTCCAAGGGAGAGCTGCTGATCACCATCATGTCCTCGCTGGCGCAGGAGGAGAGCCGATCCATTTCGGAAAATGTCACCTGGGGGCAGAGGAAGAGGTTTGCCGATGGAAAGGTCAGTTTTGCTTATAGCCGGGTTCTTGGCCTGGATAAAGGGCCGGACGGCAGGATCGTGGTGAATCCCCAGGAAGCCGAAACAAGTGCGGCTGATATTCGGATTATTCCTCGAAGGGCTTTCTTCCCATTCCATTGCGGCGGAGCTTACCAGGCGCGGCATCAAGACACCGGGCGGGAAAGATATGTGGAACCAGCAGACAGTGCGCCGGATGCTTTCCAACGAAAAATACAAGGGAGATGCCCTTCTCCAGAAGGAATTCACGGTGGATTTCCTGAATAAGAAGACGAAAAAGAACGAGGGTGAAGTCCCACAGTATTATGTGGAGGGAAACCACGAAGCCATCATCAGTCCTACAGTTTTCGATATGGTGCAGGCGGAGCTTGAGAAACGGAAACGGGGAGGCTCCCGGTACAGCGGGGTCAGCATCTTCTCCAATAAGATTAAATGCGCTGACTGCGGCGGATGGTTTGGCTCCAAGGTCTGGCATTCCACGGATAAGTACCGCAGGGTCATTTACCGATGCAACAGCAAATATAAGGATAAAAAGTGCGGGACTCCCCATGTGACGGAAGAAGAGGTCAAAGCGGTATTCCTATCCGCTTATAATAAGCTGGTTTCTGAAAAGGCGGAGATTGTAGCGAATGCGGAAACTATCCGGGAAACACTTTGCCGGACGGATGCGCTGGAGGAAGAGAAGCGCAATTTAGAAAATGACATGGCAGTATTGGCGGGGATGGTACAAAACATTATTGGTGAGAATGCCCGTATAGCCCAGGATCAGGGGGAATACCAGGAACGCTATAATGGGCTGGTGGAACGGTACGATACGGCTAAAGCACGGTACGATGAAGTTGTCAGAGCCATTACGGAAAAGGAAGCGCAAAATGAGCGGCTGGCAGGCTTCATCAAAATTTTGAAGGCACAGGATGGCATCATTGCTGAATTTGACGAAAGGCTTTGGAGCAGCATGGTGGATTTCGTGACGGTTGGCAGGAATAAAGAGATGGCGGTGACTTTCCGGGATGGCACAGAGATAATAGCATAGAAACACAGTTTATGATACACCTCGCTTAGGCGGGGTGTTTTTAACTTCCAGGAGCTGTTTATGAACGAATGAGACAGATAATACAGCATTGTACTTAGGAATTAATCTGATAGTCTTTTCTATTCATAAAAGTCTATTGAAAACCATATCAAAACTATTGACAAAATATTTGTCAATGTATATAATTAAATCATCGGAGGTGGATTCTGTGAATGAGATTGAAAGATTGCAAGAACATTTACTGCTTGTAAGACGAACGGTCGGGTGGACGGCCGAGGAATTCGGTGAGCGTATAGGTGTAACAAGGCAAACAATCAATAATTTGGAAGCGGGACGAAATAAGCTGAATAAAACACAGTATATTGCTATGAGAAGCGTTTTAGATGCAGAAATGAATCAGTACCCAGAAGAAACAGAAATGTTAAAGTTGATTTTAGATGTGTTTATTGACAATCCTGAAACCTATAGTGAGGAAGAGAAAGAGAAACTTCTCAGTAAGGCCAATATGGTTGCTCCTTCTATTCTGGCCGGCTCAACCAGCAGAAAAGATGTATCAAAGGAAATGGTAGCTGTGGCAGGTGGGCTTGGCATTCTTGCAGCAGGTCCCCTGTTTGCTCCTGCCGCAATAATTGGTGGAGCAACAAGCGCATGGCTACTCAAAACAATATTTGATAAGAAAAAATAGGAGAACTTTTGCATGGGAGAATACGTAAAGAAAAAGAAAGAGATGAAATTCCAATCGGTTGAAGCCCTTCAGCAAGTGGTTAATGTTGTGAATGAGGCGGCAGCAGCGGTAAGTGACAAATCCCGCACCATCAGAGAAAGCGCTATTCCGGAAGTCTTGATGGGGGCATTGGGTGCGGGTATTGGCGGGATTGGATCATTTGCAGCATTGTATGGTTTAGGCTCTGTCGTCGGATTGTCTGCTGCGGGTATTACATCTGGATTGGCAGCGGCAGGCAGTCTTGTCGGTGGCGGCATGGTTGCCGGAGTTTTTGTCCTTGCAGCACCAGTAGCTGTCCTTGCAGCAGGTGGAGTCGGACTTGCGTCACATTTGAAAAACAAGCAGCTTCGTCAGGAAAAAGAACGTCTATATAAAGAAGCTTTGGCAAAGCATCAGGCTATTATAAAAGCGCTGAAAGACGAAGCAGAGGCAGACAAAGAAAGGCTTGATTATCTCCAGAGCCTGAATATTCTGTTGGCACGGGCTATTGACGACTTAAAAGCCGACCTGGGTGTGGCTTAGAAAGGAGTATGCGGTGCGGTTGGATACAAAAGCAATAAATAAATTTGCTGATATAAAAGGCAACCAAGTGATGGATGCAATGGAGGCTATCGGATGTATTTTTGGCAGAGGTAAAAATACAGGGATTATAATCAGTCTTTCTGTTGCGGTTCTCCCCATCATAGGTTTTGCTATATGGGAAGAGGCGCAGAAGGGTGAACAGAAAGAAAAAGACCGCCTTTACCAAGAGGCAATACTCAGACAGGATGGTGAAATTAAGGCCTTAAAAACACGGGCTGATATTTGTAATGAGCGTCAGACATATTATAAGGAAATGCTGGATGCCTTGCTGAACAGCAGAAGGGAGAATGGTTCGGATGGGCAGGTATAAATATTCCAAAACTGAACAGCAGATAAATAATGTACTTGCATATCATGAAAAGGAACTGGCTGGAATATCATTTCCCAACTTGAAAGAAATGGATGCCTCGATAGCTAAAGCAGAGTCCCAGCTAAAAGCCCTGGGGATTGATATCCCGCAGCGTATAAAGGCAGAAAAGCCAGCTCAGGAAAAGAAGGTTATGCTGATTCCATCCTGGAATCAGATGGTCGCAGAAGCCCAGGCTTCTTGTGGGAGCAATAATGCTTTGGAAGATTTATTTACACAAAAGGAACTTAAGAGCAATCACGAAGCAATACGGCTCTTGAATAAAGAATATAATCAGTTGCACTATTTAGACCGATATGACGTAGCGATTTCTGCATTGGCGGGAATGGTAGGCGGTGCCGTTGATATTCTGTTGGTTGGCATACCACAGAGAGGCTCTGGGGGTTTAGAGGCAGGTCCGCTGTCCAACTATATTCGGGACAGATTTGACAAGATTTTTCCTCCAGAGGAGATGGAGAAGATTGCAAACTCTAAAGCCAGTAAAGTTCCCTTTGATGCCCAGGATAACCGACACACAACAGAATATGTTACAGGACTATCTGCATATTATCACCGTCTGTTGTCGTTGGGACATGATCCATTGCTTGGATTTGTCGTGGGAGTTTTTGATATCATTACAGGCCGCATGACCACCATTGATAAAACCGGGAAGATTGTTTCACAAGTGATGGACAATTATGCTGACAGGAGAGAAAGCGATATATTTGCTGCTTTGGCTAAGCAGATAATTCATTTTAAATCAGACGTTACAACATCGATGGGATTGCCTGTTCCGCTGATGGGGCTGTTTAATCTGCTTCAGTTTGGCAGCATTGGTGAGGAAGAGCAGACAATTGCTGAAATCGTACAGGGGATGTATTACGAGGGGTATGATTTTATACATTTTTGTTCATTATCCATCCCAGTAATGGTTGTAGAAGTGATTGTAAGGCTTGGCTATGCCATTAAGCATATTAAGGAGGGACACAAGATATCGGAGAGCATACCATTTTCAATAAACCGAGAAAAGCATCCAAAGTTGGCAACTATGCTGTTTATTGCCCATTCAGGTGCAACAGCGATAAATACAGGCAAAGTGTATTTTTCCAGGAATCCAATGGCAATCAATTATCCTCAGTGGATAGCGTTTGCCAAATACTCGTATAAGCAGATTAAGTGGGTTCTGCTTGAAAAGCCAGAGGCGAGGGATGCTTACGTCAGAGGGCAATTGTATGATGACTTAAAAGGTACCTGTTTCATGATTGATAGATATTTTGAGGAGTTTTCCGCAGGATATATAGTGATATTTGAAGGTAGCCAGACAGGCTGAGATTTATTATAACAGATGTAGGACAAAGTAAGTGACCGTAGCTGCAGCATGACAACAAAATGCTTATCGCAGGTCCGCATACTCTTTTGTTAAGAGGGGGTGCAAATGCACCTGGTGCGTGTTCATCGTTACTATAGTATAAATTTGTAAAAGTTACATTGTATCATTTTAGTAACGGCAACCGATCCAGCCTGCGGCTCTGGAAATTTCTTGACAGAGACATATATCTCCCTTCGGCGACTGGAAAACGAGACGCTTTCTCTGCTCCACCGGGGACTGATTATGCTGGATGTTGGTAACCCTATCCAGGTGTCCATTGGTCAGTTCTATGGTATTGAGATCAATGATTTCGCTGTAACTGTTGCAAAGACTGCACTATGGATTGCCGAGAGTCAAATGATGAAAGAGACTGAGGATGTAGTGCATATGTCTCTGGATTTCCTGCCGTTGAAGTCCTATGCCAACATTATCGAGGAAAATGCCCTACAGGTAGATTGGACAAGCGTGGTTCCTCAACATGAACTGAACTATATTATGGGAAATCCGCCATTTGTGGGTTACTCTCTGCAAAGCAAAGAGCAGAAGGCTGATATTCTTTCTGTCTATGTTAATGAAAAAGGTAAACCCTATAAAACAGCGGGTAAGATTGATTATGTTTCCGGCTGGTATTTCAAGGCGGCACAGTTGATGCAAGGAACCGCCATTCGGACAGCATTCGTGTCTACCAATTCCATTACCCAAGGCGAGCAAGTTGCAGGAGTTTGGAAGCCACTTTATATGCGCTTTGGTATCCATATAGATTTTGCCTACCGCACATTCCGCTGGGACAGCGAGGCCAGTATCAAGGCTCATGTTCATTGTGTGATTGTGGGATTCAGTAATGCGTCCAATCCTGCTCCTAAGCGGATTTATACAACAGAGCGGTATCAGGAAGTAGAGAATATCAACCCCTACTTACTTGATGCTCCCAATGTGTTTATTGATAGCCGTACCAGTTCTATTTGCGATGTGCCCCAGATGGTATATGGGAATAAACCGACAGATGGCGGCTTTTTATTCCTCTCATCTGAAGAACATGACGAACTACTTAAGCGTGAACCGGGAACAGAAAAGTTTATCCGGCAAATATATGGCGCAACCGAGTATATCAACAATAAAGCCCGTTACTGCCTGTGGCTGATCGGTGCATCTCCTTCAGAATTACGTAAGTCTCCATTCATCATGGAGCGAGTGGAACAGGTAAGGCAGTTCCGGCTGAACAGCACAAAAGCTGCCACACAGAGAAGCGCGGATACACCGACTTTGTTCCAAGAAATCCGGCATCCTGACAGTGAGTATATTATCATTCCTTGTCATTCCTCTGAAACTCGCTGGTATATTCCGTTTGGCTTTGTCTCGCCTGAAATACTTGTTAATAATGCGGTACAGATTATTCCGGACGCAGAGATATACCATTTTGGCATTTTGATGTCTAATGTACATATGGCATGGACACGGGCAGTTTGTGGCCGCATCAAGAGTGATTATCGCTACTCAAAGGATGTGGTTTATAATAACTTCCCTTGGCCTACACCTACTGCAGAACAAAAGGACAAAATTGAACAGACCGCTCAGGCGATTCTGGATGCTCGCACCCTCTACCAGGAAAGTAGTCTTGCCGATCTTTATGATGAGCTGACTATGCCCCCGGAACTGCGGAAAGCGCATCAGGACAATAATCGGGCGGTTATGCAGGCTTATGGGTTTTCTGTCAAGGATATGACTGAAAGCAAGTGTGTGGCGGAATTGATGAAGATGTATCAAAGTTTAATGGAGGGTGCAAATGGCTAACTATAACTGACGAATTTTCATAAATATTACTTAAATATTGAGGTGTTTTGCTTTGAAACCCATGATGTTGCAACAGAAGAAACTTCTTACACTTATGATAGATATAGCCAATAGATAAAAAGAAGCAGGTGAGCGATATGCCAATATCACAGTTATTCAAAATTCAGATAGAACAGGATATTGAAAGATGTGAAAACCAAAAAGCAGTGAGCGGTAGCGAGATGCTTTTTGGTGAGCTTGTTAATCGTTACAATTCAGTGATAGAAAATTTTATGCAGGGACTTCCTTATTCAAGAAAAGTACCCACATTTGCCATCGGTCCTGATTATCGATCAGAGCTTCGGTTGATTGCATCAAAGCTAAGAACCTATTTGCGGACAAAAGAACTCGAAGGAACCGAAGTGAAGGACAATCCACTAAAAGTAAAAGTAGATGAATTTATTCAGCGTGGTGTAGATATTGGAAGGATGGAATTTCATCCGGCTGGTAAAGGATATTCTTTTCCATATGTCTCTGGTCCTTTGTATAATGCATGGATGGGTGAAATCAATATTTTCAATGAGCGACATTTGAAAGATCACCCATTGCATGATAGCATATCTACTACATATTTTCACTATAGGAAAAATTCATCATCTCACAATGAAATGATGGGACACCTGCGGGCGTTGTCCGCAGACACAGATTTTTTTGCTACATATCCAAGGCCACTACAAGATAGCGCAGAAAGGAATATTATGAGTAACAAAATTTTCATTGTTCATGGTCATGACGATGCCGCAAAACTGGATATGGCACGAACTCTTGAAAAGGCTGGCTTTGAAGCTATCATCCTCCATGAGCAACCGGATGCGGGACGCACTATCATTGAGAAATTCGAGAATTATGCGGATGTTGGTTTTGCTGTAATCCTCTATACGGAATGTGATTTGGGACGCGACAAAAAAATGCCAGAAGATTCTGAGAAGTACCGAGCAAGACAAAATGTTGTATTTGAACACGGCTTTTTTCTTGGAAAATTAGGACGCGATCATGTCTGTGCATTTGTCAAAGGCGATGTTGAAACCCCTGGTGATCTTAGTGGTGTTTTGTATGTGCCTATGGATAGTGCAGGAGCATGGAAACTGAAATTAGCGCAGAATATAAATGCCGCAGGTCTTACGGTTGATATGAATAAATTTATTTAATGCACCAAAGTTGAAATTAGTGTTTGGAAAATCAAACGTACAGCCAACCCCGGCAAGGCTTGATTCACGGGTTTGGGATACTATTCTACATACAGTTAGTACAGACATTAAGAGAGACTTCCTTGATTTATGACAGACAATGATGTGACTGCTTTATTCTGTAATCTGATGGGCAATGATGTGGAAACAGCTTTCTAGAATATCGGATTCTTACATTGAATTGTCCCACAGAATTAGGAAAAAATTCATTTATTGTTATTAATGTTATCATTTTGTGCAATGGATATCCGGTTCGGGTGGCCGATGATTCAAGGGGCATGTTGGTAGAATTAAGTCTGTATACAAAAAGAAGAATGAATCTTTTTATGACTTCGGCTTAAAAAGTATCTCGAAAATAATAAAATGTCACAATGGGGATATACAGATATATTATAATGAATTCACAAATACATTTCATCCCACTATTGCATTGAAAAAGATTTAACAGACTGTTTTTTACCAAAATGTATGAGAGACAGGTATTGAGACAGGGAAAAAGAATAAATAATAGAAGGCTTGACTTCTTTCTGGTAGGTTCAGAAATAGATAGAACCTTGACAGGAAGGAGTTTTTTTGTGATTAGATAGAACAAAAATTTCATTCAGCCACAAAAATCGTTCGACAAAATCAGAGAAACTGCTTGCGGAAATAAGCGGAATATGCTGACAAAGGGTGGATTGTGTAAGCGAAAAAGGGCAGAAAAAGTTGAAAGGACTGATTGTACCTATTTCCGAAAAAACGGACACAACCAGTCACCTTTTCAAAATATAAATGTAAATTTATAATAAATACACCGGTCAGGAGGTACATGATGATAAGTATGGGAAGCGAAAGTACAGGTTTAGGGTTTGCAGTCAGGAGCCTGTGGGAAACAAATGGTATGAGCAGGAGGGAGTTGGCATGTGCAGTCGGCATAAGTGAATCCTATATGAAAAAGATTGAGAACGGGCACAGGAATCCAGGGCTTGAGACATACCAGAAAATTATGGAAGTATTGGATGCGGATATTGCCATAAGAAATTTTGATGGGACAGTAAAAGGGGAATGTGTAGCAAGGGCGTATAATGTTTTTTGGATAGTACGGAGAAGTAGGCAGTATTCCTAATGCAGGTGTTGGAATTTATGGCACAAAGCATTAAAGCGGTAAAGTAAGGAAATGGATAGACCGTTGCGGGTTTGCCCGGAATGATCTGTTTTAAAGATGATTCCGGGCAGGCCTGTAACCAAGGAGGAAAGGTAAATTACGATGGAGATAAATGCCGCATGGCAGAATATGAACCTTGACAACAAATATTCCGGCAGTTCTTATTTGCTGGAATGGAATATCAGTATGTAAGGATACAAAAACATCCGGAACATCTATAAAGGTGATGAGGGGAGAGCTTCGCGGAGAAATATTTGCCTGTTTAAGAGTTAATGGCAAGGCTTTGATACAGGTGGAACAAGGAATCGTAACAGAAGAAGGAAAAATATGAGCGGCATCCCTGACATGGGGCAGCATTGGCAGACTGTCTTGAAAAACCGGATGATAATGATACCTTTGCCGAAGAGCACGGTAGCCGGAGTAGCGTCCGGGGTATGCTGTAGCAGGAAAGGGTGCTGTAGGGTATCGGGCAGCCATGCCGGACGGTCATTACATATTCCGGCCCACACCGGGGGAGAGGAAATCAAAAACTATATTAGGGGAAATTATACAGTATGATATCTGGTATAGCGTGTGGGAATATTTTGTGGAGATAAATGTAAGTATTTGGATAGGAAGCACAGACGAAGAACAGCATATCGCAGCCAAAGCAAGGAACCGAACCTCTGCGTATGTTTAAGATGGACGAATATCGGACAGGCAGAGTGAAATATACTGAAATGAACAGGGGAGGGATTGTATGCTGATGGATGTGCAGACATTAAAGAAACTGGCAGGTGTGGATATCTGTACAGTGGAAAAGGAATCCTTAGTGGATATCCGGGATGTAAAGATAGACGTGTCGAAAAGCAGGGAAGAGAGGATTTCTGATTATATCAGGCAGGTAAAGAACCCATACTGCTTCCAGTGCAGCGGCATTATTGTGAAAATGAATTTCTGCCAGTTAGAAGAAACGCTGGAAGATAAGCTGGCAGGATATTTCCTGTCAGTATAATAGAAGATTGGTACCAACGAACAAAAGGTACAGGATGGGAATAAGGAAATGACAGTTTCGTAAAAGCCTTGTAAAATAATGGACTTGCCAGTCACGGTATGTTATAATACATATGGACTAAATAAAGCCCAAATGGTTTATAAGGTCAATAAACTATTTGAGGTGATCATATGAATGCAAATCTAAACGGTGTCTATAATGCTGACGCTTATTTCCGTTTGTCACGGGAAGACGGGGACAAGGCGGAAAGCGACAGTATTGTAAATCAGAGGGCTCTTGTGAAGGAGTTCCTAAAATTTCATCCTGACATTCAAATTTTTCATGAGCGAGTTGATGACGGTTTTTCCGGGATTAATTTTGAGCGCCCTGCATTTAAGGAAATGCTGGAGGACATTAAATCAGGCAAAGTAAACTGTGTGATCGTAAAGGATCTGTCTAGATTCGGCAGGGACTATATTGAGGCAGGGCGTTATATTGAGAAGATATTCCCATATCTTGGCGTAAGGTTTATTGCAATCAATGACAACATAGACACAGCATCCGGGATAAGCGGTGCGGAGGAGATGCTGATCCCATTTAAAAATCTTATCAATGATGCTTACTGCAGGGATATTTCTGTAAAAATCCGGAGCCATCTGGATATTAAACGGAAGAACGGACAGTATATTGGTTCCTTTGCCCCTTATGGCTATAAGAAATCCCCTGATAATAAAAATAAGCTCATTATTGATGAAAAAGCAGCTTTGGTAGTACGCCAGATTTATAAATGGAAAATAGGGGGAATGAGCGGTGCAAGGATTGCAGAAAAGCTGAATGAATTGGGAATACCTACGCCCATGGAGTACAAGCATATAAGTGGGGAGAATTTTCAGTGTGGCTTCCGCAGGAAGGCAGCCCCTAAGTGGCAGGCAAACGGTGTCAATTATATTTTGCGGAATGAGACATATACGGGCGTCCTTCTGCAGGGGAAAACAGCTTCCCCCAACTATAAGGTAAGGAAACGGACGAAAAAAGAAGAGAAAGACTGGATAAGGTGTGAGGACAGCCATGAGGCTATCGTCTCTAAAGAGGACTTTATGGCAGTCAGGGAAGCTTTTGGGGCAGATACAAGGGTTGCACCGGAAAAACAGGTTTTGCACCTTTTCTCAGGGATTGCAAAATGTGGGTGCTGTGGCAGTAACATGACCAGAAAAACAGTGCCAGCAGGAGGAAAGAAATATGTATACCTTGTCTGCATGGAAAACAAAAATAAAAATGGCTGCCGGAATAATAAGAGAATTTCCCTGTCCGTATTTGAGAAAGTGGTTCTGAAGGTGATAAACCTTCATATAGAGAAGGTTTTTGAATTAAATAGAATGATGCAGCTTGTAGAGAAAATCCCGTATAATGGCTATCTCTCCCAGAAGGTGCAGGAAACAATGGCTGATAAGGAGGCGGAAATACAGAAAAAACAAAAATATTCCGTAGATATATATCAGGATTACAAAAGCGGTGTTTTGACGAAGATGGAATACCTTGAGCTGAAAACATCCTTCAAGGAAGAAATTGGGATGTTGGAAAATGAGATAGAAGCCCTGCAGGAAGAGGCAGAAAGAATAGCAAAGGACAATGAAGACAAGAGCCAGTGGGCGGAGAGGTTTATTCAGTACAGGGGTTTTGGAGAATTATCAAGGGAGCTGTTGCTGCGCCTGGTGGATGAAATCAAGATTTTTGATAAGGACAGGATCGAGGTGGCATTTAAGTTCTGCTCTGAATATGAAGAATTGTGCCAGTATGTTGTCGGTCTGGAAGAAAATGGGGAAGGAGGGGCTTTAGATGGCAAGGAAAAGCAGGAAGAATTTTGATAAGCAGGAATCTGTGCGGATAGCCCCTGCCAAAAGCCAGTCCGGAATTTATGCAAGACTGTCCGTAGAGGATAATAACTGCAGCACAGGTGATTCCATACAGAACCAGGTTGCATTTTTAAAGGAATTTGTTGAGGGCAGGGAAGAAGACTTTCAGTTAATAGATGTTTATGTGGATAATGGGACGACAGGGACTAATTTTGATAGGGAAGGGTGGCAGAGGCTGCTCACAGATATAAAGGTAGGAAAGATAGACTGCATTATCGTAAAGGATTTTTCACGTATGGGAAGGAACTACATAGAAGTAGGGAATTATATGGAGAAGATCTTTCCGTTCCTTGGGGTTCGGGTGGTTGCGGTCAATGACAATTTTGACAGCATGAGGAAAACCTTCCGGAATGATATGCTGATGAACTCCCTGACAAATATTGTGAATGAATACTATGCAAGGGATATTTCCAGAAAAGTGATACAGGCAAGAAAGACAATGCAGGATAATGGGGAATATACCAGCGGAAAGTTCCCATATGGTTATAAGAGGTCGAGGGAAAACAAGAGGAAGATGGCGGTCGATCTGGAAGCAGCGGATATAGTCAGAAAGATATTTGAGTGGCGCATCAGTGGGAAAAGCTGTACATGGATTGCGAACAACCTTAATGAACTTGCGATACCTTCACCGGGGCTGTACCGGTTTATGAAAGGGGAGAAATCCTATAGTAAAAGCCAGAATGCAAGGTGGAAATCCGAGAATATTTCAGATATTGTGACCAATCCGGTATACCTTGGGCATACGGTACAGGGAAAGTCACAATCCAGTCACTTTAAGGACAATGGAAAAGCAAAACGCCTGCCAAGGGAAGAATGGAAGATTGCAGAGAATACCCATGAGCCACTGGTGACGGAAGAGCAGTTTGCAATCACGATGGAAATGGCGGAGAAAAGCCGGAAGAAATATGAAGAACGGATAGGAGCACATACAGACATTCCCAAAATGGAGAATCCGCTGCGAGGTAAAATTTACTGTGTAGGGTGCGGAAGGAAGATGTTCCGGAGAAGCAGGGTCACAAAAGGGGTAAGGAATTATCACTTTTTCTGCGATTCACGGAGGCGGAAGCTGGATGGAAGCTGCAAACAGTCCTATATCAGTGAAGCCCCATTGATGGAAGCGATAAGGGAAGCTGCAGAGAAACAGATACAGCTTCTCGGAACCCTAAAGGGGCAGTGGATGCGTCCGGTCAGTACAGCAGGAAACAGTGGAGAAGTGCAGGGCATGGCAAGGAAGAAGGAAATGGAGGAAGAAATCCGGCTCATTAAGAAACAGAAGAGTGGGCTTTATGAGAATCTGAAGGAAGGCATGCTGGAACAGGAAGACTTTGAGGGGGAGTGGGGAAGGCTGGCAGAACGCCAGCTCTGGTGTGAAAAGAAAATAAAGGATATGGGTTATATTGATACAACAGAAAAAGAAGCTATGGAGGCAATGCAGAAGTATCCAGATAAGTTCTTTGAACTGAAAAGCGAGGATATACCGCCCGAACTGCTTGCTTCTTTGATTGAGAAAATTACGGTAGTGTCACAGGAGCAGATAGAAATTACATATGCTTATTCAGATATTATAGAAAAGTGGTGTGAGGAAGCACAGCTTTTGGATAAGAAGGGGGCTGGGAAATGAACGATGGATATGTGGCAACATATCTTAGGCTGTCAGATGATGATGAAGACCTTGGGGGAGAGAAAAGGGAAAGCGACAGCATCTTAAACCAGAGAAGGGTTCTGGAAAATTATATCAGCAATCATGATGAACTGGCACAGTATTTGGTTAAGGAATTTGTGGATGATGGTGTTTCCGGGGTGAGCTTCAACCGTCCGGGAATCCAGAGCCTGTTAAATGAAGTGAAAGAGAAAAAAGTAGCCTGTATTATGGTGAAAGACCTGTCCCGGTTTGGCAGGAATTATATTGAAGTCGGTGATTATATTGAACAGATTTTCCCTTTCTTTGGTGTGCGCTTTATAGCTGTGTCCGACAATTTTGACAGCTTTAAAAGCCCTGCCGGGCTGGATATCGGTTTCAGGAATCTGATGCACGATCTGTACAGCCGGGATTTATCTAAAAAGATAAAGTCGGTCAAGAAGCTGATGCAGGAGAAAGGAGCTTATTCCGGTGGGGATGTGCCATATGGATATATGAGGGGAAGCGAAAAAGAAGATGTTTATATTATTGATCCGGAAGCTGCACAGATTGTCAGGAAGATATTTCTTTATGCGGCAGGGGGAGATACAACACTACAGATTGCCGGGAAGCTGAATAAAGAGGCAATTCTTACGCCGGGCGTGTATAAGAATCAGAGTGTTAATGCCAATTATGAACTGAAGAATGGGAAAAGCAATCTATGGAATGCCTCTCAGGTTGGTATTATCATAAGGAATGAGGTTTATATAGGAACTTTTATCGGACGGAAATTATCTACGGTAAGACCGTGGGAGACAAAAAGGAATGAGGAATCAGAGTACATAAAAATAGAAGGGCACCATGAGGGGCTGGTTACGGAAGGGTTATTCAGGGAAGCACAAAAGGCGATCAGGGTACGCAGGAAACGGGAAGCATATAAAAAAGAAGAAAATCCTTCACCTTTAAAAGGAAAAGTAAAGTGTGGCTGCTGCGGTTATAGTATGAGCCTTAAGAGTGCAGTTAAAAAGAAATATTATTACTGTCGTATGGGAAGTGGCTGTGGCTCATATCTTAAAATCGGGCTGGATCCATTGGAAAAAATTGTATGGAATGTGCTACAGAAACTGACAGAGGCATACCATGAAGAAGAAAAGGCATGTCAGGGTAAAAAGGTAAAGATATTATCAGCGGTCTCCAGAATGAAGGAGAGAAAGAGGATTTTGGAAATACAGGCAGAGCATTGTAAGACCAATCGGCTGGATTTGTATTATAAATGGAAAGAAGGGCGGATTGTTAAGGAGGAATATACAATCAGGAAGAATGAATTGACGAAGAAGGAGGCAGAAAGCAGACAGGAGCTTGAGCTTTTGGAACAGCAGATGGCGGAAACTGTCTTGGTGCAGAATTCATTGGAAGAAAGAATGGGGATGGTGGCACTGCTGGATGCGGAAGGATTGACGAAGGAGCTGGTGGATAAGCTGATTGAGAGAATAGATGTGTATGGGGATGACAGGGTGGAAATTAAGTGGAAGTTTAATGTGCAGGTGTAAATTGGTAAAATTATTTTTTATTTAGAATAGTTTTAGTAAATTCTCCTTTGAAAGAATGTTGAGGGATGTAGTTTTTTGGGGTATACTTAAGATATACAGTAAAAAAGAAATCGATGTATTATGGATAAAATGAATCATTGGAATATAAAGAAAGGCGGTAATTGATATGTCAACATTACAGAGACAGGTAATACAATCCCTTAATGGTTTGTCAGATGATAATTTGAAATTTTTGCTTGATATGATACAGCGCTTTATGAAACCTGCTGAAGGTGAAGGGAAAGCTCTGGAAAAAGCAAGACCAGACAGAAATGGTATACGTAGAATTGGCAGCTTAGAAGGTCAGAACCTCATTGATGCGGATTATGATATAGATGAATGTAATGATGAAATTGCGGAAATGTTTGGGGTAATGAACTAATGAAAATATTAATAGATACACATATAGCCATTTGGGCAGTATTGAATGATCCTAAGTTGCCGAAAAGAGCAAAAAATATTATTCTTGATGAAGCAAATGAGATATTTTATAGCACAGCTTCTGTTTGGGAGATTACAATTAAGCATATGTTACATCCGGACAGGATTCGAATTAATGGCGATCTTTTAGCGAAAGGCTGTGAAGACAACGGATACACGGTATTGCCTGTTTTCAATAAACATGTTTCAGCGTTAGAAACATTAAAACGTTTGGAAAATGCTCCTCAGCATAATGATCCATTTGATAGAATTATGTTGGCTCAGGCAAAAGCAGAGAATTTGATGTTTTTAACACATGATTCTTTAATCCCGTATTATGGAGAATCATTTATTATGTCGGTTTAACATGACAAAAGCAATATATTTACAAATATCAATTTCGAGCAGATAAAATAATAGAGTTTACGTAGGAGGACAATTCAATTGGATATACTATTTAAATCGTTTCATAATATTAACGTTCCTGAAAATGCTATTCGTACAATACCGATTCCAGAAGATTTTGATGGATTTATGACTGATTTCCTTCTATATTCTTTGCAAAATGGAAGTATTAAACGTTATAAAATGATTGATAAAAACTCAGAGGTTCTTAGTTGTATTCAACAAATTGTGAAAAAAAGCTTAAATGATGATCAAGAAGATACAGATGTAACATTGGAGTTTTCAGACAGTATAGCGTTGAAATTATTGAGAGAAGAGCAAGCGGCTCAGCAATTGATTGAAAAGATGAGGATTACAATTCAAAGAGGCAGTTTGATTCAAACTATGTTAAGAACAAATGAGGGTGCCCTTTTTTTTATTGTTGCTAAAGTAGAGCATTCAGCGTGGTATGAAGGAGAAAGTTTGGAAAAGAAATTTGGATTTCCCGGAGATAAGAAATCCGTTTGGAAATCAGCAATAATCCCGTTAGAAACAACGGGTGCTTTGTCAGAAGGGGATATAAAGGTATATCGAAATAATAGTTCAAAATACTGGACAGATAAATTCCTTGAAGTTCAAGAAAAGAAATCAGATGAAACAAATACGCGTGAGGTATTTGAAGCAGTTCAATTTGTTTTAAGAAAAAATGTTCGTAAAAAATCAGAACGTGATTATCTTATTTTGCGTAATGCTTTAATACAAAAAATGAAAACACCACAACAGGTTAATTATGGGCAAATGATTGATGATTTAGTTGGAAATTATATTCCAGACGCAGAAAGCCTAAATATAAATACTATTAAAGAAAAGTTACTTGAGTTGCCGGAAACAAAGTCATTTGACACACAATTCAATACCATTCCGACAGTAATTAAGGAGAGGAAACGTACAGAGAAATATTTACCATCAGCAGGTATTGAATTAATACTTGTGGGAGCAATTGAAGATTTTGAACATGTAATTACATCAGAAACTGTAGATGGTGGTAGACGTTATTTAAAAATACGTTGTGATGATAACAAAACGTATGAAGCTTTTGCGGTTAAGCCGCTAAGAATAGAAACGTAATTTTTATTCTATGGGGACACAACTTGGGAAGGAGAGGCATCATGATTATTGAATCTTGTAAAAAGATGTTTGGTGAGCCCGTAAATTATTATGAAGCAGCAACAGTAGTTGATGCCGATTATGTGATTTTTTCAGAACAGTTGCCCAATGAAAGTCTATTGACAGAGCTTTTTGAAGATATTCCGGAGCGTGATGATATTGAGATTTCCATGAAAGATGAGGAGGGTGTGTATTTTAAGTCATCGCATAATGCAACCTGGATGGACGAATATACAAAATTTTGTGACGGCCGAGAGAACGGCGAGGAGATAAACATACATATTCATATAGAAAAAAGAATTTTAAATGATACAGTATCGGTTTATAATTTTAAAAGTTTTGTGGAAACTTTAGAGAAAGAAGAGCTTTTAAAACAGTTGGATATTTTTGTGGCATGGATGCGAGAAAGGGAAAAGGGGTTACGAATAGTTATAGATACAACAGATGTATTAATTACTAAATATATTGTGATTGCGTCAGAACTAAGGGATATAACTAATGGAAGAGTGAATGATATTCAAAAATGTGAAGATGCCAGTATATTTATGAACAGGGCATATATACCCTTAATACCGCAAGACTTTTCTATACAATATTGTAATGGCGGTATCTCTGATCGTATGGCAAAGATTTTCAAGACTGTGGAGTCATTTCTTGCACTTATGTATATCGTTAATACTTCTAACATTGTTCTTGATAAAGCTATTATTCAAATGCAACCTGGGCAAAATTTTGAAATTGAAGCCAATTCATACAAGTATAATTGTGTAATTACAGAGATATACAATTGGGTATTTGCAGACGGTGAATCTTCGATAGATAGAGCTTCTATTGCAAGAAACATCATAAATGTTCGTTGCAAAGATAGTAAAGCATTATTAAATATGGATTCGTCTGTGTTAATGTCTATCAAATCCAATTATATGATTTATCAGAAAGATACTGTGCAGAAATATCTGGAATTAAAAGACCAGATTTCAGAATGTATTTCTAATACAACATTACAGTTTCAAGATGCTATAGATGGACTTATTGAAGGTATACGCAACAATTTAATTGCAATTATTACTTTTATTGTTTCATTAGTACTAACGGATTCACTTAATCTTGAAAATCTTGTTGAAGAACAGCTTCCCCGTAATCTTCAATTGGTAATAGGAATTTTTTTAATAGCATCAGCAGTATATTTGTTTATAACAAGGAAAACAGTAAATACTAAATGGGAACTCATTGTTGACAGATATAATAGACTTAAACAGAATTATAAAGATGTATTGGAAGCAAAAGATTTGGATGATGTTTTTGGGCATGATGAAATGATTCATACTTATGAAAATAAGTTAAACAGTTATAAGAAGACTATTACAGGAATATGGATATTTTTTATTCTTTTAGTAGCTATACTCGCAGTAATTTATTCATTTGATGTGGGATATTGGGGAAGATTATTAAAGCAATTCCTTACTCAAAGTAAATAAAATAGGGCAGAAATTAAATGGAAGACTAATGTGTAGTCGTAGATTGTAATTTTTTGAAAAAGTTGAAATATTTTTTAGTCCTAACTTGACACCAGCTTATAGGCAGCAGTATGGGAGCGTGAATCCGGCGGGAATTATCGGGCCGGCGATTGTGGCGACGTTTGTGAGTACGGCCGTGGCGGTCTTATATTGTAAGATAATGGATAAAAGCAGGTAATGTAAAGTTTATGTTTTTTTTACATTCTTAACAGAGATAAAGTGTTTGCCAGAAAATACATGATATAAATTTTATATAATTCGTGTAAAATGTCAATTGTATTCGCCTCTTATTTTTAGTAATCTTATACAAGACATACTGTGTTTTCAAAGAAAATGCGGAAACAAATTTATGCACATATTAAAAATGAAGATATTGAGGTGTTTATGTCGAAATTAGAATACAATGAACATTGTTTTGGAACTGCAAATCCCCATATATTATGGTATTGACGAATTATGGAAACCACAAATACAGGGATATTATAAGGTATATGAGCATTTTATTGTAAGAAACAAAAAGAATACACATGTAATCGTTGCACTTCCGACAGGAGTTGGAAAAACTGGCTTAATGGGGTTGTTGCCATTTCATATTTGTGAGGGCAGAGCATTTATAATCACGCCTCAGCTTACAATTAAAGATACTGTGGTTGACTCGTTAGATCCAGAGAATCCAGAAAGTTTTTGGTATAAAAGAAAAGTATTTGACAGGATTGATGAAACCCCTACTTTGGTAGAGTTTTCGGGCGGTATAAAAAATGAGATTTTGGATGCAGCAAATATAGTAGTTTTAAATATCCATAAATTACAGGCAAGGCTTACAAAATCGTCTTTGAACTATTTGCCTAAAGATTATTTTGATATGATTATTATTGATGAGGCACATCATTCAACCGCAAATACATGGGTTGAAACTATTAATCATTTCGACAAATCTAAAATTGTCAAATTGACTGGAACGCCAATTCGAACGGATGGTGTGGAGTTGGCTGGCGAACTGGTATACAAATATAAATTAAGCCAGGCTATGGCAAAAGGGTATGTTAAATCTCTTAGAAATATAGAATATATACCAGAGCAGTTACTACTGACAATTGATAAAGACGAAACAAAACAATATACTGTGGAACAGTTATTAGAGTTAGGATTACGTGATGAGGATTGGATAAGGCGTTCGGTAGCTTTTTCCATTGGCGTTATGGGAAAGTTCCATATTTAGAACAGGTCTGTACCTGTAATCTCAAAAAACTTTCTTTAATTATTAACCAGATTCGGAAGTATGCAGCGAAATCAAATTTGAAACCGTCTTTTTGCTTTTATAAGCAATGGGGAACAAAAAAGAAAGGCGGACAGAGAAGAAAACCTGTAATCCCTCTTTGGTTTAGTAAAAGCGGCAAGGAAGATATTGAAAGAGCATATGCTACGCACTTTGTAGATGCGAAGCAGATAGAATAGATCAAGCAGAGCAAAAAGGCAAGTCAGGATATGGTGGAGTCACCAGAGGACAAGTTGAACCGGGAAAGGGAAGACTTGTAAGCTGGAAGCATAAATATAGGCAAAAAGGGCAAAAAACGACATAAAATTCCCTATTTCAAAAAATTTTTTTAAAAAGTTCGTGTCACTAACTTGACGCAAAGGGGACTTAAGGCCATGGAGGAGCTGGCGAAGCTGGAGGCGGAGAGAGGGACGGCTGGGTATGCTCCGAAAGAGGAAGGTATATTTGTGGATGGAAGGAAAATGCGGAACAAGGCAGGTAAGAATGGTGGTGGGCTGTCCATTGCTACAAGTGGAAAGAGCGGCAGGGGTGCAAACAACAAGATGTGTACATTTTTGATTTTGAATATTTCTTCTTTGTAGTTGATACCTTTCTGTAAATATGATTACGTACAGGAGCGTGAACCCGGCGGGGATTATCGCGCCGACGATTGCAGCAGCGTTTATCAGTACGTTGGTGGCAGTGGTGTATTGTAAAGTAAAGAGTGGAAGGCAGAAAACGTGAGGTTAGGACGAATACGGAGCCGTGCCGCCTCATTGTGATCGGGAGCGCCGCAGACGGATATTCCTGGGTATCACCGTAGGCGCTAATGAGACTAGCAAGTTCTGGCTGGGAATGTTGAATGACCTGAAAAATCGCGGCATTCAGGATGTGCTGTTCTTCTGTGTGGACGGGCTTGCAGGGTTTAGAGAAGCGATCGTTGCAGTCTATCCAGATGCCCAGATTCAGAGGTGCGTCATCCATATGTTGCGCAATTCCTTCAAATATGTCAATTACAGCGAACTGAAGAAGTTTGTTTCTGATTTTAAGGCGGCATATAATGCTCCCAATGAAGCATCTGCACTGACAGAACTGGAAAAGGTCAAAGAAAAATGGAGCGGGAAAGTGGTCAAAAAATGGGCTCAGCGGTACAGGAATTGGGGGCAGGTGTTAAACCAAATGATTGTCTTTTATGGAGACAGGCTTACCCAGTATCTGTAAAAATTATTTCAACAAAGATTTCTATCTATAGACACAAGATTTTTACAGCCTCTTATTTTCCTTCACTGGAACATACAAGTAACAATATTCGTGAGATCCTTCTTCCGGTTTGAAAAAACCATAATATTCAATGATTGGAAGTGTGTCATTGCCATAGGTATAGCCGAGTTCAGGGGCAATTTGCTCTCCGATCCAATGATATGGAGGAATGCCGCCCATCCATGGTTCGTGTCCAAGTACGCTTGCAGTTTCGTCACACATTCTTATTCGCAAAAATTTTGTAGCAGGAATTTTGTAGATATCATATGAATCAGGCTGAACCTCAGTTGTAACAAGAAATCCAAACATCACGCCGCTGGGTCGTTGGTGTGAAAGATAGTTCAAACTCATGCAAATATCCCAGTTATCTTCGCGGCCGTTTGGTAAGGTGGAAACAGACATAAAGTCTTCCATAATTTTTTCAACATTCGGTTCGTCAGTATTATTGTCTGCGTAACCAACTTTTCCACACCAGACAGTATCGCTCCATTCAATCAAATCAACAATAATCCCGTTATAGTTATAAGTTTTAATAACATTTTCCTGGGGATGTTGTATATTCATTGTATTTTTCCTCCTGTTTATGCTCCGGTAAAATATAAGTTGCTGCGTTCTTTAATACAAAAATGCTTTGTTCGCTAAATAGCAATCCACCAACATACGCCATACTTATCAATAACAGTTGCACAGCATTTATTCCATGGCAGCTCATGGATTGCTTCAATAACGACTCCGCCATCACGTAAAACATCAAATGCACGCTGAACACTATCTTTGGTTCCCATCTCAAAGACATTAAAAGTCATTGTTTCCCACTTCATTTTATGGACAAAATCTACATCACAGGGGTTTTTTGCTTCGCCTATTGCTAAAAAACCTTTACCATTAACTGATAATTCACAATGTTTATAGGCAGTCCCGCTGTCATTTTTCATTTCAAGTGTAATTTCTGCACCAAATGCCTTACAGTATGTGTTTGCCGCCTCCATACTGTTTTTTACATAAACTTGAGTATAGTTTTTCATATATGCTGTCTCCTTTATTGTTTCTTTCAAATCCTTTTTTCGTTCTAAAAACAAGATTTGAAAGAGTTAATTGCTATAAACATTTTCCCTCTGACAGTTTCTTAATATTAGGAAAAGAGACTAAGTTTTTAATACATTTTATCATTTGAAATCCTCTATAATATTATTGGATAAAGGTGTAAATTATATAAAGTATAACGTAATCTGTATATGCAGGTCAACAAAAAATCTGTTTGCTGAAGAGTCAACAGGAAACCTGGAAGTCAGTCCGACCGGGGCGGATACTATGAATTTATTGCAGGAGATTAACCAGAAAAGTAGACAGACAATTATCTTGGTTATTTATTTGCCAGAAGCCGCAAAAACCGCCGCCGGATTATTACAGTAAGTGATGAAATGATTACATGATCATTTCATTAACTAAAAAACGCTCTGCCGTACAACGGTAAAAAACATCGTACAGCAGGCGCATTTTATATTTTCAAAAGCTTTTCCCTAAAACGGTATCAATAATTTCTGATAGTAAGTTTGATACCATTTTTGTCAGGTAGTTTAATTATCCCAATTTAATACAAAAGGCAAAATATCCGGTTCCGGTGTTAAGCAGAAGACTGTAATCAAAATATTCTGCTGAAAACTCATGCTGAAATTGTTCTAATGTCATTAAGTGGTTGGTTTCTAATTGGTATTGCAAGGACAGGCCACAGTGCAGACCAACCTGTCCGGCTATTTTTTGGGAAAGTTCTCTTACAGTATTTATGACCATTTTATCCAGTTTTTTTAACGGCATATCCAGCATAGCGCTTACAGCCCGAAGTACCAGTTTTTCCTCAAGTACCATGAAAACCTGTATGTGTTCACCTTCTTTTGAATGAAATGTTAACCGGTCAATAACACAGTTGCCAAAATTTTCTCCGCTGTAATGTTCACTAACAATTTCTGTCTGTAATCCGAAAATCTCCCGTATAGTATCAGCAAGCGCATTTTCCAGGGCATCCATATCTTTTCCGGTATGGTCCTTTTTCCATTTATTGGAGATTTTTCCTGTAATAGCGCGGTCTTCTATCATTATATGGGCAGTCAGCCATCCAATGCAAATGCCAAGAAAGTGATGGATGGATTCTTGTGAATAGTTAGATTCTAATAAATCCCTTTCAAGAGCAGGAAGCGTTTTATAGCGCATATCATCATGCAGGCGCTTGTGCATTTCGTATCCTTTGTAGCCAATGGACTGCATATATGCCTCCTCGTCAGTAAAATGTTCTATGGCATAACTTTTAAAGTATTTGATACCCTCCGCACATGCCCACTGTCCATTATTTTCGTTTTTGCTCACATATATCAGTCTGCGTACAATAGAAAAAAGCTTCCGGTGTGCATTGTCGATGGAATCAACTCCAATGTTAAACTGTTTATTCCAATTTGCTTCGCTAGACATTGTACTTTTTATCTTTGAGGGAAATACCCCACCCTTTCAATTTTATAGTGTTTATTATCAATATATGTCGAAAAGGGGGATGGGTGTCATTTTTATATAAAATATCTCAGTCTGGTTTGGATAGCAAAACTACTGTCTCCGTATGAACTGTTTATAGATAGCCTTATCCTTTAACGCCCCATGCACTCCCATAAGCCCCTAAAACTGAACATTTTTCAGAAAGTTCAGCAGTTTAGCACCCATAGAATCCCATGAAGTGCGGTGGCACGGTGGCAAATGGGTGGCAAATGCCACCATATCAGGAACCAGCAC
>CANCXX010000055.1 GCA_947381965.1 uncultured bacterium
TTTTGATTGATAGCTGGAAAGACCAGCGTTCGATAGATATTCACCATGCTTCACCCATGATGGGGAAAATTGCTGAACTTCGTGAGAAATATGACCTGCATATGAAGGTGGAGCGTTATATATCTGATGAGGGCGGAATTCCCGTAGCAGATAAAGCGTTTATAAAGGAGTAGTTTTTCATATTGCTGTTTATCAGATACATGGCAAGACTAAAAGGCGAAAGCACGCTTCGGAAGCACTTTAAGCTGATTGGAGAGGCAGCAAAACTGTTAGCGGAATGTTCCAGAGCTGAAAATATGAATGAATTGGAATATATCTGTTATCTGCTCTTAAACCAGACGGAGAATCCAAGGAGCAAAGAGCTGGAACTGATGCGGTTGCGGAATGAAATTAACAAAATAGGTGTGAATGTCAATCAGATAGTAAAAAATAGTAATTTCCATATATATAGGGAAGATGATAAAATAGGCTTAATTGGTTATATGGAAAAAATATCCATTTTATTTAGTGACTTTATACAGCATAGAAAATAAGAGTGAGAAGATTAAGTAATTAATGTGGAGGAGAATATGGGGCATATCAAGCAATTAACTATTTTGGGTTTAAGAAAATTTGAAGAAATAGAAATAGGATTTAATGATAGCATGAATATTATTGTAGGAGAAAATGAAGCGGGAAAAAGCACTATTTTGGAGGCAATCGGTATAGTTCTGAACCAGCAATACAAAAATGTTGATAAGTCAATTGTTAAAGAATTGCTGAACAAGAATAATGTTGAAAAGTTTAAAAAGGAAAAAAGAGTTAGTGCTTTACCCAAAATACAAATAGAAGTCAAGTTTGAGATGACAGGGAAAGAAAGAGATGCACAGGATTTTTTTGGGGAAGAAAGTCTAAGCAAAAAAGAACCAGAGTATGGGATATTATTTGAGTGTAAATTTGATGAAGAATGTGCAGATAGATTAGCAAAAGAAATAGGGGAAGGGAAAATTCCTTATGAGTATTATGTAATGAGTTGGATGACTTTTAGAGGTGCACCTTATAAAAGCATTAAAAAGCCATTTAACTCTATTTTCATTGACACTTCAGCAAAAGATGCCAATAATTCATTTAATTACTTTAACAGAACTTTATTTTTTTCCAAATATGCGGATGCGGAAAAAATGAATGCAAAAAATTCTTTTCGTTCAAATTTGGAAGAGGCTTTTAGTAAATTGAACCTGCCAGATATTGATGTGAAGAGAAAATTTGGTATTAATGATAAAAAAGTAATTTTGGAAGCAATTATTTCAGTGTTTGAAGATGGCATTCCGTTGGAAAATAAGGGAAGCGGAATGGAAAGTCTGATCAAAACCCATATTGCTTTAGACAGAAGTAAAAGTAATTTGGATGTAATATTTATGGAAGAACCGGAAAATCATCTTTGCTTTTCTAATATGAACAGGATGCTTGATGAAATTGCTAATAAAAGAGATTCAGCGCAGATTATATTGACTACCCATAGTAATATGATTGCAAGTAGGCTTGATCTGAGGAATGTACTTTGGATTAAGGGGAATCGCACTGTAAGTCTGGCAGATATTGATGATAGAACAGCAAAATTTTTCACAAAGGCAGATGATAACAGTTTCCTGCAACTATTACTGTCAGAAAAAATAATTTTAGTGGAAGGAGCTACAGAATATTTATTATTGCCGGATATGTTCCGTAGAGTAGCAGGAAAAACATTAGAGGAGGCTAAAGTTGTTATTATTTCGTGTAATGGAGTTGCTTATAAAAATTACTTGCAAATAGCAAAAAAGACAGAGAAAAGGATTGCAGTAATTACGGATAATGATAAAAACCCTGATAAGATTAAGGAAATGATAGAGTTTAATAATGATACGGAAAATGTGAGTCAGCATATCTTTATGGATGATGATGTAGATAACTGGACTTGGGAAAAATGTATATATGACTTGAATAAGGATTATTTAGATAAAAATATAAAAGTAGAGAAAAGTGCGAAATATCTATTTTATGGCGAAAATTATGGAAAGATATTAGGTAAAATGTTAAATAATAAAGTAGAGACTGCATATAACATTTTAGAATCAAAGCATGAATTGGCAATACCCCAATATGTGGAGGACGCAATAAAATGGATAAACGAGTAATGCTTGCTGTTGCCGGAGCAGGAAAAACGTATACTTTGTGTAATTCTATAGATATTAATGGAAAGAATCTTATTCTTGCGTATACAAATGAAAATGTGCATAACATTACCAATGAATTGATAAAGGCATATGGACAGATACCAGAAAAGACAACCGTAATGACTTTTGACAAATTTATTTATAATTTTATTGTATGTCCGTATGAAGCAACAATCCGTCAGTTTTTTAAATGTGAGGAATTTAGAAGAAAGGGGCTTACTATTTCCAAGCCGCCAGAATCTTCAATTAAAACAGGTGAGTTTAGGCGCAAAAATCCTGATTACTGCCCCAAGGGGGAGTTAGGGCATTATCATAAAGAAGGCAGATATTACTGTAGTTTGTTATCTGCACTGATTATGGATGTAAAAAATCGGAATATAAATTTAGTAAAAAAGGCGGTTACGAATCTAAATATTTTATTTGACAAAATATTAATTGATGAGTTTCAGGATTTTAGGAATAATGATTATGAACTTATCAATGCCTTCATTAAATATAGTAATAATATTCTTTTGGTAGGCGATTATTATCAACATTCAGTTTTGGGAGAAAATAATAATGGAAAGCCATTTTCAAAAACTAAAAAAGACAAGGAAGGTAAAAAGCAGGTTGTAAGTTATCATGAATACATAGAATTATTAAAATCCAAAGGCGTTGATGTTGATACAAGAACATTAAGTAAAACAAGGAGATGTCCGGCGAAAATCTGCCAATTTATTTCTAATAAGCTGGGAATTGAAATAGAAGCGGATAACGACCATGAAGGAGAGGTAATATTTTTGGAAGGAAATGGAATCAGCAAAGTTCTAAATGATGATTCGATTGTCAAACTTGTCCGGCAGGAAAGCCATGAGTATACTTTTAGGGCTGTTAACTGGTCATATTCTAAGGGCGATACATATTCAAATATATGTGTCATTTTATCCGATAATTTTAGCACTATAGATAGTGAGGAATTTTCCTTACGTGGAATTTCCTTGATAACAATTAACAGAATGTATGTTGCAATGAGCAGAACTGCAGGTAATTTATATCTTGTGAAATGGGAAGAATTTAAAAAGGTTCAAGACAGGTATAGAAAAGGTAATTAGATAATATTGTTTGGGAGATAAAGCTTTGAGAGTATTTTTGTGGATAGATATAATTACGGTAATAATAGGAATAATATGTGATATTGGCGTAGAAATAACGGGAATTTATACATTTACAGCAACAGAATCTTTTGTAGATTATATTTTCTCTGCTATTGTAACTGTTTCGGTTTTGAGTATAACACTTATCTCAATGATAGCTAATTCGCTGAAAGATACATATTACGGGTTTGAACTTAAGGAAATATTGCGATTTAAAAAATCTCCAATAAATTTGAATATGTTTAGTATAGCAACTTTGGGAAATATATTAGTTGCGGCAGGATTGTTTGCCGCTTTTGATAAGCATAATACTGTAAACACATTGCTTGCTATTTTGGCAGCAACAATACTTATGATAATGTTAATGAGCCTGAATATAAATGAGATTATCAGTAAGGATGTATTTTGTAGGAAAAGAGTAGAACAATATATTGCAAGCATAGGACAACAGCGCTTATACAACAAAGATAATTTTATGCAGGACTTAAATAACCTGTTTAGAGGATGGAACGTTGCCATTGAAAAGAAAAATTCAGAAGAGCGGGCAGAGGTTGTCAGTTTGATTATTGAACTGTTAAATGAATATAAGGAAAAGGAAGAAAAGCAATATCAGATCGCAACTATTGTTAATAGTAAGCTAAGCAAAATTATAGAGGAAATCAGTTTTACATTCGGATATCAGGTAGCTGTACAGGATGTGATAAGGATATATGAAACATTTACGGATTCTCCATATGATATGTCCAATATAATTTGTAAGCCATTGGAAAAACTTATGGGATATGAAGATTCCAAAATATCGGAAACGGATTATTTGCGGGATATTACGGAGTTATATTTTATTGATTTGTATAAAGAGAAAAAGGTTTCTGATAGTTTGATAACATTGATGTATTATCGCTATTTCAAAGCAATAAAAGAAAATGTAATATGTTCTCCAAAACATAGAATTCAGTTAATCAAGCGATTCATCAAAAGAATGACAAGGGGATATTTGGCGGATAAAGAAAAGAAATTAACAAATGAACAGCAGGTTTTGTTGGGGATTTTACAACATGATATTGTCCAGAATGAAAATAGCAGTGAAAGAGAAATGCTTTATAAATTGTTATTACAGAATATTATTGAACAGACATATTATGGGAGGCAGGAATATGGTTTCAATAATTTTGTGTCAATGGTAGGGCAGGTTTTATTCAATTATTGTTTGATGGAGTCAGAAGTATTAACCCAAGCATATAGGGATAATCTTAAAAAATTGGCTAAAAGCCGATTTGATTCACCCAATATTGCTATTATCAGCATAAGGAGCTGTTTACAGCTTAATATTGAGAACATATTAATTGCATTTGCCAAAAGAATACAGGAAAGCAATGGTGACGATTACAGAAGTTATGATTATTTTCCCGGATATACTTGTGTGAAAACTGCTGTTTGGGGATTTGAAAATGATGTATTATATTTTATGTTGCTCTATGTTTTGTTTTATGATGAAGTAATGCCGCTAGATACTGGTTTATATTTTAAATGGGGGAAAATGGATTCCAAAATGAAGGATCAAATAACAAAGGAATTTAGCAATTTTTTTGATGTTTCGCATAATTGTTTTAAAGCATATTTTGTTAAACTGTTTCATGAATTTTCAGAAATGATGGGATATGAAGATAGTGAAAAGCTTGATATGCTTATTAAGAACCATCAGGAATTTATTTTCAGCGATATTAATGAGCTAAGAAAAGACACAGTTATTAATTCAAAGACCGTAAATGCACCAAGTATAAATAAGAGTATTATTAGTCAACACTTATTAGAATTTTTAGGGGAAGAGGATATCTTTGGATGGGATTCTGAATTTAAAGATGGGAAAGTATTTGAGTTTACAATGACACCTGTTTATGGAAGAAGAGAAAATAGAGTTGATAGAGAAATAGCCAGAAGCATTAAAGAGGCGGTTGTATATGGAATTAATTGGTACATAGTAAATAGGACGAAGCGCTTATGCTTAAGCCATGATTTGGAAGGAGTTGAGGCTTTTTATAAATATTTGCAAGGAAACAAGTTGATGTATAGAAATTTTGATTTTTTAAATAATTATAGAATAAAAAGATTGGATATGTCTGAAAGCTACTTGGAGGAAGTGCTACAAGCATGTAATCAAACAAAATTAGAGAAAACAAAAGGAATAAAATTCCCTATGTTTTTTAATAAAGACAAGTTCAAATTTAATATTGAAGTCATTGATTATAAGCCTAAAAACCTGACAGATGAAGAGGCATTGTGGTATATAGGTGATAAAGGAGATTATAATGGGTTGTATAATGTTGAGGGTGCTTTAATGCCAAAAGAGCAGGCGGTAGAAGTTATAAAGAAAAACATATGTGTTGAACGAATAAAAATTAAGCTGATTCTTGCTATGGAAAGAAGAGACGTTGTACATATTGAATTTAAAGATTAGTTTGGAACAAAAAATTAAAAAGGAGGTTCTCAATCGCAATCACAAAAATATCCTGCATCCATCAGACAGGAAAACGCTACATGGCTATGCATCTGGCAAACGCCATTTCCTACATCACGGACGGAGAAAAGACGCAGGACGGCGTACTGGTGGGGAACCATAAATGCAACGTCGATTCCGCTTTACAGGAGATGCTTTCTGTCAAGCGGAAGTATGGGAAGCTGGATAAGCGGCAGGGCTACCACTTTATCATATCCTTCAAGAAACAGGAAGTAAGGCCGGAAACAGCCATGGAGATTACACAGAAGTTTGTGGAGAGGTATTTTGGGGATAACTTCCAATGCCTTGACGCTACCCACGATAATACACAGCACGTACACTCTCATATCCTTTTTAACAGCGTTTCATGGCGCACCGGGAAAAAGTACCGCTACGAAAAAGGGGATTGGGCGAAAGAGATACAGCCGATTGTTAATGATCTTTGTAAGGAGTACGGCCTTTCCATACAGGATATAGAGGTAGGTGCAGAAGAAAAACAGTTAAGGAAATGGGATAAAACCAAACAGGGAATTTTTAAATGGAATCGCCAGATCAGGTTGGATGTGGAGGATTCCATTTCTTTTGCAAACAGTTATGGAAATTTCCTGAAATTAATGGAACTGAAAGGATATGAGATAAAGCAGCAATCCGGGGAGACTTATTTAAAGCCTATGGGAGAAAAAAGGTTTATCCGGCTGACAGATATTTCAGCTTATTATACAAAGGAAACCATAGAGAGCCAGATTGAAAAAGGCGTTCAGTATAAGAGTCGCAAGATAGAAAACTTTACCCCAAGGATTGTCAGGTGCAGGAAGAATTACAGAAAATATGTGCCACCAACGCCGTATCAGAAAGCTTTCTTTGCGAAGATGTATCATACCGGCCAGCTTAAGCGGAAGCCATATAGCCAGATATGGCGGTACAAAGAGGAGGCGGCAAGGTTTGAAAAATTGCAGTCGCAGTACCTATACCTTTGCAGACACAGTATCCGTTCTGCAGATGAATTAAACAGACGGAAGGATATTCTTGATGCACGGATAAAAAATTTGGATGAAGAAAGGCATCAGATTTACAAATGGCGGTATCCATACAAACCAGCCCTTGCCCTGCTTAAAACAATTGAAGAAAATGAAACCCGTGCTTCCTACTATAAAGAGGGGAGCATTTTTTATGCGCCTTATTATGAGAAGTGGAAGGAAGCGGTGGAAGCTCTGGCGGAAAAGGGATACACAGTGGGGCAGCTTTTGGAGATGAAGGAGACGGTGCAGAACCAGCTTGCATCAGTTGCAAAAAGTAAAAAGGAACTTAGGAAAGAAGAAAACCTGATAGACAGTATCCTCTATGGGGAGGGCAGGGCACAGGTGATTGAGAAATCAATGCCGGAGCCGGAAATATCGGATATATCGAAACAAAGCATAAAGAAAGCAAATATTCCGGTAAAAGAAGTGAATACAGAAAATCCACGGAAAGGGGGTGACACAGAAAAAGAGAAATTTCCGGAAACAGAAAATAAATCAGCCCGGACAGACACAGCCCATATGGAAAAACAGTCAGCCCAAAATGAAAAACAAGAACAGCCGGAACCGGTAAGATAAAGATAACGGAACAATCGGAAAGGAATTCAGATGGGTAAAAATTTAAGGAATATGACAAGGCAGGAACAGGCTGCCTATTTCAAGTCGAAAGATTTCTGCGGGGAAGAGCTTAAGGTTGTTATGGATGCAATCAGCTACGGCATCAGTGCAGATTATTTACAGCTTTTTGAAGACACAACGCTTACGGCAGAAAACATGGAAAATATGTTCACGGCTATGAAGGAAATTTACGGCGTGGAGGCGGCATCATTCCTCTCCGTTATTCATCAGGGAGAGACCGGGAGGATTATACTGGAAGCCCTGAAATCAGGGACACCGCTCCATGCATTAAAGGAAATTTACCAGAAGGATATGCTCCCCATAGAGCTACGGGAGAAGATACTGCCGCTGATGCAGGAGCGGGAGCTTCTCCCTGAAAAGTTCGGGGAGAAGATACAGTTTATCACGGAAGCGGTAAGGGAATTAAAGGAAAGCCTTTCAAGGCAGAACAGCTTTATAGAGGATTTAAAGAAAACCATGGAGGAAAAGCCGGATATCTTTTCAGAGCCGCAAAAGGGGGCAATAGCGGAAGTAGAGACGGAAGCTGATGCTGATATGGCGGCTGACGTTTACTATCTGGAACTGGAAGGGGAAAATAAGAGCCTCCATGAACAGTTATTGGTACAGCAGTCTCTTGTAGCAGAATTACAGGAAAAGCAAACTAGATACATACAGGAGAATAAAAATGTACAGCGGAATCAGGAGATAACCAGCGGTCAGGGAATGGGGGCTTGTCACTCAACAGCAGACATCAGCCAGCCGGGAGTAAATTCAGTGAAAAGTGGAAGCATAGAGAGGCAAAATATTTTCAGTAATTTCCATCTTCCATTTACCCGGAAGAAACCGGGCCTGATGGAGAAACTGGCCGGGGAGCTGGATGCAGGGCAGATAGCGGAGATACGCCTTGGCATAGAGGACGGCCTTAGCGAAGACCAGCTGCTCCTGCTTTCTAACGGAACGATGAATGCGGAGAAGATTAGGGAGCTTCGTATGACCATGAAAATCTTAAACGAAAGGGGGCAGGGAAGATGACTGGGCAGTTACAGGCATTCTTAGATACATCAGAGGATTTCCGGAAAAAGAGCGGGGAGCTGGCGCAGTCCATAGAGATTAACAGCGTCCTGCTTTACGACAACAGCACGGAAAAGGCCGGGCAGAGGAATACCGCCTTAAGTAAATTATGCCGACAGGCGGCGGAGGCAAAGGAAGCCGGTAATGCCATGGAGGCGGCAATACTTTCTTTGCAGAAGGAACTGGCACAGGCGCAGGAGCGTCAGTATTATCAGCAGAAGGCGATGCATCAATCTATAGGGCAGGAGAAGGGGGATGGCAGATGAGCAGTGAGATCACGGATGCGGTACAGGTCATCCATATCCTTTTTGAGGGAACAGATTTATTTCTGCGTGTTGCCGGTGTGGGGATAAAGCCGCTGAAACAGCTTGCAAAGCTTATTATGGGAATCCTTGCGAGGGAGAAAATGGAAGGGAAAACAACCATGAAGAACCTCTTAAAACGTGGCGGCGACATGCACGTATTCAAGTTTCCGGAGGAGCAGTTTAAGAAGGTGGAGGCCATGGCAAAGAAATATGGAATCCTCTTTTCCCGGCTCCCGGATTTTAACAAGGACGGCATGAGGGAGATTGCTTTCCATGCGGAATCCCTGCCACGGATGAATGCTTTGATTGAAAAGCTGAAAGAGGGGCAGGTCATGGGATTAGGGGAGTATTTACAGGAGACTTCCGACAGGGATATTGATAAATTCTACGAAGAGACCCGGCAGGGAAGGACGGTGGGAAAGGAGATGTCAGGAAAGGATATAGCAGGACAGCAGAAAAATGCAGGGGATAAGGCATATTCCGTTGACGGCATGGGAACAGGGAAAAAGCCGGAATGGATGGATACCGGGTATCTGAAAATGAAGGATATCGAAGCCCTTCCCTTAGACCGGCGGCTGAATGTATTGAACCATTACCAGTCCGGGGAGCATGATCCCATTACAATCACAGGTAAGCTGATCACAAAGGAGACAGAGAATCATGTGGTGGTACGTCTCCCACGGCAGACAGGCAAATTTATCCATATCCCCAAAGAAGATTTTTTCTTCCCAGAGGGGAGCAGGACGGCGCTGGCGTTCCTGAAAAAGAAAGAGGAAATGAAGATATATACGGAGCATGGGGAGGAAATGATGCGGATGACGGGCAATGAGATTTACCATGGATATTTCGATCAGGTCAATGCAAATATCCGTACCGCCATGGAGCATAAATCCGGCGACAGGGAGCAGGAACATGACAGCATGGAAAGAAGAAACCAGCCGGAAGCGGGAGAACCGCCAGTACAGGGGTATGGCAGGAATGAAAATGATATCCATATGGAGACGGGAAGGGCATCAGGGAAAAAGCAAAACCGGGAAGAGAAAGACAGTCCGTCAAAGCCCGAAAGACCAATAGAAAAAGTAAGGCCTGAAAAGAGATCAAACAGCCGGTGAAAGGCAGGTGAGCACTTGAAAAAAATTAACGTGTTTACCTGTCTTTTTTACGGAATTGCAGTTACCGGGTGTATTTATTTAGGATTTTTCCTCGGCAGTATCCTCCACCCGGATATGACGCTCTATACTTTTATCCCGGCACTTAAGAAGCAGATGGTGCACCCGCTGGAAATAAAAGTGACGGCATATACCCCGTACACTACGGTGGCGGTATTCCTTACAGCATTTCTGTATCTCATGGTACAGAAGACAAACAGGAAGAATTACCGTTTTGGGAAGGAGCATGGCTCGGCAAGGTGGGCGGAGGCGGCAATGCTGACAAAACAGCTTGGGGATAAAGGGAATTATCACAGGATACTTTCCCAAAACCTGCGTCTTTCCATGAATACCAGAAAGACCATGAGAAACAACAACATTTTCTGTATCGGCGGCTCCGGTGCAGGCAAGAGCATGTTCCTTATCAAGTGTAGCATTATGGAGATGCAGGGCAGTTTTGCCGCCACTGACCCGAAAGGGGAACTGCTGGGGAGTGCGGGAAATTACCTGAAAGAAAACGGGTATCAGATAAAAGTGTTTAATTTGATAAACCCAAAAGAGAGCAATAAATACAATCCTTTTGCGTACATAAGGACAGAGACGGACGTAATCAAATTAATCACAAATTTAATGAAGAACACCACCCCGAAAAAGAGCTGCAGCAGTGACCCGTTCTGGGAGAAATCCGAAAGCTTATTTTTACAGGCATTATTTTACTATGTGTGGATGGAGATGCCGCCGGGCAGGAAAAATATCGTGTCCGTGCTGGAACTGTTAGCGGAGGCAAAGCGGGAAAAAGACGAGCCCAGCAGGCTTGACCGCCGCTTTGAACTTCTTGCCAGGACGAACCCATTAGGGGAAGACCACCCGGCAGTGCGCCAGTACCGGAAGGTCATGGACGGCGCGGACAATACCATTAAGAGCATTATCATCAGCGTCAACGCAAGGCTGGCGTTCCTCGAAAATAAGGATATCAAGGAACTTTTAGAGACAGACGAACTGCATTTCGGGGAGCTGGGTACGGGTAAAAACAGTGACAAAAAGACAAAGACGGCGCTTTTCATTGTCACACCGGATTCGGATAAATCCTATGCGTTTCTGATAGGAATCCTCTATGAGCAGTTGATGCAGGAGTTATATTTTCAGGCGGACACGAAATACGGGGGCAGGCTTCCTATCCATGTGAGCATGTACCTTGATGAATTTTATAATACACCCCTGCCCGATTCCTACCTGAATTTCTTAAGCACCATGCGGAGCCGGGAGGTTTCCAACGTGATTGTGGTGCAGAATATCGCACAGGTTAAGGAGCTTTTTAAGGATGGATGGGAGACCATCCCCGGCAATGCTGACACGCTGGTATACCTTGGCGGCAACGAGAGTTCCAGCCACAAATATATCAGTGAATTGTTGGGGAAGTCCACCATAGACAAGCGGAGTAGCGGGGAGACGTTGGGGAAACGTGGAAGTTCCAGCCGAAATTATGACGTCCTTGGCCGTGAGTTGATGATGCCCGATGAAGTAAGGAAGCTGGATAACAAAAAGTGTATTGTCCTGATCCGTGGCTGTGACCCGGTGATTGATTTCAAGTTCAATACCTTTAAGCATCCCATGTTCAAGCGCAGCGGTGACGGCGGTGGGAAATGGTATATCCATAATCCCCGGAAGAAAAGCGGCATGGATATCATAGATAAAGAAACAGCGTAACGCCTGAAAAAGGAAGTCGGGGAGGATGGGAATGTCATCATTACCACTATAAAGGCGGAGGACTTGATTGCGCTTGGAAATATACCAACACAGGAACGGGATATCCTGTCAAAATAATTTTAGAAGTTATCAATTTTAGTATAGAAAGAAACCAGCCCAAAACGGAAGATAAGTGAATAAATAGATAATAGCAGCCAGCCCGGAGCAGGGCAGAAAACAGAGCCAGCCTTAACAGAAATATTTTACAAAATTTCACTATCAACAGCCAGTCTGTAAAAACAAAACCATAGCAACCAATAATCAGATATTTTTATCAGAGAAAGGAAAACAACCATTATGAAAAGAAAAAATATAACCGTGACCACATTCAGCAGAAAAGGAAGGATGAAAAAACATATCGTATCCATGGTGGCAGGCCTTATCACAGCCGTATCTATGTACACCCTGCCCGTCCATGCATCCGGGGTATCGGAAGTCTTAAGCCCCATTAACAACCTGAAAACGCTGGTGCTTTCCATTATCGGGGCGGTGGGTGTGATCGTCCTTGCAAAGAACGTGATGGAGTTTGCACAGGCATACCAGCAGCAGGATTCCTCGTCCATGAACTCTGCCCTTAAAGGGATCGTGGCAGGGCTTATCATGGCGGCCATTTCCGCAGTGATGACCTTCCTCGGATTCTAAAAAGGAGGCAGGATTTTATGGAGATATTTAAGCTTGGGGATGACATCCTTGCCCTTTTGGAGATGGTGCTGGGATTCTGGAATAACCAGATAAACCTTGTGTTCTCTCTGCTGGGGCAGTCGCCTGTCTCTTTCAAGGGCGGCGGGCCGTGGGCAGTGGTGGAGGGCTTGCAGCCATTGTTCGTAGGCGTGGGGAGCGGCCTTGTGGTGCTGTTCTTCGTGATCGGCTTCTGTGCGGAGAGCGTGGATATCAAAAGCGAGTTCCGCTTTGAGGCAATGCTCCGTATGCTGATACGCCTTGGGATAGCGCAGTGGCTTATGGCGAACAACCTTACCATACTGAAAGCATTTTTCAGCTGTATCGGCGCAATGGTGAGCCACCTTGGGAGTGCCACCATGGCGCAGGCAAGTATCGGGGCAGGGGAAGCAGAGATTATAGAAAATTTAAGCTTTGCAACTAGCCTTGTGTTTCTGATTCTGTCAGTGATACTTTCGCTTATCATACTGATATGCGGATTTTGCATTATCTACACGGTGTACTTCCGCTTTCTGAAGATCATGGTGATTGTGCCGCTGGCGGCGATTGCCTTTTCCACCCTTGCGGGAAATCGGATGGTAAGTGCTACCTGCGTCAGGTATTTTAAGTATTTTCTGTCAGTGGTGATGGAGGCTGTTACCATGGCATTGGCAATCCTTATCTGCAATGCTTTCATTAGCGCAGGGCTCCCGTCCTTCACGGGCGGCTATGCGGATTGGGCGCAGGTACTCATCTACCTTTGGAAGATTACCTTTACCATTGCTTTAACGGTAGGGGCGTGTAAGGGAGCACAGTCGCTGACAGGAAGGGCATTGGGATTGTAAAACCGAAACAGGACAAGACCAGGAAGCGGTAGAAGGATGCAGAATCCAGCCGCACTCGGCAGGAAGGAGAAAAATTGATTATCGAGATTAATAAGGACATAGAAAAATATCAGGAGAGTGTAGCAATGGGGCTTACGACAAAGCAGCTTATCTATTCCGTCTTAGCCCTTGGAAGTGGGTGCCTGATTGTATTTTTACTGTATGAAAAAATTGGGCTGACCTTTAGCTGTTACGTGGCGGTTCCTATTGTTGCGCTCATCGCACTGTGCGGCTTTTATTCCTACAACGGCATGGGCTTTCCGGAAGTGTTCACCCGGTATATGCGGAGTATTTTAAGGAATAAGGCGCTGGTTTTTAAATCCAGTGGCTATCGGGAAATGAGGGAAGAAATCCGTGCGAGGGAAGAAGTACAGAAAAGGGCGGCATTAAGGAAAGCAAAAGAGGAACGGAAGCAGATGCGGAAAGAGCGGATAAAAAACCGGTTGGAAAGCATAATAAAAAACAAATGATAAATCAACAGTTTATCATAGAAATGTGAGAGGAAATATGTTATGCTTACAGTAGGGCATACGAAAGGGGGAAGGTGTATGTCAGACAAAGAAAGCAGCAGGCCGGTTTATGATGCCGATTCGATAAAAGTAGAAGGGATAGAGCCAACGCCAGAGATGAAGGAACTGCTGGAAAAGGAGAAGCGTGGCGAAATCACAAGGGATGAGATACGCCGGATGTTTGACAGGGGCTACAGGATGAAACAATAGAAAATTTTTGTTTTAATAATGGTACAGGAATTATCAGGACAAGGGAAGGAGGGAGACCTTATTAATAAGATAAAAATATATCTGGATACATCCGTGATCAGCTACCTTGACCAGAAGGATGCGCCGGAGCAGATGAAGGAGACGCAGGAGGTATGGGAACTTTTAAAAAAAGACCTGTATGAGATATACATTTCTGATGTTGTGGTCTATGAGATTAACAAATGCAGTGGGGAGAAACGGAAAACTCTGTTGGATTATTTAGACCGGATAGAGTATAATATAATTGAGACAGACGAAGGAACGGTGGAGCTGGCTGAGAAATTCATTGACTTTGGATTTTTAAAGAGGAAAAGCTATGATGACTGCCGGCATATAGCAGCGGCAATCCTTGCAGGATGCGATTTCATCATCTCATGGAATTTTAAGCACATCGTGAATGTAAAGACCATCCGTGGGATAAAGGCTGTCACCACATATGAGGGATATAAGGATTTGATGATATACCCGCCATCTGCATTATTGGGAGAGGAGGACGAGGACTATGGCAGTGATGATAAAGGAACCGGAGATCAGTGAACGCTTTGACCTGGAGGACATAAGGAAGATACGCACATACAATGCGGCAAGGTACGAGCATATGACACCGGCGGAGATTGTGGCAGAAACGAGGGCCGGGGCCGCAGACCTTCTGGAAGTTATGAAAAAGCGGAAACTCATGAAAGTATAAGAGGATTAAAACACACTTAAATACAGCTTTTAGGTGTGTTTTTTCATGGAAATATTTTTATCCGGATATTTCCACGTACTATGAAACCAGCCTGAAATGATTCATACAAAAGTAGCAGTTTACCGGAGGAATAAAAGCTGCATCAATCTCCAAAAGAGATTCCCAAAAACAAAATATAGAAACTATCAACCATCAGGCCCGGAAGGGAGTGCAAAAAGCCCCCTTGCCGGGTCTTTCTGCATACAGGGATTGCCGCATGGGAAACAACGCTATGCTTTACAGCCAGCTTATTGTGAATAAAAAGGCAGTTCCCCATCCCTTTCCGGCAGAAAGGAAGGAGCAGACAGATTGAGGTTATTTCAGGACAAATTTTCCATCTATAAAAAGGCAGGGGAGCCTTTATACAAAACCCCGAAAAGCGTACAGGAGTGCATCGAGATTCTTAAGATTGCCCCGGACGGCATCTTTGAGGTGGCGGGGAACCGCTACAGCAAAAGCTATCTGTTTTCGGACGTCAACTACAACACCACCAGCGAGACGGAGAGGCCGCTGAAAAAGTAGATACCACCGCCTATATTTGGTATAATAAAATTATCAAATACAGGCGGTGGTATTATGGTTGAGCAACAGCAGAAGTTAGTATTGAGTCCATATATGGACATATATGAATTAGTCATTCCCAAAGACAACCTGCTCCGACAGATGAAAGAACTGGTTGATTTCGGATTTATTTATGAAGAGCTTATTGATAAATATTGTCTTGACAATGGACGGAATGCAGTTCCGCCTGTCAGGATGTTCAAATACCTGCTCTTGAAATCTATTTATGATTTATCTGATATTGATGTTGTGGAACGTTCCAAATATGATATGTCCTTCAAATACTTTCTTGATATGATGCCGGAAGAAGCGGTAATTAATCCAAGCTCCCTGACAAAATTCCGCAAGCTGCGCCTTAGGGATATGAACCTGTTAGACATTCTGATTGCAAAAACAGTCCGGATTGCATTGGAAAAAGGCATTATAAAATCAAAATCCATTATTGTAGATGCAACCCATACAAAATCAAGGTACAACCAGAAAACGCCAAGACAAGCGCTTCTGGAGCAATCAAAGAAACTGCGGCGTGCTGTTTATGAAATAGATGAATCAATGAAAGAACTGCTTCCAGCTAAAAACACAGAAGATTCTTTGGAAAAAGAGCTGGAATACTGCCATGCCCTGATTTCGGATATCAAAGGAAAAGATGACCTGTGCAGTTATCCTAAAGTAGAGGAAAAGCTGAACATATTGGAGGAATCTGTAAAAGATGACCTGGAACATCTGGAAACTTCAAGGGATGCAGACGCAAAGACAGGGCATAAAACGGCAGATACCGCTTTCTTCGGATACAAGACGCATATAGCAATGAATGAGGAAGGCATCATTACAGCAGCCACTGTCACCAGAGGCGAAAAGACAGATGGAAAAGAACTTCCGGAACTTGTGTGCAAAAGCAGGGAAACCGGACAAAAGAGGATGAATTCGAATTTAATAAAGACGCGGGAAAGTACCAGTGTAAGGCAGGGCATCTGGCAGTCCGTAAATATCTGGACAGGCGTGAAAAAGAAAAGAAGAATAAAAATCCACGCATGACATACTATTTTGACGTTGAGAAATGTAAACGCTGCCCATACAGGGATGGATGTTATAAGGAAGGTGCGAAAAAGAAAACATACAGTGAAACCCTCAAAAGCGATGCCCACAGTAAACAGGCAGAGTTTCAGGAAACAGAACACTTCAAAGAAAAAATGAAGGAACGCTATAAGATAGAAGCAAAAAACAGCGAGTTAAAGCACAGGCATGGTTATGACACGGCGTCATCATCAGGTCTCATTAAAATGGAGATGCAGGGGGCAATGGCTATATTTGCAGTAAACCTTAAGCGGATCATTAAGCTGATAAACGAAAAATAAGAAACTATGTCTCATGAGATAAAGGAAATCTTTATCTGAATCACAAAAAATCCATCCGTCCATTCAAAACAGGTGGATTTTTTGCGTGCATCAATCATTCAATATCAAAAAATAGAATGTTTTTCAGCGGCCTCCTTAAGTATGAGCAGGAAGATTAATTTAAGGAGCACCCGGTTATCTATTTCACGGATGCCTATGGGAGTGCCAATGCCTATCAAGTGATGGCAGTGGTCAAATATAGCATAGGCGATTTGAGAGAATGGGATTTACGTATTAGAAACCATTGGGATATGGAAAGCTACAATGTATGGATGGAGCAGCTACAGGGAAAGGCATTATTTTATGAAGAACCAGACCATGCGCCCACCAGTATCATCACCATTGCCACCTGTGACAGGCGTGTGTATGGGAAAAATGGGAGATTTCTTGTGATAGCAGGTAAATGTACCTAAGAAAAAAATTCGAGAAAGGAGACGCTTTGGAGGTTAGTTAAAAATCGAAATATCAAGCAGAGAATTGCTCAATCTAATAAAATGTGGTATAATAAATATAGATTTAGAGGACGTGGCAGATGTCCTTTTGTGCAAGACGCAAGAGGAGATTACCATGAGCGAGATTACGATTCCGAAAATCAATTCCCGGCAGAAGGGATTACAGATACAATTTTATACCACGATTCCTACTAAGTATTCAGAGACCGGAAAACGCCACCAGATCACAGGGGCTTCAGAGGACGAAGTAAAGAAGAAATTTCGTAAGGAAGCAAGAAGGACAATAACAGGTCAGGTGGATTTGGAGAAGCATAAAAACGATACGGTGGCACAGGTGGTAGAAATGTTTCTGGAATTTGCCAAAGGGGATCTCAAGAAGCAGACACATAGCAGATATTACAGGGCATATGTAAATTATGTGAAAGATAGCAGCTTTGGAAAAATCCCTGCCCGGAAGATTAAGAAGTATCACTGTGATGATTTTATCCGTACCTTGACAAATGGAACAATCGTTTATTCTTATGTATGTCAGATAAAATGCATTGTCAGTCAGGCATTTGATTATGCCTGTGACAGAGAAATTATGAGTTGGAACTTTATGCGGAAGGTAAAAATCAACGAGGACAGATGTAAAGAGCATGAAGATAAGGAACTTGGCGTATGGGAAGATGATGAGATTAATACTTTGCAGTCCGGTTCCATGAATTGCTGGAACAAATGCAGGAAATACCGCAATTCTCCGGCTCTTTTTATTCTTTGTGGCACTGGCTTAAGGCTTGGCGAGCTGTTAGCTTTAAAATGGAGCAAGGTCGATTTTGAACGCAGAACCATCAGGATAGAGAGAACGCAGACAGAGTATACGGACTACGATACCAATTCCAAAATCTATGAGGAAAGCACTCCGAAGAACAAAACTTCCCGTAGAACCATAGTGATCAACGACTTTACTTATAAATGGCTGATGGAACAGAAACGCAGGACTAAGCAGGCAGGGATTGAAAGCGAATATGTCATTCCGGCAAATAGTGGAAAGATGGTAAAGGAAAGCAATATTACCAGCACTTTCAAAGCTTTTTGCAATAATGTTGGAGTAGAATATAAGCCATCCCATACCTGTAGAAGAAGCTATGTGACTAACTGTCTGGATAAAGGCATGAAGCTGGCGCTGGTTTTAAGAAACGTAGGGCATAAGAATAAAAGTACAACCTTAAACACCTACTATAAGTGCAAAAACGATTACGAAGACAATCTGGCAATCCAGAATGAAATCTTTAAGATATATGACTTCGACTTTGGCGGTGTACAAAAAGAACTTGTGTTCGCACAAAACATCTCATTCACAATATGCGTAAAAACATAGTAACTATCAGTGCTTACAGCAATGAAGCAAGTATCATACGGAGTAAAGGAAAACCTTGAAACCCTGATAAACACTGGCTCCATGCTTGGCAACACTTGGCAGCACCCCAAAATCCCCATTTTAAAGCCCCTAAACATAGCGGAAGCCCCTAAAACCGCGGTTCCCGCAGTCCTAAAGGCTTCCTTAGGGGAGGATAAGTATTAATTTATCTGTAGTACCGCTGTGGCTATGCCACAATGTCAAAGGAGGGGGTTCCAATGACTATTAGTATTATGGTCCAATAAAGCGGAACTTATTCACAGAATATAAAATAAATTTACTTTTTTAATTTTATGGGCTATAATAGCATAGAATACACAGCAGGAAGCTGTGATATCCCAATATTAAAAATTACTAATAGAAATATCTGCTTATGGCGGACGAGGAGGAACATTTATGGCATTGCTAAAAACATGGCGCGATATGGCCTATTCTGAAACTGCAAATAAGGGGGATTTACAAAGACTCTGGTCAGCTTATTTTCAGAAAGAAAAAGAAATTTATGCGGAGCTTTTAAAAAATCCTGACGAAGAGATAAGAGGCAGCGTAAAAGAGCTGGCGGAAAAGTATCATGTAGACATTATGACTATGACAGGTTTTCTGGATGGAATTAATGAAAGCTTAAAAGAAGAAAATCCTATTGAAGAGATGGAAGAAGATACACAGGTTAATCTGGTGTTTGAAAAAGAGCTTCTTTATAAAAATATGGTGGCGGCAGGGGCAGATTGGTTATACGAACTGCCCGAATGGGAAGATATTTTTGACGTGGACAAGCGCAAGGCTCTTTACAGAGAACAGAAATCATCTACAACGATTGTAAAGCCTGAAAGAATTTATCCTAACGATCCATGTCCCTGCGGCAGCGGCAAGAAATATAAAAAATGCTGTGGAAAGAAGGGATGATGGACAGCAGAGTTAAGCAGGCTGTGGAGACTTTTGAATCAGGATATACCTGTGCCCAGGCTGTGTTTGTCACATATGCTGATTTGTTTGGAATGGACAGGCAGACCGCTTTAAAACTATCAAGTCCTATGGGCGGTGGTGTTGGAAGAATGCGGGAAATTTGCGGGGCAGTATCCTCAATGGCATTACTTGCGGGTTTAAAGGAAGGAAACACAGATCCTGAAAACGAAGATGGCAAGGAGAGGATTTATGTTCTTGTGAGGCAAATGGCGGACAGATTTAAGGAACAGAATCACTCTATCATTTGTCGGGAGCTTTTAGGACTTGATGAAAGAGAAGAAAGCGCCAGACCTTCCCAAAGAACGAAAGAATATTATGCGTCAAGGCCGTGCAGCAGATTAGTGGCATCAGCGGCCAGACTAATTGAAGAAATCTTACTGGCAGAAGCGGAACAGGAAAACAGCGGATGCCCATAAAAGGCCTCAGCAGAAAAGAGGCCTTGTCAGGGCAGAAGCGGAACTGGAATAGGAGAATGTATGAAGGAAAAATGGGAAAACTTTAAAGAATCATTATCGGATATCCAGATGATGAGTAAAAGAGAATTTTTGTTAACAATTGCTGTCTGTATTTTAGGCGGTATTGTATTTGGTATGCTTGCCTCACCCAGAAAAAATATGGTAGTTGGAAGTAATAATGGGAATAACAGTGGAAACAGTAATAAAGGAAATGGCTGTATCAGCAGTGACGACAGCCAGAAACTGGAAGATGAGATTGCAGACTGGGAGAAAGTTGGGCAGTCAGAAAAGGCTTAAAGACATAAAAATGGGGGCCTTTTTTCAGATATGAGATTACTGGTTTTGGGATGATATTATCTTTCACGTTTACCAGTTGTGGGAAAATGAAAGGAAAGATATAATAGGCCTGGGAGGGAGAAAGAATGAAAATTACGCTGAAAGATGGTTCTGTAAAGGAATATGACAGCGCAAAAAGTATATATGAGATTGCGGTGGATATAAGCGAGGGTCTGGCAAGGATGGCTTGCGCCGGAGAGGTAGACGGTGAAGTAAAAGACTTGCGGACAGTAATTGATACGGATTGCAGTTTAAGTATTTTAACGGCGAATGACCCGGAAGGACTCCGGGTGGTGCGTCATACCTGTTCTCATGTAATGGCGGAGGCGGTAAAGAGAATATTTCCGGATGCGAAACTGGCAATTGGTCCGTCCATAGATACAGGGTATTATTATGACTTTGAACATGCGCCTTTTTCCAGGGAGGATTTGGATAAAATAGAGGCTGAGATGAAAAAAATCATCAAGGAAGGCAATAAGCTGGAGCGTTTTGTTCTTTCAAGAGAAGATGCCATTCATTTTATGGAAGAAAAGAAAGAGCCTTATAAGGTGGAACTTATCAGAGATTTGCCGGAGGATGCGGAGATTTCCTTTTACCGTCAGGGAGAATTTACAGATTTGTGTGCTGGCCCGCATTTGATGAGTACAAAAGGGATTAAGGCGTTTAAGCTGACTTCTTCTTCAGGAGCTTACTGGAGGGGAAAATCTGAAAATGCAATGCTTCAGAGAATTTATGGCACTGCCTTTAATAAAAAGGAGGAGCTTGCCAATTATCTGGAATATCTGGAAAACATCAGGCTTCGTGACCATAATAAGCTGGGACGTGAAATGGAGCTTTTTACCACAGTGGATGTGATTGGGCAGGGGCTTCCTCTTTTGATGCCCAAGGGCGCAAAAATGGTGCAGACGATGCAGCGCTGGATAGAGGATTTGGAGGACAATGAGTGGGGATATGTGAGAACCAAAACTCCGCTTATGGCCAAGAGTGATTTATATAAAATATCCGGTCACTGGGATCATTATAAAGAAGGGATGTTTGTGCTGGGAGATGAAGAGGCGGACAAGGAAGTGTTTGCCCTGCGTCCCATGACATGTCCTTTCCAGTATTATGTTTATAAGGCGTCCCAGCATTCTTACAGAGATCTTCCCCTGCGTTATGGTGAGACTTCCACTTTATTTCGGAATGAGGATTCCGGAGAGATGCACGGACTGACCAGGGTACGTCAGTTTACAATTTCCGAAGGTCATTTGATTATCCGTCCTGACCAGGTGGAGGAAGAGCTGAAGAGATGTCTGGATTTGGCCGTTTACTGTCTGACAACACTGGGACTGCAGAATGAGGTAACTTACCGGCTGTCCAAGTGGGATCCGGAAAACAGGGAGAAGTATCTGGGGGATGAAAATTATTGGGAGACTTCCCAGAGCAAAATCAGGGAGATTTTGGTTGAATATGGGGTGCCGTTTGTGGAAGCGGACGGCGAAGCTGCCTTTTACGGGCCAAAGATTGATATTCAGGCAAAGAATGTGTATGGCAAGGAAGATACTATGATTACCATTCAGCTTGACTGTGCCATTGCAGAAAATTTTGATATGTATTATATCGATCAGAATGGGGACAAGGTGCGGCCTTATATAATTCACAGGACATCAATGGGATGTTATGAGAGGACGCTGGCATGGTTGATAGAAAAGTATGAAGGAAAATTCCCTACCTGGCTGTGCCCGGAACAGGTACGGATACTGCCTATCTCTGAAAAATACGAAGAATATGCGGAAAAAGTGAAAGCGGAACTTAGAAAAAATGGTGTACTTGCGGAAACCGACAACCGTTCGGAGAAAATTGGATTTAAAATCCGGGAGGCAAGGATGGCAAGGCTTCCCTATATGCTGGTGGTAGGTCAGCAGGAGGAGGAAAATGGAACTGTCTCTGTGAGAAGCCGTTTTGCAGGAGATGAGGGCGTTAAACCCTTAAGTGAGTTTATGGAACAGATTTGCAGGGAAATCAGAACCAAGGAAATCCGTAAGGAAGAAGAGATTAAATAGTTCTGAATATATAAGGAAAAGAGGACTTGGATGAATCGGAAGTTGGGATGGGAGGAAATAACGGGAATACTCTTTTTTATGGCTGGTGCAGGAATGCTGGGCGTTTCCGTGTTTTTAAGCTTTAGCAGCGACCTTTGGTATGATGAGGTGTTTACCATGGGGCTTGCAGGACAGTCTTTAAAGGGGCTGGTTTCCACCACCGCAAGGGACGTTCATCCGCCTCTTTATTATATAATTGTAAAATTATTTTTGCTGCTTTTTCCCTCTGTGGCAGGAGAAGGACAGGTTATCATTACAAAATTGGTTTCTGTGTTTCCTTTCTTTTTGTGTCTTATATACAGCGCTGTGAAAGTGAGAAAGCATTTTGGAATGCTTTCAGCGGGAATTTTTGCGTTTCTGCTTTTGGCTATGCCGCAGATGGCAGATTATACGGTAGAAATGCGTATGTATGGTTATGCCATGTTTTTTCTTACGGCAGGTATGCTTCATGCTTATGAACTGACTATAAGCAGGGATAAGGGACGGAAAGACTATATAAACTGGATAGCGCTAACTTTTTATGGTCTTGCTGCCTGTTACACTCATTATTTTGCCTGTGTGGGCGCCTGTATGATATATTTATATGTGCTTCTGTTTTTTTGTAAAGAGGGCAGGATAAAAAGAAAGTGGAAGGAATTTCTAGTCAGCGGATTTCTCTGTGTGGCAGGATATCTGCCATGGCTTGTATCTGCAGTAACTTTCCAGGTGGGGCAGGTAAAAGAAAATTACTGGATTCAGCCCCTTAGCTGGCGTAGTCTGGGAGGATGCGCCAAATTTATTTTCCAGCCATTTTTTTGGGATGAGAAATTGAAGATGTTTTTAGCGGCAGTATTGTTTCTGCTATATGGTATATTACTGATAACAACTGTCGTCAAATGGATAAGGGAAAAACAGAAGGCACAGGAAAAGCTTTTTTTTGTTATGGGTGCCGTAGGGGTTCTTGTCGGGATAGTTGTGTTTGGATTTTTAGCTTCTTTTCTGATAAGACCTGTTTTTGTATACCGGTATATGATGCCGGCGCTGGGGCTGTTCTGGCTGGCTTTTGGAATTTTGGCGGCAGAGCAGAAAAATAAAAAAATTATTTTGTTTCCTGTGCTGGGGGCGCTGCTTTTGATTGGGCTGCGGAATTACCGTTCTTTTTATGGAGAAGAGATGTGGAAACGGGTGCAGATGACCAAAGCCTGGGAAGCGATTGCCCAAATAGAAAAAGAGGATATTGTAGTATATAATTTTGACCAGACGCAGGCAGTGATATCCTATTATCTTCCATGTGATTCTTATTTATGGTATGGTACACCAGAGGCGCTGATTCAGGAAATGTATCCAACCGTTCATCCGCTGGTGGAAGGGGAATTTACTGATGAAAAGGGAATTGCCCGGCTTAGGGAGCTGCTGGATGAAAAGGAACATATATGGTTTCTGGGCAGTGGAAATGCCAGAGACGAAATTATAGAAAAGTGGAAAAATGCGGGAATTGCCGTCTGGGAGAAGGCAGATATAATGGTGGAACGTTACTGGTTCAAAGTTTACGAATGTACTAAAAAATAAATAGCCTTATTTAAGTGATATAAAGGAAAACAAGCTGTGACAGAGAATGTCCGGCTTTTTTGCTTTAAAAAAATAAAAAAGCAGAGAATAAAAAAGCAGAGATTGTACCATACTTATAGTGCCGGAAAATAAGTCCGGCCATCAATATTAAATATTAACAGCAGCCTGCCGGAAGAATGCCCGGAGAAATTGCTGGACAGGGAAATGGCCAGGAATTTCTCTACTGATAAGGCATGAAGAGGGAAGGCTGCGGAACTGGAAACAGCAGCCTGCCGGAAGAATGCCCGGAGAAATTGCTGGACAGGGAAATGGCCA
>CANCXX010000056.1 GCA_947381965.1 uncultured bacterium
AGTGGAATATATTGTCAGAATATTTCCACAACTTCAAGTTTCGCAATTACCTAGAACATAATTGAAAGTGGCGTGGAGGTATGAAATGTTATTTGGTTTGTGGGTTCTGACAGGGGTTCTGATTTGCATTATTTTTCTTTTCTGGCTCAAAATCCGCCTGCTCCAAAAAGCAGCTGTGGAAATTGAAAAGAGTCTTTCCCTTATTCTCTCCACCGACACTAACACTCTGCTTTCTATTTCCAGCAGAGATATTTACATGCGAAGACTGGCTGACAGCTTAAACAGCCAGCTTCGTACCCTGCGCCGTGAACGGCTCCACTTCCAGCAGGGAAACCGTGCGGTCCGAGAAACCATCATCAATGTTTCCCACGATCTGCGGACCCCTCTTACTGCCATTTGCGGCTACCTGGATTTATTGAAACAGGAAAATCTGCCAAAGGAAGCGTTCCGCTACCTGTCTATTATTGAAAGCCGGACAGAAGCTCTCAAACAGTTGACAGAAGAATTTTTTCGATATCAGAGGACTGGTTTTACTCTTACAGGATCTTCTTTTGAAGATGTATCACTAAACAGCGCTTTGGAAGAAATTCTGTCCGCTTATTACGCTGCTTTAAAAAACAGTCATATTACTCCCAAAATCTCCCTGCCGGAAACCAAAGTCATACGTTGTCTGAACCCCGGCGCTTTATCCCGTATTCTTGATAATATTATCAGCAATGCAATCAAATATAGCGATGGCGATTTAGACATTACATTAACGGAAAAGGGAGAGATTCTTTTTTCCAACCATGCCGCCCGTCTGGATGAGCTGCAGGTAATGCGATTGTTTGACCGCTTTTATACGGTAGAAGCTGCTATCTGGTCTACAGGTCTTGGACTGTCCATCGCCAGGGAACTGGCAGAACAGATGGGAGGGGAAATAACCGCAGGATACCGGGATGGTGTTTTAAGTATTTCTCTATTCTTTTGTCATTAATATTACTCAATCACCATCCTCATGGATTTTCTTTACAATTTCAGGATATGTTTCCACATTTTTTCCTGTAATAAAAAATGTAACTTTTACATCCCGCTCTTTTAAGCCCTTAAGGAGCTGTTCCGTGTAGAAAGGATGGGGACCGTCATCAAAGGTAAGGGCAATCTTCTTTCCGTCTCTTATTTCCTGGGTGTTTCCCATAACCGGAATTTCTTCTTTCTGGCGCAGCAGTCCAATGATACAAACTGCCGCTAACAGTAACAAAATGACAATACAGGATATTATTCTTTTTTTCAGATTCATACAAAACATTCTTTCCCTGGCACTTATTCTATTTATATGCGCCTGATTTGCCATCATGCCTCCGGATATCCCCTGCCCAAAGGGTCTCGCCTTCTCATTTCATTATGACCATACAGCTTTTATACAAACTGATTGCGCTGGCTGTTATAGGAATAACCAATCCCCTGCAGTTTTTCTTCTATTTCAGCTCTGTCAGCGTCTAAATCATCACACATGGCATCCAGACTGGAATAATAATCACGGAGCTTTAAATTTACATAACTTAAAAGCATATTCGCATCATTTGGCATCTGCATTTTCACTCCCCCTTTCTTTTTTTCATCTTTATACCCTTACATAGGCTTTTATTGTGGCTATCTCTTTGCCCTCGCTTTCCCCAAAGGGGGTTATAGTATATTCCTTTATCTGTTCCGGAATAATAAAGGTTTCCGCATAGTGTACCACAAAGGGTTCAAAACTGCCTGCAGGACTTTCCACAAGCGCCTCTCTTCCTTCCACAAGATTCAACACATTTACGCTTCCCTGGGTCTTATGGAAAACCTTCCCCCTAAACCAATGTCTCCTTGTTTCTATAAACTCTCTTTCGTGCAGTCCCGTGCGTTCTTCCCGGAATGTTTCTTCCTCTCTGAGAATCGTTGTCTGGCCAACCAGATTTTTCTTCACCCAGCCGGTATCCCGCTCCCACTGGATCACCTTTTTCCCATGGCCAATGTGTACAGGTCTTGGCAGTCCATCCAGTCCCAACCGATTCCAGTCCCAAAGCTTAAAGGTAAAAATATAGGGGGTGGAACTGATTTCTAGCACCATACAGTTTTTACCCGAACAATGAATGGTTCCCGCCGGGATCAGAAAATGATCATGTTTTCTGGCCGGAAAACGATTAATGTATTTTTCATCCGGAAAAGCTCCTTCTCCCCGCTGTGCCTTTTCCAAATCATTTATCATTGCTTCAGGGTCCGTGCCTTCTTTTACACCCAGATAAACCACCGCATCTTCTCCCGCGTCCAGCAGGTAATAGCTTTCATCCTGGGTATAGTGCATTCCGAAGTTCTGCTGAATATATTCCGTTAAAGGATGGACCTGCAGACTCAAATTCTGCCCTCCCATAGTATCAAGAAAATCAAATCTTATAGGAAATTCTTTTCCAAAACGTGCATATACTTTTTCACCTAAAAGCTCCACCGGCTTTAAAAATACCACATCAATAGAAGGCACTTCCACAATTATATTTCCATACTTCAAGTATAGACTATTTTCCTCCGGAACACCATCAAAACTCCAGGCATAGTTTTTCTGTTCTGACGGGAGCCCGCATACTTCCTTCATCCATTGCCCGCCCCATACTCCCGGATCAAAATAGGGGACTACACGGAAAGGCCCTGACACTGTCTGCTCTATTCCAGCCATAAAAGCCCCCCTTGTGATCATTCTGGGATTTTCCTTTTGGTTTGTGTCAAGAAGATAATCCATTTCCGGCATTAACTGCTGTTTATGCCTGTCTGCTACCCGCCACTCTACAAAAAATCCTCTCTTATATTTACGCAGGACATCCTCTCCATAATTGTCCATCCGCCAGTTTCCCAGTTCACCGCTGCGGTAGCGAAGCTGGATTTCCCACCTTGCAAGGTCCCCATAGATTAGAATGTCTCCTTTTGTAATAAGACAGGCTCCTGTTCCGATTATCAGTATAATTCCCTTTTGGGTTTGCTCTGTCTGCTTTTTTTTAAGCGCAAGCTGTATCGGGTCAAAAAATTCCTCCAAAACGCGGCAAGATAAAATACCAAATACCCGGTCGTCTGTAAGCTCTCTTTCAATCATGTGGGTAATCTGTTCTCCTGTTAAACTGCACTCATCGCTTATTATCACCTCTGTAGGAGAAAGTCCCTCTCTAAAATGATTGATAATTTCCTGGAGTCTGACCCCTGGATAACAATCCACTGTAATAACTGTCCGCATTCTGCCTTTACATTTTTCTTTTAATTCCCTGATAATTTCATCGTATCCTGCAAAAACTTCTCCCTCAAATCCTGTAACCATTGTACAGGGTGATTTGTCATAATTTGATGTTTTCATTTCTTCCCCCGTCTGTCATGGCAAGTCCATATATTTGGCTTTGTGTTGTATTGTCTGTCTTCTGACCAATGGCAGATTCGCCGCTCCTATAATTGCAGCATCATTGGCAAGCAGAGAACACAGAATTTGCGCTGTGTCCATTTCACTAAAAAATATTTTTTCCTTTACCTTGTTTTTTATGGAAGAGACAAGCAGGTTCCCCTGGGCACTGATCCCGCCGCCTATTACCACGCATTGGGGATCGAAAATATTAATTAAGTCTGCAATTCCCTCTGCCACAAAATCTGTATATTTGTCAAATACCTGTCGGGCCCGCTCCTCCTTTTTCTTCAGTTTTTCAAAAAAAATGGGCCCACTGGCCTTTTCCTCCATCCCTTCAAATACTCCCTCCTTTTTAGCCATTTCAAGCAATGCTTTAGCAGAGGCATAGCTTTCCCAGCATCCCATTCTCTGACAGGTACATCTTCTTCCATTTTTCTCCATCAAAATATGCCCGAAAATACTGGCATTTCCATGTTTGCCAAGATACAATTTCCCGTCTATAAGTACCCCGCCGCCAACACCAGTTCCAAGTGTCACCATAACCATAGGACTGCATCCCCGTCCTGCCCCTGCCAAATATTCTCCTGCTGCAGCGCAGTTGGCATCATTTTCCACATAAACCGGCAGACGGAACCTTTCTTTCAGGTTCTGTCCCACTGGTACCTGTTCCCAGCCAATATTGTTAGAATAAATAACTGTCCCGCTTTCTCTGTCCATAATTCCAGGACATCCAAGTCCAATACACGAAACAGGATGCTGTCCCGCTTTTTTTATAAGCGCTTCTATCATATCCGCCATCCGGCTCATTACGGCCTCCGCCCCATCTTCGCAACAGGACAGTTGTTCTGTTTTCTCTACAATTTCCATTCCGTCATTCACAAGACCTGCACTGACAGTTGTTCCTCCCAAATCAATCCCTATTTTCATATAAATTCCTCTGTATATCACGGACCTGCCCATGCTCCTGCGCCGACAAAAAATTTCCTTCCAGTACCAGGGCAGCCGTACCAATAAAAGGGGCATTTCCCACAAAGGCGGAAGATTCCACCCTGATGTCTCTCTCTGCTCCCCAGGAAAAGCTGTTTCCATTCAGCTTTTCCTCCAGTCGTTTTACTATAGTTTCCTGATAAAAGCGTAAGTCTCCACCAACAATAAAACATTGTGTATCATAAGCATTGGCCATATTTGCAAAGGCGGTTTCCAGATAATCTGCCATTCTTTCCATTGCCTGTACACAGACTTTCTCACCCTGGAGCGCACCCAAAAGCAGTTCCGTCCAGGTCAGGGTTTCCCCCGCCCCCTGCTCCTTTGCCCACTTTACAACCGCCCTTGTACTGCTGTATTTCTCAAGACATCCTCTCTGTCCGCATTCACATAAAAGCCCATCCTTTTCCACAATCATATGTCCCATAATTCCGGCAAGCCCACCATGTCCTGTATGCAGCCTGCCATTTATAATAACACCGCTGCCTATTCCAGATGAGATTCCCACATATATAAAATCGTCATAGTGATTCCGATTGCCAAAATAGACCTCCGCAAGAGCCGCCACGCACATATCATTTTGTAAATAAACAGGCAGGTCATATCTTTCCTTCAGACATTTTACAATGGAAAGACTTTGAATATGATTAAAATCCGGCGGATTTAATATCACACCATCCTTTGCCAGCAGCGGGCCTGCGCAGGAAATACCTGCCCCCCAGAGCTTTTTGGCCTTTTCCTCTTTCATCAGCCTGTCACACAGCAAATACAGTTTTTTTAGAAAAGTATCATTATTTTCCATGGCAGTAAGCTCAATGCTATCTGACTGTAAGATCTGACCTTTTAAGTTAATAATTCCAACATACAGATTATCTCTGTTTACAAAAACGCCCAAGGTTAAAAGCGCATCCGGTATTACCTGCAAATAGGTTCTCTTTCTTCCTCCTGTGGAATCAGCGGCCCCGCATTCCCTTACAATATTGGCATCCATATATTCTTTTACCAGTCCGGTTATCGTCATTTTACTTAAACCAGTCATCCTGCTTAGCTCTATTCTGGAGATCGGTTCATGGATAATCATGTTTTTTAACAGAATATATTTGTTCATTCCGTTCATGCTCTGCTGATTCATGGTCCCATTTCCTTAATTATAATTAGTATATTAGTCTTACTAAGTGCAGAATACATACCTATCTGATTAATACTGACTTTATTAGTATGTTATTATTTCTTTATTATTTTGTCAATAACTAAGTAAAACTTTTTTACTAATTAATTATTATATGCTGGATTTTGTTTGTCCGTCCTTTAGGACATACTGTGTGCAGAGTATCAGCCTCATAAAAAAATAATATAAGGCTGCCATGCCAGCGGCACAGCAGCCCCAAATCAACCATATGTCTTCTTCAAACATCAAACACATCCTGGTTAGACAGTATTATCTTTTCACTTCCGCTATAAGTTCCCCATCCTTAAGACTAATTAAAATCCTATCGCCCTGTAAAACCTGATCTGACAGAATCAGCTTTGCAGAAAGGGTTTCAACATATTTCTGTATATACCGCTTCAAAGGCCTTGCCCCATAAACAGGGTCATAAGCATTCTCCACAACAAACTGTTCTGCCTGCGGCGAAAGCTCCACCTTTAATTCCCGATCCGACAAACGTCTGTTTAAATCTGCAATAATCAGCCTGATAATCCCACCTATATTATCCTTAGTCAAAGGCTTAAATAAAATTGTCTCATCCAGTCGGTTTAAAAATTCAGGTCTGAAATGACCACGCAGGTCATCCATTACCATTTTTTCCGCTTCGCTGCTGATAGTACCATCTGCATGTATCCCATCCAGCAGATATGAAGCGCCTATATTGGAGGTCATAATTAATATGGTGTTTTTAAAATCAACTGTCCGTCCCTGGGAATCGGTAATCCGTCCATCATCCAGCACCTGCAAAAGCACATTAAACACATCCGGATGGGCCTTTTCTATCTCATCAAAAAGAACGACGGAATAAGGCTTTCTTCTGACTGCTTCAGTCAATTGTCCGCCTTCCTCATATCCTACATATCCGGGAGGTGCTCCAATCAGTCTTGATACTGAATATTTCTCCATGTATTCGCTCATATCAATCCGCACCATATTATTTTCATCATCAAACAGGGCTGCTGCAAGGGCTTTGGCAAGCTCCGTCTTTCCCACACCAGTTGGTCCTAAAAACAGAAAAGAACCTATCGGCTTAGCCGGATCTTTGATACCTGCCTTGGAACGGATAATGGCCTCTGTCACCTTGGTAACGCCTTCCTCCTGCCCCACAACCCGTTTGTGCAGCTCTTCGTCCAAATGAAGCGTTTTATTTCTCTCGCTCTCTGTCAGCTTCGTCACCGGAATACCTGTCCAGCGGGATATAATTCTTGCAATCTCATCTTCTGACACACTCTCATGTACCAACGATAAATCTTTATTTTTTACCTGTTCTTCTTCTATTTCTAACTGCTTTTTAAGGGAGGGAAGTCTGCTGTAGCTTAACTCTGCCGCCTTTTCGTAATCTCCTTCCCGCTGGGCAATCTCAATCTGGCTTCCCACTGAATCAATTTCCTCGCGAAGCCTGGAAAGCTTTTCTACAGATGATTTTTCATTCTCCCACTGTGCCTTCCGGTTATTCAACTCTTCTTTCAACTCTGCCAGTTCTTTCTGCAGTGTTTCAAGCCTCTCCTGACTTAACCTGTCATCTTCCTTTTTCAGGGCAGTCTCCTCAATCTCCATCTGCATCACTTTCCGCTGCAATTCATCCAGTTCCGTTGGCATAGAATCCAGTTCCGTCTTAATAAGCGCACAGGCTTCGTCCACCAGGTCAATTGCTTTGTCCGGGAGAAAACGATCTGAAATATAACGGTTAGAAAGAATAGCCGCACTTACAAGTGCATTATCCATAATTTTAACTCCGTGGTATACCTCATAACGTTCCTTTAACCCTCTTAATATAGAAATCGTATCCTCCACTGTCGGTTCCTGCACCATCACCGGCTGGAACCTTCTCTCCAGTGCAGCATCTTTTTCGATATATTGTCTGTATTCATCCAATGTGGTGGCGCCAATACAGTGCAGCTCTCCCCTTGCAAGCATGGGTTTGAGCATATTCCCCGCATCAAGAGCGCCGTCTGTCTTTCCTGCCCCAACAATCGTGTGCAGCTCGTCTATAAAAAGAATAATCTGTCCGTCACTCTTCTTTACATCCTCAAGAACCGCTTTCAGACGCTCCTCAAACTCTCCCCGGTATTTTGCTCCGGCGACCAGCGCCCCCATATCCAGGGCAAATATCTTTTTATCCTTTAATCCCTGGGGCACATCTCCCCTGACGATACGTTGAGCCAGACCTTCCACCACCGCCGTTTTCCCAACTCCTGGTTCGCCGATAAGCACAGGATTATTTTTGGTTTTCCGGGAAAGAATACGAATGATATTTCTGATTTCACTATCCCTGCCTATTACCGGATCAAGCTTCTGTTCTCTTGCCTTTTCCACCAGTTCCTGTCCATACTTGGCCAGTGTATCATACGTGGCTTCCGGGTTGTCGGATGTGACACGCTGATTTCCCCGTACGGTAGAAAGCGCCTGTAAAAATCGTTCTCTGGTAATTCCAAACTCCTTAAACAATTCCTTAATGGCTTTGTTAGGATGTTTAATCATGGCAAGAAATAAATGCTCCACAGAAACATATTCATCAGAAAGCGCTTTCGCCTCATCTTCCGCAGACACCAACACTTTATTTAAATCCTGTCCTACATAAACCTTCCCCCCTTGTACCTTTACTCTCTTATTTAAGAGTTCTTCAACTTTATTTACAAAGTACTGGGTATTAATCTCCATCTTTTCAACCAGCTTTAAAATCAGGCTGTCATCTATGGTAAGCAGACTGTATAAAAGATGCTCCTGCTCTATTTCCTGATTGCCATATTCATAGGCTAGCTTCTCACAGCCTTCCACCGCCTGCATAGACTTTTGTGTAAACTTTGATATGTTCATAAGCGCTCCTCTCTGTTCTTTGCGAATATCTGATATGCAGATGAATTTATATTTTACATGGCAAATATAAATCATTTACATTATATCCGTTTGATTAATCACTTATTTACTGTTTTGATTTGTTATAGTGTGAATATAACACTGTTTGTTAGCAGTGTCAAGAGGTGAGTGCTAATAAATTTATAAAATTTTTGCAAACCCAGTGTTTATGCGGGTTTGCAGGTTTCAAAATTTCTGTTTTTCAAAGATAACAGGTGTTTTACACCAAATTTACACCATTTTTTATTTTTTTGTGTAAGCACTCAGCCACCTACTGCCAGTGAGTACCGCTCCACTTCCTCTCTGACATCCTCTCTGCCCGCGATATGATTATATACATCCATCGTCACATCACTATGAGCATGTCCCATGTGTAGTGCTCAAGCTTTGCCACCGCAAGCTGGCACTCGGGCGGTCCCTGTCCTGCACTGATCTGTACTATCATAAATCTTTTCTCCCTACTTTCTGCTCCCTGCCTTGAAATTATAGACAGGCTTCAATATTTCCGTAATCTCCACGGTATCTTTAATCTGCTCCGCAATCTCCGTTATGGAACGGTAAGCGAAGGGCGCTTCGTCTAAAGTATCTACGCTGACGCAACTGCTATAGATACCCTTCATTTCCTTTTTAAACTCCGATACCGTATATTTGTTTTTCACATCATCACGTTTTAACTTTCTGCCGGAACCATGCGGCGCAGAGTAATTCCACGCTGCATTGCCTTTTCCCATGCCTAAGATGATCCCGTCCCGCATATTTGCCGGAATGACCACCGATTCTCCCTTTTTCGCAGAGATAGAACCTTTGCGGAGTATGCCGGAATCATCCAGATAGTTGTGCGGTACGGAAAACTGCTCTGCCACTTTCCACTTCATGCCTTTTAATATCTCCCTGACAATGATCTTCCTGTTCCATTCGGCGTAGCACTGGATGGTCTGCACATCCTCCAGATAAGCGATCTTATTCTCCCCTTCCAGATAACTCATGTAGTAGGGAACTTCCTTTCCCTGCTCTTTCAGGCTGGTATTGGCAAGTTTCGTGTAATACGCCGCCACTTCCTCTCCTAAATGCCTGCTCCCGGTATGCACCACAAGATACAGGCTGCCGTCATGACCCTCATCCAACTCGATGAAATGGTTACCGCCGCCAAGTGTGCCAAGGCTCCTGTCCGCTTTCTGCCTGTTGATATGGCGGATGCAATGGAGTCCTTCGTAAGAAAATTCCTGCGCCATATGGTGAGCGTCCTTACGGACGGTAAAGCCGGACGGCACATTCTCCCGGATCACCCTGTCCAACTTTTGGAACTCCGCATTACTCTTATTCAGTTTTACACAGGTCATGCCACAGCCGATATCGACACCTAAGAGCTGCGGGATCACCTTATCCGTGATTGTCATGGAAAGTCCGATCGGTGCAACCTTCCCCGGATGGATGTCCGGCATCATGCAGACCGTGCTGTCCTCTGCGACTTCGTTATCGCATATCATTTTTACCTGCGCCAGAGCGTAATCTTCTACATCATCTGTAAAAATCTTCGCTTCGGCGTAAATGCCATTTACTGTTTTCATAATCTTTCTTTTCCTTTTCCCTGTAAAAATGGGCGCAAAAAAAGCACCCCAAAGGTGCTTGTCACACTTCTACTATCTATACAGTGCGGAACAATAGAAATATTCAGAATCATTGTCGGAACTTTCTATAGGCGCAACAAAATAAAGCTCTATCTGTAAGACGCACGGAGTGACATACCTTTGATCGTCAGTTTCATTATTCTGTTATGGATTGTTGTATTTTTCTGCATGGTAAGCCCTTCTTTTCCTTCTGGATTAATGTTTTATTTGTTCAACGGTTACATGCTAGCACAAACGCTCTGGATTTGCAAGAGGATATTTCTAGGTCTGCGTTCTCGGCATTTCCATAAATAAATGCACACACTTTCCAAACAAAAAATCCAGAACGAAGTTCAGATTTCACGTTATATCTTTCGTTCCTCCTCACCTTCCCGGATGAATCTATGTGCCTCGCTTGGCCGCAAATCCCAATATTTGCACAAAAGCCTTTCGATATTTTCTTCCTCTACATTCGCATCAAGCAGAGCCGCAGCCGCCCTTGTTATATCCATTTGTTGGATTTGAAACACTTCATCATTTACCCTCTCCTGTTCCATCTCCTGCATACCGCTCTGTATTCCACGCAACAATTCTCTCCCTATAGCTGATGACATATGTATTCCCTCCATTTTATCATTTAAACTTAGATTCAATTGACTCTTATCCTCTTAATATAGTTTCCGCGCCAAAGCCCTATCTTGATCAAAAATGCCTTCGCACAACATTTGTACTTTGAACCGTGCAATTATGATTAAATAACTCATTCTCAATAAAAGAAAAACATCATTTCTATACTTCTTGTATTCTACATCAACTAAATCATATAATTTTCTACCATTAAACGTAAACATCACATTTCCAACATAAATCAAATCTCTACCTTCGGGATTTCCTGTCACACTCACAACAATATTTCCAGTTCTAAAACGTCTATGTCCCTTTAATGCATAGATCGTGGCATGGTCAAGCAGCGCTGTCCAAAGTTTCTCATCCAACTCCATGCAGAAGCCGTTCGCACATTTCCCAATATAAAATGCCTTTAAAATCACACAAAAATAATGTAGTTTTAAAATCTATGTAGTGGCAAAAGTGGCAAATCTTTTCAGATTTCCGTTCCTCATATACCTAGGAAAGATGCAGCTTTAGATGCAAGGGTTATTACTCTCATTTTTTACAATTATTAAATTACCTATTTTAAACAAGACCTGTCAAATGTAATCAGTAACTCAATAACGACCTTTTCAAAAATATCATTTATAGATTTTATTAATTCTCTTGCCGCAGAAGGAATACTGCCATAATTATGAAAAATCAAACATCTTACCGAATATAAACTATCCCCAACATCGACTTTTTCTTTTTTGGAAATTTGCTCTGTTGCTCCGGATGCCTGTCATAGATCATTAGCGTACTCTTCCCTTTCAGGTATCCCATAAAGTTCGAAATACTTATCTTCGGCGGTATGCTCACGCACATATGTACATGATCGGCGCACACGGCTCCTTCTATGATTTCCACCCCTTTGTATTTGCACAATGTACTTAGTATCTCCCGAACATCGAGCTTCAGCTGTCCGAATAATTTCTTTTTTCGATATTTAGGTATGAATACGATATGGTACTGGCATTTCCATCTCGTATGTGATAAACTTTTACTGTTCATTTGAACCGCCTCCTATTCTTGAGATTGGCTTGCGACACCTTTCTCATACTACCATAGGAGGCTTTTTTATAATATCTTTTTCGCTACAGCTTACTCTATTCTCCCCAGCATAGCTGGGGGATTAGCTTTTTCATTTACAGTTTCCAATGGAACCACTGCTAACGTCTTTCCCAATGGTGCTAGTACCTTCAAGATCGTGTCCAGCTGCGGACTGCTACTACCCTTTTCCATTCTTGCAATGACAGGCTGTTTAACCCCGCTTAATTCCTCCAGCTTTTTTTGACTTATCCCCTTTTCCTGCCTTGCTTTTATCAGTTCCCCAATAATAGACACCCTCAGTTCGCTCTCTACTATTTCATCTTTGGTAAAAATGCTTTCCATAAATTCAAGAACATTTCCGCCAACAGCTTCCGTTCCCCGCTCATTCAAATCTGCCAGATTCTCTTTCGCCTGTGTTACAGCTTGTGAATATTCTTTATTATTCCTCATGATGTTTCCTCCCTCTATAATCGGTTAAATTCCGTTTTGCCCGCTCTATCTCCTTATGCGATGTTTTTTGTGTTCGTTTCATAAATACATGTAATAGGACAAAGCCGCTGCCGTCCCATGTAGCAAATAAAATCCTGTCTCTCAATGGCCGCAATTCCCATATATCCCCATCAATGTGTTTTATATATGGCTCCCCGGCTCTCGTACCATACTCACTAAGAGTTTTTACATAATCCATGATTTTGTTCAGCTTAATCCGACTGTCTTTATCTTTCTTTGCTGCCAATCCTGCTATATATTCCTTTACCGGTTCTTTTCCGTTTTTATCTTTATAAAAATAAATCTCGTACAAATTTATTTTCCTCCTACCATAAATAAATTATACTTTAAAGTTATTAAAAGGTCAATAACTAAAAAGTTATTGACCTTTCCTATATGTTGGATTTCTCCCCACTAATATAGCACCAATTTACCATGAAACTATAGAACTCGACACACTCTACATGAATCTTTACGAAAGTAGCACCATATATTACGATGCCATATTTCACTTATTACTCACAATTCCTTCAAAAGCACAGCCTTATCCGCCTCTGATACTTTCATTGCCGACATAGCTTGTTCCGCAAACCATTTCATAGATTCCATCAAATTTCTCACATTTTCAAGCAGAATATTTAACCTTGCACTTTCTGCTCTTCTATCCCCATACTTCTCAACCGCTTCACACATTCTTTCTCGGTCTCCGTTCCACTTTAATCTACACTAATTTACAATTCCTTCAAAAGCATAGCCCTATCCGCATCAGATACCTTCATAGCCGCCATAGCCTGCTCTGCAGACCACTTCATGGAATCCATCAAATTCTTTATGGACTCCAAAAGACTATTCAATCTTGCATTTTCTGCATATTCTTTTGCATAGTCTTTCGCATATTTCTCAACCGCTTCACACATCCTCTTCCGACCTCCTTCTTCCTTAAAATGCTTTACCCCTTTCGCCAGTTCCGAATAATACATATCCTTCGCTTCCTTACAGCCAAAGTCATGCATCAATCTGCCAATCGTATCGTCTCCCTTATAGTTTCCATTCACATACACAATATGAGAACCATCGTCAAATAACTCATTCGTTTCCTCAAAGTGACGATTGATCGTATAAATCGGAATCCCCCGCTTAAAGATATCCGTCCGGGTGATAAACACCATATACGAATCCTGAAGTTCTGAAAACTCCTGCCCGGCTTTCAACATCCGGGAATCCATCATGCTGCTGTTAAATCTGGCGCGGCGTATGTGCGCTCCCTCCGGCTTTTGCTGTATCTCTACATTATAATGCTTTCCCGTGCTATCCTTTGCCAGAATATCCAAGCGGATATCCCGCCCACCAACCACAGGACTTTGCAATTCTTTCTGCCCTACAACGCTTATAACTTGAATATCGTCCTTTTTCAGTATAATCTTTAACAGAAGCTCCGTTGCTTCTATATTACCATCAAACACCATAGACATAAGATCGTCATCAAATAGACTCATACCGTCAACAATCTGCTCTACGGTCCTGCTGTCCTGCCGTATTTCTTCTCCAGCCATCTAATCACCGCCTTCTTGACTGTCTCTTCTTTTGCCATCTCATCATTAAGTTACTATTATTATATCCTATCGTGCAAGGACTCACAATCTGATTTTTCTGAAATCTTAACACGAAAAGCATAAATCAGAATCGAAAATCACTTACACCCAAGACACCCTCCCGCCATTCATCCGGTACACCATTTACTACACCATTTTCCCACAAAATGACGACTTTTGATGAACCAAGACAAATGATAGGATATGTCATAAGTCCCGTAAAACAGGCACTTACGACACACTATGAAACAAGTCGGAACGCACCCTCCACTGTCAAGAGGTGAGTGCTAAAATTTTCAGCAAATTTTTGTAAACCCAGTGTTTATGCGAGTTTGTGGGTTCTTAAATTTCTGTAAAACGTCAAATAACGGATGTTATACTCCATTTATACCCCATTTGTGAAAAAATTGGGGGTACGGCTCCGTATCTGGTTTCATCAGATAACGTCTTGTAACTTATACAACCATCAGGTCTTCCATCTTTAATATTTCCTTTTCTATTCTCGCATATTCCGTGATATGGTTATAGACTTCCATAGTGACCGCTATATTTGCATGCCCCATGATGTACTGCAATACCTTTACATCCATCCCTCGCTCCGCCATTCTGGTGCATCCTGTATGCCTTAAAATATGGGCTGATATTCTTGGCATCATCTCCGGCTTGCGGTGCTCCTTTTTCGCTTTCACCGCTTCCTGCTTATTATAGGCATCCACGATATTGTAAAGCGCGTTGTTAACTGCGCTGGGCTACAAGGGGCGTCCGTTCTTGCTGGTGAAAATAAAGCCTTTCATACCGTCCACTTCATAATCCCTGTCGCTCCCCATCATAAACTGATATTGCTCCCCATTTTTTCTGTCTTATAATTACCCTGATTGCCTGTCACAGAATTAACCGATATAATAACATTATTACAGAGAAAGAAAAAGTTCCTGGAAGCCTACTTTTTGCAGAGCCGGGCATCCAGGAACCATCATTAGAGCAATGATTATTATATCAGGATATGAAGCAACATCCCTCCTGATTGTTTTTCTTAAATACTCCCAGGAATTACGGGGTTTCTGCGGTTTAGATGTTGTCCCGGATACTTCTAAATTCACCCGCTTCAAGCAGGATTTCTTATCGGACTTACAATCCATGTTCGACCATCTTGCCGATTTGACCGAACCGATATGCCAACGGATTGATGCAGACAAGGCTGCCATGGTTTTGTTTGACACTTCTGGTATTGAAGCATGGGTAACTGAAAACAATCCCAAATATGCCAACCGTATCATCAGGCAACTCAAAGCCTTTCAGAAAGCCCATAACATTGATGATTCCTATGATCCCTATAAAGCTGCTTATGGCTCCATGCCTTCCCACGCAGCCGCGAATCCGGCTATCTGGCAGATGTACATTAATGGGTATTTCTGTTTTGCCTATTAGTTTGGCATCGTCACAAATGGGCTTGGAATTGTCAGGGATATTTACTTTTACAACAAAGACTTTCTCAATTCTCACCCTGAAATCATCGTTGAAAAGAAATCCGACTCCCCGGATGAGGATAAAAGCTTTGCGGACTCTAAAGCACTCATTCCTGTATTAATAGATTTCTTTCAAAAACATCCGCTTATCAATCCAAAAATTTTTCTTGGAGATGCCGCTTTCGATTCCGTTGAAATTTATAAATACCTGCTTCAGGAAACATCCATTGAGAAAGCATATATTCCGCTTAGCGGAAGAATTTCTCTTCCACAAGCCGACTGTCCCTTAAATGAAAATAGTATTCCCTGCTGTCCCAAGGATCCTTCTCTTCCAATGAAACGGGAAGGGAGTAAATCCTATTTGCGCTGTGGTCCCCCTATCATGAAATTTGTCTATTCCAAAATGAAATGGAAATTCGACAAACTTACAAAGAAGTCAAAACGCGTCTGCCATTGTGAAGACCCTTGTACGGAATCTTCCTGCGTCAGGATGTTTTATCTTTATCCGGAGAAAAATCTGCGTGCTTATCCCGGAACGCTGCGTGGTACACAGGAATGGAATGTCACCTACAAAATCCGTGTGAATGTAGAAAAATCAATTAACCATTTCAAGGACAGCTTTTGTGTTGCCGGACGCAAAACCCGAAATGAAAAGACTTTGCACGCTGATTTACTGCTTACCAGGATTGCACAGCTTGTCACCATAATGGTTGCTGACAAGATCCATAAACACCAATATATCCGCAGCTTAAAACCATTGATTGCATAATCTTATGGGCCGCATACTGTTTTACAGGCAGATACCGCTATCTGCTTTATTTCTATACCATAAAATTCCGTTATCTACCCCCCTCCCTCTGAAAATCCGGCTATGTTGGATTTTTACTTAATGAAATCAATTTTACAAACTTGCTTCGCAATTACCTAATTTACAATAATTCAAATCGGTTGAAATCCACATATTCCTCTCCAAGATAAGTAAAATATAATGCTGAAACCCTTTCCGGCACAGCCACATTCTCCACAGATGAAAAATGCCATCAATCTGGCTCTCTATGGATTCCTTTGCATAATAATCTGAAATATCTGTCAGCCTGATAAACCTTTTTTCTCCCATAGGCTTTAAATAAGCCTCCCCGGATTGCCGCCTTATCTCATATTCTTTCAGCTCCATTAATTTCAGGAAATTTTCATAACTGTTGGCAAAAGAAATGGAATCCTCCACATCCAACCTGATCTGGCGATTCCATTTGAAAATACCCTGTTTTGTTTTATCCCATTTCTTTACCGGTTTTTCTTCAGTTACTACCTCAATGTCCTGTGTGGAAAGGCCGTACTCCTTGCAGAGTTCATTGACAATCGGCTGAATCCCCCTCGCCCAATCTCCTTTTTCGTAACAGTACTTCTCCCGGTAAGCCATGAAACGCTGTTGAAAACGATATGGGAATGTACATGCTGTGTATTATCGTGGGTAGCGTAAAGGCAGGATAGTTTTGTTATTGCTATGAGATAACCTCCCAACTTTAGTCTGCGCTGCTTATTTGATTATATATGCCGCAACAATCTCACCAATATATGCCGTATGTACATCCCTGTTAGCCATGGGATATGTTCCGTCAACGTCCTGCGGGTACATCTTCTCCCTTATATCATCTGGGATGCTTTTAAGCTCCTGTCTCTGGGAATATAATACCTTACATTCCAGCGTCAGAGGATACTCCCTGATTCCCGGCACACTTATTTTCTCCGGTTCATCCAGTGTCAGGTGCGCTTCCGCTTCTTTATCAATATCCCTCCCGGACTGCATACCGCATACTTTCGCTATGGATGGGATAGGCTGTCCTAAAGGAACACTGATTGTAAATTCTTTTGCAGCGTCAATCTGTGCTTTCGTATAGCGGTGTTCCCGCACATATACCGTAAATGCAGGCTTCCCCCACACCGTTCCTAATGCGCCCCACCCTATCACCATGCTGTTAAATTTGGTGTTTTGGGTATTGAGCAGAATCCCCTTCGGCAGTGCTTCCGTAATCATCTGTGCGTATTCTGTAACGTTAATCCTTTCTTTCATGCCATATCCTCCTCCAATTTCAATTTATAGCTTCCCGGACTGTATTTTTCCTGCCACCCTAATAAATCTTCTTTCCAAACTCATATGCCTGTTTTAGATAATCGGTTTTCTCAATCTTCGGTTTCCCGTTGGTATCTCCACATCCTCCGGCAAGGAGCATCCCTTTATCGTGGAATCCTATGTAATTGACCAACGCAAATTTATAGTATGACACTGCCTGCTCAAACGTCCAAAAAAAGTTGTCAGCGGAAGTCATCAGCAGTACGCAGTCTTTTACCGGATAACTCTCATACCTGCCAAGGGGCGGAGCCGGGTCTTCTTCAGCGATACAGTAAAACCGCTCGATAAAAGCCTTGATCTTTGAAGAGACAGTCCAGAAATACAAGGGTGATGCAAAGACGATACAGTCCGCACTTTTTATTTTTGGAATAATATCATTAAATGAATCTTTCTGGATGCAGGGTTTTCCGTACCGACAGGCGTTACAGCCAAGGCAGCCCTTTACTTCATTTTTCAGGAGAGAGATCAGCTCTGTCTTATGTCCCGCTTCCTCTGCTCCCTTGATGAAATGCTCCACAAGCTGGGCAGTATTCCCTTTCGGCCTTCCGCCGCCCTGTATAACCAGTATGTTTTTCATAGGCTCTGTCTCCTTCCATTTATTTGTACTGGCACTGTTTCTTAATTGTTTATGACTATTTTAATACTCCCGCAATACAAGTTCCGTAATTCCCTGATTATCCCCCATGGTGATTCTTTTCACTTTCGGCTCCCTGCCGTAGCTGAACTCATCCCATATACCATCCCGGCTTCTTGTGCCGCCATGGAATCCATGGATGATGCGGATTCGGTATACGCTTGGTTTTGCATTACCAAGATGCTTCCTTATTTCCACAATCGCCAATTCAACATCCTTTCCATGAACATCAATTTCAATAATCCCATTCATCATATGTGCGTTTCTTCTTTCTCTGATATTTGCATTATCTACAGCGGGCACTGGTATCTTGGTTTGCCCTTGCTCCTGTTCCCATACTCGATAGCTTCCTTCGGGCATTTACAGATACAGGCCATGCAATGGGTACACTGATTGCCCCAGACAGGCTTGCCGTCTTTTAAGCTTACATTATTTGAAGGGCAGACATCAACACACTTGCCGCATCCAATACAGGCATCCGTGGCATAAAATTTCTTTGCGCTTACTACTAAAGGGTAAAATAATGTATTGATTATCCCACTGCTCGCTTTTGCGAAAGCACCGACTTTTTTCTCCGGTATCGTACCGTTATGCTTTATGACATCAGCAATATTTTCTATAACAATGTCAGCATTTCTAATGATCTTAACGGCCTGATTTCTTTCAGGGGCATTGAACACTGCGATATAATTTTCCGGCATGACGACTTCGGCACATCCCATATAAGTAAATTTCTTCTGTTCACAAAGCTGCTTCAAATATTTGGGCATATTCCCCATGCTGTCTCCACAGGTTGCTATGAAGTAGGCACATTTACTTCCTGTAAATGAAGTCCGCAGGATAAAATCCCTGAGAATCCTTGGCATCTGCCACGCATAAGTGGGATAAACAAATACAACTGGCCTGGTTGAATGTATTTCTGAATAGTCATGCCCTTTGATTTTTTCAAACAGGTTGACGACTTCATCTTTTGCCTGTTCCCCGATTTTCTTTGCTACATATTCGCTGTTTCCTGTTCCCGTATAATACAATACCAAAGTGTTTGCCTCCTGTCTGCTATAACTTTCCTTATTCCTGCAAGCTATCCCCCATAACTTTTTTACACCAGAATCTTCTCAAAGATGTTTGCGCATCCATATGTGCAGGCATCCCTCGTCCTCCTCTATAGAGCCAAATTCTGTATAGCCTAATTTCGCATAAAAGGCAGATGCCCTGCATTGGGCATGTAACGCTATGCGTTTTCCGCCCTTCTTATGCACATACCGTTCCGCCTCCCCGACAACAACAGAGCCTATATTTTTACCACGATATTCTTTGACCACCGCCAGCCTTCCAAGTATGTAGGAATCCTTCTCTACATCATGGAATATACGGCAAGCAGCAACAGGCACCTTATCCTTATCAAATAATACTATATGTGTAGAGATAGCATCTTTTTCATCAAATTCATTTTGAAATCCCTGTTCATCCTCAAACACCTGCTTCCTGATTTCTCTTGCACAGTCCGGAATGCTTTCATATACTACTACTTCCATTGCAGGTTTCCCTCCGCAAATCATTTTCCTAAATTATACCATACAGATACGGATTACTCCAAAACAAATTTACTTTTGTCTAATCATCCTATTGCAACGCCGCTATCCTCATAGTATCTTGCCTGGGCCTGCCACATTTTCTCCAACCGAAAATGCCAATAATTTAAAATCCTGAAATACTACGGAAAATAATTTCATATAAGACTTATAATCATATTCCCTGATATCCACTCCGTTTAAAAGAATCTTTCCTGCATCAGAGTCATACATCCGACACAAAAGCTTTACTAAAGTAGTCTTTCCGCTTCCATTCATTCCTACTACCGCTATTTTACGACCAGGCTTTAATTTAAATGTAACATTCCTCAGGGCCGGATAAGAGCTTCCAGAATACTGAAAGGATATATTTTGAAATTCAAGCTTCCCTGTAAAATCTTCCTTTCTTATCTCCCTGTTATTTTTCTTCATTAAATCAGGTAACTCCAGTGACGTTTTGTAAAGGACATTTTAATCAAATTCACAAAAATTTACATTTCGGGGCAAAAAAATAGAGCCAGGAACCTGTTTTTCGATTCCTGGCTCATTAGTGCCATTTACATATTCTGGTCTGTTTTCAATTTTCTCACTTCGTCAACTGAAAGGCCAACAAATTCCGCAATCTTTTCAAGCGTTATTGTCCCATCTTCCAGCATTTTCTTTGCAACATTTATCATTCCCTCTTTCAATGTCTGATTCCTCATATCTTCCATAGCCCGGCACATAATCTCGATTCCCTCCTTGCTCTCTTTGAAAAATCTCACCCTGTCCGCCAGTGTCCCATAGTACATATCCGCTGCGTCTGTGCAGGAGAAGTCATGCATTAACTTCCCGATTGGCGTATCTCCACGGTAAGCGCCATTTACATACAGTATGTGCGAACCGTCCTCAAATCTTTCCCCGGTTCCTAAAAAGCACCGCTCAATCGGATAGAGCGGCAGCCCTTTTCCCATTACGTCATTCTCTGTGATAAAGATTACCCACGTTTCCGGCAGCTTGTCGAAGTCCTCGCCTTTCTTCAAAAGGTTTGCGTCCATCATGCTGCTGTTGTACCTGGCTCTTTTTCTCCCGGCTCCTTTGTCGGAGCGCTGTACCTCCACGTTCAGTTTTGCCCCTGTGCTGTCCGTAGCCAGGATATCCAGCCTCACCGAACGGTTCAGCAGGTTCTCCACAAATACCTGGGTGCGGACGTCCAGCACCTTTAAATCCGGCTTTTCCAGTACAATCTGCAATACCAGTTCTATGCTTGCCGTATCTCCCTCAAAACACTTTGTGAGGAAATCATCATCAAGCAGGCGAAAACCTCTTAGCCTCTGTAAATCTTCCTGATGTTTCTGGTCTATCTGTTCCGTCACTGTAAATCTTCCCACCTGTTTTCCCTTCCATTTTGTATCTCTATACTACCATACAATCCGAATATTTTCAATCATATCCAGATTTGTCTACACTGAAGAACCAAAACACGCTATCCCTAACTTGACCGATTTTTAGTTTTCGGTTTTAATTAAAGACGCAATATTTGTGTTACCTTTAAATACATTTCGTGTAAACCATTAAGCTTACACCTCCTTTCACATGTTCCAGCCAGACACACAAAAAACCGCAGATTTTACTCTGCGGTTAATCACACAAGATGAAAACAATAACAAGAGTAAAATAAAATCAAACATAGATACCAAACAACAGATATCAGGCTTCGCCAGACATCCTTATGTTCATAAGACTGTTTACACAGATCATTTCATACCTATTGAATTGACTTTATCTACTCTTCTCCAACCATATCCATGCCACCGATTATGGGACATCTGATACGCCGGATAATATCACCTCTTAAATATTCATTACCCACGGGAATAAAATATTACATCAACAGTCTATTCAGACTGGAATATAGGATTAACATTTATCTCCGGAATACAGTATATTCATTAGTTCATGGATTGGTGCAAAATATGGGGTACGTTTTACACCACATTCTCTTACTTTCCCCCTTTTATGCGCTTATTTTATGTTCTTTACAGTATTGCTTAAAATCTTGTTTCATATGTAAAAAGTTTTCCTTTTGGTCTATATAATATGTATTATTCTTTTCTGCATACTCTGTAAGCCATTCCTGTATTTCAACATTATTTTCAAACGAATATATAAACATTGCAAGTAACGAATCATGATTTTCTTTATTAAGAAGTTTTGATCCATCCCTTATTGTTTTGTCAGTTAAATCCGTTAAACAATTCTCGTAGAAATCCATATTTTCATATATTGTATCAATATTCATATTAAGATTTTGGGCTATAAAAGTTTCTATGCTTTTGTTTGTGTTATCCATCTCATCAATATGTAAAAACTCATACATCAAAGTTACAAGTCCATTGATTTTCCCAATCACAATAGATTTGTCTCTGGTACTTTTGCTCTTATATATTTCAGCAAACAACTTATCGCTAATTTTTAAATTATCAAGATTGTCACCAATGTACTTAACAAAATTTTTAAACTTTACATCCTCCACATTTAATTCTTTAAATTTTTCAAAAACTGCAAACCATACCGGAGAATTTACAGTTGTAAACATATTTTTAACTTCTTTATCAATAACCTTTGAAAGCCGATCAAGACTATTTTTTAAGGTATCAAACATACAATCCGTAACATTCTTATTTACAAATTCAAAAGAATCTTTAACTTCTTTTTTCCAATCATTTGGAAAGTTAATGGCCATGATACTTTCTATAACAACCTTATCAATATCCCCTTTTATTTTATTTTTTTCAATATATTTACCATAGTTATCTTTAAAAAATGGATGTTTATCGGAAATTAATTTTACCTTTTCCGCAATATTTACGTCCAGTCCTGTAAATTCATATTGATTTTTATTCATCCCCTCCTGATTATTATAGTTTCTGATATGATAAGCAATTTGATCATCCGTGCAGTCAAAATATGTTATTACATTAATGTTAAATTTATTAAACCGTTCTTTTAAAAATTGTGGGAACTCACTAAACTTCTTTCCTATAACATTGAAAATTTTTTCTTCAAATAAAGCATCTCCATCTTCATCAAGCATAATGTTATTTTTACTGTCATATTTATATTGTTTATATGGAATTTCATAAAATTCAGCTCCATCAAGCTTCACTACTATTCCATCTGCCCTAAATAGTTCTGCATATGATAATCTCTGCAATCCATCTATTAAATGAGATTTCTTTTTTCCTTTTATATTCTGTTCACAGATCACAATTTCGGGAATTGGTTGTCCATTTAAAACCCTTGTAAGATATTTATTCTTTTGCCTTTCTGTCCATTGAAACGCTTTTCGCTGCAGTATATGCCTTTTATTAATTTTTCCATCTCTCATATCGTCCAACAGACTACCAAGCGGAAACTTATCCATTCTATAATTGTCTGTTACATCAATAGGCATTATATTATTCACTTTTTTTTCCTCCTTGTGTCTATTAGAGCGTTTGGTAAACAACCCAATATTTTCATTCATTCTTGCATTATTGATATGAGTATTATATTCGTTATCAGATAAGCCTAATCTGTTTTTTATTTCTTTAACCGAGATATTTCTCATTTTCATTTCAATGACTTCCCGTGTTGTTTTAGGCAAACTGCCAAGATACCTTTCTATTCGTTCGTCTTGACACTTATCCATATTTAACAAAATATCATCCATACTAAAATCAGATTGTAGGGTGTCTCCAATCGTCATCCCAGAGTCATCACCAATAGGAGTATCTATTGAAATTGCAGGCACATATTCCTTTCTTTTAATAGTATTTCCATACTCATCATCTTCTTCTGTTTCAATGATAGCTTGCCTTTTTATTCTGTTCCTGTCCTTTATTTCTTTCAAAACAGCTCTTCTAATCACACCGGAAAGAAAATCTAAAGCAGTTTTCTCTTTTAATGGATTATATCTTTTATTAAATTTTGCAACAGCAATTTCTTTTCCAGCTCTTGAATAGAACTCATCATAGTCTTTTTGTGAAAGTCCACCAAACTTTGCCATCATTTTATTACAAATATTTTTTAGTTTATATTGATTATTTGCATAAAGGTCTTGAATTGCTGATTCTATTTGTTTTTCTACTTCTTGATTCATAATAATCACACCCAATCTGATTTAATATGTACTATTTACCGCTACTTTTCTCTAATCCTTTATTTATACATTCCTGTAAATTAGGTTCTTTCGTAAAAATTTTTTTACCGCATCTTCTGCACTCATAGTATCTTCTATACCCTTTCCCCTTATTATCTATCTTAGGATAATATTCTGTACCTGCCCTCATTACAATCATACATTTTTTACACCACATCTGTTTCCTCCTAGTATAATAATGATATAGCCTCAAGAGCTATAGAGTTAATAAATTAC
>CANCXX010000057.1 GCA_947381965.1 uncultured bacterium
TTAAAGGATACTTCCTTATTACCTTTCGTAATGTAGGCAAGATAATACGAACTTAAACCGCAGGGTAGGGTATAGCATGATTCAGAAATCATATTTGGAATATTTACAAAAATATTATCCACAACATTTAGAGCACTACTATAATCGCAAGACTTCTTTGAATTATGTTGTGAATGAGTTTTCAACATCAACAGAAAATGATTATAAGGAATATATTTTACAAAAGGATGAAATTTGCAAAAAATTTCTAGAGCAGTATATATATAACTGCAAAGTAGATTCTCAACCTACTCTTTTTAATAAAATTGAAATCGAAACTATTAATCAGTGTAACAACACATGTTCATTTTGTCCCGTGAATGTTCTAAAGGATAGGCGAGTACATCAACAAATGACGATGGACTTATTTAAAAGGATAATTATGCAATTGGTATCCTTGAATTATCAGGAAACTATTAGCCTTTTCTCCAATAACGAACCTTTATTGGATTCTATATTACTGGAACGACTTAAATTTACGCGCAAAAGCTTGCCCAATGCTTATATTTTAATATATTCAAATGGTTTGTTAATAACGCCAGAAAAGTTAATGGAATTACTGCTATATGTAGATTTCATACATATAAACAATTACAATACAGAACCCGTCCTTTTACCAGGTCATTTTAAGTTACAACAACTGCTTATTGCAAACCATGTGCCTAAAGAAAAAGTAGAAATTCATTTGCGTAGCAAAAGTGAATGCCTTTCTTCAAGAGCTGGATATTCACCAAACAGAGATAGTATAGCCGAACTCAGTTCGCCCTGTATTTTACCTTTTTCTCAGATTGTTATCCGACCAAGTGGACAAGTTAGTTTTTGTTGTAATGATGCCTATGGCGTGTATACAATGGGAGATGCCTCGCATGAGTCACTTGTAGATATCTGGTATGGGAAACACTTTAATAAAAGTCGGGAATTAATGCTAAAGGGGCGTTCTTTTCAGCTTCCCTGTAAAAATTGTGACATGTTGTTTATGCCATTAGCATATGAGTCTAATCAAACAGAGGTGAAAAATTTTGATTAAATTTCAAATTATTATGCCTGTTTTCCAGACAAAACCGATTTTTTCTTTATGTATACAATCATTATTACAAACACTAAAGTTTCCAACAGAACTTATCCTTATTAATGACGGTTCTTCTTTTGACTGTGAACAATATATCATAGAAAATTTTATTGTTCCTGATATGTTAAAATTACACTATATTTATCACCACTTTAGTATAGGGTGTTCCAGAAGTATTAATCATGGCCTTAAATTTGTAACAGAAAACACATATGTCATTTTTGCAGATTCGGATATTATTTTTACACCAGACTGGCAATATACTGTCGTAAATTCCTTACAGGACTTTACAATTGGTGCCGTAAGCGGATTATTTTTATATCCTCAGTCTGGCGGAATACAGTGTTGCGGTATTGCATACCAGAACTTTTCTGCAAAACACATTTACTTGAATAATAAACCTGACAATCTATCACTACCTCATCTCTTTGATGTGCAAGCTTCAATTTTTGCATTTATGGCTACAAGAAGCGAGATAATAAGTGCTGTAGGAGAAATAGATGAACAATTTTTTAACGGATACGAAGACATTGATTATCAGTTTCGTATCCGCCAAAAAGGATACCGGATTGTGACTAATACAGAATTGAAAATATACCATTTTGAAAAAAGTACTGGTATTCATAGAAGTTTTTCGCGTAGACAAAATCTGGGTATATTTTGGGCAAAGCATGCAGCAGAAGTGCAAGATGATTTCTACTCTTATCTTTCAAAGCAATTGGCACAGCAAAAAAGCTTATGTAACTCGTATATTGTGGTAAATATGTGCGAGGCACAAGGTAATTCCGAACAGACAATAAATTTTTTGAATAAATTTATTCTTATCGAAAAAATTATTGACCTTTCCTGCTTTTGCAATGTTGAAAGAAAAATATGGTTGCCAGAAATCTTAAGCAGTGATGCCTATGCGATTACATGCCCATATGTTTTTCTATGTGATAATTTTGTGGAACTAACGGAAAATGATTATTGGTATAAGCTACGCCTTAACTATTCGAACGCAGATATCATTATTGATTTACATGCCAATATACTTCCCTTTTATCAATTACTGAACAGCTTTTGGCCCGGAAATAAAATTCGCTAATCCATAATATAAAAACAAAATGTTTTATATTTTACTTGAATCATTGGCCTTTTAGGCTTTACTACAGGGAATTCCGTATTGTTTATAATACTGTTGAAATAGCAGTACGGAGTCTCTGTAATCTCTTGATAAGAAACTAGATTTTTATTGGTCTCTTTTGCCGCATGTAGAATGTCTCTGCCGCATTTTGCATAACGAACAGCTTGCTCTTGCAAAGATGGATCATTCGTTTGGTCATATAGCAAGAGAAATGTTTCTGCAATATTTAAATATATTTTCCAACGTAGAGTATTGAATTCACCTAAATTAGAACTGTTCAATGCCGTAAAAAAGCGATTCACAGCTATTTTGTATTCGCCCAACATAATATTACAAATTCCGTTTACAACATTACAAAGTGCAGATTCATAATTGGCATTTTCTTCAAGCAATTTCCGGCACAATTCTTCACTTTCATTTCGAGTAGAAAACAAAAAGTTCACATTATTATTTTCCGCATATAACAGAAGCTGACCTATTAATAATTCTGTTTCAACCAGGTACTTTTCCTGACGTTCAGTAAATTTATCTTTTTCGGGCAGAATTTCAAGGGCTTTCTTAATATTCTGAATTCCAAGTTGCACATCCTGATGAAGTTGTCGCATTCCAGTTTCATAAAGCGTATGAGCAATTGCATAAATGTCATTCCTTTTTTGAGCAAGTGATAATGCCTTTTTCTGATAGGGTGCTGATGTTTCAGGTTGACCAGCAAACCAGTATGAAACGGCAATCCGATTTAGCAACATTTCATATTGCCGTTCAAACTCTGCTTGAAGTGTAACATCTGAAAAATCGTCCTTTTCTATGTGGATTACAATTCTTTTAATACCCTCCATACATATTGCCAAAGATTCTTCAAGTTCAAGTGTCACCCCGTACATATTTCCAAGGTTCTTACAAGCGATTATCTGATAAAGTTCCCCCTCTAAATCACTTTCTGTATGTTTCAATTTTAATATTTTTTTCAGATATGCTTGAGAATCTTTCCAAGAAGCAATCCGGATTACTATGTCTGACATTTGGAAATAAATCTCTTCTTCTCTGATAAAAAACCGATATTTTGACGGAAGACGCAAAAGTATCTGGTAACACTTTAATGCTTGATAGTCATTGCATTTTTTAAGAATTCTTTGTAATTCTTGTGCTATAAATGTGAATTCTATGTCATCTTTCAGTAATTGCAGCATAATAATATCTATACTACTATCAATAGAATCCAGACAATGTTTTTCATAGTATTTTATAAATCCATCAACCAAGGAATCGTTTTTCACATATTGTTTGTTTAATAGTTCTTTATAATATTCATGCAAAAATATCTTTTCTGCGTGCTCGGCTGAAACAATTCCAATATCTTTTTCAAGTAATTCATAGTCAAAATATCTTTTAACTAATTGCTTGTGTACATATCCATACATTTCTTTTTCATTACATGTAGTGACCGACAACATAATATAATAATCTATAATATCTGGATATTTCTCTTGAAAGAAGTTTATACGCTTTAATATAATTTCACTTAATTCAAAATTGTTGGAACCCAATGATAAATTAGGATTAATTAATGTTAAAGTTCCATCTTCGCCAATATGAATATTCCTTTTTTCGTTCAAAAAACGCAGTAATTCTTTTATGTGCATAGGATTTCCAGATGAGTATTTCATAAGTAACTGAATCAATGCTTTTATATCTGGACTCTGTGGTTTATTAAAAGGATTTACTAGCATTTTTATAAACTCAAGGCTGTCTTCATCTGTCCAAGTACCAAGTTTATAACATTTTATATTTTCGTCCTTACTGAATTCTAGCCATTTATGCGGAAATATTACCTTTTCTTCTACTTGTAATGTATCGCCATCTCTTCCCTCAAACAGTAGTAATAAATGGTGATTTAAAAAGTCGTTGTTTAGTTTTAATAAGTTCAATAACTTCTGTAACAGGATAATTGTTTCTTTTGATGCCCAATGCATATCGCTAAACCATATAAAAAGCGGCTGATGATGAAGCTGTACAATAAACAATGTTAATATGCATTTAGCAATATTCTCTAAATCGTTCTCATTAATATCTTCGCCCAAAATGTAATTTAAAACGCTTAAATTCCACTCAACAGAAAAATTTGCGCCTAACTTTGTGCGCAATTTTTCATGTATTTTTTCATAAGAAATAATAACCTGATTTTCAAAATTTACTAATTTCATTATCATATCAAGAATTAGATTTCTCGATTTATGAAAATCATTTGTATTTTGAATTTCAACCGGATAATAATTCTCGTTTTGAGCAAATAGGATCAATTCCTGTGCCATTTTGGTCTTTCCAATTCCGCCCTGACCAAGCAAAGCAAATGCATGAAACTTTTTAAGTGCCTCCGCCTTTAATGCCCTTTTTATGCCTATTAAGCTTTTCTCGAAAGGCAGAGAAAAATATTTATCCGCTATTCCCGGTCTAATATCTATCCATCCTAATTCTTTACTGCAAATCAATATTCCAGATGAGGAATAAATATTTATTGTACCAAGATTTTTCTTACCAGATACAATGCACTTTAAGCGCATTGTCACGCATAATTCTCGATATACATTAATTACATACCTGCATATATTGTTTTTTATAATATTTGATGGGTATAATAACACTATACGGGAGCGATCCTCAGGTGGAATCCATTCTGCAAATAACGATAACGATAAATCAACAGTTGATACAATCTTTATTTTTACAGCTATCTCATCATCTATTCTTGCAAAACTATCACTTTTGATATGTACCTGAATTAAATCATCCCAGTTTTCCTGTAGGTTATCAATGTAGTCCAAAAGCGGCTGCAGTTGCTGAGCTGAATAAATACTAGATAGCTCCCATGGTATAAAGTTAGAATTTATTTTCCAGAATCTCAAAAAATCCAGTGCATTTACTGGGAGTATCTTGTAAGAGGTATAGGGAAACGTAATATTTTCCATCCACTGGGATAAATCCACATTACTGTCTGTGCTTAATACATGAATAATTTCAAAAAGTGCAGAATCTTTGGCATATTGACTTGAATAATATTCGATAATTTTAATGATATCTAAATGAAAATTATCTTTAGTATAAGTTCCCTTACGTCGCTTAATCTGACCTAAAACAACCTCAGGTGAACGGCCTATAATATATGGAACCTTTATTTGCTGAATTTCACCAATAAAATCAACTCCTTCATCACCCTGGACAGGAAGCGAATGCCATTCCGTTTCAGGATCTATGATAGCTAATGTTTCTGTAATAAGTACCTCAAACACCTGGAATTTTTTGTCTCTATCTGCTTCTGAAATCGTTCGTGCATTGATAAATTCTATACCTTTTTTATTCTTCAAAAGTAGATCTTTCCATATTTCCATTTTCTATCCCTTTATCAAAATGTGACTATATAACTTAAATTTACAGTTCATCTCCCTAAGTTCGTATTATCTTGCCTACATTACGAAAGGTAATAAGGAAGTATCCTTTAAGCAATCCACCGGATAATCCCGAATTATCCTATAAATCGGCAAACAAGACACCGATAATCAGGAATTATCCTTTATACAAATTGTCTCCCAATTTTTATTTAATTATATATTTCATAAATACACAACGCAATTACTATCTTTTCATATGTCAAAAATAGCTAGTTTTTCTGCTACTTATAGGTGCTCATATATTCTCCTGCATTCCTCTCAGCATATAGACTCCTTTTATCATATATATAATTTTTCTATCTACTCTCCTGTCTGCAGAAAAGAACTGCCTGAAAAAAGCCGCAAGCCTTCTTCACATTTATTTTCTCCCCCAATTTCCAATAAATTATTAGTCTATGTTCTAAATAGTTGCGCAATTTCTATATCAATATAATTGATCGCAGTGTGCTTCTATATCCTTTACCAACATAAAATCAACCTTAAGTTCCATAAAGAATGAGTCAACTTATGAAGCAAAATCCTGCTCACCCTGTCCAATATGCGCTTATTTCCCCACTATCTCAACATTCAAATACATGGTTCTTTCATTCCATGTGCATCGACAAACTTCTGTACAATCAGCCCCAGATACTTTTTAGCAAACAAATACTATATGTAGGGATCATTCTTGTATTTCCTTTTATGTAAATGCTATTTTTTATTGATTTTATAGCAAAAAATCTTTTTTAATCCCTCGTAAATATTTATTATGCCTTGCTGGAACAGCTTAAAATCAAGGTTTCTTCTTATCCCTTTATATCATGCCAAATCCCCATATAAGATGGTTTTGTAAAACAAGCACCATTTTTTAGCGTCACAAGTTATAGGAGGACGACATAAAAACCGTAAACTGCTTGACGGACATTCTTATTACCATGAAACATCTCGCCGACCAGGAAAACGCTCAAAAATATATGCCCCTATGCGCCAATCCGTGCTCCCCATAAAGAAAGCCAGTCATTCAAAGGACTTTAAAAAAGAAATACCATAAGGAAGAAGCATAAAGACCGCTTATTGAAGTATACGAAATTAAAGAAGCGTATACAGAATCTTTTACAAAATGGCAAAAAACAACACTAAAACAGTAGAAAGCTGAGATACAATCCTTGCAGTCCAAGTGTAACGATATCGGCAAAGAGCAGACCAAGACCGCCGCAGATTCAGCCTATGTCGAAATAATCAGCTGTTACAAAAAGAACCTTGAGCGGGGTCTTCAGAACGAGAGCCAATAGCAAAACAGGCAGCAAAACAAAACTAAGCAAAGGAACGGGAGAAAAAATTTGGATATGCAACTAATGTTTGCTTTTTGGCACTTATCAAATTCTTTATTCTTTTGTCTATATGCTTTATAATGGCAACAAGGAGAGTGATTTTCATGAATACAAGTCTGATAGCAAGGTACTTACAATTTTTACGGAAAAGCAATCATTACACACAGGAGGATTTAGCAAAAAAATTAGACATATCCAGACAGGCAGTATCAAAATGGGAAACAGGAGCAGCCATTCCCGATTTAGAAGTTTTGCTGAAAATTTCCAAATTATATGATATAACCATAAATGATATATTAGAGCCAAAGATACAGCCACAACGAATAACAGATTTTGAACAAATCCTTACAATTCCCCATAAGGAATTGCAAGAAGTCCTAAAACAGTTTGAAACAAATACTCTTGTAGTAGCTTTAATGGGGGCATCTCCCGAAGTATACAGCTTGTGTGAAAATTTGTTTCCCGATACAGACTTTGGAATGATGAGAAATTACATTGGCAGAGTCAGGATTGAACAGGTTGAAGATATACAGAAGCAGATTATTTCTATGATAAATTTGCAGGCAATTTGGGCACCATAGGCGGCTAAAAAACCGCCCTTGTTTGTATTTATCAAAAACACCAAAGACACTTTTAAGCCCCCACTTGACTTGTTGTCTGCTGGAATCGATCAATCTTTTGGTTCCCCCTCCTTCTCCAACTCCGCTCTGAACTGAATCCTCCTGGTCCCCACCAGCGACTCAAAGTCAATCTCATAAGTCTGCCCTCTTTCATCAACAGCAATCACTGTTCCTCCCCCAAACACTTTATGTACCACCCGCTCCCCAGCTCTAAACTGTGCCTTTGGCCGCATGGAAGCTCCCTCATATCCCGTCCCCATCTTACTATCCCCTATGCAGTCGAACAATTCCGCGTCCATATCACTCAAAAACCCCGACGGCCGGACCGGATAAGCGTCGTTCTTTTCCCCATAACTGGTAAGATACAGCCTGTTTTTAGCCCTTGTAATGGCAACATAAAGCAATCGACGCTCTTCCTCCATTTCTTCCCCATTCTGCAGTCTTTTACTTGGAAATTGCCCCTCCACCAGTCCATTAACGAACACCGTATCAAACTCCAGCCCTTTGGCTGTATGGACTGTCATTACCTTCACCACATCTTTATCTGTATCGTCATCCTGCATACTAAAAAGGGCAAAATGAGAGAGAAGTTCATCCAGAGGAATTTTCTCCTGATTTTCTTCTTCCAGCGCTGCAACCACTCCAATCAGTTCAGAAACATTGTCAAGCCTCGTCTGGTCTACATCCTGCTCCAATTCCTTCCGGTATCCCAGGTCCAGTGCCATATGAATCAAATCTTTGCAGGAATACTCCTGATACTTTTCATGCAGCTCCATCATCTCATTATAATACCGAACCACCTCCACACGGCCTTGTGCGCCGCTTTTTATCTGCTGTCCAAGGGCTTCCATAAGGCTGATGCCTTTACGGGCAGCATCGCTGCGCAGGGCATCCAGCGCCTTTTTCCCAAACCCTCTTCTGGGTCTTTTTATGGTCCAGATAAAATCCATGTCACTTAAAGCGTACACCATCCGCAGATATGACAGAACCGTTTTTATCTCTTCCGAACCATAAAACTGTGCGCCGTTTAAAACTTTATATGGGACTTTCTTCTTTACAAATGCCTCCTCCAACGCCCGTGTCTGAGAGGACGCCCGTACTAAAACCGCATGGTCAGAATATGTTTTCCCACCTCCCGCCGCCTGGCAGATCCTGTCCGCAATAAAAAATGCCTCTTCTTTTTCACTTTTCAGATGATTATAAACCGGCCTGCTCCCAGAAGGATTATTGGTAAACATCTCCTTGGCAATCCGATACCTGTTTGCTTTAATCAGCGAATTAGCGGCGGCGACAATTTCCGGGGTGCTTCTAAAGTTCTCGCTTAAGTAAAAATCCTTTGCCCCCTCATATCTGTCCTGAAAGTCAACAATATAGTCAACTTTTGAACCTCTCCACCCATAAATACATTGGTCGTCATCTCCCACTACCGTAAGATTGCGGTATTTTCCGCTAAGAAGCTGCAGCAAAAGCTCCTGCTTTTTATTTACGTCCTGATATTCATCGCACAATATATATTGACACCTGTCCTGCCATTTCTGCAGAGCATCCTGGTAATTCCCCAAAATGTAAACAGTGAAGTCAATCATATCATTAAAGTCAAGCGCATAATTATCCCTTTGCTTCATTAGATAATTATAGTAAACGCACTCAAAGTGATTTCGTGCCGACGATATTTCTCCTTGAAGCAGAGATTTGTCACTGCCTGCCATATATTTTATGTACGCCGTATCCGTTTTCCGCCTGCTGATATCCTCCAGATAGTCTTTAGCGGTAAAATTTTTTAAAGATAAATTCTGCTCTCCGGCAACTTCCCGGATAAGATTCGTCTGGTCTTTTTTATCCAATATTGCAAAAGCCTTTGGATAGGAAAGACGGTAAATTTCTTCCTTCAGGATTTTATTACAATACCCATGAAATGTTCCGGTAAAGCAAACCCCGTCATCCCCCGTCATCTTTTTCAGCCGCCGGGTCATAGAGGACGCTGCCTTGTTGGTAAATGTTAACGCTACAATAGATGCCGGATCAACATATAAATCTGTAATCAGATATGCCATGCGCTTTGTAATACAATAAGTCTTGCCTGACCCCGGAACTGCCCCGCACCGTATGTATCCTTCTGTGTTTTGTATCATATCTTTTTGCTCTTTTGTTGGATTGGTCATCATTGCAACAAACTCCTTTTTACCTGACGTTTATTATTATAAAGACTATCCTCCTGACAATGCCCCGGAAGGATATCTTGATTTTCTTTCCCAAGTGTATTGTGTCATTCCTTTTTATCTCTTCCCACAACATAAATAGGAATAAACATTCCTCCCAAAAATAACAGTAACGTAGCAAGCCCTGCTGCCAGGCTATTCCTTATATCCGGAAAAAGCAGTCCGGTCAAAAGAATCAACAGGGGTGTCACAGTAATACTTACCATTGACCATATACGCAGTGTGCGTACAATAACCGGCCAGTTTCTGTTATTAAAATGGAGCCCCGGCATATTGATTTCAAATATCCCGTCCGTATAAAAGCTTATTTTATTCTCATCATAATAAGACGGCAGTCTTTCCTTTATACCAAACCAGAAGTAAGCGCCCAAAATAATTCCCAGGGTTTCCTCGATCAAAAGCCCGTTTGATGTCAGTTCTTTCATGGTATATCCCAATTTAATCAATACCAGTCCTTCCAGGGCCGCTGCTGCAAGACATGCGCAAAAAATCATTCCATGTCTTAATATTTCTTTCCTGTCCCTTCCCGATGCTTCTCCCGACAGTGTCAGCGCTTTCTTTACCAGATTTTCCACATCATTTGCCTGCATCCCGTCTCCGCCCTCAATCCGTTTTCCCTCAAGAAGCTCCGTTACGGTAACGCCAAGAATTTCTGCCAGTGGAATCAACATCTGAATATCAGGCAGGCTTAGCCCCCTTTCCCATTTGCTGACCGCTTTATCAGAGATAAAAAGCTTCTGTGCAAGCTCCTTCTGGGTATACCCTTTTTCCTTCCTCTGTGCCTGAATAAATTTTCCGAAAATCTCCCTGTCAATTTCAGACATAACAGGTACCTCCTTTGCACTTTCCCAAAAAGCAATCTGAAGCTGCCTTCCGTTTTCACTGTATTTTGCAGTCAGATCATACGGCCATACTCATAAAGATTACAACCGCCTGAAGGTAGAATCCGGTATTTTCCACGTAAACCTCTGGTAGAATCATATCTTGCCGCCTCTGAGTAATCAAATCGCCGCTCCTTCCACTCTCACCCAGCCATTACTGTTCTTTGCATAAGTATATCTTTTTCCCTGTTTAAAGTCAAATATGCCAAAAAGGAGCCCGGCCACCTGCCGGACTCCTTCTGTCACCACAGCTTTTCTGACCTAAATTCTTTCCGGCCACTTTGCTGCCCTTATTTTCTTTTTTATTGCCATGTACACTTTATTTGTTGTCATACAAATGGCATCTCACAAAATGCCCGTCCCCAATCTCCTTATTTTCCGGTGCCTGCTCTTTACAGATTGCCATACATTCCTTACACCGTGTATGGAACTTACAGCCCTTAGGCGGCTTTGCCGGAGAGGGAATATCCCCTTCCAATATCGTTCTGTTAATCTTAACATCCGGATCAGGCATTGGAATCGCGCTAAACAGCGCCTTCGTATATGGATGCAGGGGATTTCCAAAAATATCATCGGTACTTCCCGTCTCCACAAGCCCTCCAAGATACATAACGCCAATCGTATCCGAAATGTGTTCTACCACAGAAAGGTCATGGGAAATAAACAGGTATGTCAGATTCATTTTTTCCTGCAGTTCCTTCAGCAGATTAATAATCTGCGCCTGAATGGACACATCAAGAGCTGATACCGGCTCGTCACAGACGATAAACTCCGGTTTTAACGCAAGGGCCCTTGCAATACAGATACGCTGCCTCTGACCACCTGAAAATTCATGGGGGTATCTGTCCTTATGGTACTCCTGGAGGCCACAATTTAGCATTACCCTGGTAATATAGTCGTTATACTGCTCCTTGGGTACCAGATTATGTTCCTTTACTGCCTCCCCGATAATCTCCCCAATGGGAAGTCTGGGTGATAAGGAAGAGTAAGGGTCCTGAAAAATAATCTGCATTTTGGTACGCAGCTCCCGCATTTTTCTTTTATCTGTCTGGTTCACATCCTCTCCGTTAAAAAGAATGGTGCCATCCGTTTTTTCAATCAAACGCAGAATGGTACGGCCGGTAGTGGACTTTCCGCAGCCTGACTCCCCCACCAATCCCATAGTGGTTCCTCTTTTTATACTAAAGGATACATCATCTACCGCCTTGACACTGCCTGTCACACCTCCAAAAAGACCTCCCTTTATGGGAAAATATTTCTTTAAGTGAGACACTTCCAGAATATTGTCATTGCCAGCAGCTGCCTTATCTTTTACTTCGTTGTTCATTTGGGCGTGCCTCCTTCCTTACAGCGGTAACAGCTCACAACATGTGTGGGTGATATCTGGTATGCCTGGGGATAAACGCCCTCGCAGTCTGCCACACACATCTCACAGCGATCCTTAAAGTAACAATAATCTGGCATATCCACCGGATTAGGAACACTGCCTGGAATGCTGTAAAGCCTGTCAATATGTTTTCCAACCACTGGTTTGGAATTCATCAATCCTATCGTATAAGGGTGTCTTGCATCCTTAAAAATTTCCCATGCCGTTCCCTTTTCAATCACGCGTCCGGCATACATAACCACCACATAATCCGCCATCTCCGCCACCACTCCAAGGTCATGGGTAATCAGCATAATGGAGCTGTTGATTTTATCCTTCAGGTTACGGAGTAAATCCAGCACCTGAGCCTGAATCGTCACATCCAGCGCCGTAGTAGGCTCATCTGCAACAATCAGTCTGGGATTGCAGGCAAGTGCCATGGCTATCATAATACGCTGTCTCATACCACCGGAAAGCTCATGGGGATACATCCGGTAAACCCCCTCCTTATTGGCAATCCCAACCATATCAAGCATTTCTATGGTACGCGCTTTTACTTTTTCTTTTGACATCTCAGGATTGTGAAGGGCAATAACCTCATCCACCTGTTCCCCGATACGGAACACCGGGTTTAAAGAAGTCATTGGCTCCTGGAATATCATGGACATATAATTTCCCCGAAGCTTCTGCATCACTTCCGCCGGAGCATTCACCACATTATAAACCTTTTCGCCTGTGTTAAAACGGATTTCTCCCTCTACCGTCTGTCCTGCAGGTCTTTGCACCAGCTGCATTAGGGAAAGGCTTGTGACAGACTTTCCGCAGCCCGATTCCCCCACAATCCCCACTGTTTTTCCCTGTGGAACGTCAAAGGATACACCGCTTACTGATTTTACAGTTCCTATATCGGTGAAAAAGTAGGTATGCACGTTATCAAACTCCACACAGTTATCATTATTTTTCATCTGTGTGACATACTCTGATTCCGGTATATTTTTTCTGTTTCTCTTCTTTTCCATTTCCGAAGTAATCTTGCGGTTTCTTTTGGAAATCTCCCGCGATTCCTTTGCGGATATATAATTTGCGCTTTTTTTCTTATTACCTAATGCCATCTGTACCACCTACCGTTTCATTTTCGGGTCAAACGCATCACGCAGACCATCACCAATAAAGTTAAATGCAAGCACAGTCAGCAGAATCATAAATCCCGCCGGAACCCACACAAACAAATAGTTTGTCATAACATAGGAGTCATTTACCGCGTTAATGATACTTCCCCAGGAAGCTGCCGGATATTTAATGCCAAGTCCCAGGAAGCTCAGTGTCGCCTCTGCCAGAATAACTTCTCCCAGCCCCATAGTGGCAAAAACAATCAGCTGCGGCACTACATTGGGAATCAGGTGCTTAAAAATTCTGCGGCTTACCCGGATACCCGTTGCTTCCGTTGCCACCATAAACTCCTGCTCCCGCAGGGATAAAATCTGCCCTCTCACAATACGGGCGATACCTACCCATCCAATAAGACTCATGACGATACAAAGCATATAAATACGCGTTGTAGGACTTGCCCTGTAATGATCCATAATAGAACCTAATATCAGATACAATGGCATAGATGGCACACAATAAATCACATCCACCAGACGCATCAGGATATTATCAATCCATCCGCCGGAATAGCCTGCAATACCGCCTATAATCACTCCGATAATCACCTCGATGATAACCACCACAAACCCGATCAGCAAAGAAATACGTCCGCCATACATAAGCCGCGCCAGCAGATCCATCCCATTAGCGTCTGTTCCAACCCAATGCTCTTTAGAAGGCTTTGCGTATGTGTCAATTACTCTGGTTTCCTGGAAACGGGAAATCAGATATTGCCCGTTTTTCTCCGATAAAAGATAGGTTTCTGATATATCAGCAGCAGATGAATCTTCAGCGGCAAACTCAAAGGATTCCGCCCCTTCCCTAATGGCAAGAGCTGCCGCCTCCTTAAATTCCGGCGTAAGGAACACGCCTCCTACTACGCTATTCATATTCATGTTGGAAATATACACATAGTCAGAACCATCTGCTGCCAGGATCATTGCAGAGCCTTCACCAGCGGCTTCAATCGTATAAGTATTTTCCCCGGCTTCAAATTTCTTATCCCCCTGGCTCATTGCAACCAGCGCATTTTTATAAAACCCAAAGGATAACGCTGTGCTCTGGGTATAGGGCGTAAAAGACATCTTGCAGACTACTGCCAGCTCTGAAACTATATACAATAGCTCCTTTCCGGTAGAGTCATCCACCATATAAGCAGTTCCATCATATTCAAAATAACTGCTGCCTGCCCCAACCGCTTTATCATGCTCCTCTGAGCGGATGGCCCTTGGGTTTTTGGTTTCTTCCGCGTTATAAACAATATGTGAATCCCCTTCCAAGGCTCTTACTGCAATCTTGCCGCCGTTTCTTGTTTCCACCACCGTCTGGTTTTTATTGGCTGCCAGAACAAATTTGGAATACAAATCGCTGGGAATTTGGGCATCTTCATTTTCAAACAATATATAATCACTAATATAAGTTGCGCCTGCATAATCTTTTCTCATTTCCTCTGTACGGTAAAATACCTGACTTTGTCCGTAGGGGATAATTGCTCCCCCTAAAAAAGAAAACAGGAACATAAATATAATAATTACCATTCCGATAATTGCAAGCCGGTTTCTGAAAAAGCGCTTTGCCACCAGCATACTCGGAGAAAGCACCCTGACACGCTGGGTATCGTCTAACTTTACTTCTTCTACTTTTGCATTTTCTTCGTTAGCCATAGCCTTTCTCCTTTCTAATTTACCCTGACTCTGGGGTCAACTACCGCATAAAGTATATCCGCAATCAGATTGCCCGCCAAAATTAAAACTGCACTGAACAACATGTAAAACATTACAAATGGAATATCCCCTACCACAATACATTGATAGGAAGTATATCCAATTCCCGGAATCTGAAATAATGTTTCTGTAATCAGCGCGCCGCTGAACAGACTTGGAAGCGTTCCTCCAAGAAGTGTGACAATAGGAATCAGAATATTACGAAACGCATGATAGTTTATAACCTTCCGCTCCGGAAGCCCTTTTGCCCGTGCAGTCCTTATATAATCGGAATTCAGCACTTCAAGCATATTGGCGCGGGTATAACGCATCAGGGAACCGATATTAACAATGATAAGCGTAAGCACAGGCATAATCATATGCTTTGCCATATCCAAAATCTGCTCTATGGGACTCATCTGCTGGTGCATACGTCCTACAATACCATATAAGTCCAGCCAGTTCAGCTTTACAGCAAATACCCATTTTAAAATTGTTGCAAAGAAAAAGCTTGGCAGTGAAATACCAATCAGCGCAATCACCGTAATAGAATAGTCAGTCATAGAATACTGCTTCTTTGCCGCCGCCACTCCAGCCGGAATAGCAATAATAATTTCCAGAAGAAATGCGGAAAGGCCCAATGCAAAAGAATACCAGATAACACTGGAAAACTTTTGCAGCACTGGCTGGTTATAATTCCATGAATCGCCGAACTGTCCCCTTACTGCCTTAGACGCCCATGTAAAATATCCTTTTATAATACTGTCATTAAGACCATAGGAGGCATTTAGCTGCTCCAGCCATTCATCATAACTTTTTGCCCCTGGTTTTTGGGACAACTCCATAGCCTTTGTCTCCACAAAAGAGGCAGGCATGCAGCGCATGATGCCATAAATAATCATAGAGACAAAAAACAAAAGGACTATGGAGATTAAAACTCTTTTTAATAAAAATTTTTTCATCCTCTTTTCTCCTTACCACCGCCGTTACAATTCTTATCCATGCCTGTTTTGGAAACATTTTATCTTCCAGAGGCATTTCGCCAGAGGCCTTTCCCTTTTCTTTGGCGAAATACCTCTGTTTTTCTTATACATCCACGCGCCGTCCCAGACAGCTCTGCCATCTGTTTCCTTATGCACTCTGTATATAATAGATAAGAGGGGATAACAATCCCCTCTTACCTGTGTCAGTAAAAGAAATTACTCAATATCAGAATTATTATTTCATTGCGATATTTTCAATTTCAGCACGGTAGGTATAGAAAGAGGTAGGGTCTTTCACTGTGCTTTCCAGATCAATACGTTCTGAGCTGTATACCGTACACTCCTGTCTCTGGTAAATGGGAATCTCAACTGCATAATCTACAATATAGTCAAGCGCTTCCTTATAGACAGCCTTACGGTATGTCTGGTCTGTACTGGTACGTCCTTCCATTACAAGATCGTCCAGATCTTTCTGATAAATTCTGTAGTTCTTAGCGCTTCCGCCTTCACTGTGATAAATCTGGAACATATCCGGGTCAGGAACTGTGGACCATGCCGCGCACCAGATGTCAATGGTTCCGCCGTTAATGCCATCCCACAGCTGGGAAGAATCGGACAGGTCATTGATTGCCATCTCAAAACCAATGGTCTTAAGCGCTTCTGACGCTGCAGTTACAATACCAAAGGAAGGGTGATTTCCATTTCCATCTGCAGGAATGGTTAAAGTACAATCCATTCTGCCGCCTGCCGGAGCTGCTGTAATCTTCCCATCTGTTACTGTGTAGCCTGCTGCCTCAAAGAAGCCAAGCGCTGCTTCAAGAGCTGCAGCATATTTCTCATCATCTGTCATGCCGTCTGTATAAATATCATTTCCATCCACATCTGTGGAGAACGCTACCTTATAGTCAGCGTCTGACTTCTGGGGCGCTGCCCAGTTTGTATTTGAAACAGGATAGTTAATAACGGAAGCTGCTTCACCGTAATAGGAGTCAATTACCACATCACGGTATACTGCAATAACAGTTGCAATTGCCTTTCTGAAGTTCTTGGATGCTTCGCTTGCCGCATCATCCCCAACCTTCATCAGCTGGGAGTTCATTCCAATATAGCCATATCCCTGATAGTCCACCAGATCAACTGCTACCTTATCGCCGTCAAGCTCACCATTGCTGTTTTCACCCTTAATCTGTGCCATTACTTCCTTGGAAATGGAAGGCTGTGAAATATCTACTGTTCCCTTAAGAACACCAGGAAGCTTATCTGCCTCAGATGTGGTTTTCCACTGCAGATATTTGGTAACCGGCGCTCCCTTAAAATAATTCTCATTGGCTTCCATATATACAGTCTTGTTTTCATAGCTTACAAACTTATAAGGACCTGCTCCCATAGGCGCCGTTGTTTTTTCTCTTAAGGAAGAAAGATCACCCTTAGGGAAACCAAACTTATGGTTGTCATAATCGTACTGGGCAGGATCGCCATAGTAATGTAATGGTGAAACATATACCGCAAGGTCATAAATAGCAGGCGCGCTTACTTCTGTCAGTACCACACGGACAGAATTGTCGCCAGTCTTCTGGATACCGCTGATATAATCTACGGAATCCCCTGTTTCTACTGTTACTTTATAGCTATCGTCAAGGAAGGAAAACAGAGCGGAATCTGCTGCTTCCGTATCGGACAAAGTTACATAATCATAGTCATAGCTTACTGCCATTTCATTCCAGTAATCGGCAAGTGTAGGCGCGTCGCCATCCTTAAGCGTCCAGGTGGTTTCTGTTGCTGCCCCGGTAATGGAACCATCTTCATTTAAAGTAGCAAAGCCCCAGTTCACCATACCGTTAGATACATCGTCAAGGCCTTCTTCCTGATAACCTGCCGCTATACAGTAATCACAAATGCTCTTGGCAAATGCTTCTCCTGCTGCCGGAAAATCTGTTTCAAAAAACTTCTTCTGATCTTCTTCTGTATAATAAGTAAAGTCGGTGTTCTCTGCCCCTTTATCAAGCATCAGTTCATAAAGAATAGTGGAACCGCCTCTGTATTCTGCCAGACCTTCAATAGGAAGCGCATACAGGGAGCTTGCTCCGTCATAGGAAGGGTCCAAAAATGCGTAATAAGAAAAAATTACGTCATCAATTGTCAAAGGGTTGCCGTCTGCAAACTTCACATCATCACGAATGGTAAAGTCATAATACACTGTACCGTCGCTGTTTTCTGTCACTTCACAATCCGCAATACCTGTGTAAGTATAATCTGTGCCGTTATATTCCCTTGTCTCTCCTTCAATTCCTTTGTAAACGATTTCACCCTTACGGTCAATGTCCAACAGTGCAACTGTTGTCACCAGCCATACATTCTGGTCTGGTACCGACTCTCCAAAAAATGGGCTGAACTTTTCGCTTACTTCGTCATTGGCAACAACAAGAGGTGTGTCCTCATTTGCCCCTGCCGGCTTCTCCTCGTCCGCCGCTGTTTCTCCATCCGCAGGTTCGCTGGTATCTGCTTCCGGCGCTGCGCTCTCTTCTGCCTCAGGCTTAGTATCTGTGCCTGTATCTTTAGAGCCGCACCCTGTCAGAGAACCTGCAGCCATGATTCCTGCAAGAAGAACCGCAAGAATCCTGTTTCTCGTTTTGAGTTTCATAACAAAAATATCCTCCTTTAATAATTTATGTTCCACCTCTATATAAATTTTATACAGAAGAAAAAACCAGTTTTACTTTGTCTGCGCTTTCTCTATGGTCATTCCCCCATACGTCCTGTTATAATACCTGTTATATAAAAAAGCAACTGACAAAAACAGGCAATGACAGAAAATATAGGCAAACTCCCTGCCCAGACTGACACTCCCCAAGTGAAGAATTATGTAAACAATGGTAAGTATCACACAAACCGATGCAAGCGCCATAGCTCCTTTTAAGGAATGGTTAATTCTCGCAAGTCCTGTCTCATAATGCGCCTTCTGCATCCGCAGCGGCACACTCAGATAGCTGACAGCCCCAAGTATCATATAGCCAAGGGGAAGGAATATAAATATATATGGATATACAATCCAAAAAGTCCGTGAAGACTCCTGGTTTACCATTCCTGCCGCTGTTAAAATTCCCAAAAGAAGCACTGAGAATCCTATATTGACCAAGTTAGTCTTTTTTTTCCTTTCCATATTAAATGGCAGAATGTAATAGTCCCCGGTATAACAAATATCATCCACTACCCTTCCCTTATCGGTAAGCCGGGTAAACCATGAATAATCATCTTTATACTTGTTCTTAATCATAATACAGCGTCCTCTTTGGCAGTTCCATGTGATCAGTCTTCCATCCACACACAGTTCAAATCCGCCATATCGCTAATTTTATCATTTCACCGCAGAAAAGTCTCATTGGTAAACACATCTGTTCGTCCCCTGCAAACACATGATACCTCTAATATTATACCTACATTATAACATTTGTCAATAAACGACACGAAATATACAGGAAAATTTACCGTATTTTTTTTAATTTAAAGAATATATACCTCTGTACACATACAAAAAGGACAGGTATATCATGCCTGCCCCATCCATCTTTCCATCCATAAATGTACCAGTCTTATCCACTCTGCCGCTGACTTCTCCAGTCCTTCTTTTCCTGCCGTCTGCGTCAGCCGGTTTGCAAGCGCCAGTCCATGCCCGCCCTTTTCAAACATATGAAATTCGACAGGTATATGGCATCTCACCATTTCATTTACCAAAAGCAGCGAATTCTGCACCGGAACTGAAGTATCCTCAAAGGTATGCCAGATAAATGCTCTGGGTGTTTTGTCATTTACATAATGTTCCAGCGACAGGCTGTCTTTTTTTTCTTCATATTCATTTCCAAGAAGCCTGCGAAAGGATTCTTGATGCGCAAATTCACCGGAACTGATTACCGGATAGCATAATATCATCCCATCTGGACGCAACAGCTCACTCCTTACGCCAAGTTTTTCACAAACCCATTCCCGACTCCAAAACATTCCGTAACTAGCTGCCAGATGCCCGCCTGCTGAAAACCCTAAAACCACAATTTTATCTGTATCAATATTCCACTTCTTCCCATTCTGCCGCAGCAACGCTACCGCCTTTCCCATTTCTAAAAGCGCTGTGGGAAATACCGCCGGACTGACTGAATAATGCAGAACTGCAGCATGATATCCCATAGCGGCAAACTGCATAGCCACAATTTCCGCTTCTCTGTCAGATAAATACTGGTACCCTCCGCCAGGACATATAACAATCACCGGTCTTTCATAAATTCCCGATTCCTCCAGCGCATCAAGCAAATATAAAACCAGTCTGGCATCTTCCTGGGACTTTTCATTTTTAATATCGCATATTTGATAATTCATATTTATCCCCCCGCATATCGCAAGCAAAGCTTGTGATACTGCATCAATAGTAATTTGGAAGCGCTTAACACATACGAAAAAGCTTTTTAACCTTCCCCGCCTGCCTGTCAAGCCATTCTCCATCTCCTCCTGAAAGTACAAAATATCCACGGCCCATTACAGAATGTCCATCTGACACAGCATTTAACTGCTGGCCGTATTCCAAATGGCACTCCCAAGCCTCAATCCGGGCGTCTACCGCCTGCTCCGCCTGCTTTTTATCCGGCACCTGGTTCACTTTTCCCTGCATATCAAAGTAATGAATCAGCATGGAATGGGTTCCTTGGGGAATAAAATTACCGGAAAGCCCTATCCGGCGCCTGATATATTCTTCTGCCGGGTCAATTCCTGTGCATAGCGGCGTAAACAGATTATGGAGATAATGTCCGGAAGGTCTTGCTGAAAGTTCGATTGCAAAAGGTCCCTGGTTTGTTTTCATAATATCTGCATGGAGCAAACACTCATCAAGCCCAAGGCATCTGACTATCGCATTCATATAATCCCTGACTTGGCCATAAAAGCTATCCTCTGGCAGCACTGAAAAATATCCAACCGCCTGTCTTGCCGGAGGAGGGGTAATTTTTTTCCGCCGAAGCAGTATCAAATAAAAATTTCCTTCAATCACTGCTCCATCCACACCATATTCTTCTCCGCCAACGCACTCTTCCAGTACATACGCCTCCCCGGATACTGTTAAAAGCGCCTCTTTTAATTGCCTTTCATCAGACAACATATAAATTCCCCTGCTCCCGGATCCATACTCCGGTTTTAAAATTGCCGGAAATGAAAGGGACAAATTTCCACTGCCTGCTTTCTCTATTGGAATTGTGCTTCCACTCCAATCAACTACCTTATCCCCTTTCACCCCATAACAATGACATTTACGCAAGCCTTCCCGGTATAATTTTTTGTGGAATTCAAACTTATCTGTACATAAAACAGCCATTTCCCGGCTAATCCCCGGAAGATGCAGGGCGTCGTTCACAGCTCCTACAGTTGTGAGGAACCTGCCGATGGGGACTGTCAATACAAAGTCAGCCTTCTCCTTCCCAAGCGCCTTTATCACTGCCTTTTCATCTGATATATCCACCACCTGGAAGCTGTCCGCTGCCCCCAGTCCGGCTGCCTTAGGGTTTCCGTCCAGAGCAATTACTTCTATTCCATATTCCTGTGCCTTTTTTATAGTGTGAATTGATTCGCCGCCTGCACCAATAACTGCCGCTTTCATCTTAATCCCCCTGCCCTTTGCCGGTCTTATCTGTTCCCTCTGCAATCAGACAATTTTTTTCTGAAATTTCTGTATCCCCATAGCAATTGATAATATACCATAAAATAAAGAGTTGATTTTCTGTGCATATAAATCAATTTTCGTTCCTCTTCATGCACTCTCTCCTTGAAATAAATATTCTCCATAAATCCGGGAAACGTTTCCCACATTTCCTGTCCAAGCTCTTTTACAAACTTATACTGTTTCTTTTTTACTCCGGCCATATAGGAAAAAAGGGTATTTACATAAAAAAGGGTAGTAAAACTGCTTTCAATTTCAGGATAATACTCTTCCAGATAACCAGACTGTTCTGCCTCCCTTATCATCCTTCTCGCCGCTTCCATCCGGTCCTCACAGCGTTCCAGGGTAATCGTATGGACCGTGGAGGTATCATGTTGATAATAATAGTAAAGAGGTTCTTCCAGATATTCGAAATGCTTTGCCCGAAGCATCCAGGAATTGCTGATGGCATTGTCTTCATAAAAAATATTTTCCGGGAATCTGCCAGGACAATCCAGAATAATATGTCTTTTATATATCTTTACCACAAGACTTCCGCTGTCTAGTATCAACGACTGGTATTTCTCTTTTGTCAGGATGCCTGTCTGGGACTGTTTATTATTATGCACTACCTGTCCAATCTTCATGCTATGCTCACTGGTAAGATGATAATCACACCCCACCATATCCGCCCCTGTTTTTTCCGCAAGATCTAACAGTCTTTCATAAAAGTCAGGGGTAATCCAGTCATCACTGTCTATAAATCCAATCCAGTCCCCCTTTGCCACCTCAAGTCCCAGGTTCTTTGCTCCCCCCTGTTTTTTATTAACCGGAGAAGCAATCACTTTAAATATGTCAGGGAACCTCCGCTCATAATCATATAATATCTCCAAAGAATTATCTGTGGAACAGTCGTCTACCGCAATAATCTCATAATCCGTTATGGTCTGACCGATAAGGGAATCAAGACACCAGATAAGTTTATTTTCAGCTGCCATATTGTAAACTGGCACAATCACACTCAGCTTCATCAGATTTTCCCTTTCTAATCTGCTCCCGCACCCCTGCAAGTTTGCTCCTCCGTCTTTTGCAGCGGGATATTGGATTTTCAATAGGGGGCTAATCCTTCGCATAATATTGCGAAAGCTTTGTTACCGCCTTTATCACATCCTGCACGTCCTGATCTGTCATGGCTGCATATAAGGGTAAGGTAAGCATCTCCTCATACAGCTTTTCCGCCTTGGGACACAGCCCTCTTTTATATCCCAGCTTTTCATAATAAGGGAAATAATAGACTGGTATATAATGCACGTTGCATATAATATTTTCTGCAGCCATGGCTTCAAAAAATTCTTTTCTCCCAATCTGCAGCTTCTCCGGTTTCAGCCTTAGAATATACAAATGCCTTGTAGTATCCGATTCTGGTATTTCCCTCTGGACAACCACCTGAGGCAGTCCGGAAAATGCTTCATCATAGGCTTTTACTATTTCCTTCCGCCTTTTTGAAAACCGGGGCAGCTTGTCCAGCTGGCTGATTAAAAGAGCTGCCTGTATATCCGTCAAACGGTAATTCAATCCAAGACAAATCTGCTCATAATACCATGGGCCTTCCGGCTTATGCTCCATCTCTTCCCGGTCTTTCGTAATTCCATGTGTCCTGTATAATTTCAGTTTATCATAATATTCCTTACTGTTTGTCAGTACGGCTCCCCCTTCGCCGCAGGTTACTGTCTTTACCGGATGAAAGCTGAAAGTGGTCATATCGGCAATGGCGCCAGTATATCTGCCTTTGTAACGGGTTCCGATGGAATGGGCGCCATCCTCTATCAGCACAAGGCCGTTTTTGCGGCAGTGTGCCTGAAGCCTTTCAAGCTCTGCTGCCTGTCCCGTATAATCCACTGAAATTACCGCCTTGGTTCTTTCGGTAGTAAGCGCCTCTACCTGAGACGGATCAATATTGTATGTGTCCTCATTAATATCCGCAAAAACCGGCTTTGCGCCGCAGTAAAGCGCACAATTGGCAGAAGCTGCAAAGGTAATGGGCGTTGTAATTGCCTCATCTCCTTCCCCAAGCCCTGCTGCCATAGCCGCCATATGTAATGCGGCAGTTCCATTGCTACATACCACCGCATACCTGGCGCCTGTTATCTGACAAAGCTTCTCCTCCAGTTCCCCTATCTTGGGCCCACAGGTTATTTCATTGCTGCGCAAGACATTAACTACCGCCTCAATGTCATCCTCCTCAATACACTGATGTCCATAATATAACTTTTTATCCCGTACCGGAATGCCTCCGCAAATTGCAGGTTTGTCCATGTGTCCTCCTATTCCAGTTCCGCTTCAGCCCTTCTTAGCACCTTCTCAGGCAGAGCAAATTCTGCCTGCTT
>CANCXX010000058.1 GCA_947381965.1 uncultured bacterium
TTTTGGTATCTTCCGCCGGAGCTGCCGTTTCCGTTTTTGCACTTTCCGCTGGCGCGGTCGTTTCTGTTTTCTTTTTTCCTCCGCATGCTGTTAACGCCGTTGCCATTGTGACAACCAAAATAATTGTTAATAATTTTCTTTTCATCGTTTTCTCCTTTTCTTTTCCATTATATTAGTTATTGTGTCTGGGCAATTATTATTAACGGTTCTCCTGTTGCCGTTACTCATAAAAAGTAAGCATAACAGGTTCAGTGTAATATGTATTGTTATAAATATCAGTTATACAATAGTAAAGCAGGTAATCCCCCTCCCCTGATGGCGAATAGTCAATCACTTCCGAACTGTCATATGTAAAACATTCGTCCAGGTAATATGCGTCGTCATACGCTCCGTCATAAGTATAATAGTCACACAAAAGCTGTATTTCATCTCCGTCTTTCAAAGGGATCAGCCCCTTCATACTCATTCCGTTATCATAAAATCTTACCGCTCCCTCAATAATTCCATTTCCCTCCTCATCCCAGCTAACCTCCAGATTTACATATTCGCCGTTAAGTTCACAGGGAATATATCCCTGAACATAGCCGCCATCTGCTGTGGAAACATAAAGGGGAACAAGGATGTCCCCCAAGGTAAACCATAATCCGTCATAATCGACTATAAGGGCGCCATCATCATCAATATCAAAATAGTTATCTGTTCCTAAATCTATGTACCCCTCACCATCATCATAAAAAAGCTGCATTTGGATATCATTAATTATCTCCCAGTCCTCATCGGAAAGCGCCAGGGCAAAATAACCGCCTCGCTCTTCCACAATCAGCTCCCCATCGTTGCACGCATTTTCTTCATAGCTGTCTTCATATTCGTTTACATAATCCTGATCAAACCAGCTATAGTCAGACCAGGCGCTAAAGTCAGGCAGGCTGTCCGCCTCATATCCATCAGACAACGCATCGACCGGAGTGTTTGAACCGATATAGCCCTGTCCCCCCACTACAATACTGGCAAAAGCCTTAATAAATTCAGTGTATTCTCCCTCAAGGCCAATTTTCTCATAAACATCCAGCATACGGTCAAAAGAATCAATGTCGTTGTACGGAAGGTAAACCGCCATCCCGTTGGCATCCGAAATTCTGTTTGAGTTTGCGGAATATACTACCGCTTTGTCCACTGCCCCAATCAGCTCCCCGGAGCCTTCAATGTCAGAGTTTTGTGCAAAATGTATAAGGTCTATGGTATCATAGAGATTGTCTCCAAAAGCCTTTGTATTGCTGACCGAATGGGCTATTACCTTAAAATTGTTGCTGTCCAGCTGCTCTTTTGCCGCCGCCGAAAATGCGCACAGCGCATTATACACATTGTCCATTTCCGCCAGGTCTATCATGCTTAGCGTACATTCCCCATCAGGGTTTTCTTCCAGACACATTCGGATAAAATCATCGGCAATCACTTTTCCTATTTCTCTGGCCGGCACAGAAGTATTTTCACAAATCCTGTCAATCCAGCCGGTATAAAACCACCCGGTTCCAGGTTCAACTTCCTCTGATCCAATCATATAATCCGCATGTCGTTTTACCATGCAGGCAGTTTCCACCGTTGCCATAAGACAGGCGTCAAACCCTATAAAGTCAAACCTTACGCCGGCTTTTTCAAGTGCACTGTCAATCTCATTAATCTGCATTGAATTACCGCCAAAAATCTCATCGCTGCCAAAACCGTAAAGGGAGCCGCCGCCGTGGTCCCACAAAACCAGTGCATTTCTGCCGGCCGGATAATTTTCTTTGCAATAACTTACAAACTCTGAAAGTGTAGCGGGATCTGTCATAGGCTTCATCCCCATGTCTTCCTCAATGCAGAGAATATCCCCATGTACCACCTGCCATATTTGATTTGTATCAGAGCTTATTGCGCTGTTCTGCCACTTACCTGTTCCGCCAGTGTACAACAATACATTCACACTATCGTTAATATCCGCCGCACACATTTCAAATATATCTGCGCTTGCCGCCCCATAATCCGATTCCAGATCTGTGCCGCACATATAAACCATAATGGTAAATTTATCGCCATCATCTGTCATTTCAGTTCTCCCAAAAGATTTTTCAAAAACATTTTCAGAAATATCTTCTTTAGCGCCGCATCCCTGCAGACAGCCCGTTAAAACCAAAGCGATAATCACAATAAGAAATTTTCCTGTTTTTAACATATAATTAAATACCCTGCCTCCTTTCCTGTCCCCGCCTCCGCGCTCTCTTTCTCTTTGCTCTTCCTGACATATCCGTGTTGTCCCGACATTGTACAATTCTCTCTCTTTTAACCTCTTAGGTAATTGCGAAACTCGTAAACTTGCTGAATATTCTGACAATCTATTCTGCGAAAAGCCTTATGCACCATGGAATCAAGACCATAGAAGGCAGGAGGGACGCTCCCCGACTGTCTTCTGTCCTGCTGGGCTTGATGGAATGCCCGCTGCAGCAGGATTTGAGTGGACTTTCCGTGACTTATTGCCTGTGGGAATAAGTGGCATTGCTTGACATAGTGCCTGCCCCTTATTAAAATAACGTTAAGGCAAATGGATGCTTTGCATTCGCTTGACTCATTGCCTGCGGGAATAAATATAACATAAATTAAATCTCTAAAATTACTGACAAGCGTAAAATGTAGCTGAATCTGCGCGAACGGTAAATCAGGCCGTTTAAGTTTTAGGGAAAATATGCTGATAGGCTTAACTTCTGTCAGCCACTTTTGAAAAAGGCGGATTAACACATATGAAAATACACCCAAAATATGCCGCGGCTTTTGCCGCACTTTTAATGATATCAGGCTGCCCGCCCACACTTAACGTGAAAGCAGACAGCCTGTCAGCTGAAACAGTCATAACACAGGATTATACTTTGATGCCTGTTGAAACACCTTCGCCGGAAGCAACAGACATAACCGGAGAAGCTTCGCCTTCTCCTGACCGGATGCCATTAACGGAACAGGAAGCCGTATCAACACCCACAAAGATCCCGCTTCCGGAATCAGATGCCCAGCCTGATGAAACGGCTGCATCCACCCCTGAACAGACACAGTTACCGGAGATGCCGGATATAACCGAAGATGAGTCTTCCTCCGAATCCATTGCCCCTTTCCCCCAGGGAATTAATGCCATGACAGGTGAAGCATCCCCCTCTCCCTCCATTAATTCCCTGTTGCCGAACATACCAGACATAGCGGAAAAAGAAGCTGACGCGCCTGTTGTTCCTGACAAAGCGCCTGCATTTAGCGCTGCCATAGAGTATTCTCCTCAGGGATATATCGTAAAAGGCTCCTTCAAAGAATTTCCGCCCGATACCTGCTTTGTCTGCCCCCTGTATTCACTGGATGGGGAAGCCTATCATCCCTGTGTTCGGGAATGGAATTTGCAATGGCTTGGCGCAGAAGATGAAGACAGCCTGTCCCAACTACATAACCAAACCTGTCTCAATGACAGCCATGAACCTTTAAAAAGCTACCTTTCAGGGGAATTGGACCGTTTTTACATCAAGCTGCGCATTACAAGAGGAAATGGAATTACTTATGAAACCCAGGCGGCCGTCATTGAACGCCCGGCCCAGCAGCCGGTTCCGGAAGAGATTCTCCCTTTTGCCTGTTTTGCCTCTTCCTTAATTGTCCGTGAGAGAAACCCTTACAGATATTATGGGAAATACCAGCTTACCATAAGCGCAGATACCACACCGGAGGACATATTCGCACTTTTACCGGATACACTGCCAGTTGAAGTCCAGTTTCAGGGAAAAAATTACACTGAATTTGCAACAGGAATCATAGATTGTCCTGTTACATGGAAAGCCTTATCCCTTCCCTCCCTTGCTGCCGGTCAAAGTGTTACTGTTTATGATGCGGCTGAAGAAATTGTGGTTCCCGCCGGTACCCTGGTAAATACGCCAATGGGCGGCTTTTTGCTGGATGAACCCCTAAGACTTGATGTGTCTCCGTCTACAGACGAAGTCAGGCTGGTTCTGAATGTCGTCCCAAAGAACGAAAATCCCACAGGAGCGCTGTGTGCTGAAAATGCCGGATTAAAGATGACATTCGACCTGAAACCCACCGGAGCTACATCTATACGGGCATATACGCTTTCGTCAGATGCCCCTGAATGGGTGGAGCTTCCCAGCCTTCCCCTGTGGGAGATGGAACAAGCACAGCTTTCCACCCCAAACAGTTGCTATACATTAGTGCTGCCCAATACCCAGGAACCATACCGTTCTTACCTGGAAGCAGAGGCAGCTGGCAATCAACCTGTCCCATTTTTTGTAGGGCTGAAAATTGAAGGCGGTGTTTACGATGGCCGTCAGCTTGTCCTTCCCTGGCCTGCCAGTTATAAGCTTCCTTCTAACCTGCCAGAGGTTGGCGGATCCGGCGGAAATTGGAATAACGCCGGCTCTAACAATAAAAATGACAGCACTATGGATGGCCAGCGGCCAAATCTGCCCCAGAATACAGATGGAAAATCCAAAACGACAACACCTGATACTTCATCTGGCATTGCGCCCAAACCGGAAAACGAACACGCACAGGACAGCCCTGCCCCTTCTGCACAGCCTGCCGTTACGCCCTCCCCACAGCCTGCTGCCACACCCTCCATGCAGCCTGCCTTTGCACCTTCCCCACAGCCGGTCATTGCAGACCGGACCGCGCCAGATATGCAGGACCCAAAAAAGGACACGGCAATAGTTCCCGTAACCGCCCATACTGATGCACAATCAAAAATGACCCTTCCGGAATCCCTTCCTTGGGAAACGGCAATGCCTTCTGCTTCGGAATTAACTGAAGAAAAAGCAAAAATATCCCCCAATACAGGATCGGACCATGCTAACGCTATCCTGCCTGCAGCAGCTGTCCTTGTCATCTGTGTCATTGCTGCATGTAAAATGATACCTGCTATTTTTTCTGGCAAGGTTTCCGGAAAAATCCTAAATTTATTGCGCAGAATTTTTTCGGCAAAATAAAACCTCAGATATCCTGTGGGAGCTCCATAATGAATTTTGTTCCCTGGCCTACAACAGACTGGACATTAATTGAACCGCCCAGCTCAGTCACAATGCCCTGTACAATGTACAGCCCCAGCCCTGTACCGGTTCCCTTATTATTGGCGCCCACATGGAACCTCCGAAAGACGAAGGGTATTTCTTCTTCCGGAATCCCGCAGCCAGTGTCCTCCACTGTTATATGGATTTTGTCACCTTCCGTCCTGGCGGCTATCCTGATACTGCCGTTACAGGGTGTCGCTTTAAGAGCGTTGTAAATCAGATTCTCAAAAAGAATGTTTAACTTTTCCGGCTGGGCCATCAGAAAGGCATCCTGCTCCGGCTGCTCCACAAAAAAATGAACGGACCGGACTTCTGCCTCTCCGTGATAAATTGCGTAAACCTCCGAAAGTATCTCGTGAAGAGATACTCTGACCCACTCTTCTTCAATTTTATCCAGTGCATTAATAGCGGAAAGCCCCTGAAGACGCCGGGCCATTTCCCACTGCTTTGCTTCCGCCTGGTCAAGATAGCCCTGAAGCTCTCTGTCCACGCCCACACCACTCTTTCGGATAGCCTCAATAAAAGACTGAGTGGCAAATACCGGAGCCTTTAAATCATGTGCCATATCAGACAGGAACGCCTTACGCTCCTGTAAAAGATGCGTAACCTCCTCTGTCCGCACTTTCACCTGCTCCTCCAAATGATTGGTAAGCGCATCGTTTTCTCTCAGAATGCGCCGGTTTCGTGCTATCATCATAGCCCCAAATAACAGTACCAGCAAAAGGCCGCACCATTCAAACTGCCAGAAAAAGTAAACAGGTTCAAAGTGATTGGAACAAAAAAGATTGATAAACAGCCCTGCGCCAAATACGGAACAGCCTGCCTGCGTATAACGGCTTTCCCAACTTTGCGCCGCTATCCCCCTCACCGTGAAAAAGATTGCACAGCCAAAAGTAAAAAGATAGTAAATATCCGTCAGCCTTCCGTGCACACCGACCGCCCATGTCAGCGCCGGAATCAGCAGACTCAATACCTGCATAACCGCTGGCAGCGCCAGCAGGCCCACTCTCATCCACCGCCATGCTTTCCCGCTATGGCTTCCGGAAGCAAGAACGGTAAGCTGTACCACGCAAAAGCACATACAGTATAATGCCAGATTTTGCACCAGAAACCAATACCTTGCCACAGGCATACAAAAAAGGAATACAAAATACCGAAACATATAAAAAGCGTAGCAGCAGCATAATATTCCGAACCAGCGGCTGAATCTTCCTCCTGTCTGCCACAGAAAAAGGGTAAATACTGCCAAAGCCAGCGGAAGCACAAAAGCCAGGGCATAAGCCAATCCCTGAATCCGGTTCACACCCAGAATCGTTCCGACGGTTCCCAGCGCCGGGGGAAAATACATTCCGCTGTAATACCCCATTTTTGATAAAGTTTCCACTGTCAGAACATGATCCCCAGGCGTTAGCTGGAACGTAATTTGTCCGCTGCCTGCCCCCTCCGCAAGCAGTACCCCATCTACCCGGACCGCGTATTCGAAAGAAAGCAGTGGAAAATCCACTGAAACAATCTGTGGCATTCCGTCATAGCGCAAAGTCAGCTGATAGCATGCACGTCCATGAGGGGAAACCCCCATCTCCCCTCTCTGGAGATTGGAAAACTCACCAATATAGGTAGCCATTCCCATTGTCCGCTCATCATGAAACAGCCAGCCGTCAATAAGAAAAATGGGGGTATCCCTCTCCAAATCCTGCCCATTTAACGTTATTATACCTGCCTTTCCATAAGGAGGCGGCGTCTGATATTTATTATCCAAATAAAAAAGTAAAATAAAAAAAACGGCCAGTATGATTAAAACCGCCAGTGACTGCAGCCATATTTTTTGCGGTTTCAATTCCGCCATCTCCTTTCTGCAAAGTGTCAGTTCAGGTAATTGCCAAACTCGTAAACTTGCCGAATAGATTGTCAGAATATTTCCACAACTTGGAGTTTCGCAATTACCTGGAGCGTCACTTATCCGGCGGGACAAAACGGTACCCCTTCCCCCAGACAGTCTCAATGAAATGATGTTTTCCCCACGCTTTTTCCAGCTTCCTCCTAAGTCTTGACATGTGCATTTGTACCATCTGTCCATCGTCCGGACGCTGGCTGCCCCAAACCATGCCCCATATCTCCTCCGGTGGAAAAATACGGCCCGTATGCTCCGAAAGACACCACAGAATATCGAATTCAACAGAAGTAAGCAACAGTTCCTTTTCGTCAACCAGCGCCTTACGTCCCGTCAGGTCCAGAAGGAGCGGACCATAACAAAGCTGGGTCCGATCTGACATTGACAGCCTGATGCGTGTTTCCACCTTTGCCCAGAAAAGTTCAGCAGACGTGTCCTTGGTGATATAATCAATTCCGCCGGCTGCAAATCCTTCCACTTGCCTGTCCGATTCAGTAAGGCAGCTTAGAAAAATAACAGGCACAGACATGAGCTTACGAAACCTTTCACAAATAGAAAAACCATCCTCGCCGGGAATCATCACATCCAGCAGCACACAGTCAAAAGACTCATCTGTTGCCAGCCTAAGCGCGTCCTGTCCATCCCCAGCCAAAAATACCACACAGCCATGGGAGCGCAAAATATCCGCCCAAAAAGTACGCTCTGCCGGGTCATCGTCCACCAGCAAAATTTTCCAGGGTCCGCTGGGGCGTTCCTGCTTATTGGAAGCTGCCGCCACCTGACCATCAGGTACAAAGGTATCCGTTCCTGCCCGAATCAGAAAGTGCATATAAGCATCCTGAACCTGATTACGCCGTTGTCTTGATACCGGAATACTGTGACCGTTCTTCGTCACAATCCCATCGGCGCCAAGGGACTTTACATAATTTAAATTAACCAGATAAGACCGGTGTGTCTTTAAAAATTCCGGTCTGCTTAAAAGCTTTTCTTCAAAATCCGACAACGCGGCGGTTATCTCATGAATCATACCATCCACCAGATGAAAAGACACCGTCTTATTTATAACCTCCACATATTCAAGACTCGTAAAAAGCACTCTGATAACAGCTTCCCTGTTCTTTAGCACGAATCCCTGTTCTTCCTGTATGGGCAGCTGGCTTCTTATTTCGTCCAGAAGCGGAAAAAGCAGCCCTGCATCTGCAGGTTTAAGTAAATAATGGTATGCGCCCACCCCATAGCTCTCCAGGGCAAATTCCGGCGATGAGGACACGAAAATAATCCTGACATTTTTGTCAAGTTCCCTCAGCTCCTTAGCAACCTGTATTCCACTTACCCCCGCCATGTGGGTATCCAGCAAGACAAGATCGTACTCTCCCCCCTTTGTATTATATAAAAAATCAGTGCCGCTGTGAAAAGAACGGCATTTTAAGCTTATCCTCCGGCTTAACTGATACTCTGTAATCAGCTCCAAGAGATGGGCTGCTTCCTGTTCATCGTCATCACAGACTGCAATACGCATGGTTCAAACCTCCTTGCAGAATTTGTGGTTTTTATAATAACATACCACAGCCCGCTGCTGCAATCAAATTGAAAATTCAGGAATCGGTTCTGGGCGCACTTACGATCCATGACCCTGGGGCCGCTCATAGTAACCTCTTTTCCTCGCCTTTTTGATATAAATTAGGTAATTGCGAAACTCGTAAACTTGCTGAATATTCTGACAATATATTCTGCGAAAAGCCTTATGCACCATGGAATCAAGACCATAGAAGGCAGGAGGGACCCTCCCCGACTGTCTTCTGTCCTGCATATTGGGTTCCCCCTTTCGATAATTATACTTTAGCGTGCGAATATGCCTCACGTCTTTTCAGAAAAATATTCCTCAAAAATCAGGCGCATAACGGACTATGTATTTGTTACCCGATACTATTAATGAATATCACTATTTCTTCCGCCGTTTCTTTCACAGTTTTATCCGTGTTATCTATGTAGAACTGAAATTTACAGGCATTTTTCTTAATCCAATGATTATATCGAATTTGCGCTGCAATAAATTCGTCACTTCCGCACATTCTTTCTTCTGGTCTTGCTTTTAACCTTCTGATAATTTCTTCATCAGAACAAGTCATCCCAATAAAAAAGGTTGATGTAATATTCTGTGGAACATAAACCGCTCCATAGAAATCATATGGATTCATACACGACACAAAAATCAGGTTTCTATCATTGGACATTCTTACAGCTTTTGCCAGACAATCGTTACTATATGCAGATTCATGCTCTGTTCCTGCATAATCCCACCAATTAATCCCGACCTCATCTGTATCAATGCAGCAATAATTGTCTAACATATTATTTTTATCCAACACCTCTTTTATTGTAGATTTTCCAACGCCACAAGCCGCACTTAATACCACCAGTTTTTTCATAAATGTCTGCCTCCAGAAAAATCCCACTTGTATACTTGATTATTATAAAATATTTAACTGCAACATTCAATGTGTATTGATAGGTCCTTTTCAGCAGGCACACAATTCTGAACAGGGAATAGATTTTTTGTTTCTCACATCTTTAATTTATATCATATAATTTCCAGCATATGTCACCAAAATTAACATGCAAAACCTCGGAATTACCACTTGACATCTCTAATCTGTTCCTATAAATTAACTCTGGAAAATAAAAATTTTAATTAGGAGTAACAACAAATGAAAAAAATAATTAAATTATTTCAAAAAGAATTTTCGTTAAAATTCCCCCTGTCCGCCATTGACCGGAAAACTATCGTTTTACTGACTGGCTTTATACTGCTATTAACCTGTACCATAACAGGATGCGGAAATAGCAGCCAGCAACAGTCAATACTTCCTGTTACAGAACCGATCCCAAAGGAAAATCCTGCACAGGAAGAACCAGCCCAGGCAGCCCAAAACCAGTCTGTGCCAGAACAACCGGATCTGGAACAGCCCTCACAGGCTGAGGCCAGCCAATCCCAAGTTTCCCCCAGCCTCCAGCCTGTTCCCGAAAAAGTGGAGCCTGAATCTGAAACTGCAGTTCCTTCCCCAGATGTATCCTCTTCTTCCCCCTCCTATTTGGGCACATGGCAGATAACTTCATCGACTTCTGGCGCCTACAGTGCCATGTCAGAGGAACAGCGCTCTGCGCTGGTGGGAACCCGTTTTGAATATTTTAAAGATTATGCCATATATGATGACCAGCATCGTCTGGATTCCCCCCAATATTTCGAAAGCACTCAGACCGCAGATGATTTTTCATCCATCTATAAAGGCAATAGTCTGGAAACGCTGGGAATACTCAAAGATTCTATTCAGGTAGTGGCCATAGAAAATGCAAGCGGCATCGGTGATACTTTTTATATAAAGGACGAAAACACTTTGATTATTCCATGGGATGGCGTATTTTTTGAAGTGGAAAGAATCAACTCCGGCAGCTGATTTTGCTGCCCATAGGTCCCTCAAAAAAGACTGGCAAATGAAAGTCATCTCTCACTTGTCAGTCTTCTAAAAGCTTAAATAACCAATGTGTTCCACTCTCATTTCTTCTTACGCACCCTCTTCTTGTAGCTGCTTGGCGTTTCCCCATACACCCTCGAAAAAGCCTCTGTAAAGGCCCTGGCGTCCCGAAATCCGGTTTCCATGGCAATCTCATAAGTCTTCAAATCCGTAGACATGAGCAGAGAAACCCCATGGGAGATGCGCACCTTATTCACATAATCCTTGAAATTCTCCCCTGCATTCTTTTTAAAAAAACTGCTGAAATAATACGGATTTCTATGGACAATTCCTGCTAATACTTCCAGCGAAAGGTTTTCCCTGTAATGCTCTTCAATGTACGCCTTTGCGATAACAATATCTTTTTTTTCATTGTTTTCCATCATGCTTTTTAAAAGTTCCATATAACCTCTCATATAGCTTCGGAACAAGGTACACATCTGCCCATAGCTTTGACAGGCACGCCCCTCTTCAAGCAGCCTTCTTATATCCGGGTTTTTCCCTTCCAGATTCATGTTGTTCATTTTTTCTTCTAAAAGCCGGACGCTGGAGCAGAAATAATAACAGGCATCTTCCTTTCTCCCGTCAGCCACCAGACACAGCACTCTGGAAAACCTCGCAAAAGCAGAAGAAAAAGTCTCATCATCCTGTACAAAAACAGCATCCATCAGCTGCCCACGCACTTCGGACAGCTCCGCCATTCCCGCCTGCCTTGCAAACACCCTTTTTCCCACCTGTAAAACCGGAACTCCCATCTGCTCTTCAAAGAAAAAATACCCCTTCATGGCAAGACACCGCTCATATTCCTCCGGAATTTTCCCCATACTGTCCACAAGCGTCCCTATGATAAAAGCAGTCTTTTTATCCATCAGCGCGCTGGTCTGCTCCTGAAGCTCATACAGCTCCCGGCTTACCTGTTCCGCATCCATCCCCTTAAAAACCATAACGATCTGATTGTCCCTGGAAAACAAAATTCCCAGATTATTATCCGTCAAATACTCTTCCAGAAAACTGATAAAAGAAAAATACATCAGTTTTCTTACCTGTTCGCTTTCCCCATTCTGAAAAAGAATATCCGCAAGCACTGGCAGATAGGTGGTATTTTCCAGTAAGTCTTCCGCCCCTTCCCCTGTCGGCTCCTTACGCCTGCTGCCTTCCTCTTTAAAAACAGGCAGTTCGTATCCAGACAGCATTTCCGCCGCCTTCTCTATGGCACGGAGAAGCTCGTCTAAAATCAACGGCTTTAGCAAATACTCCACTGCCCCGTAAGTGATCGCACTCCTTGCATATTCAAAATCCTGGAAACCACTGATAAAAATTACCTTTGTGGCAAGCCCCAGCTTATGGATATTCTTTAAAATCTCAATTCCATCCATCTCCGGCATACTGATATCCAAAAGGGCAATATCCGGCTTTAAAGATAAAATTCCCTCCATCGCGCTTCTTCCATTTTCAAACTCCCCAACAATGGAAATGCCAAGCTTCTCCCAGTCAACCAGCTTCTGGATTCCTCTGACAATCACAGGCTCATCGTCTGCAAGAATTAATTTAAGCATCGGTCCCCTCCTTCTCCTGCCCTGTACCTGCGTAAATTTCCGGCACTGATTTTTCTGAAAACGAATACTGCATTGTATCAGGATGTGGCAACAGCACCATCACAATCGTACCTACCCCCGCCGTGCTGGTGACTCTGATTCCATAATCCTCCCCATAAAGATATCTGATGCGGTCATGTACATTTTTAAGTCCGATACTCTGCCAGTTATATTCATTCTTAATTCCCGGCTCTTCCCCTGCTAACAGCTCTTCCAGCCTGTCTGTTTCCTCCGCCTTCATGCCAATCCCATTGTCAATCACCGACAATTCCAGATGGTTTTCTCTTTCAAGCATCTCAATCATAATACTCCCCCTGCCGTTTTTGGGTTTAATACCGTGCACATAGGCATTTTCCACAAGAGGCTGCAATATAAGCTTTGGCACAAGGATTTCATGGCCTTCGGGAACCTGTACACTTAAATGAACCTTGCCTGAAATTCTGCAGTTAAGAAGGTAAATATACTTTCGCACAATATCCACTTCCTTTTCCAGCGGAACCATATCCTGTACCGGGCCAATCAGATAATGAATCTGCTCTGAAAGCGCCTCTATCATGCGGGATACCTGACTGTCCTGATTTTCCACTGCGCTCATACGGATAATTTCCAGCGTATTGTACAGAAAATGAGGATAAATCTGAGACTTTAAAGCCGTAAGCTCCGCCTCGTTCTGCTTAATCTGAGCCACATAAACCTGATTAATATACTTCTTCAATTCCTGGGACATATGATTAAAGCGGGCGGAAAGCACCCCAATTTCATCATGGCTTTCCACCGGAAGCTCCATATCAAAATTTCCGCTCTCCACCTGCCCCATCTGCTCCATCATATGGTGAATGGGCTGGGTCAGCTTCCTGGAGAAATAAATAGATGCCAGCAACAGAGCCGCCGCACACGCCATCAAAAAAACATACATGGTAAACTGCATGGACGCTATCTTCCCAAAAGCTTCTTTTGTGTCAATTGCAATAATTACCTTCAGGCCATAAGTATTTTCCGGCGTGGATATCACCATAGTATCTTCCCCTGAAATGGGAAACGCACCTTCCTCTTCCAGATTTCTTCCCACAAAATTTCCATCAGAAGCATAAAAGCAGTCCCCGGCGCCATTTACCAGCAGAATATTTTCCGTTCCCTCAATGTGCATCTTCTTAAACATCAGCCGGAGCTTTTCAATATCAATGTCAAGAAAAAGCGTCCCCACATACTTTTCCTTTCCCACCACGCCCCGCAAATCATAATAGTTTCTTGCCACAGTAAAAACATCCCTGATAAGACCATTATAGTAATCTGTTTTATGGGCAGGCAACAAGATCAGGCTTTTAGAATCCCGGTCCCAATTTTCATAATCCATATACTCCAAAAAAAGCCCCTTATCCTTAAAAAAAGTATTGCGGTGACTGAAATGAAAAAAAAGCTCCCCTGTTTCCTCATTATCCGACGCAAAATGGACGGCAAAAATATAACCGTCCATATTTTCTACATTTTGTAAAAACAGACGCATATCCATTTCCCGCTGGAAGTCCCTGCCCTCCGGTTCATAAATCTCCCCGGTTAAAATCTGACGCAGATTATTATAACTGGAAGAATAATCCGCCGGACCGTTTTGTATTCCAAAATTATACTGATAAGCGGACTTGGAAGCGCTGTCATACACCGTAAGCATATTTTCCACGCTGGAAGAAATATGAATGGCAGCCTGCTCATAATTGGCAGATAATGCACTCCTGTACTCCTCCAGCATATGGTTCATTGTAAACGTGGACAGCACCAGCATAGGGAATAGTCCCAGCAAAATCATGGCTAACGCAAACTTATGATATAAACTGACCGTAAGTTTTCTTTTTTCTATACCTTCTCTTCCCATCATCTTCTCCGGTTAACTGTCAACTTTTAAAGCACATTTGATATCTTATCCCTTTGCTGCCCCGGCGGTAATCCCTTTTACAAAATACTTCTGGAACATACAAAAAATCACAAGCGCCGGTATAATAGAAATAATGGTCCCGGCAAATACAATATCCCAACGTGCCGTATATTGTCCCACAAAAGAGGCAATCTCTACTGTTATTGTTTTTGCCTTTCCGCTTGGCAGCGCCAGGTAGGGCATCAGATAATCATTCCAAATTCCCAGCCCGTTTAATATTACCATTGATCCGGTACATGGCCCAAGCAGCGGAAACGTTACCTGCCAGAAAGTCTGAAAGGGACTGCATCCGTCAATCTGAGCCGCCTCTTCAATCTCTAAAGGAATCCCCTTTAAAAAACTGGAATACAACAGCGTTCCAAAAGCAATAGAACCTGCAATATAACATACAATCGGTCCCGCCATAGTTCCAAAAATGCGAAATGTCTTCATCTGTTTAAAAAGCGGAAACATATAAAGGTGAAAAGGAATCATCATGCCTGCCAAAAAAAAGCTGTAAATAAAGGAAGTCATTTTTCCCGGCCTTCTCTCAATTCCGTAAGCTGCCATAGGCACAATACACACAATCAAAACCTCCGACACAACTGTCAGAAATACACTGTGAATTATAGCCGTCGCAAAATCTGACTGTGCAAACAGATCCTGAAAGTTCTGGGTGTAAAAAGAGGTAGGCAGGGCAACCGGACTTTTTAAAATATCCCCATTACTTTTAAAAGCAGACATCAAAGCAAATAATACAGGATAAATAAATATAATTGCAAGCACAATCGTTACTGCCAGTAAAATAAAATCCGGAACCTTTGGTTTTTTTACCGCTCTCTCCATTATAACTGCACCTCCCTGCTCCTTAAAAATTTTTGCTGAATAGTATTTAATATAATAATAATAAACAAAAGTACAATCCCTACTGCCGTGCCAAATCCCTGCCTGCCTTCGTTAAATCCAACCTTATAAAGCAGATAAACCAGTGTCTCCGACGTAAACCCAGGCCCTCCGTCTGTCATAACTGAAATCTGGTCAAACACTTTAAGACCATTAATTAACGACAATGTAAAATTAATTGTAAAAGCGCCGGAAATCATAGGAACTGTTATACTCTTAAATTTCTGGATGGGGGAAGCGCCGTCAATATCCGCCGCCTCAATAATGTCCGTTGAAATGCTTTGCAGAGAGGCTAAATAAATAATCATGTAATAGCCTGCCCCCTTCCAGACCAGCACAACCCCCACCATAATAAGGGTAAGGGAAGTGTTTCCCAGCCAGTCCTGCTTAAAATCTCCCAACCCCATTGCTGTCAGCATAGAGTTAATTGCCCCAAAATTATAATTATACATAATCTTCCATATAAAACCGGAAACAATACCGGATATCAACACTGGAATATAAAAAGCGCTGCGGAACAGATTTTTGGCCCATCTTACATTATCCACAATCAGAGCAAGGGCAAGGGCAAACACATTTTCCAGTACAGAAATAAATATGGTGAGTATCACTGTATTTTTCAGCGCATTTCCAAAACGTGCACTGGTAAAAATCTCTTTATAATTTGCCATACCCACAAAATTAATTTTCGGGCTGATGCCGTCCCATGAAGTAAAACTATAATAAACACTGCTTATGGTCGGCCAAATGATAAATAACGTGTAAAAAATAAACGCTGGAGCGATAAAGGCAATTGCCACTTTATCTATCTTAAATTTTTTTCCTTTTTGTGTCCCCATAATTCATAGTCTCCTATTTTAAGCTTAACCGCAGATTTTTGAAAAACTCCCTCTCCTTGCAAAAAGGAGAGGGAGTTTCCACCCTGCTGTCTGCAGTCCCATTATCTACTCAATACCTACGCCTGTAACCGGATTAAAGCTTTCCATGGCTGTCTTCCAGGTCTTATTCATCTCATCACATGCAGAGTCAATATCTCTTGTTCCCTGCAGAACTTCCACAAGTGTCTTGTATGTAAAATTCCTAAAATCAGGAGGAAGCTCGTTCTCCCCTACCCGTCCATTCCACATGGGCGCAAGGTCATCTGCTGCAACTGTAGCGTCAATCACTTCCTGGAATACTGGTAGCACATCCAGCTTTGGCTGCTCTGCTGTTGTGGGGATTGCACTTAACTTTTCGCAGTAAATCTTGTAATTGTCAGGCTGGAAGAAGAATTTAATAAATGCTTCTCCCGCTGCTTTTTTGTTGGGATCCTTTGCTGCCTCAGCAGAAATAGCAAGGCCGCCTACACCAGCGCCGCCCACCAGCCTTGTTTTTCCATCTGGGCTGGGAATCGGAAACCATCCCATCTCAAACTCAGCGTCTGCCTGCGCAATCTGTGAAAACATATGGGTGCCAGAATACATCATGGCCGCCATATCGCTTACAAGAAAAGTTGTAATCTGTGCATCCGGGGTAGACGTCCATCCATCCTGCGCATACTGCATGATTTCCTTCATTTCCTCAAAAGTTGCCTTTACTGCCGGATCAGAAAAATCCTTGGTTCCTTCATAGCAGTGTTTGATAAAATCCGCATCCTGGCTAAGCACCTGGTCATTATAAGCTTTGTGGTACAAAAATCCCATATGCCAGATATCCTGTCCCCCCACTACCAAAGGAGCCATGTCCCCTTTATCTGCAATTGCCTGACAAAGAGTAATAAACTCTTCGTAAGTTGTTGGCTCTGTAAATCCATTTTCATCAAAATACTTTTTATTATAAATAATTCCGTTTGTATTTTCCCCGCCTAAAGGCGCCGTATATACCTTGCCGTTAAATTCCATTGTATTGATAAATAAAGACTGGATTTCCTCTGACAGCGGTTCAAGCTTTTCTGCCCTGACATACATAGCTGTGTCACGCATTTCCATAATATCCGGAAATTCCCCCACACTGTCCTTGGTCTTTAAAAGCTCGCTGTACGCGCCGCCGTTTCCTGGCTCTATTGTAACTGTAATGTCCGGATATGCCTCATTAAAACGGTTTACAATTTCATTCATGGCAACCTTCATGCCTTCGTCACCGTCTGCAAATATAAATGTCAAATCCGTAGGCGCCGTCACAACCGCATCGCCCTCTGCACTATCCGTCCCGCTCTCTGCATCGTCACCCTCTGCCTCTTCATCCTCTGTACTGCTTTCCGCCCCGGAATTGTCCTCCGCTTTTGCTTCCTCTTCCTTTGTATCTTCTGCAGGCGCCTCTGCCTGTGTATCCTTCTGACCATTGCCGCACCCGGACAAAGCTGCTGCTGCCATAGCTGATACAAGCAAACCAGCCAATAATTTCTTTTTCATACCCTATCTCCTTATTTATAGTTCCGCTTCCGCCCTTCCAAGTGCCTTTATCCTTCAGAGCAAATCCTATCTGCTCCGCCGTTAGGATTTCCTCTGGGCACTTGGGCAGGCGTTCGCTGTTTTATAGTTTCGCTTCCGCTGTTTTATTTTTTTGTTCGGCAGGCCTTCCGATTTCTGTATTTGTACTATATCAGTTTTGAGCAATTAAAAAAATGCACTTTTTATAGTTTCAAGTGCATTTTTTTAATAAGTTATCCGTTTACCTCAAAGTAATCAAAATCCGCATATTCCCCAAATCCGGTCAAATCCTGACAGCAAATGCCAATCATCGCTCCCGTAAACCATCCCTCCCGACAGGCCTCGTCAGACATAAAGCTGCCATTTACTAAAGGACCGATTTTCTCATATGTATCTTCTGAATAGCCAAAGAGAAACTGTATCTGTCCTGCTTCCATCTCCATTTTCAGATAAATCCTCTGGTTTTCCCTGACAGGAAGGTAATCTGTCAGATATTCGTATTTTTTATTTTCTGCCTTCAGCAGGGTAATACATTTTCCCACATCCTCATCCCTTGATACATGCAGGTAAAGGTAATTATCCGTGTCATACAAGAAAATTAACCCTGCCATCTGCTTAAACAGCTTTGGCTCAAATTCCATACATGCCGCCGCGCTCATATGATATTCCTTCATTCTCCTGGCAATTAACGTCTGGGAAAACTTGGAGGAAAGCCCGCTTCTCCCATACATCCGAAGCCATCCCGGACGGGCGCTCAGGGAAATATAATGCGCATCCATAGGTATACGCAGAGATTGATAATCCAAATCCAATTCCTTATAGTCAAAATCATCCCTAATAAGGGTACAAATATGACTACCGCCTTTTGTACATAACTCTGTCTGCTCCTCTGAATCCCGGACGGCCTGTGCATTGGATTTCCCTTTCATCCCATTTGTCTGTAACTGTAAATCAGACTCCTGTTCCGGCATATCTACCTCCGCCTGGGGCGTAGTTCCTCCTTCGTCCAGAACAAGCCAGTCATCCTCTGTCCACCGCATTTTCTGTATGGCAGTCTCCCTCCCAATCATATAACGACGGCTGCCCGGAAAGCGTTCTGCATCCGGGGGATTGCGATCCTTTGAAGGCCGTCCGCAAAGATGCACCGCATACCATTGTCCGCTGCTGGTTTCCACCAAATCACAGTGACCGCTTTTCTGCAGCAAAATGTCCTCATGATGCCGGCTGGTAAGAATGGAATAGGCTTCTCCTTCATTTTGCCTCTCCATAAAAGGCGCCTTGTACATTTCATATGGACCCCACACACTCTTGGAGCGCAAAACAGACTGTCCGTGTCCCTCCCCCGTTCCGGTATCTGCCGCAAATAAATAATACCAGTTCTTCCGCTTAAAAATATGGGGGCCCTCCAGAAAAATCTTGTCTGCTTTAAAAATATCTTTTACAGGTCCTGTCATTGCCTTTTTTACCGGGTCATACTCCTGCAGTACCAGCCGTCCGGCATACTTTTTGGGTACCCGGTGATCCGTGACCATGCTAACCATATATTTTCGCCCATCTTCGTCATGAAACAGGGATGGATCGAACCCAAAATTATTAAGGGGCGATGGTTCCGACCAGGGACCATGAATATCCTTTGCTGTCACCAGAAAATTTTCCGTATCGTACATATTACAATAAAAAGCTTTAACAACTGTGTACACAAGATAAAAAATTCCCTTGTCATATGTAAGACAGGGGGCCCAGATTCCCTGGGACGCCCCTACGCCCCGCAGATCAAGCTGGGATGTCCTGTTTAAAGGATATTCAATTAACTCCCAGTTTTTTAAATCTCTTGAATGATGAAGCCTCACGCCCGGCCACCACTCAAAGGTGGAAGTGGCAATGTAATAATCCCCGCCCACACGTATAATAGAGGGATCGGGATGAAATCCCCTTAATATCGGATTTACAATTTTCTCTCCCATAAATCAACCTCCTTCTTACCAAAGAAAAATTCCTTTTCCCGCCAGTTTGTATAATGCCTCTATAAAATAATAATCCGCATACACCATCGTAAAATGATGGGTATCGCTGTGATAGGATGCGGAACAGTTTTGCACAATGGCATCGCAATCTTTCGTCCAGTCCGCCCTTGTGTCGGCTATTGCCTTTAAAATCTTAACCGCTGCACGAACATACATCTCCTTTTCCAATTCTGGCACATGGCCGGCCACCTCCAAAAGTCCTCCTGCAATCACACAGGCTCCACATGCGTCCTCAAGGGCAGGCTCTTTGGGCTGACGGAAATCCACCGGAATAATGCCGCTTTCCGACAAATTTGCCATACAATAGTGAGCTACCTTCTTCGCAGCATCCAAATATTTCTGTCTGCCTGTGTGGGCATAACTGTTTGCAAAACCGTATACCGCCCAGCCCTGTCCCCTTGTCCAGGCAGAACCTTCTCCATAGCCCTGTCCCCCATGGCTTTTTACCATCTGTCCCGTTTCCGGGTTAAACTCCACAATATGGCACACCGATCCGTCTGGCCGGATAAAATTTTCAAGTACAGTATCTGCGTGCAACATGGCAACCTGCGAAAATCTGGGGTCCCCGCTTTCCTCAGATGCCCAATAAAGCAGACAGATATTAAACATACAGTCAATAATTGCCCAGCCTCTTGTGTCGCTGTTTTCTATATGATTCCATGCCCGAATAAATTTCCCCACAGGATTAAAACGTCCGGCCAAAAGATTCGCTCCGTGCATGGCTATCCGTTTCGCATCCTCGTTCCCGGTCAGCCTGTAATCTGCCACTGCTGTTGGCAGAAACATAAATCCCACATCATGATGCAGTCCATAAAACATTTCAAAACACTTTTCCAGCTTTTTTTCTGATACACGCGCAATCTGCGCATACTTTTCATCTTTTGTATCCTGATAAAGAAGCCACATGATACCACCCCAAAAACCATTGGTCCACCAGTTTAACCCATCATCCGGATTCCACGTTTTGCCCGCCTTTGACCTGTCGTCATAGTTTCCATCTTCATCTGTGGTGTAAGGAATTTTATCTCTGTTCTTCTCACTTACCCACGCCATCTTTTCTCTCACCTTCTCCAAAACTTCCTCTGCCCATGCCTGATATTCTTTCATCCTTCTTCTCCTTTCCTACTAAATATCTTAGGTAATTGCGAAACTCGTAAACTTGCTAAATATTCTGACAATCTATTCTGCGAAAAGCCTTATGCACCATGGAATCAAGACCATAGAAGGCAGGAGGGATGCTGCCCGACTGTCTTCTGCCCTGCTGGGCTTGATGGAATGTCCGGTGCAACAGGATTTGAGTGGAATATACTGTCAGAATATTTTCACAACTTCAAGTTTCGCAATTACCTATAAATATCTGCTTCAGGCGCTTAAAATGCCTTTCTCCCATAAGATTTGCCTGAAACTTGCTTCTATTGGTTTCCATGTACTTTCTGTGTACTTACATAGTAAACAATTGACACCTATGGTACAATATCCTACAGTGTTACTAACTGACTTATTCTGTTTTTTTTGCATGTAACAAGCCCGGCGGCTGCTTGCAGCAAAATCTTTGTTTTAAAGAGGATTTAATTTTATGATATCAATTAACAGCTGTGGCCACGACTCCCATCATCCAAAACCATGCAATATCGAACATAAAAACGGCGTCCCTGACTACCTTATTCTGCTTATTAAGCAAACCTCATGGGTAATCCTGGAAGGCCGCAGGCATCTTTTAGAGCCAAACACTGTTATGTGCTTTCCTCCTGACACATACATTCACTATGGCTGTGATGAAACCGGATACAATGATGATTGGATTCACTTTACTTTAGACGAAAAAGAACAATCCCTGATTTCCGAACTTGACATTTTGCTTTGCCAGATTTTATACCCCAATGATTTTCATAAACTATCAGAATATGTGCGCCTTTTATCCGACAGTTTCCACAGTCCTTCCACATACACAGAACAAATTGCGGACTCCTTCATGCACATTATCCTGTACACGCTTTGCGAAGAACTGAAAAATAATACTGAAAGTCCTTTAAATAAGAAATATCATCGCGACTTTTCAAAACTCCGCACACAAATCTACAATAACCCTGCCGCCCCCTGGAAGGTTCCGTCTCTTGCTTCTTCATTATGCCTTAGCATATCTTACTTCCAACATCTTTATAAGCAGTACTTTAGCTGTTCCTGCCAGCAGGATATAATAAATGCCCGGCTTAAATCCGCCAGGTATTATTTAAAAAACAGCAATATGAAGATTCGGGAAATTGCAGATTTCTGCGGATACGAAAATGAGCTTCACTTTATGAGACAATTTAAAAAATTTGCAGGAATGACTCCAACCAAATACCGGAAGCAAGCCACCTGCAATTCTGCTGAAAACCGCAGTTAAAAGCCTTATCAGCACAAATATAATTCCTGTCCAATTATAACCGCCTTTGCGTCTACGCCATGACCAATATCCTTAGTAACCGCAATTGGGATATCCCTGCCTGCTATTTCCTTTAAGAGCGTCTCAACTGTTGGAATACAATTTTCCGCTTCCATCTGCGTAAAGGTTCCCAGCAAAATTCCAGCCGCCTTTTCAAAGGCCCCCAATTGCTGTAGCTGACATAAATAAGCTTCAATCTGGGCGGAGGTTCCATGCAAGCTTTCCAATAACAGAATTTTACCTCTTAAATCAGGCATAAATTCCGTACCTGCCAGCTTTAAAAAGCATCTGATATTTCCTCCGGCTACTACTCCTTTCATTTCCTTTTTCTGAATGAAGCGGCTGCTTATGCGAAATAAGTCATTCCCACCCTCTATCACTGTATTGATGAAGCATTTCTTTTGTTCTTCCCCATCATCATACATTAAATTGCGAATCTGGTAGAGCCCAGACTTTTTTCCCGTCTTTGCATAAACTGCATTGATGACTGTCGTCAAATCACTATATCCCCATAACATTTTTGAACTGTCTGCAATGGTTTTATAATTAAGATAAGGCAATATACCATTTGCAATATCTCCCCCGGAAATATCAAATATCCCTTCAATTTCATCATCTATATAAAAGTTCATAAGAGCCTGTGCCCTTTCCCTTGCACTGGCATTACCATCATCCTCTCCTTTATAGATGCAATTACTAAATACGGGAAAAATCCCTATTGACAGTAAAATATTTTTTAAATATATTACTTCTTCCATTGAAGTTCTTTTCCGTCCATTTGAACAGCAGACAATTCCTATCTTTTTCATGTATCCTCCTCCGTAATCATTATAGAAAATTAAAAATACCTGAAATTTGCATAAGGGCAAAATCAGGTATTTCCATAATTATAAGTTACTCTGTGGGTCTTTGGTAAAAGCTTCCCATTAGTTCTTCTGTTCTAAGCGCGTTTACAAATGCAATATCATCTGCTTCTTTGACTGCCTTTATAACTGCCTTGCTCTCTTCCTTGGATACTACGGAATAAACCACATATCTCTCCTGCTCCTCAAAAGAGCCTCTTCCATTTAAAATTGTTGCCCCATGCCGGCTCACAATATTAATCGCCTTACATACTTCCTTTGGCTTATTAGTAACAATAAATAAGGTCTGTTTTTGATATCTCTTATAAAGCATATGTAACATCTGGGTTGACGCATACTGATATATAATTGAATACAGCGCTTTATCCCAGCCAAACAAAACACCTGCCACAAGAATAATTATCACATTAAAGGCCAAAATCAGGTTCCAGGAATCCACTCCTTTTTTTACCGACAGGTACATAGAAATAAAATCCATTCCCCCTGTAGTTGCGTTCATAATCAGGCAGACGCTTATGATAAACCCATTAATTATCCCGCCAAATATACTAATTAACAAAACGTCATTTGTAAAAGCATAAGAAGGCATCATATCTGTCAATACACTGGACAAAACTATCATCAGACAGGAATATAATGTCAGTTTCTTCCCAATAAACCGGAATCCAATATAAATAGGCACAGTATTTAACAACAGGTTGACAAGAGTATATGGCAGAGTAATATTAAAAAACATCTCAAAAATACTTTGTATCAGTATCGTAAGACCTGTTACGCCTCCTGGATACAAATCACCTGCCCGGACAAACATTTTAATGTTTACAGCCATTATCACCGCCGCTATACAGACAATAACAATTCGTCTTCCGTCCTTTTTTAGATCAAAAGTCATGATATTTTACCCCCGTATATGTTTATATTTACCCTTTGCATCTTTTTACCACAGACTTTCACTTGATAAAGCAATAAAAACTTTCCTATGATAAAAAAAGGAGAAACGCTATATTACGTTTCCCCAACTGCCGGCGACCGGAATCGAACCGGTACGGGAGGTTAGTCCCGCAGGATTTTAAGTCCTGTGCGTCTGCCAGTTCCGCCACGCCGGCATAATCAGAATAACCTGATTAATGGGACCTATAGGGCTCGAACCTATGACCCTCTGCTTGTAAGGCAGATGCTCT
>CANCXX010000059.1 GCA_947381965.1 uncultured bacterium
GACTGCGGCATGAAGCTGACCGCAATCAACCGCCCGAACCGTGGGAAATATTATGTGTGCGGCACCTACAACAAAAAGGGAAAACAGTTTTGTGAACATGCCCATCTGGTGACAGAAGAAACCCTGATGGACGCTTTGATTAAATACCTCACCCTTTGCCGTGACTCTCTGGCAGACATCATACAGAATTTCGACCTGTCAAACTTAAAGGCTCCTGCTTACTCCGCAGACGACGGCCAGCAGAGACTGGAAAACGAGCTGGAGAGAATCAAGAAAGAGCTGAAAACACTGATTACCCAAAAGGTAAAGGAACTCACGGCAAATCCGGGGATGTCTGAAATCATCAATGAAACATACGCCTCTCTACAGACAGAAAAAATGAAGCGTATCTCCGCCATTGAAAAAACACTGCAAGATTTGACGAAGGAGACCCATATCCCCGTTGTTGCAATCAAACCTAATCTACAAACTGCACTGGATATTCTGAATGAAGTGTCGGAGCAAAAAAGCCTGACCCGGACGGACATTGAGGTTCTGGTAGAAAAAATCATTGTAGACAAAGACGGAAATGTTGACATCTATTTGAAACACGGTCTCGGCAATCTGGCGGCCTACGATTTCAAAGCCGACAAGGAAAATCTGAAGCTCACCATGATGATAGAGGCAATCCGGCTTCTGGAAAAAGACGAGACAGGTTTTACCTCTGTAAAATTCCTGGCGGAGAGCCTGAAAGATATGGGGTATCCCATGCACAAGAAAAAGTTCAGTCCCTACATGGAGCACTTGCTGGACCTGGGGCTGGTGGAAAAGACGGGAATCTACCATTATCCATACAGAATCGTGGCTTCTAAGGAGAAACTGCATGATGTGGAAAATATGTTCATCATGCTAGGGCAGACTGGCGGTATGCCTGAGATGGTATTTGAGTTTATCCTAAAGAAAAACAACATTGACCCTAAGACAGACCTGTCCATAGATCAAAGCATTGATTTTGGCTCCACAGCTGCTGCATTTTCAGGAGGGCAAGGTGATTTTACAGTTGTATAAATATAATTACTACACCAATATATAAGTAAATATTTCTGTTTCCAGAATATGGGGTTCTGTTAATTATCTGTCTATTCCGGCATACATATCTAAATTTTTCTGTTAATAACTGCTTCCAGAATTGACAGAATTTTTTCTCCATACCCCGCCCCGGAAGCCCAGCCTTTACCCTGTGGATTCTCCTGAATACCCAGCCATTCAACATATGGCGCACATCCACGGGACACATACCTGAACCGAGAGTCTATAACCGGGGTCACCAGCGGTTCAGCATTTGCGTAGGCTTTCAAATGCTGAACCTGTGCCCGTATGCCAAGCTGGGGCGTATCAAAAGACAGCCCCCTCATGCCGTTCTGTGTTACCCCCATCCCTGCAAAATTATTCTGGTCCAATGTAACTGCCGAACCTTTAAAAGTAAAATTCCCTGTCTCAAGGCAGGACTGTGCAAAGGCAATATCACCACGGATTCCTTCTGCAGCGCCCTCTGACAGATAAAAAGGGATCATATCAATCACAGACTGCGGTACCTTTGGGTTCTTTGCCACAATATAGGATTCCATCTGCCCTACACCTGCCTTTGCTTTTCCGACAATCGTGGTAAACTTTTCTGCATCAGACAGCAGGCTGTCCATAGCTGCCTTAACTGCTTTCCGGAACCCATCCATAGTGTACCCTGTCCCAAGCTGTTTCCAGAGATGCTCCGGATCCCCGTGATTTGACGCAATCCCCCTGCTATGCCCTTCCCTGTGGCTGATAATTACTCCGTCATCCAAAGGGTTAAGATGGAAGTCTCTGCACAGTCCGGCAAATAAACTGACTGCCGCCTCATATGTCCGTTTTACGGATGCCTTAGCAAGGGCTGTATTTGTACAAATAAAAGAGGAACCATTCTTGTACCTGATACAAGACGGTTCGCACATTTCGATTCCTATATGAGTATCATTCCCACTTCCCCTATTTCCTTTGCCGCAATGCCATCCTCTGTAATTCCATGGCAGGGTCTGATACACCTTTCCTGTATTTCCGTCAATAAAAGCGTGTACACAGACAGAGGCCCCGGTATTGTTCCAGCTGCTTATAAAGGCTGATGCTTTTGGCTGTGGACACCCGACACTGTGAAGCATCAGCCCTTTAACAGTAATCGTTCTCCCTGACAGAAAACAACGGTTTTTTGTCAGATAATTTTCATTCACTTTCATTACCCTTCTCACTCTCCGCTTTATTTTTCAACACTTCAATTGCTCTTGTGATGGCAGTGGGAATTGGCACCCCCATCAGCCCAGCATTTTCAATAATAGAAATGGTTTCATTGGCTATAAAGGCAATCACCACGGCATCCCTTATAAAGTTGGATCCCATTACCAGATCCAGGCGGCAAGCCACCAGCACCACAAGAAGAGTGACCCCCTTCCTGCAAAGTCCTTTCCATCCCGCCCTGCTTTCCAATGTTCCATTTTCTGTCTTTTGGCTGGTATGGAATACCCCTGCGACAATAAGCCCGGTCACATAATCCACCCCCATGAAGATCAGCAGCGTCCCCAGTGCGGCGTCAAAGCCTCCAAACAGGGAAGCTAAGAAGCTCCCCATAATTCCAATAATAGACAATAGCTTTAATCTCATTTCTCTGTACCTTCCTTTCTGCACATAAAAAGCGCCCACGGCATTTCCTAAATGCCATACAGACGCTTTTTGGTTCTTTTATGATATTGGGGTGAAACATAGCTTATTCTTTATTAGCGCCTCCCTTCTTTTTATGCCTTCTGATTTTTCACCCGGTATTCACCATTTTCAATTCTTAACATTTATCCCTGTAAGCGTACACCATTCCGCTGTTGCAAATAAAAGATTGCTAGAATCATCGTTTCTAAATCCATCAGGCATACTGTACTGAAAATAATTTTGTCCGGCATTTGAAGAAACCTGCATTTTGGTTGTTGACCGGATACGCCCATTTTTACCAGTCACACTGTATCCAACTTCATAATTTGCTGTACCAGGCTGTAGCACAGGGTAATCAGCGGAATTATTTGCCCTGCTGAATCTGACGGCATCAAATGACCGGATAAGCGTCCTTTCACTGTCCGTTAATTTCGAACAGTCTATGCTAAAATTCTGGGCGATAATGTAGCCCATTCCATTTGATGATACCCCCATAATCATTCCTTCTTTATATGTGTTAGATTTGATAAAAACATCTGTAATATCGGTAAGTTCAATTCCTTTAACTCCTTCCACTAAAAGGTCACCATTGTTTGTAATAAAAGCAGTTTCTTTTACAGAAGGCCTGATAATGCCGCCTATGGCCGCAAATTTTTCATCTGCATATGCCACAGCCTCCGCAAGGGCTTTCTTAGCTGACAGCGTCTGCACCAGAAGGGCGCTTCCATTGTCTGTTTCAACGCTTGACCTTAAAATCACCCCCTGATTTCCAAATATATAAATCTGCCCAAATGCTTTCGTAATACAATTCATTGTCAGTTCCGGCGCTATCTCAACCAGGTCATCCGTTGTCTTATCTGCAAGGCTTTCGTTTTTCTTTACTACAAGCATCTCATGATTGTTTATAAAAACCTGACAGTTATTAAAGTAAACGCCATCCACAAACATAAAATTCTGTCCTGTGCACACAGTCATCACTTCATTTCCGGCTGTAACCTTCTCCATCCCATAATTTGTTTCCACAAGAAGTCCCATAACATACAGAGTGTCTTTACATTCAAAAACTGTAACCATTCTTCCTGCACTGCCCTGATTATACGATTTCAAAATGCTGATACTGTCATTGTGGGCAAACACCAGACGCTGGTAAGTATCGTATACATACTCATGAGTGTACACCAACACGCCCTTTGTATTTTTGGCTGCGGATATGTGTATTGTGGAATTCGCCCTGACAAGCATTTCCTCTGTATGGCTTTTATCTGTCAGGTTGGTAAACACTGCATGTCCGTCTGTGGTTATAAATATGTAAGCCCCATTTTCATAAAATACAAGTATATATTCTTCGGTAATCCCGTCTGACGGGACTTCCAGCTTTACAAATGTGGCAAAGTCCTCCGTAGCAACCACAAGACCCCTTGTCAGAGCGTTTTCATTTGTATAGTACCCGGCCAGCAAAAACCTGCTGCCATCCCATTCAATATCATTTAGTTTACAGTCCGCGAATTCCGGCGTGGAAGTATGCCATACCTCTCCGTCTTTTGTATACACAACCGCACCATCTGCTGTGATGGCTGCCAGATATCCGTTTTTATACACTGTCCTTACAAAATTCCCATATACCCCGGACTGCATCTGTACCCAGCGGAAATCTTCTATTTCCGTCACAATCGCCCTTTCGGACAGCGCTGTTATGTTTGTCTTACCAAGCATAATCAATTCCTCCTTACAAGTATGTTTGCTGTCAGTTCATCCATGATATCAATGGAGCAGGACAGTTCCAGATACCCATCATGGGATACCGGCATAATCAGGGCCTTTGATGCTGTCTCAAAAGAATACTCGTCAAAGTAAACATCACACAGGGAGGTTTCTTTTATATATTCGCTCTCTATCCTGCACACCCTGTCCGAAAATTTTACCGTCACATCCCTGATAATGATTTCCCTATCCATTATCTCTTTGGCAAGGCTGGTATAATTAACCATTCTGTCTTCTATCTGTTCCAGCTTCTGCATGATTTCCGTTACGTCAAAGGCATTTAAAGCCTCCAGCACTGCATTCTGTTCCGCCATTAACACATTAAACTGTGCTGCTGTGCTTTCATACTTCGCCATCATTTCCACAATCCTCTGATACTGCGCTATGATGGCGAGGAATACATCGTCTGCCGGTTCTGTTGACACGGTATCCCCGGATATGGCCCCTTTTTCAATGTCAATGGTATCCAGTGTGGAGGTCAGCACTGCCGTATCCCTGATGCCGAATACCCCTATATACATTCTGCCCTCTCTGACCATGGCGGCTGCGGGCACCGTACACGTATCGTCACTGCCAAGAACGGCATACTGGACATTTATCTTGTCCTGATAGAACACCGCCGTTTTCGTAAACCCTTCCCAAATCCCGTCAAAGGTAAACTTACAGGTATCATAGTTGCAGTCCCCGCTGGCGATTATTTCCCTGTTCTGTATTGTAAGAAGCTGTTTTTTTAATAAAATTTCTATTTGCGCCATAAAAATCCCCCCTGCTGTAAGTTTGCTTTCCTATCTGTCACTATATATCACAAAAACATCAGACTCCCAGTGGAGATAATGTTATAGATGAGGTTACTACATAGGATGAACTGAATGGTTTTACAAGAAAAGTTACATTGTTTGTGCCCGCTAACAGGCTAAGAACTCCGGTCCCCACGCTGCCTGTACTTGTATCTGAATTCTTGGAAACTAATTCTTTTCCATTTAAATAAATTTTCCCTATTCCACGTACCCCAAAAACAAACGAATACGGGCAGTTCTTGCCAGTGGGTACATTAACCGCCACGGAAAGCATACTGTATTCATCCGGTTTTATTCTGTTAAATTCTATGCTCCACGTTGATTCGCCGTCATAAACAAACCCGTCATTTGACAGTTCATACCACCGGGCCACCTCAAAGGCGCTTTCGCTTCCGCCTGCGCCAAAGGGTACAAACTCACCTGTATCCTTCCTGTAATATCCATAGTTTCCCTCTGCGTCAATGCCAAGACCAAAGGGCGCCTCTTCCCCTTTATTTCCATCCTCTCCCCTTAAATTGGGTGTTGTAAATGTTTCTTCCTTTGTTATAATATCCAGCTTATAGACGGTATCACTATTATCTTCATTTTCCTTTATTATAGGGGAATACCCGTCAGGGCTTTTCAGGGACGCAATCCATTCTTCTTCCGTCCCTGAAAAGCCTCCGTCAACGGCAATCTCATATGCCGACTTTCCATCTTTTCCGGCCGGAATCTGTGATACGGCTTCCCCCAGCATAGCCTCCACATCTTCAGCTTTTGTGTATGATTGTAGAAGGGCTTCCGTTTCCTTTTCTGATATATACCCGGCATCATTCTGAAAGGAACTGATGTTACCGGGAATCTTCACAGTTTCCTTTATTTCTCCGGAACCCATGTCACTTAGTATCCGTCTGCTAGCCCCAAGATAAAAAACCGAGTTCTGGGGCTGTGCAATGGCCATATCCGCTTTATATAGCAGATAATTTCCCCGTATCCCATGGGGGCCGCTGGAAACGGGCACATATTCACAGATATTCAACGCCTCAATATTTTTATCCGTCAGGTTTAAATCAACCGCCCGGATTTCATAAGTCTCCTTCATTGTAATGAACTGCCCTGAAAGCCTCTCCTTTGCTTTTTTCAGAAGGTTGGTTGGAAGCGTCACATCTTCCCACACAGATTCACTTTCCGGTGCAAAAATAATTCCGTACTGGGCAGCCATTTCCTCATTTATAATGTATTTTTTTCCTTCGTTTACGGATGATATGTCTATTTTTTCTCCATCCACCTCCGCCCCCACAGGACGGATTGCAGTGTAAGTCTCTGTGGCGTCCGTTTCTGATGTCAGGTCAGTCATATTTTTTGCGAAGGCAATTCCCTGCCCTGATATATGCACGTAATCTTCCAGCCAGTCAATATAGTCCCCATCCGCTTCATACCTTACCCTGACATGCCCTCCCAGAGATGACTGGAAGCATCTGCTTTTCAGGGCCTCCCATGAACTGATAATGCTTTCGCTGCTCCTTACTATATAGTCATTGGGATCCTTAACCGTCACTTTTCCCACACAGAAACGCTGCCATTCCTTTACCTGTGAATTGTGGTTCTCAATAATCATGGAAAACAGCTCTCCGGGGCTTCCTGAAAACTCAAAAGGCTCCATATAGGAGTCATTAAAAAAAGCAAGCTTTCCCTCCGCCTCCACTGATTTTCCGTTGTAAAAATCCTTTTTGTCTGATATTACCCGTCCCTTAAAAACGGTTTTCCCGTCCCTTATGACTTCCAGCACAGGGTATAGCTTCTTTATGGTATGATAGTTCAGGTTCGTGCCATATATTTTAAATGTAAGATGCCCGGCGGCATTATCTTCCAAAACCAGCTTAGGGTCCACCAGCTTTAAATAGGGGTTCCGTGGGTCATAAATGATATTTTCACCGTTTTTGATTTTTATCATATAAGCTGTCCTTTCCTGTATACGAACTTAACTGTTCCCCTTCCTGACAGTTTTACCGGACTGCGCCCTTCATAAAGCGTTATTTCCGGTATCTGGTAAGTTCCTGTTTTCATGCGGTATTTTGTGCCCTCATAGACCAGACTTATATCGCCATCCACGGTAATTGCGGGCATCACGGGCATACGGGAATTTATCAGGAAAATTTCTTTTGTCCCGTAATTTACAGTTTCGGTATAAATGGTTTCTCTCTTTTCGCATTTATACGGCTTTACTTTCGAGACGAAACACAGTTCAAAAAGGGTCCCGTTCCGGCTGTCCCCTGTGCACTTCACCCGGCCTTCATAATAGAATTCAGGGTCACGTCCAAGCGTAATCCGCATTCTTCTGCCATGAAGGTCATTTTTCATCCGTTCCTTTTTCCATCCGTCAAAAAGAGTAAACTTAAAGTCGATTTGTCCATCCTCAAAAACCACGCCGCCCACGGCCTCCGTCAAATCAATATCAGAATCCCCGCCTGCGATATCCACATAGTTTTCTTTTACGGAAGGCGGGGAAATTCTTGCATAATTCATTATGGCTCCATAGTCTTTTGAATGCTTGGTTCCAAAAACCACACCTTCCATCAATTCCACCTTCCCCTTGTATGCTTAATCCATCCAAGTTCCTCATTCATTTTTCCTGACATTGCCCCCACCAGCGCGCCGGTATCCAGAACCATCCGCATATCCGCAAGTCCAGGAAGATACTGCACTAAAATATCATATATCTGAATCAGTATTTCCTGCATCCGGCCGTTATTTTCCGCTACCGCCGCTGAAATCATTTCCATAAGGGTTTCCGTGCCGCTGACCACCTCACTTCCGGCTTCTCCCCCTGCCATAATCTGGCCAAAGGAATTAATGCCGAATGCTGTAGGCTTTTCCATCAGCACAGGGTGGTCCATTGCCTTTTTATACCATTCAACTCCTATGTGCGGTATGGAGGGAGGATTTAAGGAAAAGCTGCCTTTCATGCTGAAATGGGGCAGCTTTATCTTTGGCAGGCTCCAGTCAAAGTGGAAGAAATCTTTCAGCTTCTGTACCGTATTGGACACAAAGGATTTCACGGCTTCCAGTTTTTCTGTTACGCCGGACTTTAAGCGGTCAAACTTTTCAAGCCCCTTCTCCCTTAATGCCTCAAATCCGGCAATGCCTTTTTCTTTTAAGGTGTTAATCTTATCGGATGCCTTATCTTTCAGCTCATTTATTTTGGATACAGCGCTTTCTTTCAGGGCATTTACTTTTTCTGTTGCCTGCTCTTTCAGCTGGCCAAATTTCTCCACTGCCCCGTCTTTCAGAGCGGAAAATGTGGAAACCGCTTTTTCTTTTAATTCATTTGCTTTGGCAGACACCTTTTCTTTCAGCTCTCCAAACTTTTCTACGGTGCGTTCCTTCAGCTCTGTTACTTTTTCATGGACGCGCTCTTTTAATTCCTGATACTTTTCCACAGTCCTGTCTTTCAGCTCTGCTGCCTTTTCAATAGCGCCATCTTTTAGTTCATTAAATTTCTGAACAGCCCCATCCTTTAACTCCGTAACTTTACCAACTACCGCATCCTTCAACTCTGCCGCTTTTTCCAATACACTGCTTTTCATTTCGTTGAATTTACCTGCAACGCCATCTTTCAGTTTAGCAAAGCCATCAATAATTGTTCCTACAATATTGGCAACCGTATCTATAGCCGTCTGTATAAACCTGACAAGGCCTTCAACCAATCCCATAATTATATTTTTGCCGATTTCAATAAACACTGTAGAAGGAGAGTGTATTCCAAACAGATTTTTAACTAAATCAATTACTTTACTAAATATACTTTTTATTTTATCAAAGACCCATGTAAATGCTGATGTGATACCTTCCCATAATCCCTTTACAATGTTAGAACCAACTTCAATAAATGATTTCCCTACATCCAAAAGCGCCTGCCCAAGTCCGGTAAAAAAACCTATGATTCCATCAACCACACTCCCAATAACATCTTTAATAGCGCCCCATATCTTTCCAGCCCATTCCTTAACAGTATCCCAATTCTTATAGACTGCAACACCCGCTGCAACCAGCACTGTAAGTATACCTATAACAATCCATACGGGGATTGGAATTGCCTTAAGAGCTGATATCAGTCCACTGCCACCGGTAACTTTCCCAATCAGTCCCCCGATACCGCCTGCAAGCTTTCCCCCCACATCCATGATGCCCCCAATCCCTTTGGCAACATTGCCAAAAAAGATAAGTACCGGTCCTGCTGCAGCAAGGATCCCGCCTATGGTAATAATCATCATCTGGGTATTTTCATCCAGTCCGGCCACCCAGTCACAAACCTTTGAAAGCCATTCTACGCCTTTTTTCAGATAGGGCATGACCAGATCAACAAACTGGATCATCAGTCCTTCTATCTGTGATTTTAGCAGCGTAATCTGACCCGATAGGTTGTCATTCATAGTATCTGCCATTTCTTTTGCAGCGCCATCTGCTGAATCAATGGATGATACCAGCTTATCAAAATCACTGTCACTGGCATTTATAATTGCAAGCATACCTGACATGGCCTCTTTCCCAAACAGAGTAGCGGCAGCCTGTGTCTGCTCTTCTTCTGTTAATCCGGCAAAAGCTGACCGTAATGTAAGCATAACTTCTCGTAAAGATTTTGTTTTCCCTGCGCTGTCTACAAGAAGGTTGTTATCAATACCTGTTGTTTCTATTTTTCCTTCCTGGGCAACATTTAAATCATAAATGGCTGCTTCCAGATTGTTCTGCGCCTTTTCAAGATTTAATGCTGCTGTCTGTGCCTGTGAAGAATTAACCCCATATTTGGCAACGGCTTCATTGTATTTGATTTGTGCCTTTTCCATGTCAATGGTTTTATTTTCAACTTTGGTCTGTGCCTTCTGAAGCTTCCCATCATCAATTACATTAGTGGTATTTTTCGTTGCAAGTCCAAGGTCTACCATTGCATCTACCATTTTATCTGTTGGACTGGCCAGATTAGTTAATGCCCCTCTAAGGGACGTTCCTGCCTGTGATGCCTTAATACCACTATTAGCCATCAGCCCAATGGCAAGTGCTGTATCTTCTGCTGAAAACCCAAGTGCCCCCGCCACAGGTGCAATGTATTTAAACGTTTCCCCCATCATGGATACATTTGTATTCGCATTGCTGGATGCTTTGGCAAGAACGTCTGCAAAATGCCCGCTGTCTGATGCCTTAAGCCCAAAAGCTGTCAACGCGTCTGTTACTATATCTGATGTAACTCCCAAATCTTCCCCAGACGCCGCTGCAAGATTCATAATTCCTTCCAGCCCGTCAAGCATGTCATGTGTTTTCCATCCAGCCATTGCCATATATTTCAATGCTTCGGCTGAATCAGATGCAGAAAACTTTGTGGTTTCCCCCATTTCCTTAGCTTTATTTTCCAATGCAGCCAAATCTTCCCCCGTAGCCCCTGAAATCGCGCCAACTTCTGACATGCTGTATTCAAAATCCGCTGCTACGTCCACGGCTTTCTTTCCTATCAGGGTAAGTGGAGCGGTAAGTCCGATACTCATTTTAGTTCCCAGCTTTGTTGCATTTTCCCCTACCGTCTTAAAACCGCCCGCCATCTTTTCAGAAAAAGATTTCGCTTTATTTGCTGATTCCTCTATCCCCTGATTGCCTTCCGTATTGTCGAATACAAACTTGCCTACCAGCCTGAATACTTCTGCCGTCCCCATATCCTCACCCTCCCGGCTTAAATCCGTTCAGGATACCTTCCGAACGGGCCATAATTGCTTTTTTTTCTGCCTCACCCATTACATCCCCGCTGCCTGTTCCGTCTTCCATCCCCTTCCTGAATTCTGCAAAGGATTTATCATAAACCTTGTGCAGAAAAAAGTCCCACATCATGGCATTGTTTTTTTCCTCCGCCTCTTTTTTCAGCAGGAATTCAACAAATGAACCGAACCGTCCCCCGGCAATCATATTGTCTGCAAAAGAAAAAGGATCCGCATACCGTCTGTACAGCAGATCCATAAATTCTAATTCACCAGTCGACTGATGTACCGTGAAGCAACCCTGAAAAAACTTGCAAATTCTTCCTTTGCTATAAATTCAAGAATCATTTCCATAAAAATATCAAGGTCAAGATTTCTGACCTCTTCTACCTTCATCCCGCTGACACTTGCAAGCAGGGTATAGATTTCATACTCACAGGAAGGTATGTGCTCCAGAATTTTATTTGCAACCTTCAGTGCAATGCCCGCGCCAACAAGCAGATAGCTTTCATTCTTTTCCTGCCCTGCATTTTCTGACGCACTTTCCTTTGTTTCCAAAAGGTTTTTGATATAATCCCCTTCAAAAACCTGTGTCAGTTCGTCAATCCCAATTTTACTTATGATTTGAATCATGGGAAATAAATCAGCGCTGTTCAGTTTCCGGAACGTGTAAGTCCGGGGTTCCTGTCCTGGCTCCATCAATGTTTCCTGTGAATCCTTCTGAAATCTGTCAGCGTTTTTTAAAGAGACATCTTGATTTTCTATTTCCGTACATCCCTTACCTGTGTAAACCAAATTTTCCATAGCTTTTTACCATCCTTTCCCTATGCCGTCAGTTTTCTGTTCCCTGCCCTGTATCCACTGTGTCATCATTGCCGGAATTGTTTGGATAATAAATATAAACAGGCAGCGTATCCTGTGAGGTATCTTCCCCGGAATCAGCATAAGGCTTAAATACTGCCGGGATAACAGTCGCTTCCTTGTTTTTCCCTGACAGCTCCAGCCCGGATGTGCAGAGCGCATTTTCCATTATAATAATGATTGGTGTGTCATCCACGAGGAAGCCGACAAATGCGACATTATCAATGTAGTCCGTATCTTCTATCACGGGCTTTGTTGCAAGTTTGGTAAACCCTTCCGCTTCAGATTCCACCTCCCTGCCTATCATTGCCAGTTTCAGGGATCCTGTACTGATTTCCACTAGATTGATGGTAAGTTCCGCCGTCTCTCCCTGTTTATGGGTCAGTCCTTTAGTGTCCACCGTTGCCCCGTCCACTTCTATTGTGACAATATTAGGGGTAAGCTTGAAGCTGTTTCCCCCTGACGTGGCCCCGAATATTTCACCCTGCCATGTGCTTTTTGTGCTGTCCCAGTGAAGATTTTTATATATGGTTCCCGCCCCCAGCATCAGGGACCTGGGCGTGTTCTTTGTAATGCCGGATTTCTTAAGTCCCCTTATCAATCCCATAGTTATTTACCGCCTTTCCATGTTTTTACTGTTAAATTAATCTGTACTTTCTGCAGCTGTTCATCCCCGGTTTCTCCCACCTGACAGCCACAGTAAAAAACCGCAACCGCCTGATTTCCAAGCGCTGCGGTCCGTCCCTCCACCGGAGGAAAATGTTCTTCTATTTTCTCTGCTTCCTCAAGCAGCTCCAGAATAGTCCCTTCCGTCCGGGAAGACTTACGGTTAAACCCGTCAAGTATAAGGGTAAATTCCTGCATTCCGTCCTCTGCCGCCGGGTCAGCAGGTATCAGCTCCCCCACAAAATAGGGGTAGGTAACTTCTGGTTTTCTGTTCTCCAGAAGGTGGTACTCTATTCCCGCCCTTTCCATTTCAGAGTTTATAAAACCCAATACTGTTTTCACCCAATCTCCCCCAATATTTCCTCTGCACGTCTCCGGATGGCCCCTTTAAGGGAAGAAAATGCCTTAAAAAACGGCCTCCGCGGTTTCTTTCCCTTGGTAAACACATAAGTCAGGTTCCCGTTTTTATCTTTCCTGACCTTCACCCATCTGTACTTTTCTGCCACAGCCCTTGGGATCTGGTTCTTTCCGCTTCCCACTTTTATCCACCATCCGCTTTTTCTGCCGTCCCCGTTCAGCGCATATTCCCCGGTTCCATACTCTTCCCATATGGCGTTTTCATGGTCTGACCCCACATATCCGGTAAGGGAAGCTTCATCCACTTTATACCGGAAGGACCCCGCCGTGCCGCCGCTGGCCCGCTTATAATTCCGTTTTGTCTGCTCCTCAACTTCCCCACAGGCTTCGTGCAGCCATGCAATCCCGGCGCTTTCAATCATTTCACGGCATTTAATGTTGTTATCAGTAAATTCAATTTCCATGCCCCTATCCTCCCATAAATTTCAGAAAAATTTCCAAATGCTCATGAAGATTCATAGGATCATCATAGAGTTTTACCTCATAAACCTCCCCGTCAATTATCATGCGGCTGTTTTCGGGTGTGATTTTTGTGTTGCCTGCTAACAGGGGCCGGTAATCGCACAGAAAAATATGTGTTGACTCCTGAATTTTGGTATGGAAATCCACACTGCCGGAATCCCCTGTCTGTAAATCCAGCCACCCTTCTAATGAAAGGGCGTCAGCCCATTCCCGCGCATCTTCGCCAATGCTGTTTTTTGTGATGCCATACACCTGAATGATGGCCCTTTTATTTCCTCCGATATTCATACTCAAAACCTCGGTTTTATGTAGGGCTTCAGGAAGCCCAGCAGGGAAACCGGATATCCCATCACCTGGTTTCCCGAATCCTGGTCAAAATATGTCACTTCATGCCTTGACAGGGTTTCTGACTTTACGCCCACCTTCTGCCGGTTATTTTTTTCCCAGACCATCATGTCAATGACTCCTTTTTGTATATCCGCCGGATAAACCACCTTCGTTACCATATTTGAGGGGCAGTCATACAGCCTGTGGCTGCCTTTCAGCCGTATGGAAGCCCCTGTAATGCCCTCCACCACATACAGCCCGTCATTTACCCCTGACCGGGTAATCTGCAGGGTATCGCCTGCCTCAAAATAAGGACAGCTCCCGGTCAGTTTCCCTCCCACGGACGCTGCTTCTATTCTCATAATACGGTTCTGGAAATTATTGTTGGTATAAGACCTTATAAGGTTTTCCGCTGCATCAAGCTTCATGGAAAGGGTATCGGCATCCATGCCCTTAAATTCTTCCATTTCCAGCAGGGTTTCAGCTTTCACCACCATCCGGACCACCGCCTTTTATCTCTTCCACTTTATAGCCCTCATGCTCCATAAACCATTTCGCCATTCTTGCGGATTTAATTACTGCCTTTCCGTTGGCGAACTGGATTCCTCCGGCGCCGACGCCACAGTATTCAGGGTTTTTTTCCACCCTTACCGCCCATGTTTTTTCTTTTACAGCCATAGCCCTTTCATCCCCCCCTTCTGTCATGCAATCTTAATATTCCGCAGCGCGCCTGCGTGCTCTGTATTCTTTAATACGGTGGCCGCAATCATTTCAACCTCTGCGTTTTTCAGAACCCCCGGCTTATTGAAATCAGGCAGGTACTGGTCAATCACAGTGCCGCCGTTTAAGCTGATTCCATGGAAACCGTCATTTACATCAAACTTCACTGCATAAATATCTGTCAGGCCCGTTACCGTAGGCGCTGACTCACCGCTGCCTATTTTTCTGGAAATCCCCTTTTTCACAACGGCATTTGCCGCCGCTTTTGCAGAAGCGCCTTCCCCAGAAACCATATAGTGGTTGTGCAGGTCCATAAACTGGACGCCGTCAATGCTGGTAATCTTTCTTCCAAAAGCGGTTTCCGATTCCGTTTTGTATCCCAGAATTCTTGCGACTGTCTGAATTTTGGCTATGGTGTCCGTATTCAGAAGCAGGGCGTCCGCATCCGTTGTACGGATTAACAAGTTCAGCGCTTCATAAAATTCATCTGCATTGGCTTTCACTTTGCTGATATCAGATAAATCAATTACCTTATCCGCACCAAATTCCGTGGATGTTCCGGCAACCATGGAGTCAAGCCCCTCAAACTCCGGACTGTCCGTGGCAGAGGTGGCCGCTGCGTCGCCATTAATCAGGGTATAGTGGAACAGGGAAATAACCGCTTTAATATGTTCCTCTATCTGGTAAGCAAGATTGTCAAATTTACCCGCCACTTTGTTCAGGACCCTGTCAAGCTGGACCTCACCGCCCATAATCGCAAGGCTTGCCTCGAATTCTTTCTTTGTTGCCGCGGACGCTGTATAGGATTTGTTTAGTTTCCGGAACTGCGCCGTTGCAGGGAGGACCTTTCTCATATATTTATATTTCATTGTGGAACCGCCTCCTGATGCGGAAACACAGTCGTCAAACTGCAGCTTCCCAAGAATGGCGGACTCCCGGAGGAAAATGTCCACAATCTGATCAAACACCTTGTCTGCCATCCCTTTCTTAAGTTCTTCCAGTGTCATTACTGCCATAATTTTTCACCCTTTTAACCTTTCCTCTTATTCCTCCTGGTTTTCATATTTCTGCCTTAAAGCCTCCGCAAGCGTCTTAGGCGCCTCTGTGTAACTCCCTCTTTCATCAGCTGGCGGAAGCCGGTTTTCTTCAATCTTAGCGCCTTTCGAAGACTCAAACTGTGCAGGAAATTGTGTTCTTAATGCCGCAAGCTTATCCTCCATCCCTTTTACTTTCCCGGATTCATCAAGGGAAAGCTCCCCCTTTTCTTTTAATTTAAAAGTGATGTAATCCACATCCCTGCATCCGGATTCCAGCAGGGCTATTTTAACAGCGGCATCTAATTTTTCCTGCGCTAACTGCTTTTGCAGATTTTGGACAGTGGTTTCATATTCTGTAATTTTCCCCTGCAGGGCTTCATCTTCTTTTGTTCCTTTTTTCAGCTGTTCAATCAGCCCCTGCGCTGTTTTTAGCTGCTCTGCAAGATTTCCCTTATCAGTCTCCAACGCGGAATACTTTTCTTTTGACACGTATTCCCCCTTTCCAAGGTCTGCAAGCTTCACCTGTTTTTCTTTGTTCTCCGGCTTTCCGTTATGCGCGCCAAGCGCCGCCATAAGCTGGTTATACAGTTCTTCGCCTAAGATTTCTTTTAACCAATCCATTCCTCTTTCCTTTCTCCTTTCTCACACTGCCATATTCCCGCATAGTTTATATGCCGTCACGGTTATTCGGGCAATAAAAAATACACCCTTTCGGATGTATGTTTTCACATAAAAAGAGAGCTAACCGAATTATATTTTCAGCTGGCCCCTTGTCCGGGAAAAAGAGTGATTAAAAACACTGCCAAATCAATCCTTTAATATTCTGTTAATTTAAGAAAGGAACCCTTTGGCAGGCGTCCCCATTCTCCTGCATCTCTCAGGTTTCCCCTGTCATGCCAGCGGCGCGTGGACCGGACGAAATCTTCCACCTCAAAGAGTTCCTTACTTATTCTATGCCTAATATAACAAATTTAATCTTTTTTGTAAAGCACTTGTTTATTTTTTACAAGTCGCTTATATTCCTTTTCCCTGATTTTCATAAAAGTAATAATAGAATTTTTTAAATCTTTGCCCTCTTCCGGTGCAGTAAACCTAAGCGCAAGACGAAAATGCTTTGATGTGTCTACATCTATAAACGCTTTCAAAACCATAGCCGTTAATGGCCTGTCATCTCTAATAATATAATCCGGGTTCGAAATCATGTCAGCCATATACTGCTGATACCGCTCATAATCACCCGGATGTCTCTCTTCAATATGTCTTATCCTTTCATCTGTAATAATCACTTCATCTGTAACAATACCGGTTGTTACGCATTTAAATATTTCTTTGTTAATTTTTCCAACCAAATGCACCCCAGTTTCCTCTTTTGGCTTTTTGATGATTTCATCCGCTTTTGCTTTAAACCCATTATAAGTCTTTGCTTTCACCCTGACAAGTTCATTTTTATCACCATCCCACTTTGTATAATATTCTTCCTCTGTCAGCGCCCATCTTGCACGCTGCAGGAGAAGGCAGCGGCAATGGATGTCCTCACTGGCCACACCGAATCCGCCGGGATACATGGCCGTGTATCCTGCCACCTCAAAAGGAACATCCAGTTCCCTGACCTGCCCGTCCAGCTCCACATGATGGGGCCTTGTAAGGCCGTCAAGGGTAGAGTCCCACTGCTTCACTACATCTGCACCTTTGCTTTTGGCACGCTGCTGGCAATGGTAAGCGGCTTCCTGCTGTACCCTGTGCCCCTCTGTCCGGGCAATACGGAGGGCATTATTGTATGCCTTATTGAAGGGGCTGTTCATCCCCTTTGTGATCTGTACTGCCATCTGGTTCCAGGACTCCCCGTTTGCCGCTCCTCTTGAAAGCTCCGTCCGTATGCTTTCTTTTAAGTGGACGGTATCCTCTCCAAGCTTCTGGTAATAGCCCTGTGAGAGCTTTGTATCTGTCTGCAGCGCCTTTACTGCCTCTTCCTGATTAATGGGAAATATTAGCGGAATTCCCTGCCCCTGCAGGTCATACATTGTTCCGAAGAATCCGTTTTCATAGCTTGCTGTCAGATAGTCGGCTATTGTAGTAAAGGAACCGGCATTTAAAATATCCAGAATCCCATCCAGCTGTGATTTTAAAGCCTCCTGATACTGTGCCTGCCACACAATGGACTGCAGGTTTTCCATATCGGTCCGGGCTGAAAGCATTCTGATTTTAGCTTCACAATCCCCCTTTGCCTGTTCATACACCTTTTTTAACTGCCGGATCATCTCTGTTTCGTCCTGTGCATGGGCCTTCTGCACCTCAAGCTGCCGTCTGTTCATCCGTGCCGCCTCCATCATCAGGAACAATGCCGTCTAATTCTTTTTCTGTGTGTGCTGCTTCTTTTTCCTCATTTACTGGAAACCTGGCCACCACTGCATCATAATCAATATCCAGAATAGAACAGATTTCCTGAATCACTGTTTCATCATCAATAATGTTGCTGACTTTCAAAAGATTGTCAAGAAGCTGTCCCTGCTTCTGTGCGTCCAAAAGCCCTATCTGCGCATTATCCTGTGCATTGGTCATAACCTCTCTCTGGAAATTAAAATACACGTCCTTCATCTGGTAGTCCGTGCCTTCTTTCCTGTTAATTTCATCCAGAACAACCCTGATTATCTTCCTTAAAAATTCTTTCAGCCTGATTTCCAGCTTGTTGCATTTTAAGTCCAGCAGCGCATACCTGCTCTTAATAACAACATTGGTAATGTTCCCGTCCCCCAGCTGGGCGGAATTGAACCCCATTCCAAAACGGTATATATTTTTTTCATCCAGCTCAAGCTTTGCTTTCCGGGCCTCATACGGAATATCCACCGTCTTTATGTCCAGCCCTCCATCCGGAGCAACGCCAAGGTGCTTCTTTGTCCTGATATTCTGAATCATTTCATCAAGATCCGCTCCCTGAAACCCTGACACAACATAAATTGCATCCGTGAAGTCCTGCAGGTTGTTTGAAAGACTGCAGGCCATCAAATCATAGTCATCTATCAGTTCTTTTATGGGTTTTAGCCCGCTGGTCTGTTTTGAACCGTTGTCCAGCCGGAAAAAAGGGATGAACCCAAAAGAGGATCCAAACCTTTCCCCATTTTCGTTTGATACAATATGCGGCCTGGGGTTCAGTTCTGCCTCCCCATCCTCCATTATGTCTCCATCGCCTTCCTGCACATAATAATATACCTGCTTTTTATCCCACACACGGATGCGCTTTATTTCCTTTTTCCCTTTTTCCACCCGGTCCACATACCAGAATATCACGTATTCGGTTTTATCATCCGTATCCTTTGCCCTGACCTCCACAACCCCTATGGAATCCGCCCACTGGAATCCGATTCTGTCATCTACGGTCTGGTAAGCATACATGTAATCAAAGCCTTTTGCAATGCACCCCGTAAGCGTTTCATACACTTCTGACCAGAAAGCGTCATCAAAATACGCCTGCAGCCTACCCTGCAGTTCCGGAATGTCCGATTTGATGAAATCCTCCTCCCCGGACAGCATGTACTGTACCTGCTGGTCAACCAGCTCCGTAAAAAATGGATGGGAAATCTTTATATTGCTTCTTAAAAAATCTTCCTTTACGTTTCCGTCAGCATCTACATAAAAAAGGCGTGACCCCATAATCTTGTGTTCGCCCTCATAATACCTCATCCCCCGTTTTGCCCTTCTTTTCTTTTCAGAGGATGAATCTTCACCTATGAAATGCTTTATTTCTTCTGCCGTCAGCATCCTTTACCGCCTCCTATTATCAGTACAGCCAAGTGTCGGGCTCATAAAATGCAAGTGTAAGGGAGTCCGCCGTATCCGGGGATCCAATCCCCCGTTTTTTCATTTCTTCCTTTGATTCCAGCTGTATTTTCCCTTTTGACGTCATATGATATTTCCTTACGCTTAACTGTTTTATCATTTCTTCGTCATGGGGGAGTTCAATCTGGACATCATTTTTCCCCTGCAGGTTATTTGAAAAATTCGATTCCAGCAGTTCCTTTATTCTTCCCCAAATCTGACTGCCAAGATTAAAATAGTATTCATCAGAAGCCGACTCACCGTTATTCACCGGCACAATGCGGTAAGGAAGCTTTTCTTCCCGTACCACTTCTTTCAAACGGTCAGTCACGCCGCCGCCAACACCGGTATCATCCACCTTTATCATACAGCTTTTCAGGTGCGGGAACCGGCCCATGTATTCCCTGCAGCACCTAAGCACGTTGCCTGCTGTCTCCATGGTATTTTTCTTGCTATATTTTCTGAACTCATAAGCCTTTGCGCTGACTCTTGGCGTTATCACTGTCCTGTCATCCCCAAATCTTGCAACGTCAACGCCAACATGAAGGATCCGGGCCGATTCAATGTCTGACTGCTTAATTTTATTAAGTGCGGAACAGGCAAGCTCCACTGTTTCCAGTGATATAAAAGAGTCAAGGGCGCCTTTGGGAAACTGTCCGTCAACGCGCACCCGCACAACGTCTGAATCTTTCCCGTATTTTGATTCCAGCATGGCAATGTTATCCCTGGAGGTGCGGTTTGAATTACGGCTGCTTACCGTATGGGTCCTGAATTTATCCCTGTCCCTGTTAAAGGCGTCAAAAAACACGCCTTCAATCCGGTTCGGGTTTCCCATCAGAAGCAGCCTGTTATCCTCACCGGTAAGCGTGCCAAGTATTGCCTCCATGATCGGATCCGCAACGCCGCTTGCCTCGTCCACTACAATCAGCATATGGTCCTCATGAAATCCCTGCATGTTTTCAGGCTTGGTTGCTGTTTTTGCTGTGGCAAACCAGCGTTCCGAATCCCCGTTCATATAGACTTTTGTTTTGGTCCAGGTAAGCAGGTTCCTTACTTTGGATGAATCAAGCCACTTGGAAATCTCCGCCCAGAGCACATCATAAAGCTGCTGCATGGTGGGGGCCGTGGCTATTACCTTTGAAAAGGGACGGCATACAAGGAACCAGATGATAAGTCCTGCTTCCAGCGCCGTTTTGCCAACACCCTGACCGGACTTTACTGCCACTTTCGGGTATTCTGCAATGTCAGCAGCAACCTCCCCCTGCCAGTTGTCGCACTTCATGTCAAGCATGTCTTCCAAAAAGGCAGCAGGATTATCATAATAAACTTCTAAAACGTCAGTTAGTTCTTCCATCTGCCTTTTCCCTTCTTCGTTTTGCTATTTCAATAATTGCTGTTTTCCAATCCTGCACCTGTTCCTTTGCATCTGCCCTAGATGCGCCTTCCAACTCAAGGTAATCTTTTATTGTATTTTTCAGGGAAGTAATTGCTGTGCTCTGTGCTTTCAAAAAACCTGCCTGCTTTTCCCAGGCCTGCTGCACTTCCCATTTTTCTCCAATAACATTCCCATCCTGTGTGCCAACCTTTTCAATTGTCTTATCTTCCCTATCACGAACATACATTATCTGCTGGGACCGGATGATTGCCACATACTGAATTTGCACCGCATCCCAGACCAGGTCAAGCGGGCTCTTATCCCGCATTTCATCTATAATAGAAAAGGCCTCATCCGGAAGATATTTCCGAAAAAGACCATGCTTTTCTGCGTTGTTGTTTTTTTCTGGGGCTCCATGCCCGACAGCGTTTTGGTTTCCGGGCTGGGCGCCTTTATTTCTATTCGAACGTTCGCTATTTTTATCCGAACGTTCGTTATCCCATTTATAAGTGCTTTTCCACCTTCGGACAGTTCCCTCTGGCAGGTCAAGCTGTTTGGAAATGTCTACCAATTTCATGCCTTTTAAATACAGTGCTTTCGCCTGCTCTATCCTCTTGTCCGGTTTCCTTGACACAATCACCACCTCTCATTCGTTTGTTTTGGGAAAGAGACATTTAGAACCATCTCTAAAATAAAGCAACTTAATGTCGTTTATCCTTAATCAGAAGAATTCCATCATACACTGCTGATGCTCCTTCAATTATTGCTAAGGATATAGTATATCCCACAATATATCTATCCGTTTCAACGTTTAAATACCCGACAAAACTTGCTATGGCTAAATAGAAGTAGAAAATCCCCTTCACCATGACCATCATTGCCAACGATTTGACATTGCCTTTACTTTTTCCATTGATTATTCCTATTGATATAATTAGCGGCACAACAACATATGACAGTACAAATTGTATAGTATTCATATTCTTTTCCTCCTAATACATTTTTTTAATCATACACCAAAATATGATAATTTACCATATTACCTATTGGTATGATTAAAATACCCAGCTGTTCACCAGCCGGGTATTTTAATAAATGTTTTAAGGAGTTTTTATCTTTTACAGCCTATACTATACCATAACTACACTGTCTCATTCTATCTCATCTTAAAGTTTTTCAATGCCCGTAAATGAATTTTAAACATATACTGTCGGCTAAATGCTATTTTTACAGCTATATCCTCCCACTTCAGCAGCTTTATATACCGATACATCAAAATGTCCTTTTCATCTTCATCCGTCATCTGCTCTATTCTGCTGGTTATTTCCTTGCATTTTTTTATTCGCTCATACCTATACTTCATATAGCGTTTCTCTTCCTTATCCAGCAGGGCCATATAGCCTGATAAATCATTTTGGGACAGAGCATGAGGCATTCCGTCATTTGCTGCAGAGGGAAACATTATATTTAAACGCATTTCCTGAATTTTTAACTCACTACGTTTCATTTGGCGAACCGCTTTCTCATATCCCCTAAGATACTCTTTTTTCTCTTCCATATCTGAAAGCACTTTTTGTTCCTGCTCCATTTTACCCCCCCCCCTGCTCTATTTTTAAATTATTCGGCATCAATAATAAATCTCTCCTTCCCCCTTCTTTGTGAACACTATCTGCAAATCCTCTTATATTTTTCTGTTTTTCGGTTATACTATCCCTATCAGAAATCAAGGAGGCCTCAATGAAAGCAACCGACAAAAACAAACGTATCCCCACCGCCCCAAAAAACGCATGGGAAAGTGGTATTATTAATAAAGAGAAGGACCAATCAAAAAAACGTCATCCAAATGATATTACCACTGACTGTCAAGGAAACGGATATCCGTTATTTCGTATAAATCAGGACAATTAAAGTGTCCTGATTACATAGTCATAATCTTTTTCGCCCTATTGATATCCTTCTGGCCCCTTTTCTCCCATTCTCCCACAAACCACTATACGCACCAGCTCTTATCCACCGGATACAGATAATACTCCCGCCCATCCACAAAATACTGCGGTATCAGCCCCCATTTACCATCAAAGGCCACCCCCATCCCGTCCAAAATATCAACATGATCTTTTAATTTACGTCTTATGTCTTTCGGTGCGTTTTCCAAAAATTTCTTTTTGCTAAATCTCATACGTTGTTTTTCCTATTCCTTTTTAATTCAGAGCTTTTTGGAGTTTGTTTATTGTTCCTCTGCTCTTGCATATTCATCACACTTTTTAGCAATCCATCTATTTCTATCAAGCCATTTTGCAAATTCTTCTTTGTCGCTTAAAAATTCACATGTGACACCTGTCATTTTTGAAAGGAATATTTCTTCAAAGTCCTCATAATCAGACAACTTTTTAATTGTTGTATTTATTGTCGTTTCTGCATTGTCCTTCAAGTGAATCAATCCCGATGGAGCTTTAACCGTTAATCTCTTCATATTTCCCTCCACAATCCCCAAGGTCTAATCAAATTTTCTGCCACACATAGGGCAAAAATGAATCGGTACAGAAACATCATAAGCAAGATTATCATTATTCGCATAGATGTTATAATCTGTCTTATCCTCTTTCCATGAAATCTGAACATCTGTCTCATATGTATTTTCGGGAAAGAATTTTCCAAACTCTCTTCCATAATCATTTTTGCCAAATGCCTTTTCACAATATTCACACATTTATTTATCCTACCTTTCCACAATCCCCCTAAATCAGAGTTTAGCCGACTTACTGAATCCATGCTTCCTGTGGCATATTATC
>CANCXX010000060.1 GCA_947381965.1 uncultured bacterium
AATTTTTTAAGGCCGGCAATCCCAACGGATTACCGGCCTGATTATGTTTTTTTATAAATTTTATGGAAAATGAAAAACTTATTTTCCATTTACTATAAGTGAAAACCTATCTTACAGGGTGACGGATTACCGTTTTCAAATTTTCTGTCTTACACTTACGCACGTCACTTAAATAAATCTCATGATGATACCGGCCTCCATCCATATCCAGCAGATATCCCTGTTCCCTGGCATAGGCATTCATAGATTCTATTGTTGCAGGTTCATTGTCATAAGGACCTATGTGCATACACTGTACACATAGTCCTTCATCATAAGACAAAAACTCCACTTTGGAAAAATCAGTTTTCTTTTTTTCCGCTGCATTAGCTGCTGCCCATTTAAATTCTTCCCTTGTCACAAATTCCGGCAGACGTATCATGGAAATCCATTGAAAATTCTCTTTGTGTGTATAATCAATGCCTTTTATGCCATCCTGCCACCAAAGTCCTTCTAAGGGCGGAACCACATAATCAAAATAACCTTCCATTTGGTGGCTGCCTAATTTACTCATTTTAATTGTAAATGCAATTCCATAAAGAAGACCAATTGACTGCTTATATGCGCCCCCTTCCTCATTCGGATTTCCCTGACCGCGTACCGCAGCAAAGTTCATAGGCGGTATCGTCACAATTCCAGGTCTGCTCTTTGGCAGATAAAATTCTTTATACTCCTTTTTATAATCAAATGCCATCCATATACCTCCGATTATCCCTTCGATAGTATGTTTCCAGGTAAATCGTTCTCTTTCAGTCCCACATAAATATGGATTTGTGTATTTTCCATACTGTCATTCTGGTATTCCTCAAAATCATATTGAAAGGCTCTGGGCAGGTCCATCTGCCAGATTTCCTGCCAGGCAGCCGCAACCGCCTGAACCATATCCCCATAAGTCAACGCCTTCTCTTCACCCACAGCGTCCGGCTCATTGCTCACGGGAACAACAAATTTCGCATACTGTCCGGAAGGAATTTTTCTAATGGTATATTCTTCTTTTTGCACTTCCTTTGTTATCTCGCAGGCAGTCATCACTGTATAATCTGATTTTTCCTCCCCTGCATAATCCGTATAAATTCCAAGCGCTTTTTCATTGACCTTACCCGGAATAGAGGCATACACCCCCTCATTATAAAAATGGTTCCACAATCCTCCAATAACAGCTCCCATATCAGGAGATGTATTGTTGGTCCGTGCACATATGCCTGCAACTGTTTTTTCTTCCAATGTTACAATTTCATAATTCATATATAAGACCATCCTTTCTTTTGATAGCCTTATTCTATCAAAGCAATTATGACAACTGTATGTCATGGTTCCAGATATTTTTTCCGTATGCCTTCCGCAAATTCCATTATATCCTGTCGGAAACAGGCAGGTTCCAAAAGCTCTGCGCCATCTCCAAAAGAGGTAATCCACCCCACAATACTGGTTTTATCCATAAATCCGGCGGAAAAAAGTAATGTCCCGTCTGGCTGCGCGGTAAAGCTTTCCGGTCCATATTCATCAATCAGCCTCCATTTATACTTTGGATGGATTTTCGCCTTTACCTGATACATTTGGGGAAACACATGCTCCACAGAAAGGTCCGGAACCGTAGCTGTACGTTTTTCAAAGCATTCCCCTATTTGAAGCCCTGTCATCCGTCCCAGCTTAAAAAGCCGGAAATCTTCTCTTTTTTCACAAAACCCCCATAAATACCAGCCTGCCCACTGGAAAATCAGATAATACGGCTCCACCATCCTCTCTGATTCCCTTCCAGGTGCAAAATAGGTAAAAGATACTTTTCGCCCAGACAAAATTGCATTATGAAGTAATTCAATCTTTGGCGACAGGGAGGCTTTGTACCAGGAGGAAAGGTCTATCAGAATGTGTGTATCTCCTGCAAGCAGGCCGGAAGCGCCTGCCTGCAGCTTTTCCATCAATTGAACATAACGGTTGGTGCCGCTTACACTGTCCAGACTTCTAAGTCCTGCTAAAATAGCCTGCATGTCTGATGTGCTAAGCAGCGTCCGGTCAATTTTATAACCTTCCATAATTGAAACGCCGCCGTTTTGTCCTGGTTCTGTTACCAATGGAATTCCCGCCATACACAACGCCTCAATATCCCGGTTGATTGTGCGGCGGGAAACCTCAAACTTTTCTGCAAGATAAGGAGCTGTTACCTTCTCTTTCTGCAATAGAATGGATAAAATTCCAATCATCCTGTCAAGCTTCATGGAATGCCTTATCTTCTCCTTTTCTTTTTATTGGCATATTTTTTCTTTTTCTTCTTTGCCGCATATTTCTTTTTTCGCTCATCATCGTCTTTGTTTCTAAACAGGAAGAATGCGCTGACGCAAAGAATTATCACTGCGGCCACAATAGCGCCTATAATAATCAGTTTACTTTTGTCAAGACCCTTCTCGTCTGCCACACCGCCGTTTTTCCGGTCAAGCTTAATTTCTTCTCCCCCTTGTCCTTCCTCTCCGGCCAGTGTGCCGCCTTTTGCTCCTTCGGTGTAACTGCCGCTCTCTCCCGCGTCACCAAATAAGCTTCCCATCGTTCCCTCACCAGTGTCCGGCCAAGTGTCCTTTGTTCCGGAAACAAAGATACTGGAAGGGCCCTTTTCAGGAGCAACCACAGATACTTTTCCATTGGTTTTCGCCTGACTTGCCTGACCTGCCCCGCTGCCTGCATGGGGAACTTTACCCGTTCCCGCCGGAGCCGTGTTGCTTAAATCTGCCAGTTCTGTAAACAGGTTACTGTTTTTAATCACAGGTGAAGATATCTTCTCCGCTGCATTGGGATCGTTGACAAACTGGGTCGTTTCATCATACAATCCCTGATTCATGTTGTCATCCCCGCTTCCCTGTCCATTATTATTCTGACTGCCAGTTCCCTGACCAGACCCACTTTGTCCTCCATTGCTTCCCTGACCAGCATTAGTCTGTCCATTTCCTGGGTTTGTATCAGATTCTGTTCCGCCTTCCTGGGTGGAGTCGTAAATTACGCCCTTTCCCACCTGCATAGATATGGGGTCGGGAACCCGCTCCACCATCGGCATTTTATCTCCATAAGCAGCATTTGCAGTCTGGAAGGAGCCTCCGCAGTAACTAATCGTTACCGGAAGAACCTTAGACTGGTCTTTGGGCATCACCTTCAAGTAGCCCAGATTTAAGCTGTTCCCATTAAACAAGCTTTTTTCTGAACCTGTCACCACATAAATATCCAGTTTTCCAATGTTATCGCTGCCTTCACTGTAATGAACTCCGCACTCTGCAGCGCTAAGTTCCTGGGAAAAATCAAAATCGGTTGTCACCAAATCTCTGCCTCCTGCATTTATCTGCAAAGATACAGAAACCGCTGTAATATTTTCCGCCGCAGCGTCACTCATATCCAGCATTACGGATACTGACGCTCCATCCTGACTTAAAGTTACTGCATCCCGTTCCGCTGCAGCTGCCTGCAGCGGAACATTCAACACCAAAATAGCCAATATGAAATATAATATGTTCCTAATCCGTTTCACTTTTATCTCCCTGTAGGTGCATTATCATTTGTTTCTTCGTCCCTCTTAAGCGTAATGGGGGGAAGTGACTCTTTCCCCGGTATCTGCAAAGGCAGTGTATCGCTCACCAGCCTCTGTCCCTCATTGGAAATGGCATTATCCACACGGTACAGCTGTGCACGCACCTTTTTCCCGCCATAGTCAGGCACCTGTCCGTCCACAGGCTCAATCCAGTAAATCCAGATTCCATCACTCACCTCGCCAAGCAGACCATTTTCCGGCACATTTGCCAGTATAATCTGCTCCGCCTTAAGCGTATTGTCACTGTCCACGCCTCCCACAACAGAACCTTCTTCATCATAAATCATCACTACATTATAAGCAGGATTTCCCTTATAGCTTCCGGTAAAAATCAGGGAACCTTTCGGAATGGATTTTTCCACGCCTCCCTGTTCATAGACAAAAGCTTCCGCTAAAATTCCTACCGCCGCCTGAGTGCTGTCTTCCTTTACGCCAAAAGAAATGCTGTCCCCGGCAGGCCCCAACAGGTCAATTTCCGTCACATTCATACTGCTTTGTCCTACTGCCTTCAGCCTTACATAAGCCGCATCATAGGTACATATCCAAGGGTCCTTCCGGTCATTTTCGAAATAAACCGTCTGGCTGTCTTTTCGGCTGTCAAACACCCCTGTCTTTACGGTTGTCCAATTATGGCCGTCTGTGCTTACCGAAATCTCATATGCCTGAACCGGAGTCCCGGATTTTACAGTATATTTCAATCCTGAAACAGTAAGCACCTGATTCATTTGTAACAAGATTGCAGCATCGCTGCCTGCCGTCTGCCCTTTATAACTATTTCCATAGTCATTGTCAATGACCCGCATGATAGCTGCTTCCGGTTCAGGTTCACAAGGATCTTCCTCTGTTCCCTCACCTGTTGTATCACTCTCTGAGGTCATATTGGTTGTCACAGTCCACATGGATTTGTCATGACTGCCATCATGGGAAATTCTTACATCCCCAATCACTCTGGTATTAGAACGGTAGCCAAATTTATCCACAGCTGTCACCTCATAAGTCATTACCCTGTTGTTTATGGTTGACACATAATCTTTATAACTGGTTCCTGTGGAAAAACCAACAATCTGACGCACAGGTTTTCCGTTTTCATACTGGTACCGGGCAATTTCATATCCAAGAATCACCTCCGGATTTGCCGTACACTGGATGGAAATTTCCACTTCATTTGGCACTTTCTTATTTACCTGTACACTGCTGCCTGCGCCAACTGCCTGGCTGTCCTTTACGGAACCAGTAACCCCATGCTCCATCTCGTATACTCTTGCATCATCCGTCAGATAATACAGCGCACGCTCTTCCTTCGGGAACTGTCCGGCATAGCTGTAGGTTTCCCCATCAGGCACTAAGCCCCAGCGTTCAAAAAATTCTGTCAAGTCCTTTCCTGCCGCTGCACAGGCAAGGCGCATAATATTCTGGTCATGGTCGCTTCCAAGCCTTAAGCCTCCCGGCGCTAAACCGGTATTTCTGCTGTAGCTGTCCACTCTTGCATAAAACAGGTTGTCATGCTGGGCCTGATAACTGTCATAGGTCTTAAAATTATACCCTCTGTCATATGCCAGATGCAGCTGCCAGTACATGGCAAGATGAACAAATACATTAGAAGGCTTCCCAATTGTATTGGATGTAACCTTTTTATAAACATCTTCATATTTAAAGCGGACCGTATCGTTGCTGTCCCTTGATTTTCCAAGCTGGGCAAAATAGTTGTTGGTCACTTCCGCAATGGCGTAACTTCCCTGATTAATGTTATGACCAACCTCATGGGCAATTCCCCAGCCAAAATAATTTCCACTTATATACTTGCCTTTTTCATCAGAAACCACAGGTTTGGCACTGGAAAGTCCTGACACGGACCCCCATTCAATTCCGATATGGTTCCCGGAAGCATACATAAACGCTCCGGCGAACATTCTCATATACCGGATATTTAAATGCTGGGCAGGCATCCTGTCGGTTGCAGGTGCGGAAGCATCGCTGCTTAATCCCTTATGATGATAGAAAAACGCCATCATCTCTTCCATTGCCTGCAGAGATTTATCAAGCTGATCTGCCTTCGCTTCCGTTCCTCCGCTGCCAAGTCCTGCCAGAATACGCTCTGCGGACACAGACAGCATCATTTTGTCCATCATGATATCCGTAGCGCCCAGAATACAGTTTTGGGCGTCGTACTCACGATTCACCTTATTGTTTTCCCCTGCCGCCTGGTGTATCTGTTTATGTAAATCTTTTTGTGCGGCAACATGCTCTTCCAGTTCTTTCACATAGGCGGTAATTAACTCTTTTCTCTTCTGGGTGTCGGTAATTCCATACAAATTCAATATGGGTTCTTTCGCGCCGCCGCTTACCCGAACAGCATATCTTTCATTTTCATTATTACCTGTATACTGGACATAAAGAGCTCCGCCGCCTTCACAGGCAAGACTCTGGATGGCAGGTATGGTAATTTCATTACGTCCAACCTTCAAAGTGGCAACCTGAGAGGCAAATGCGCCTGCTTCCGCATGGTACTGGGTGGCTATCAGCCGCAGAGCAGAATTGGACCCGGTCTTTAACTGGTTATGCCCCACATAAATTACAAGCTGCTCTCCTTCATAGGCTGTAACTCCCAAAGGCTGCCATGCGTTCAATCCGCTAAAACCAAGATGCCCGTCTTTGGCAGCTGTTATTTTTGTATTAATTTGTATAATGTCCCGCAAGTCAGAAGTCAGCAGTCCTTTTGCGTTGTCCAGCTCCCTTTGCAGCACTGCTCTCTCCGGATGGTACTCTCCGCTCTTTTCATCCACTGTATCCAGACGTTTTTGCAGAGCGTTAATTGTCTCCTCTGTAACGCCTTCCTTCAAAGAAGCGTGCAGGTCATCTGCATATAAGGCAAGAATATCGTCTTCAAGACTATCATAATGATAGAAATTCACTTCTGATATTTCAATATCGCGCAGATTATAGCTGCGTGCAAAACCAAGCTTTACCTTGTTGGCTGTAATGGGCTCTGCCAGTTTAATTAAATAATAATTTCTTCCCTTTCCATCCGACCGCTGCAAAACAGATACATTCTGCGCATAAACACCGTCGGGATGTTCTTTGTCATAATAATAAACAGATACCCTGCCATAGGATGCGATATCTTCCGGCTCTGCAAAAGTAATATAGCTCATCTGATAGTAGTCATCCAGCGTAAACAAAAGTCCTTTGTTAGGCGCCACATACTCTGCTCCATCATCCCAGTCTAATATCTGGTAATAAGATCCAAAATCTTTGTCCACTACTCCTAATGCGCTTGTATTGTCTTTATCCAGCGGACTTCCTTCCATCTTGCCCCTTCCGTGGGTTACGCTTACAATGTGGGCGCTTACTTTTCCTTTTCCGTTAGACTCATTAATCAGCTTATAATTAGGCATCTGGGCCGGATTTATGCTAATCGTCTGTACTTCGGAATGAATAGATGGTCTGCTTTCTCCCAGTTCGTTTACACCGGTCACATAAACCTCGTATTTGGTCTGATCCTTTAATTCCTTAATCTGGTACTGGTTCTGTGCCACACCTTCAATTTTATGGAAGGCGCTCTCGCCGGCTTCCTTATAATATACATTGTATGAATCGGTATCCTTCATATTCTTCCAGCTCATCTGGATACTGCGGTATCGTCCTACCGCCTTAAGGTTATCCGGCGGATCCGGCTCCTTGCTGACCCTTGGCACCGCTACCTTTGACTCACTAAAAGGACTTTTCCATGTACCGTTTACCGAACGCACCCTCACTTCATAGGTATCACCGTTTACCAGCTTATCTTTCTTAAAAGACTTTATTTCCAGTTTGTTTGAGGCGGCACGCACAATTTCCGGCGTGTCCTTCCCGTGGCTGACCTCCACCTCATAGGCAGTTACGTTTACTTCCTTCCCCCAGGTAAGAGTGAACGCCTTATCCTCATTGGTTACAAAAAGGTCTTTTGGTATGTTCATTTCCGGTTCCGGAATCCGCTTTTCCATGTCATTTAAAAATTCCACTTTGGTAATTTCTGCCAGACTCCCGCCATTTTCCATTCCGGTAATTCTGATAGATATCTTCTTAACCGCCACCTGTTTTCCCAAATTTATGGTCAGCTGGTCCTTCCTTCCCCCTTCATCCAACGATACTGCCCGTGTATTAGAAACCACACTGCCATTTACAATCTGCCTGATGTCCGGACCCGCACTGCCGTCGGTTTCCAGAATGATCTCACCCTCTGTAATTACTTCCTGTCCCGTGGAGATTTGAATCTGTTCTACCAATGTACCTGCCTGGGCCTGTTCTCCTTTCTGGAGATTAAAGCCGAACTCCACCGGCGCATCCTCAGAAATTGGTTTTCCGTCTTTATTTTTAAACTTGACTGTACCGTTACCTCCTGACAGCAGTTGATCCGGTTCTCCTTCTGCTATAGTATTATCGACGTTTACATTCACTTTTACCCCACTGGAAGCTATTGCGCTGGTCAGTGACGCACTGGTATCAATCCTGCTTTGTTCATTACCACTTTCTGTCTGTATCTTCTTTGTATGGCCATTGGCATAAAGCTGCAGATCTACAAGGTCAGTTTTTCCGTCTCCATTCAGATCCGTGCCACCGCTTCCCTTTCCGCTTATGGCTTCTATGATGGCATTCTTATCATCTTCATTAATTGCGCCGTCTCCATTAACATCGCCAATCAGCATAACCCCCGGATGGTTACTGGCGCTTGTATAGGAAATACCCCCAAGATCAACAAATCCCGTATAAATTTCCGCAGTCTTTACCACTCCTTCATTCACTGTAATATCCTGCCGGAATGTAAGAAAACCTGGCGCTGATACCTCCAGACGGTATGCCCCTGCTTCCAGATTTTCAAATACAGTTATATGCTTATCCGGGGAATCTTTTTGCGGGTTATCCTCAAGGACTGCACTTTCCTTTTTTACTTCTGCACCATCTTTTTTGATAACAATATTAAAAGTTTTCTTAACAGGAAGTGTATTTTTTAAAACTACTTCCATTCCGCCTGCAGGATGCTCCGGAGCACAATTGTCATTCCAACCTGACCCGGAAAGCCTGTTTGGGGCATCCGGCGAAACCGACGGAGAAGGACTTCCTGCAAAAGGGCTTCCCGATGGGGAGGGGCTCACTGAAGGGGATACCTCTGCCCCTGCCGGACTCGCCGCAGGTGACGGACTTATAGCTGATGGCGTTGGGCTGCCTGCCGCCGGACTTGCCGTTGGCGACGGGCTGTTTACCACAGGCGTTGCCGTAGGTGAAGGCTTTTCAGCTGCCGGAGTCGGAGACGGCGCCGGATTATCTCCTGACGGGGTATCTGTAGGAACCGGACTCTCTGTGGCGGGCTTTACAGTAGGCGTTGGGCTTGCCGATTGCTGCGCCCCTGCCGCTTCAGAAGTGGCCAAAGGGGAAGCACTGCCTGCCGCATTCCCCATATCCGACTGTGTTCCATTGTCCATTGCTGTTCTTTGTCCATTCTTCTCTCTGTCTGAATCTACATCCTCATTCTGCACGCTGTCCGGTAAATTTGACTTTACCTCCGCCGCCCTGACGGGAAACGCGCATACTGCAATCATGCAAAATGCCATCAGCCAGGCTGTCATTCGTTTCATACGTCTTCTCCTTTTCTTCCAGTATTTCCTTATCGCATTTCAAAGGCGGTTTTGTACGTGTATACATAAAGTCAAACCGTAAAACCGCATATATCTTCTTGGAAAGGCGCTGCTGCAGTACCTTCCGCCGCTTTAGAAAAAAGTAAGGGAGCATCTAATGCTCCCTCAGAGTTTTTGATTTTCTGCCATGCGGCTGAACTTTCCTGAAGATATGATCCGTTATTTATCTGCTTACATTATATGCAACTGATTTCCAAATTTCAACAGAAATTTTGAATTTTATTTATTTTTCTTTTTAATTTTCCATCATCCCCTCATCCCTCCTGACTAGTACAGCATTGCCAAAATAACGGTGAAAAACAGTGCATGATATTTGTGTCAGGACAAGGCGGAGAAAGGAGGCAATGCGGTGGCATTGTTGACTGACGACAACGCGGTACTGGCGCAAATGGCAGGTGCTGTATTCACTGCTATTTAGGCAATGCTGTACTAGCCTTTTACCGCAAGGGGTATACACAGGATGCCAATTAAAACCGAAACAGCGATAAGCAGGTAGGGCACCCCTATGTATTTTCCAAAGATATGAAATGTAAATTCATTGCTCTCTGCATTGTAAAGGGAAAATAAGTCATCATTAGAACATATGCCACAGCAGGGCTAAGCGCCAATGACCATACATTATTTTTACAACAGCAAAAATAAAAATTACTATTCCGGCAAATCCAACTGCTCCAAACAGCATTTGTTCCGGTATTCAACTGGTTTTGAATGGACAAACTTTTACTTTTTTGTATTTACTACGCCCAAATTTTAATGATATAATAAAACATACAAGTTTTTTAACACTGCTCAGCGTGTTGAAACTTGCGACAAAATAAAACCCTCAGCTAAGTGCAAACCTCATTTTAGGGATAGAAAGTTTGAGTAAAACTATTTACACAAACGGAGTAAACTCATGATTTATATTAAAAATATCTCAAAGACATTTAATGGTACTGAAGTATTAAAGGATGTTTCATTTACAGTTACGGATAATGCAATTACATCAATTATTGGTCCTAATGGTATTGGAAAAACAACCATTTTTAATATTATATGCGGCATATTAATGCCTGACCAGGGAATGATTGAAAGCGATTTAAACACACATAATATTTTTACTGTCTTATCGGGAAATCAGAACTTATATGCAAAAAATACTGTAGAAGAAAATATTTTTTATCTTTCGATTCTTCGCGGAATTTCATCGACAAAGATCCGGGAAAATATTGAAAAATACTATAAATATTTTCCCATATATCATTCTATTAAAAATAAATTATTCGAAGAACTTTCTTTTGGTCAAAAACAACTGGCAACCATTTTCGCCGCTCTTGTTACGGATTCCAAATATTTATTATTTGATGAGCCTACAGAAGGACTGGATTTAGAAAATAAAAAACAACTGCAGTCTGTTTTGTCTTCTATCAGTAAATTTAAAACTATACTTTTGACATCACATGATCCATATTTTATTTCTGTGATCTCTGACCAGCTTATTTTTCTAAAAAATGCAAAAGTAGCTTCTATATCTAAATCGTTATCTTCTGAACAGTTTATTGAAAATTATGAAAAAATTTATGGAGGGAGCGCTTTATGAAAATTATATATTATGAATTTAAAATGGATCTTCTAAGAACATTTAGATATAAAATGGGTATTATTACTGATATTACTGTTTTTACTGTTTTACTTTGTCTTTTTTTTCTCTCAAATACAGGAACTTCTTTTCAGGATAGATTTCAAATAAAAAATTATAAAACTCTGCTTTTGCTTGGGTATATTGCATGGTCACTCTCTGTTTCTGCAATTTCTACAGTTTCAAACCGGATATCTGCTGAATTACAATGGGGGACTTTATTTTTTAAGCTAAACTGTAAGCTTCCATTACAGATTCTTTATATAGGTGATTTAATATCCGCAAGCATTACACAAATTATAATAATTATTATATTTTCACTCGTAACACACTTTATTTTTAATGTAGAATATTTTATCAATTTACCCATTATTATGGCCTTAATTGTAAACACTCTTGGAATGTATGGCATTGGTTTAGTGGTTGTCGGCTTATCAATATACTTTAAACGTATTGGCTCTGTAGTATTTTTAATACAGATTTTTTTGCTTTTTGTCACTGATACCGTGCCAACATCTCCTATAATCACAAAAATATCCGGGGTTCTCCCATTGACAATATGTAATGCAGTTATCAGAGGCAGTTTTATTCAACAGGACATTTGGGGGCCTTTTCTTCTTTTATGTATCAGTAGCGGCCTGTGGTTTCTTACAGGATATATTATTTTTAAAATATGCCTAAAGTTATCAAAGAAAAAAGGAAATTTATTATTATACTAAACCTGTTATTCAAATTTGCTTTTTCTTAACACCCTTTTCATATAAATCAATTTGCAATTTTTATTATCTTAGGTAATTGCGAAACTTGAAGTTGTGGAAATATTCTGACAATATATTCCACTCAAATCCTGTTGCACCGTGCATTCCATCAAGCCCAGCAGGACAGAAGACAGTCGGGTAGCGTCCCTCCTGCCTTCTATGGTCTTGATTCCATGGTGCATAAGGCTTTTCGCAGAATATATTGTCAGAATATTCAGCAAGTTTACGAGTTTCGCAATTACCTATTTATTATCTAAATAAGAGTGTAGAGAAAAGAGTCCTGTTTTACTTTTTCTGGCATAAATGCTTATTTTTAAATCATAAATGGAGTAATTGATCTATTCTAAGTTGCTTTTAAATAGTCTTTTAAATAGCCGATAAAACTTTTAAAAAATTTCATATGTATTCAATTTGTTTAATACATTATTTGATCCAGTTTCCGATGTTCTTATTACCTCATAACAAGCTTATAAATTTATATATTGGTAATATTCCCTTTCTTTGAGTTGACTTCCAGTCTAAATAAAAACCGTTTTTCTTCTCCACTTAAATATTGTATGTTTATCATCTCTTATATCTGGACGACCCCTTTCCCGGCTCATAGTCCACGCTTTGACGTAAACCATCTTTTAAATCATGCAGGGGCTAATCAACACGATTTGCCCCTACACCATGAAAAATAACATTTTGGCACTCTCACGCCATTCTAAGCCATCACAATAACCTATAATAAAGTTGGAGGGCCTATTCTTCCGATTCTGCGCCTTCCGTTTCCATATTTGATACCTCTGAAATTGATAATATGTTTTCAAGTGGTTCCATATTTATAATCTCTATTTCTTTCTGGTCAATGGATTCCTTTGATACAAGATAGTCCTGTAATTCAATATACTTGCATTCTGTAATATGAAAATATGTTTCATTTTAGGGAGTTCCTATGTATCTGCCACCTGCATTTCAATGTCATAAACTGTCCCTTTTTCGTCCCGGACATACACATCTACCCTTACGCTTTTAGCATCAGCATCCGGCTTTATCCCTTTTTGTAATTCCGGATATTTAATATGGTCAATATTAAGTTCAGGCAGGATTCTCTGAAGCAGTTCTCTGCACAGCTCCCTATCCTGCATCACCTTTCCAAACAGGAAATCATTGAATATGCTTAATTCTTCCTATATATCATAATTTTTATCTAAAGCATTCATATCGTCCATAACTTTTTCCTCCGCTTTTATCTATATTATATTATCCTTTATAAAACAATTCAACTTGCTAATTTATTCCACATCATCAATATCCTGGCACTGTTTCCATAACCGCCCCAGGTTCGGGTGTTTAACAGTTCCAGTTCCATATCAAGAAATCTATCTACAGGCCGCATAAAGTCTATATTTTTTTAGATTTTACATTAATGTATTTGGCAATATATCAGCATAACATACGCGGGAAATATAACATGAAAGTAACGACATCTAAAAATTCAGAATCCTTTTATATAACCCAGTCCTACATAGACAGCAATGGCAAAAGCACCTCCAAAAGAATCAGGGAACTTGGTACCTTCAAAAAACTTACTGAAACGCTTGGCACTGACAGGGACGGTGTAATAGAGTGGGCAAGGACACAGACCAGACTTGAAACAAAAAACTATAAAAGTACAAAAAAGCAAACTGACACATAACAGCCCCCATCCTTCAAAAAGGATAATATCATTACTTTACCCACAATAACCACTTGCCTAACACTGGCAAACTGATTTGCATTAACCTAGTACAGCATTGCCAAATAAAGCTGCCTCTTTTTTACATTCTTCTGCTGCACGACAGCATTTCCATCGTGCAGCAAATTTTTATAATTTATTCCTATTACAATTCATTGATAGTTGCTGTAATTGACATGTTTCTAATCCGCTTTGCAGGTGCATATACTGCTACCGCAGCAGAAACCGTATCGAATACAACAATAATAGCAATCAAAACCATCGGCAGACTCCACTGGCTTCCAAAAAACCGTGTAACCAATTTCACATACAACAAGCGGCTTAAAACAATCCCTAAGCCACTGCCAACTATAAGACCAGAGATAGCGTAGGTAAAGGCTTCCGCAGCAATCATCCGGGTAAGCTGTTCCCCATCCATACCAACCGCTCTCATAGCTCCATACTGCCTTATTCGGGCAGTTACACTCATAGAAATACTGTTGATAATGTTAAATAGCGTAATCATGGCAATGATTGCCATAAAACTATACAACAGAAATTTTACAGCCAAATAGGTATTGGCATCTTCCTGATTCCGCCTACGATGATCCTCAAAAATAACATTGCTTTCCGTAAGACTGTTGATTTGTTTTACCGTTTCATCCGTAGCCTTGCCGCTTAATTGTATTCCTATCATACTGTAATTCTGTTCCCCTGTCAGCCGGGTAAAAGTTTCCTGTGAGCAAATTATGCTATATTCGCTGGGATACAGCCCACTGGATATGCCACATACAACCTCAATCTCCTGTCCCGCTACCTGAATGATGTCTCCAACTTTTATCGGATTATCTTTATTTAAAATTGTTATAGCCTTGCCAACGTCCCCATAGATCTCCCATAAATTTCCCTGCACAAGACTATTCTCTGCACAGTCCAGCATATACGGGCTGTATGACGTTATATTTACATGATTAATCTCCTGCCGCGAAGAAGTAACCGGAACATTCTCCATGTAGGAACTACCCCAAATATGCTCTACACCAGTAATCCCGCTGACAGCATCACTTAAACTCTGATCCAGTACACGCTCATTTGCATAGCCGGTAAGGGTAATATCCGGTTGCCATGACCGCATTGAGGGAAGCAGCTCATGCGCAAAATCCAACCCTACTGAAATGCAAAGAAATAGTATAATACTGAGTGAAAAGCTAGCTGTCAATAAAAACCAGTTTTTCTTAGATGTTGTTGCATGGTGGATACCCAATGTCCTTTCAACCTTTCTGATATTCCGTTTTGTTGTATGACGTACAGAAAGCGCCGTATCCGAATTTCCAGAAACCGCTGCCATCGGAGAAACTTTAGATGCGTGTTTTGCAGGAGACTGCGCTGCCAGCAAAACAGTTACTATTCCAACCATCGCCCCACTGATTAGTCCAACAGTACTAAGGGCAAATACCGGCATAGTTGCAAATTCACCGCCAATTCCATAACGGAGAGATACACAAATACCCCATTCAATTGCCGTACCTATGATTAACCCAATAGGCACAGCCGTTTTGCACCAATTTAACGCTTCCAGCCGTACATACCGAATAATCTGCTGGCGGCTTGCACCAATACAGCGCATCATTCCAAAAAATTTTGTCCGCTGCGCTACATTGCTGTTCATACTGCCGGAAATCATCAATACGCCGGCCAATAATACTAAAACGAACAAGATTGCCGCTATTCCGTAAATATTCTTCATAGATTCATTGCTGCTTTGTCCGGCAAGACCCATAATTGCTGTATTTTCCGAAATATCTTCCTCCGGCAGATCATACTGCTGTCTGATTTCCGAGGTGATACCGGATGCCTTTGACACATCCTGAAATTGAATATAACAGCTTGGGTTAATCGGAATATTGTTTTGTTCCATGATTGAGATATACGCATCCCGCATCATATATACAGCAACCAGATAGGTCTGCCCCTGATAATATTCTGCGTCATCCGACCCAAAACCGCATACCGTAAAATCCGTATCCCCCGAAGGTGTCTTTACTGTCACATGATCACCAATCTTTACGTCTAACGCAAGGCGCGCATTGGAACTAAGCATAATGTCATTGTCACTTTGTGGCAGACTGCCTTCTTCAAGGGCATTAACAAGCTCCGCCAGATAAATACTGTCAGTGCCGTATAATATAGCTTTTTTCTCTCCGATATAGTAAGGCTGGTCTGCATCTGCGTTAAATGTTTCCGACCAGCCGATGGTGGCAACATCCGGACGCTGGCTGATTTCTTCTGCTATGTCCTGAGAGATATTTTCCAACTGAATATGCCAGTTTCCATGTTTATGCTGCAGCCCCTCACTTTGTGCCCGAATAAACATATCTGCCACACTGAAAATAGCAGTTACAAGCAACACGGAAATAATAGTACAAAAAATCGTCATACGATTCTGCCGTTTCCGCACCTTTCCTGAAATAGGCACAAGGCTTAAATAACTTTTCATTCCCTGCACCTCCCTAAATCAGTAAGTTCTCCGTCTGACACCTGCAGGATACGGTCTGCCGTCTGTGCAATACTGCGGCTGTGTGTAATCATAATAATTGTCTGCTCATACTTCTTTGATGCTTCTTTTAACAGTGCAATCACTTCCCTGGTATTCTGCGAATCTAAATTTCCCGTTGGCTCATCTGCAAGTATTAAAGCCGGGTGGGTAAACAAAGCACGTCCAATCGCCACTCTCTGCTGCTGTCCGCCGGACAACTGACTGGGCAAATGATTCCGGCGTTCTTTCAAATTCAATACATCCAGTAAATCCTCCAAATATTTTTTGTTTGGCTTCTGGTAATCCAAAAGTACCGGAAAGATAATATTCTGCTCCACTGTCAGTTCGGGAACAAGGTTAAATGCCTGAAAGATAAATCCAATATTCCGGCGGCGGAACACGGTAAGATGCCTTTCTTTCATGGAAAACGTATCTTTTCCATCAATCATTACTTTGCCGGAAGTAGGCACATCCAATGCGCCCAACATATTAAGCAGCGTACTTTTGCCGGAACCAGATTCTCCTACTACCGCAACAAATTCTCCTTTCGGAACTGAAAAACTAACATTTTTCAAAGCATGGACAGCAGTTTCTCCTGCTCCATAAGTTTTTGAAATTCCATTCACTTCCAATAAATTCATGCTATGCCTCCTGTTACTTTTTTGATCTGATAAAGTCATGGGTGTTATTCCTCCTTCAGCAAAGAAGTATAACACCCAATCCTTACTCTGATATTTCTCTAAACCGACAATTCTGTAATGTTCTCCTCCAAAACAAACAACTTTCTTACAATTTTGTAGTTTCTAAAATATTTATAATAAAAGAGCTCCCTCTTCCCAAAACACTGTCTACTTTAATATTGCCGCCATGCAGTTCAACAATCGTCTTTGAAAGCGGCAATCCAAGTCCAATCCCCTGTGTGTCTTTAGAAAAACGGCTGCGGTAAAACCGTTTAAAAATATGATAGACGTCCTCGGAATGTATGCCGCACCCATTATCTTCTACTACAATCTGTAACATATCCGACATCTGTTGCCATTCAATACAGATATGCTTTCCTGCATCCGTATGATCAAAAGCATTTTTTACAAGGTTGCTGACCGCTTCTATCATCCATTCACGGTCACAAAAAAGCGTAATATCATCATCTCCGGAAAAGATAAGCTCTTTCTGCTCCTGTTTTGCACGATATACAAAATGCTGTTCAATATCATGCATCATGTCAGACACATTCTCAAAATTTTTCTTAAGTATAATCGTTCCTGCATCTAATCTGGTAATTTTCAGCAGGTTTTGTACCAATGCTTCAATGCGGTCAAGTTCCTGCTCTGACAAAATGGTAAATTCCTTTAAGTTCGGAAGATTTTCTGTTTCACTTTGTAAAATACCATTATAAATATTAAGAGCAGCAAGCGGTGTTTTCAACTGGTGGGAAATATCCGATATGGTATCCTTCAGAAATTCCTTTGTCCGAAACTCGTTCTCTATATGTGCGTTCAATACCGACACCAGCGTGTTAACCGAATGGAAAAGCTTGTACATTTCACCTTCATCATCACATTCAATACGGGCATCCGTATCTCCTATAAGGTAATCATCTATTTCTGCCACTGCTGTTTCCATGATTTTATGCTGCTTATGAAAGTAGCATAAGCAGAGAAGCAGAATCCCACATCCCATAAACAGAGAAAGAATAAAGAGTGCAAGCGGGCAATTTCCGTGAAATCTCCACAATATAACCTGTGACAGAATCGTATTACAAAATAAAAACAGGGACATTCCGATAAACAGTGTCTTAATATTTTTGTTTGTAAATATTCTCATAAAAACTCCCCATCAAATCATATTCCATTTATATCCCATACGTCTTACGGTCAAAATCATTTGCGGATCGCTGGGATTGTCCTCAACTTTTGTCCGCAGTCTGCGGATATAGACATTCAGCGTATTGTTATCTATATAATTTCCTTCATTATCCCACAGGTTTTCTAAAATCTGCTCTTTAGAAAGCACCGTACCCGGATTTTGCATAAACAGGCACAGTAGCTTATACTCTCCTGCCGTCAAATCCAAAAGTTCTCCATTTTTATAAACCTTTCCCTGCGTCAAAAGCGCCTTTAAACCATTAGAATGAATTTCTGTGTCTGTCTGCCCAAAATCACCCGCACGTCTTAACAGCGCGTTTATCCGGGATAACAGCACTCCCAATTTAAAAGGCTTTGTAATATAGTCATCGCCGCCCATATCCAGTCCCATAATAATATTGACTTCCTCATCCGATGCTGTCAAAAAAATAATAGGTACTTTTGAAGTCTGGCGGACTTTTTCGCATATTTCAAAACCGGAGCCGTCAGGAAGTGAAACATCTAAGATTAACAGGTCATACTTTCCCTCTGCCCAAACAGTACCCACTTCTTTTATAGTCCTTGCCACTTCCAATCCATAGCCTTGCTTGCGGAGTGCGAAGGAAAGCCCGTTAATCAGGCTTAAATCATCTTCCAGCAATAATATATTACTCATAATCCTGCTCCTTTCTTTTTCCCACATACCCATTAGTTGGCTTCTTTACATATAATATATCCATATCATTTTACTCTCTTTTATATAATTCACAAATATGATTATATATGTTAGAGCAAAAGTTAGCAACAGAGCAGAGAAAACATTACTGTTGAAAGTCAAGAATAGCAAGCACCACTCATGTCCGAACACATGGACGAAATATACTAACACCATTCTCGAAATATCATTTTTTATGTTCCGGTACTTCCAAAGCCTCCGATTCCCCACTGTGCGCCCAGCTCCGTAACAAAGTCCGCAATTACGACCGGGGTAATCACAAGCTGGTGTTAGTATATAAGTGTGGACTGTCATAGAGCAGGTTGAAAAGCTGCGTATACGTGATAGACACGATAAAATTGAACGTGTCATCGGTATCGGAGATAATGACAAACAACTCTGTCTTTTTATCCCCGATCATATCCAATCCCAACTCGTCATAGCTTGTCAGGTCACGCAGTTCCTTGATGTCAAAGGGGGCTAAACGTGCGCCAAAGCTAATTAAAATGCTTTTCGCTGTCTTGCCAGTGGCGTTTTGTAAAGGACTTTTTAATCATATTATTACAAAAATAAATATAGCTGATTTTAAACATGAACCAGAAAACTATAAAATAGTTCCTTATGACATAGTATTTGATATGATAGTTGATATTTTAGATTTTATTGGTTATAAATTCAGCAGGCTAAAAGAAGATATGAATGCGGAACATTTTAGAAGAATCCGCAATTACTAAATTTGCAACAGAAAAGCACCCGATACCAACCAAGGTATTGAGTGCCTCTTACTTTCAAACCATATTAAATTGAGATAAATTTGAGATAAAATCGCCGTTCCGGCAATAATGCAATAACAAACTTTCCTTTATTTCCGGGCTTTTTCGGCTCTGAAATCAGGAAAGACTTTTCATCGTGGGGAACAGTCACGCAGTTAATCCACATTAGTCCAAACAAGAGCAACTACGCTTAAATCCTCGGTTTTCATTATATAACACCAATCCATATTAGTCCACCAAAGTCCATAAATTTGATGTCTTTTTGATGTACTTTCTTTCTTTTGATGTCAGGTACGTTTTAGGAATCGCCCCTCTCAAGGACTTCTTCCTAAAAAATATCACTATTCTTTTCCAGGGCTTTGATTGCTTCCCTTTTCTTTGTTTCCGTTGCCTCCGCATATATATCCATCGTAGTTTCAATATTTGCGTGTCCCATGATACTCTGGATCACTTTGAGGTTTGTTTCATTTTCACAAAATCTCGTACAAAACGTATGCCTGATGTGGTGGCACGAAAAATGGGGAATCAATACCGGGCGTCTGCTCTCCCGTTTTGCCTTAATGATTTCTTCGGCATTGTAGGCTTCGTATATTCGTTTGATTGCATGGTTGATCACACTCGGCTTATGGATAATGCCGTCCTTGTTACAGAAGATAAATCCGCTCATTCCATCAACAACCTGCACATTAAAACCACTTTCTTTCTGTGCTTCATACTCATTCCGAAAAGCCTTTTCAACAGCTTCCATCATCGGTATGATACGCACCCCAGCTTCAGTTTTGGGTGTAGAGATATGAAATTCGCTCTTTCCATTCTCCATTACCCGGTAAATCGCTGCATGGTTGATACTAATGGTCTTATTATCATAGTCTAAATCTTCCCAACGCAAACCTATCATTTCTCCAATGCGGCATCCGGTTCCGAAAAGAGCTGTGAACAATGGCAACCAATGGCAGTACACCGGGCTTTCAGATATGTAGTTCAGAAATGCCCTCTGCTGTTCCAACGTAAGTGCGTGTCTGATGCCTTTGTTCTTCCCGTCTTTCTTCTTTATCTCCGCCATTACACCACTTGCGGGATTATTGCGTATCACATCATCTCTGACCGCCATCTGAAAGGTAGGGTGCAGTACGGTATGGATATTATCCAGCGTATTCGGCTGCAATCCCATTTCATTCAACAGTGAATAGTAAAAGAAACGCACATCGGAATATTTTATATCGCTGATAATCCTTTTTCCGAATGTATCCCTAACATAATGGTCATACATATATTTGTAATTTACCCTTGTGTGTTCCTTTAAGTCATACTTTGTTGATATGTACCTGTCAAAAGCGTAGTTTAATGTTGTCTTTCCGCTGCAATAGCTTTCCAGACCGTCAAGCTGGTCACGGACAAGGGCTTTTTCCTTTTCCCGCAACTCCATCAAGTCATTTGCATATACAACGTGTCTTTTTCCGCTTGGATCAGTGTATTGGTAGATATACCTTTTGTCGCTTTTCCTTTGGCTCTCACCCTTCCTTAATACTCTGCCTTTTAAATCTTTCCGTGATTTTGACATAATGCACCACCTTCCTTTTTAACAGAAAGAGGTCACAAATGCCATTACTCGCTCTTTTCTTTTTTCTCCTGCTCACGCAGCTTGTTAAATCCCTGAACGAGCGTCTGTGTTATGGTCAGATTATGATTGCTGGCATACTCTGTTATATCTGTATGCTCGTCTTTTGTGAGGCGGATAAAAACACCTTCACTCCTCGGATTTTCCAATCTCGGTCTACCCGTTCTTGCCACCCGCCATCACCTACCTTTCATAATCTCACTAACATCATACTACTTGTATATCAAAAAGTCAATCATTTTTTGATATACAATAATTTGTTTCCTCTTTTCTGACCAAATCTACACACGAAAAGTTTCCAGATATTCTTCAAAAATCGGCACACTCACAAGGGTAATACGGTTTATCTTATATACCGCATGGGCTTCCTGCGCCAGTTTCATAAAACTGTGCTTGCTCATTGAATACCTCTCCGCCCCTTCGTCATATCTGATAAAATCTTTCTTTTTAACTTTTGCCTCCATTCTCCACCTCTTTCCTAAAGATTGTTCCTTTTCTCTTGCTATGGTTTTGGCATATCTGCCAATAAAAACACAGCCAATAATTAGGATATGCTTTTATTGGAAGATATTAAAAAAACACATACGGGTGACAGCTCATTACACTGTCCACATCGGTATCGCACCGTCATTCTATATTGACCGAATAATCGGAAGTATCATTATCAAAGATATGCCTCATTGCCTCATGTAACTGCTACACTTTTTGCCAGACATTCATCGCTCACTGCCTTAACTTCAATACCAGATTTCAGTATTCCCTCGTATGCACTTCCATATAAAAATGGAAGCAGGCAGCTCTTGGCGTGTCCGCATAGCGGCTCCGCATATCCCACACGTCCCGTATGTATTTACATATTCAATTTTCAAGGTACGCCCGGACAAAATTTTCTGTCCGCTTTGGATAAAATCATTTCTGGACTTATCAGCCCAAAAAGCACATAAGCACTCTCCGTCTGCTATGAACGGTTCTGTAAAAATTATGTGCTTTAGCGGAATGACAAGGTTAAATCTCCAGCTTATCGGGTCCGTATTTATGTATAACCTGAAATATCACTTCCTTATGGATTCCTTCCATCTGCTCATATATTTCAAGCAAATTTTTCAGTTCTGTCTTGGTAAGCGAGTTGTTGTATGGTTTGTAATCTTCCCTGATAAACAACCCGCCGTTTTCTCCGGGTTTTGTATAAATCGGGTAATCGGGAGATAAAGCCTGAATATCGTATTGTATCGTGCGAGTGGAAACGCCAAGCTCCTGCGCAAGTTCATTTGTTGTTATATGCCGCCTGATAATAAGAATGTTGATAATCTCCATCCTGCGATTCATCGTATTCATGCTTCACCTCCTTTCCTGTAACCCGTCCGGATTAAATTTCTGTTTCTGCCATAAGGACTTTTTCCCTAAAAAACATTGTAAACGCAGACCACGCAAGAACCTTGCTTATTGCAAAAAACTTTTTTATGATTTTTTTTGCCCGGCTCCTGCCTGCATATCCGCATCTCCCGGCTGATGTTTTATCCCTTTTTCTCCGATTGACTTTCCCCCATTTTCCTGCTAAAATTTTTAGTGGATAAAATCATAAATTCTTAAAGATACACTCAAACTGCTATAAGCCGAAGCAGGGCAACTCTGCCCTATTCTGGTTGTGGCAGTTTTTTATTTGCCAAAGCAATCCTCTTACAGCCCAAATACCGAAAGGCTTTAAAAAAGACGGGCGGTAACGCCCTTATGTGTTGTAAGACACTCGCCTAAGCTCGTACAACACGCAAACTCCCTGCGGGCAGTTTGCACAAGAATAGCAAGCACTGCCCGCGTATATACGCAGGCGGTCAAACGCCCGTCCTTCCACTCGTGGAAAGACAACCGTTTTCGCTTGCAGAGGGCATATCCCCCTGACCCCCTTAAACGCAAAAATGCAGCACCGTCCGGCAAAGCCCGCCCGTGCATTTTTGCTTCAAAAGACGTGCCGGAAACGGCATTGTAAAAAACAAAAACAACAACTATATCCAGAAAGGACAAGGAAATGGACAAACACAGAAATAAAAACCGTTCCCGAAAATATGGGATTGTAATCCATCTCAGCGAAGATGAAAAATATATCCTCGATGAGAAAGCAAAATGCTCCAACATGAAAAGCCGTGCCGCTTTTATCCGGCATCTAATCATATATGGTTATGTCTATGA
>CANCXX010000061.1 GCA_947381965.1 uncultured bacterium
TCGCAGAATAGATTGTCAGAATATTCAGCAAGTTTACAAGTTTCGCAATTACCTATAGAAAGTTATTAAAGAAAGGAATGAAAAAAATGGCGATCAGAAACATAAGAGAAATAGGAGATCCGGTTTTAAATAAGACCTGTAAGGTAGTAAAGGAGGTAACAGACCGGACAAGGGAATTGATTAATGATATGTTTGATACCATGTACGATGCCGGGGGTGTAGGGCTGGCTGCGCCGCAGGTGGGAATTTTAAAGCGGCTTGTGGTGATAGATGTAACGGGAGAGGAGCCGATTTTGCTGATTAATCCGGTGATTTTGGAAACCAGCGGGGAACAGTCGGGCAATGAGGGCTGTCTTAGCGTTCCGGGAAAAACAGGAATGGTGACAAGACCCAATTATGTGAAAGTGAAGGCATATGACAAGGAGCTTAAGCCTTTTGAACTGGAAGGTACAGAATTGCTTGCCCGGGCAATTATTCATGAAGTGGAGCATTTGGACGGGCACTTATATGTGGAAAAGGTGGAAGGCGAGCTGATGAATGTTTCTGATTTAGAGGATGAGGAAGATTAAAAGCGGCAGAAACGCTCTTTATGGAGGTGGCAAATGAAGATTATATATATGGGAACACCTGACTTTGCGGTGGCGCCCCTTGAGGCGGTAATTAAAGCAGGACATACGGTGTGCGCGGTTGTCACCCAGCCGGATAAGCAAAAGGGAAGAGGAAAAGAAGTACAAATGTCTCCGGTAAAGGAATGTGCCCTGAAATATGGCATTCCTGTGCTGCAGCCAGTGAAAGTAAGAGAAGCGGAAGCGGTAAACAGACTTGCCGGATATCAGGCGGATATTTTTGTAATTGCCGCATTTGGCCAGCTTCTCACAGAAGACATTTTAAATATGCCCAGGTTTGGATGTATTAATATCCATGCCTCCCTGCTTCCCGCCTACCGTGGGGCGGCGCCTATCCAGCAGGCAATTATCAATGGGGAGAAGGAAACCGGCGTAACCATCATGCAGATGGCAAAAGGATTAGATACGGGGGATATGCTGCTAAAGAAGTGTATTCCCATAGAAGAGAAGGAGACAGGTGAAAGCCTTCACGATAAACTGGCAGCAGTGGGAGCGGAGCTTTTGGTGGAGGCTTTGCCTAAAATAGAACATGGGGAGCTGGTCCCGGAAAAACAGGATGAGGCCCTATCCTCCTACTATGGAAAGCTGACCAAGGATATGGGGAGGATTGACTGGAAAAGGGACGCTGTATCTATTGAGCGGTTGGTGCGGGGATTAAATGCCTGGCCCAGCGCATATACCTTTTATCATGGGAAAACCTTGAAAATCTGGGAGTCGGAAGCGGCGGATAATCTGTCTGGGGCAGAGCTGTCAGGTGGAGGAAAGAGCGGAGACTTCCGGCCAGGTCAGGTGGCCCAGGTTTTAAAAGACAGCTTTGACGTGATGACAGGAAATGGTTTTTTGCGTATCCGGTCCTTGCAGCTGGAAGGAAAAAGGCGTATGGCGGTGAAAGACTTTCTGTTAGGCTATGAGGTAAAACCGGGGATGATTCTGGGGGAGGAAAAGTAACTGACCTGGAACGTGTTTGAAGATATGGAGGATACTGTGAAAAATAAATTTTTTACAGGCAAATTTGTGCTTGCGCCCAAATTCGTGGGCTGAGCAGGAATGGAGGTTACTATGTTTGGATATTATTTTGACCCTACGTATATTTTAGTTCTGGTGGGTGCGGTATTATGTATGCTTGCAAGTGCAAGGGTAAACAGTACCTATGCGAAATACTCCAAGGTGCGGGCAAGAAGCGGTTTTACGGGAGCGGAAGCGGCCCAGCGGATTTTGCAGATGTCAGGAATAAGGGATGTGCAGGTCCAGCATATTGCAGGAAATCTGACAGATCATTACGATCCTGTGCACAAAGTACTGCGGCTTTCGGATTCTGTTTATGGTTCCCGTTCCGTGGCGGCGATTGGAGTGGCAGCCCATGAGTGCGGACATGCCCTGCAGCACAAGGAAGGGTATGGGCCTCTTTCTATCCGTTCCAAACTGGTTCCGGCAGCCAATATTGGTGCGAAGCTTGGACTTCCCCTTGTTATTCTGGGAATAATTATGGGACTGGATTTTCAGCTGCCCGGCGGCGGTTATTTTTCCCTTGCCCAGATTGGCATTTGGGTGTTTTCCCTGGCGGTGCTGTTCCAGGTAGTGACTTTGCCTGTGGAATTTAACGCTTCGGGCCGGGCGTTAAAAATGCTTGGAAGCTACGGAATTATGACCGGGGATGAAGTGGATGACTGTAAACGGGTGCTGGGAGCGGCGGCGCTAACTTATGTGGCGGCGGCAGCCTCATCTATTTTGCAGCTTCTGCGGCTGATTATGCTGGCGGGAAACAGGAGAAGGAATGATTAGATAAGAAAATAGCTGCGGTTTATAATAAAGTGCAACTGCTGTGCAGGAAGGGATTTTATTGTGGAAAATACAAGAGAACTGGCGCTGGATGCTCTGATAGAAATTTTGGAACGGGGTTCTTACAGCCATCTGGTAATCCGGGAGCTATTGGATAAATATAACTATAAGGACAGCAGAGAAAAGGCGTTTATTAAGCGGACAGTGGAGGGAACCCTGGAGAGGTTAATAGAGATTGACTACATTCTTGGGCAGTTTTCAAAGACGCCTGTTTCCAAAATGAAACCTTTAATCAAAAATCTTTTACGTATGAGCGTATACCAGATCATGTTTATGGACGGCATTCCTGACAGAGCTGTCTGTAACGAGGCGGTGAAGCTTGCAGGAAAAAGAGGCTTTGGAGGATTGTCCGGCTTTGTAAACGGGGTTTTGCGCAACATTGCAAGAAAGAAGGAGCAGATTGTTTACCCGGACGGGAAAAAAGAAGAACAGTACCTTTCCGTTAAATATTCTATGCCCTGGTGGTTGGTGAATAAATGGCTTTTGGCCTATGGAAGAGAAAAGACTGTTTGTATGCTGGAGGGGCTGCTAAAGGAACAGCCGGTAACTGTGCGCATCAGAGAAGGGGTTGGCAGAAGAGAAAAAGAAAACTGGCTTCTTGCGCTTAAAGATAAGGGAATAGAGGCAAAGGAGCATCCCTATCTGCCCTATGCTTTCCAGCTGCAAAATGTAGAGGGCATAAGGAATCTTCCAGGTTATGCAAAAGGAATGTTTGCCGTACAGGACGTAAGCAGTATGCTGGTGGGCGAGGCGACAGGGCTTAAGAGAGAGGGAACCCTGCTATCATCTTATGAGCGCGGTATTACAGGCAGGGCAGGAAGTAAATCAGAAGAGGGGACGGAAAGCGGACTGCAGGAGGAATTGCTGGCGCTTGATGTGTGCGCTTTCCCTGGGGGAAAGGCTATGCACATAGCAGAAAAACTAACGGGCAGGGGAAGAGTCATAGCCAGAGATATATCAGAGCGGAAAGCGTTTTTGATGAAAGATAATATAGAAAGAATGGGATACAAAAATCTTGAGATACAGGTCTTTGACGCTTCCTGCCCGGATGAAAAACTGCTGGAACAGGCAGATGTTGTGATTGCTGACCTGCCCTGTTCAGGTCTTGGGGTGATAGGAAAGAAAAGAGACATTAAGTACCGGATAAATCAGGAGGCTATCTGTCAGCTGGAAGAGATGCAAAGGCAGATTCTGGATGTGGTGTGGCGGTATGTAAAGCCTGGCGGCGTATTGATTTACAGTACCTGTACTGTAAATCCGGGTGAAAATGAAAAGATGGTGGAATGGTTTACAAGGACCCATCCCTTTGAAAAGAAAAGTCTGACACCCTATCTTCCCAAAGCCTTGATAGATGAGGAAAACGAGGGGACGCTGCAGTTGTTTCCGGGAATACATGAAACAGACGGTTTCTTTTTAGCAAGACTGGAACGTATCTGAATAACTACTGCGACTGTTTGAAAGGTCTGGAAGTAAACTATTAAGCGCATTATTGGTGCAGTACCGCAGATACAGCTTGTGGTATGCAGGGGAATCGCTATGCAGGATATTAAATCATTAACATTAGAGGAATTAATAAATGAAATGAAGCGGCTGGGGGAGCGGCCCTTCCGGGCAAAGCAGATGTATCAGTGGATGCACACAAGGCTTGCCCGGAGCTTTGGAGATATGACGGATTTATCTCTTTCCTTTAGGGAAAAATGCGCAGAGGAATATACATTTACAGCTTTAAAACTAGTGAAAACACAGGAATCTGCATTAGACGGCACCCGCAAGTATCTGTTTGAACTTTCAGATGGAAAAAGGATAGAAAGTGTGTGGATGAAATATAGGCATGGAAACAGTGTATGTATTTCTTCACAGGCAGGATGCCGTATGGGTTGTGCTTTTTGCGCTTCCACCATAGGGGGACTGGAACGTTCTCTTACTCCGTCGGAAATGCTGGACCAGGTTTACGCCATTACGCTGCTTACCGGAGAGAGGGTTTCTAATGTGGTGGTTATGGGAATGGGAGAACCACTGGATAATTATGATAATCTTTTAAGGTTTATTACCCTTTTGACGGATGAAAACGGATTACATATCAGCCAGCGGAATATTACGGTATCCACCTGCGGACTGGCGCCGGAAATACGACGTCTGGCAGATGAAAAACTGCAGATTACATTAGCGCTGTCTCTTCATGCGCCGGAGGATGCAAAGCGGAAAAAATTAATGCCGGTTGCAAATAAGTATTCCATATCAGAAGTGATGGAAGCGTGTGCCTGGTATTTTGGACAAACCAAAAGAAGGATTACCTTTGAATATTCCTTGATAAAGGATGTCAATGACAGCAAAGAAGATGCCAAAATGCTGGCAGGACTTGCCAAAAAACAAAATTGCCATGTAAATCTGATACCTGTCAATCCTGTTAATGAGCGCAGCTTTGTCCAGTCAGACACAAAAACACTGACGGCTTTTAAAAAAATTTTGGAAGACTGTGGAGTAAATGTTACTGTCCGAAGAGAAATGGGGCGGGATATTGACGGGGCCTGCGGACAGCTCAGGCGCAGGTATTCTGAAGAGTAGAATACTTCAGAAACCTGCCTGCATTGCAAATGATACTACGAATCAACAGAGTGTCTGAAAAGGCTCCATGTACTTAGAAAATAACAAATTAACAATACTGTCAGGATGCCGGCTGTTTTGCCAAGCTGCAGCAATAATGCGGAAAATCCGATATATGCTGAAATTTCCGCTGATATGGTTTGTACAAAATAGGCAGTCACAACAGCGGCAATCACGATTGCTGTTACGATTGGAAGTCCAAACCAGACGCCTAATTGTTTTAGCACAAGTTTTCTTATACGATGTTCTTCCACACCTAATTTTCGGAGGACTGAAAACCGGTATTTATACTGATTCGCATCTATTAGCTGCTGCAAGGAAAGTATGGTAAGACAGATTACCATTAGTGTAACCGCTCCGTAAAGCATGGAAGCCTGTAAAATAAAATTGCCTGCTTTTGAGCTGTTAACCTGCAGAGTACGCAGACGGATTGAATAACCGGCGCCAGTACTTGTGTGCTCAGGATACGCTTCCGTAAAGGCTTTTTCCAGTTCAAGGGCATACGCATAAGAAATATCCTCAACAGTTGTAATATAACGGTTTTGCATAACAGGAAGCAGCTTTTCACAAACACTGTCCGGAAATACGTAAAGGACAGTGGTATACAAATTGTAAGCAGTTTCCCCGATTGCTTCCTTATAATGAGAATGCTCTGACAGTTTTAACTCTCCGCCGTCTGTCTGCACGCTGGGATGTTCTGCAAGAAAGCTGGTTTGTTCTTCCTTGGTTGCAATGGATTTCCATTGTGTTGTAAATTCAGTTTCTTTTAACGAAACCGGTTCATATCCCAGCATTTCTCGAATGGTGTTGTAATCACTTAGCGAAATTGCCACAACAGGAAAATCATGCTTCATCCGATTATGAAACTCTTTTTTGTCAGGCAGATACAAATGAAATGTGCAGTCAGATGCTGTTTTAATACCGTATTTTGCAAGAAAACTGGTTACTGTCTCATAATCTTCCCTGGGCAGATTTTTTTCGTCGTATACATTGTTGTATCTGGAAAAAATCTGTATGTCGTACATTGAATGGACGTCCAGATAACCGGAAGCCCAGTTTACCAGGATTGGTGCGGCGGTAAAAAGGAAAATTGAAAGCGCTAAAGTCATGCTGATTAGCGTCATAGTTTTACTGGTCGTATTTAGTTTAGATGTAATCTGTCCAAAGAAGAACAGATTTTCATTGTGGTATCTGTGGGCGGGGGATTTTTCTTTCCATGTAACAATAAAACTGCCTGACAGATAGATCAATGCACAGATAAAGAAAAGCAAATCAACCAGAACAAATACTAAATATTGATTGATTGTGCCGGTTCCCCATGACAAATAATATTTATTTGTAAATGCCGGGACGCCTGCCGCCATGAGAGCATTTAAAAAAGATAATGCAAGTAAAACGGTAAGCAGCATGCAAATTCCTTTTTTTCTCTTTAAAATCAGCCATAAAACAGACCCAAGGAGCGTAATTGCCGGAAAAACAATATTCCCCCAAAACATTATCCGGACAGGAATGGCAAAACGGCTGTCATAGTAAAACCATATTTTTTTTATTCCTGTAATAAACATCCACCCAGTAAATACTTCAAAAAGTACTGTCACAGCAAGAATCCACCGGCTCTTTTTTAATATTGGTTCATTTTCTTTGTCTGCGGAAAGCATATCTATGATTTTTGTTTTTTGGATTGTCTGCGTATTCCACATTCCCACAATAAGGAAACTAAGCATAAAAAAGCAGACGGTCAGCAAAACAGTGTCAGGGAAAAGGGTCCATGACAATTCATAGCTTCTCCCATAAGTTGTCAAAAGCATTGCAGTAATAAACTGAGAACAAAATATACCCAAAAAAATCCCAATTCCATTCGAAATGATTCCCATAATCCATGTTTCTGCAAAAAAAATTCTGCCAATGGTTTTTTGTTCCATTCCCATGACCGATTGAATTGCGAACTCTTTCTGTCTGCGCCGCAGCATATAACCATTGACAAAACCTATCAAAAATAGCAAAAGTAATGTAATAGCGCAAATAGATACCTTCATTCCGTCGCTAAGCATTGTAAAATCATACTGGCTGCCAATATCAGGGTTATAATATTTGCTGGAGATAGACAGAAACGAGTAAAACAGGGTAACGCAGATGGTCATAGTTACAATATATACTAAATAGTCTTTTACAGACCGTTTTGCATTTTTGAAAATAAGTTTAGCATACATGGCTTTGCCCTCCTCCAATTATAGTAAGCACGTTCAGAATTTTGTTGAAAAAGGTAGTTCTACTATCCTGGCCCTTGCAAAGCTCTGTAAATATTTCTCCGTCTTTTAAAAATAAAATACGGCTGGCATAGCTGGCTGCAAAAGCGTCATGAGTAACCATGAGAATAGTTGCGCCAAGCTGTTCATTGATACTTTGAATGGTAGAGAGAAGCATTTGCGACGAATGGCTGTCCAGTGCACCTGTGGGTTCATCCGCCAAAAGCAGTTTAGGGTTATTGATAATGGCTCTGGCGCAGGCACAGCGTTGTTTTTGACCGCCGGATACCTGATAGGGGTATTTCTCTAATATATCACTGATATTTAGTTTCATGGCCATATCCATAATACGGGGTTCCACATTTTGGACAGGCGTTTTATTGATGGCAAGCGCCAGAGCAATGTTTTCCGAAATTGTTAATGTATCTAACAAGTTAAAATCCTGAAATACAAAGCCTAAGTTTTCCCTGCGAAACCGGGCAAGGGATTTGGGCTTTATTTCGGTTACATCGGTTCCTTCTAAAAAAATGTGACCTGCACTTACCGTATCAATCGTGGAAATACAGTTGAGAAGTGTTGTTTTCCCGGAACCGGAGGCACCCATAATTCCAAGAAATTCCCCGGCTTCAACAGAAAAACTAATATCCTTAACCGCTTTTGTTATATTTCCTTCATTGCCATAGTATTTCTGGATATGTTCCAGCTTCAAAACAGGATTCATAAAAAAATCTCCTTTCATTTTTATCCCCTGCATATCACAAGCAAAGAATAGTGAGTTTAGAAGTTTTCTTTCAAACATCATGTCTTTATTTTAAATGGAACGCTTTACTTTTTGTATGAAGTTTTCTTACACAGTTCTTACAAAAATGTAAGAAGTGCAGAGCGTTTCAGCCCTGCACTCCGGTAATAAAATCATTAATTTGAAAAGAAAGGGAAATCTTTGTGCCCTTGTTTTCTGAATAAACAGCCAGTCCAATTCCCAGTTTATCACAAAGACGCTTACACAGATACAATCCAATTCCGGTAGAGTTTTGTCCGGTTCGTCCGTTGCGCCCGGTAAACCCTTTCTCAAAAATGCGGGGCAGGTCACTTTGCGGAATACCCATTCCATTATCTTCCACTGATAATATAACCTTATCATTTGTCTTTTGGGCGAAAATGTGCATAGCAGGCTGCCCTGAGCGGTATTTTACGGCGTTGCGGATAATCTGGTTTAAGATAAAACGTACCCATTTATCATCCGTATAGACACTGCTTTCTATATCTTCTGTCACAATAACCATGTGACATTGCCGCAGAAGATATTTATTATCGGCAATTGCATTATGCACTACGTCATTTAGACTTATTTCACGGACAAAATAGTCTTTTTCTGTATGCTCGCTGCGGGCATAGTAGAGGGCCTGTTCTGTATATTGATTGATATTTTCCAGCTCTTGCAATATATTTCTGGTAAAAGTAGATGGATTGTTTTCACAAAGCAGCTTTATTGCCGTGATGGGGGTTTTTACTTCATGGATCCATTGCTCAATGTATTCCTTATATTCTTCCCGACCGTTTTGTATTTCTCCTATTTTTTCAAGCATGGATTTTTCTGCCATTTTCATAATCCGGTAATAAACCTGCTCCTCCGCTTTATCCGGCATGGCCATAATTTCCGGTATTAAATATCTTTCATCTAACTGCTCTGTCATATCCAGCAGCCTTTTAAGATTCCGTTTGCGTGTTTGACAGATGGCTGTTAAACAGGCAGCCAGAGTGGTTATCCAGACAATTAAAATAAACAGAATCCCTTGCATGGGATTGCCGCTTGCGGTCAAAAACAGGGCAAGCGCGGACATACCCAGAAGATTGATAAGTATAACCGGTATTTGGTTTTTAAGATATTGCTTTCCGCTCATAATATGTATCCTTGTCTGTGCTTTGTCCTGATAAAGTCTGTCAGACCAATTGCCGAGAGCTTGTCACGAATACGGGTAATATTTACGCTCAAAGCGTTATCGTCAATATATAGCCGGTTATCCCAGAGAAAGTCCACAATTTGATTCCGGGAACAGATTTTACCAGCGTTTTTAAAAAGATAGTAGAGGATTTTTAATTCGTTTTTGGTTAATTCGGCTTTTTGTCCGTTGGATTCTATGAAGCTGCTTTCTAAATGTAAAGAGGCCCCATTCCATGTGATAATCTCTGTCTGCGTAGAAGCATATACCCGCTTTAATAATGCGGCGACTTTGGCAAGCAAAATAGCTGGGTTGTAGGGCTTTGTGATAAACGCATCTCCGCCAAGCATGATACTGTTTAATTCGTGCATATCCGTATTGCTGCCTGTTACGAATATGATAGGCATTTCTGAAAATGTACGGATTTGTGAGCACAGTTCAAAGCCGTTGCCTTCCGGCAGCTTTATATCCAATAGGACTAAGTGGGGTGTAAATTCTTTGATTTGACGGATTGTTCCGGAAAAATCCGTAACTGCAAAAACTTCATATCCATTTCCGGACAAAAGGGTTTTCAACTGGGTCCGTATCGTAAAATCATCTTCAACAATCAGTATTTTTTTCTTCATAAAAATGCCTCATTTATATTTATAGAAAAGATTATAAATATTTTCCTTATAATGTTTGACGCCTGCTGCCTGTAACGGGGTTATTTCAATTATACTGTATCAGTAAGAGTTTCTCAAATAATTTATGCCTTTTGGTGTCTTTTCCAGGAATATACGGGTATAATATACAAATCAAATCAAAAACCCTAGTTACTATTCACGGCCTGGGAGCCGCTCATAGTAACAATTCGGAGCGATATTCCAAGTTTTGCTTCGCAAAAATCGCCCCTCACTCCTGCATCATGTTCTCACGGAATGCGCAACAAGTGCGCATTCCTGACCCGTGAATAGTAACAAACCCCTACTTCGCAAGGCCGCTTACAAAAAACACAATGGCTTGTCCTTTTCATTTTTATGTGATAAAATGTGCAGGAGGTTACAGCGATAGTATATTTTGGTACTTTTACCACAAAATACAAAAACAGTCTTTTGGCTGTGATAATTGTTTTATGATAAGGGGCCTGTAAGGATGCAAGCATCGCTGCCAGATACATTCTATCCGGCAGACAGGAAAAGACGGCTCTTTAATATTGGAAGGAAAATGGGGAGAAATTGACGACGCCTTAACTTAGCGCCGCAATGGGAGGTAAGAACGTGTTACGATCCTTTTCTTTAACGGATATAGGTAAAAAAAGAAAATTGAATCAGGATTTTGTATACGTTTCGGAAGGAACCGTGGGCAATCTTCCCAATCTTTTTATTGTAGCAGATGGCATGGGAGGGCATAATGCGGGGGATTATGCGTCCAAATGCACGGTGGAAACCATGGTCAGGGAAATTCGGGGATGTTTTGAAAAAAATCCTGTCAGGATATTGGGAAAAGCAATCAGAATTGCCAATGACCAGATACGACGTAAGGCGAGGGAGGATCACAGTCTTTACGGCATGGGCACCACAGTGGTTGCGGCTACCTGCCTTGGACATTACCTGCAGGTTGCCAATGTAGGGGACAGCAGGCTTTATATAGTTAATGATGAAATCAGACAGATTACACGGGATCATTCTCTGGTGGAGGAGATGATACGGATGGGAGGCATTGACCGGAGAGCGGCGAGAAACCACCCGGATAAAAATATCATCACCAGGGCAGTCGGCGCCATGGATACGGTGGAAATTGACTTTTTCCATGAGGAATTAAAAAGCGGCGATATTGTGCTTATATGTTCTGACGGACTGACGAATATGCTGGAGGATGAGGAAATAGGAAATATTTTAAGGGAACGGATTTCAATTGAAGAGAAAGCTGAAAAACTTGTTGAGGCAGCGAATAATAACGGCGGGAAAGATAATATTGCGGTTATATTGATAGATGTATTCGCCAAAGAATGATAATGTAAGAGGTAGATATGGTTAAAATAGGATTGATAATCGGGGAAAGATACGAAATACTTGAAAAAATCGGTACAGGCGGAATGTCTGACGTCTATAAGGCAAAGGATCATAAACTAAACCGTCTTGTGGCAGTAAAGGTTTTAAAGCAGGAATTCAGTGAGAACGCCAATTTTGTATCTAAATTCAGGATTGAAGCCCAGGCAGCGGCAGGGCTGATGCATCCCAATATAGTAAATGTGTACGACGTAGGGGAAGAAAACGGAATCTACTACATTGTTATGGAACTGGTAGAGGGAATTACCCTAAAAAAATATATTGAAAAGAAAGCGCGGCTTTCTGTCAAAGAGGCGGTCAGCATTGCTATCCAGGTCAGCATGGGAATTGAAGCGGCCCATAATAATCATATTATCCACAGAGATATCAAGCCACAGAACATTATCATTTCCAAAGAAGGAAAGGTAAAAGTCACCGACTTTGGAATTGCCAAGGCTGCTACCAGCAATACCATTACTTCCAATGTAATGGGCTCTGTGCATTATACTTCGCCGGAGCAGGCAAGGGGCGGCTTTTCTGATGAAAAAAGCGATATTTATTCTCTGGGAGTTACCATGTTTGAAATGCTTACCGGAAGGGTCCCTTTTAACGGGGAAACTACGGTGGCAATAGCTATCAAGCATATCCAGGAAGAAATGCCTTCCCCCAGGGAATATGTTTCTGAAATCCCTATCAGTGTGGAACAGATTGTGTTCAAATGCTGCCAGAAAAGCCCGGACAGGAGATATCAGTCTATGGGCGAGCTTATTGTGGATTTAAAGCGCTCTCTGATGACGCCGGACGAGGATTTTGTAAAGGTGATAGACCCGGACGAGGACGGTTCTACCAAAACCATCAGTGACAGTGATATGGAAAGAATAAAAAAGCGTTCCAGAAGCAGAGGCAGTATGGAGGAGGCTATGCACCTGCGCAAAGAGGCGGATGTTATAAGGAATGCAAAGCGCAGACAAATCGTTGAAGTGGAGGAAGAAGAGGACGAAGACGAGGGGGATGCGGAAGAAGAGGATGATTCCGAAGAGACGGAATATGTATATTATGAAGATGATGAGGAAGAGGAGGACGAGGAAGAGGAAGAAGAGGACGAAGACGAGGATGATGAGGAGGAAGATGATGACTACGACCCTAAAATGGAGCGCCTGACTACAATTCTGGCAGTTGTGGCAGCCATTCTTATTGGCTGTGTGGTGCTTTTTTTGGTGGGGAGAGCCTTCGGCGTTATAGATACAAACCTATTTGGGAAGAAAACAGAAGAAGGACAGGAGAAAGAGGAAGAGAAGGAAAAGGAAGAAGAGGGAGAACCAAAGGCACAGGTGGAAATGGTGGCTGTGACCGGAAAAAATGTGGATGAGGTTAAAGTAACTCTTTTAAATCTTGGTCTGACACCGGAAATTGAATATGAGGAGAGCACAGAGTATGCACAGGGAATTGTTATGCGGGCCAGTGTGGAACCGGGAGTAAAAGTTGATGAAGGCTCTAATGTGGTGCTTACCGTAAGCGCTGGCTCTGAGGGCGTGGAGGTCCCTAAGGTGGTGGGACTATCAGAGGCGGAAGCCATGACAGAGCTGGGAAAGAGAAACTTTGTTGTAAACAGGACGGAAGGTCATGACGCCTACATTAAGGCGGGAAGTATTATTACCCAGTCGCCGGAGGCAGGTTCCAAGGTGCCGGAGGGAACGTCAGTGACTGTCAGAGTAAGCCTGGGACCGGAGGAAACCAAAGTTAAGGTCCCGGAGCTGATTGGAAGGGATGAAGAGGAGGCGATGGCGATTCTGATTGAAGCCGGACTGCAGCTGGGGACCGTATCAGAAGTCAATCATGAAAACCCGGCGCTGACAGGACTGGTCTGCTATCAGAGTTATTCGGTAGACGCTTATGTGGAGCCGGGAACCGTGGTGGATATCAATATCAGCCTGGGACCTGCACAGGCAACTTATAAATTTACGGACAGTATTGTAGCGCCAACCCCAGAGGAGGACCCCTCTTATAAGGCAGGGACACTTGTTACGGTAACGGTGATGGCTGATGATGGAACCCAGCTTTTAAGCACCCAGGCCAGCTCTTTTCCGATTCAGCAGCAGAATATAACAGGAATAAAAGTCAACACAGGATATATTATCTTCCAATATGTAAACACTACAGATACTACCACTGTTACCAATGAGGACGGAAGCGTCTCAACAATTGAAGGCACATCGCAAAATAAAGAATTCAGAAGACCGGTGCAGTTTACGGCAGAATAATATTTTGCAGGGAAATGGATGAATCATGCGGGGAAAGATTATTAAGGGAATTGCAGGCTTTTATTATGTGTATACAAAGGCTGGTCTGACAGAGTGCAAGGCAAAGGGGATTTTCAGAAAAGAGAATATAAAACCCCTTGTGGGGGATGATGTAGAGATTGAGCTTGTGGATAAGGAACTTCTGCTGGGCAATATTAACCGTATTCTTCCAAGGCGCAATGTGCTGATCCGGCCAGCCTCAGCGAATGTAGACCAGGCCCTAGTTATATTTGCCATAACAAAGCCGGAACCGAATTTTAATCTGCTGGACCGTTTCCTAATCTGTATGGAACAGCAGAAGCTTCCTGCAGTGATCTGTTTTAATAAAAAAGACCTTGCAGACTTTAAAGAGCAGAAAGAGCTGGAAGGGTTTTATGGAAAGAGCGGCTATCCCGTACTTTTTGCCAGTGGGGAAAAGGAACAGGGAATTGAGGAAATCAGAAGCTGTCTTAAAGGAAAGACTACGGTGGTGGCGGGGCCAAGCGGTGTGGGAAAGTCAACGATTATCAACAGGTTATATCCTGGGGCTAATATGGAAACCGGGGAAATCAGCAAAAAAACCCTCCGGGGAAAGCATACTACAAGACATGCCCAGCTGTTTGCACTCTCAGAAGATACCTTTATTATGGATACGCCTGGATTTACCGCTTTAAGTCTTGGGGATATGGATAAGGAAACTCTGAAAGAATTTTACCCGGAGTTTGCGGAATTTACGGAAAATTGCCGGTTTGGAGGCTGTGCGCATGTCAGCGAGCCCTCCTGCGGGGTAAAAGAGGCTCTGGCGGAAGGCAAGATCAGCCAGGTACGCTACGACAATTATGTAACTTTGTATGAAGAGTTAAAAAGCAGAAAGAAATATTAGACCGCATGCAGGTCTTATCAGGCACACGCTGGGGAATATACCGATAAAGAGAAGGAGAATAGATGAAATATCCAGTATTTTTAAAAGAAAAGGACACCATTGGTTTTGTTGCGCCTTCCTTCGGATGCAATATAGAACCTTATCGGACAGCCTTTGACAATGCCCTTTTAAAATGGAAGGCCCTTGGGTACGGAATCGACCTGGGGCCAAATTGTTATGCCGGGGATGGCGTGGGAATCAGCTCTGCGCCGGAGGCTTGCGGCAGGGAGCTTACGGAGTATTATTTAAGCCGGAAAAACAACTGTCTGATTTCCTGCGGCGGCGGAGAGCTGATGTGTGAAATACTTGAATATGTGGACTTTGACGCAATAAGAGAGGCACAGCCTAAATGGTATATGGGCTATTCCGACAATACCAATATGACTTTTCTCCTTACAACTCTCTGCGATACGGCCTCTGTTTACGGTCCCTGTGCGGCGGCTTTTGGAATGGAGCCATGGCACAAATCCCTGCTTGACGCTATGGAGCTGCTGAAAGGAAACAGAAAGGGGATGGAAGGCTACGAAAAATGGGAAAAGGAGGGAATCAAGGATGAAAACCATCCCTTAGCGCCTTACCAGTGTACGGAAAAATCTGTGCCAAAGGTTTATCTGCCAGGCAGTTCCGGTATGGAGGAGGGAAGCGCAGCTTTGATGGAAGGACGCCTTCTGGGAGGCTGTATGGATTGTCTGGTAAACCTTTTAGGAACAAGATTTGACAGGGTAAGAGCGTTTACGGAAAAATATAAGGAAGACGGTTTTATCTGGTTTCTGGAATCCTGTGATTTAAATGTGTTTGCCATAAGAAGAGCCATGTGGCAGATGGAGCAGGCAGGCTGGTTCCAATATGTAAAGGGATTTTTAATTGGACGGCCTCTTTGCCATGGACAGGAGATGATGGGACTGGACCAGTATGGAGCAGTGCTTCCAACAGCATTTTGCCATAAGGTTCCTGTGATTATGGATGTGGACCTTGGACATCTGCCGCCTATGGCGCCTGTGGTAACTGGAAGTATGGCGAAGGTGAGGGCTGAAAAGGGGAAATGGGAGATCCGCATGAATTTTTTGTAAATTCTTTTCAGAAACAGACACACCTTGAGAGTAGCGCAGGCCAGATTACGGGATAATTTTACAAAAAGATGCTTTTGCCGGATAAAAATCGCGCGATGAATGACAGTTGAAGTGACGTATCATGTTCTTTATAATAGATTCATAGCAATATTTGTGAAAAATGGAGGGAATATGATGGAGCAGTTAAACTTGACAGCAATAAAAGACCCGGAAAAAGTGTATAAGATTTTGGGAGAACTGATACATATGGACAGAGAATTCCAGATAATGATTACGGTGCCTTCCGGAAGCCACTCTGTTTTGAAGGATGAGGACAGGATAGAAACGGTGAAAAAGCCGGGACGCAATCTGGAAAGAGACGTCACGGACATGATTCATGAGATTGGCGTTCCCGCCCATATTAAGGGATACCAGTATTTAAGGGAAGCAATCATGATGTCAGTGGAAGAACCGGATATGCTTGGCTCCATCACAAAGGTTCTGTATCCTACAATTGCGCGCAAAAACCAGACAACGGCAAGCCGGGTGGAACGGGCCATCCGCCATGCAATTGAAGTGGCATGGAACAGAGGCAGAATGGAAACCCTGGACGCCATGTTTGGATATACCATAAATACAGGAAAGGGAAAACCCACAAATTCTGAGTTTATCGCCCTTATTGCAGATAAAATCAGACTTCAATACCGCTAAAACCAGATAAATTCTGCCGGAACCTTTCCATGTGCTTTTTCCCCATGTAATTTTTATAAATTTAGCTTTTATTGGACGGATGAATGTTGTATAATAGGCATTAACAATAACTTGTTGGAGGGTAAGTAATGAAAAATATTCTTTTTGTCGCATCAGAAGGCGTTCCGTTCATAAAAACGGGGGGACTGGCAGATGTGGTAGGTTCTCTTCCTAAATGTATTGATAAGAGATACTTTGATGTAAGAGTGATTCTTCCCAAATATACCTGCATGACACAGCAGATGAAAGATACGATGAGCTATGTGACTCATTTTTATATGGACTTTCACTGGAAAAATGAATATGTCGGCATTATGTATGCAGAGGTGGATGGGGTTAAGTATTATTTTATTGATAATGAGATGTATTTTAGCGGCTTTAAGCCCTACAGCGACAATGCGCTTTTTGAAATTGAAAAGTATGCGTTCTTTTCCAAGGCAGCTTTGTCTATCCTGCCTGTAATTGATTTCCGGCCGGATTTAATCCATTGTCATGACTGGCAGACAGGCTTAATTCCGGTATATTTGAAAGAACGTTTCCAGGGAAATGACTTTTACCGGGGCATTAAATCCGTTATGACTATCCATAACCTGAAGTTCCAGGGTAAGTGGAGCATCAAGGAGGTACAGGACATTACCGGTCTTCCTGCATACTATTTTACACCAGATAAGCTGGAACTGTTTAAAGATGCCAATCTGTTAAAGGGAGGTCTGGTATATGCGGATGCCATTACCACAGTGAGCAGCACTTATGCGGATGAAATTAAGACCCAGTTTTATGGGGAACAGTTAGACGGTCTGATGCGTGCAAGAAGCAATTCCCTGCGGGGTATCGTAAACGGTATTGACTATGAAGAGTTCAACCCGGAGACAGATAAATACATTGAATATAAATATAATGCAGTAAACTTCCGCAAGGAAAAAGTGAAAAACAAACGCGCGCTGCAGGCGGAGCTGGGGCTGGAGCAGGACGATCGGAAATTCATGATTGGTATTGTCTCCAGACTGACAGACCAGAAGGGCTTTGACCTGATTGCTTACGTGATGGATGAGCTTTGCCAGGACAATGTGCAGATTGTTGTACTTGGGACAGGAGAAGAACGGTATGAGAACATGTTCCGTCACTTTGACTGGAAATACAACAACAAGGTTTCCGCCCATATTTATTATTCAGAGGCATTGTCCCACAAGATTTATGCTTCCTGCGATGCTTTCCTGATGCCATCCTTGTTTGAGCCGTGCGGTTTAAGCCAGCTTATGAGCCTGCGTTATGGTACGGTGCCTATTGTCAGGGAGACAGGAGGACTGAAAGATACGGTAGAGCCATATAATGAATATGAGAATACTGGTACGGGATTTTCCTTTGTGAATTATAACGCCCATGAAATGTTGGGTTCCATCCGTTATGCGGAGCGTATTTATTATGATAAGAAGCGGGAGTGGAATAAAATCGTGGACCGTGGAATGGCAGCTGATTTTTCCTGGAATGTTTCGGCGGCTAAATATCAGGAGATGTATGACTGGCTAATCGGATAGAAATTTTGGAGCGCAGCAGCTATGCCAAAAAAGAAAAAGAAAGACAGTTTTATTTTGCAGGCGGGGATTCTGGCTTCGGCCGGAATCATCGTCCGCATTATCGGACTGTTGTACAATACGCCGCTGGTTGCCATTATTGGCGACGAGGGAAACGGATATTACAATAGCGCTTATTATGCTTACAGTATTGTGCTTCTGATTTCCTCTTATAGTATTCCGTCAGCGGTTTCAAAAGTGATTGCCCAAAGGCTGGCAACAAGAGAATACAGGAATGCGCACAGAATTTTCTGTTGTGCATTTATTTATGTGCTGGTAGTCGGAAGTATTGCCAGCTTATTTGTGTTTTTTGGGGCAGGACTTTTAGTCAAGATGGACAGTGCGGTTCTTCCCCTTAAGGTACTGGCTCCCACGATTTTTTTCAGTGGAATACTTGGAGTGCTAAGGGGATATTTCCAGGCACACAAAACCATGGCGCAGACTTCTGTGTCCCAGATTCTGGAACAGCTCATAAACGCAGGGGTCAGTATTGGCATGGCATATGTGATGGTTCAGATTGCTGCGGACGAAGATCCTTCTGTCAGAGCTTCTTATGGAGCGGCGGGAGGAACCATTGGTACTGGTGCGGGAGTTCTGGCAGGACTTTTATTTATGATTGGCGTATATGTCCTTAACCGTAAGATGATACGGAAAAGAATAAAACACGACACCACCCATAACGATGAATCCTATGGGGACATATTTAAAATGATACTGATGGTGGTTACTCCGTTTATCTTAAGCACTGGCATTTATAATATTAATAATTTTATGGACAATACCATTTACCAGCAAATTATGATGGGAGTAAAAGAGCTGGAAGAAGCAGTAGTCTCTGTGGATTTGAGTACTGTGGCAAAAGGAACTAAAATTTCCAATATTCCCATTGCAATCTCTTCCGCTATGGCGGCAGCTCTGATACCGGGAATTTCCAGCGATTTTATCCAGGGGGATTTGGAGGGGGTGAAAGGCAAGGTGGCAAAATCCATTCAGGTTACTATGCTGATTTCCATTCCTTCGGCGGTAGGACTTGGAGTGCTGGCACGTCCGGTAATGATGGTAATTTTTCATCAGCCGGATACGCTGGATATTGCCTCTGTGCTGCTCTCCTGTATGGCAGTGAGCATTATTTTTTATTCCCTGTCCACTTTAACCCAGGCAATTTTGCAGTCCATTGGAAAAATGGGAACACCGATTATCAATGCTTCCGCGGCAGTGATTATTCATGCAGGGATTATGATAGCCATGATGCTTTTTCTGGATGAAAAATACAGTCTGTATTATTATGTATCCGCCATGGTGCTATACTCTTTTATACTATGTATTTTAAACCAGATTGCCGTGCACCGTCACCTTGATTATCGGCAGGAAATGGTAAGAACTTTTATTAAGCCCATTGTATCTGCCCTTATTATGGGGGCTGCTGCCTTTGGGGTTTACCAGGGATTGTATTATCTTTGCAAAATTAATATTATTGCACTGGCAGTTGCCATTATGACCGGAGGCATTATTTATTTTGTGCTCATTATACACTGGCAGGCGGTAACGGAGGAAGAACTGCGCAGTATGCCTAAGGGATATCTGTTGCTGCGAATTGCCAGAAAAACAGGAATAATGAAACCGGAAGAGACAAAAGGACGGAAAGGCGCCGGGAAAAAGGGGTCGGGGAAACCATCAAAAAAAGGGAAAACAGTAAAAAACAGACGAAAATCATCTTCCAAGAATCCGGAAAAATCTAAGCCATCAGATGAAAGGGGAAGAGAAGGGCAGAAAAAGTCACCAGTCAGACAACAGGAAGACGAGGAGAATGATTTCTGGCTGGATGAATAGTATTTTTTTAATTTTGATTTTATGCTGTTTGAAAATAAAGGAATAAAATAAAAAGTATAGAATAAAGCCTCCTGGAAATAATAAAAAAGTCGAATGAGACAATATGTTCAGGAGGTATTTTAATATGGCAAATTTATCAGAACTGGATTTACAGAATCTGCGTCATTTGATTGGCGGCTATGATGTAACTCACTGCAAAATGAAAGAATATGCGTCCAGCGCATCGGACGCACAGGTGAAACAGTTTTTTGAAAAAGGGGCTAAATCAGCCATGGAAAACAAGAATCAGTTGATGAAATTTTTGCAGTAGGAGGGATGGAATATGCAGTTGAATGAAAAGACAATGGTGGCGGATACTCTGACAGGGATTAACGGGGAGCTGGTCCGTTTCGGAGAAATGATTGCGCAGACAGAAAATCAGGAGCTGAAACAGACACTGAAGCAGTTTAGAAATTCCTGTGAACAGTCACAGGAAGAACTGTACAAGATAGCAAGAGAAAAATCTTATTATGTGCCTGCTTCCAAGGCAACACAGGAAGAAGTGGACCATGTAAAGAGCCTGTTTACCAGCAGCATTCTTTAATGGAAAGCAAAATTAAAAACAAGAGTTCCTCTGGGAACTCTTGTTTTAGTAAGCGCGCCTTGCGGCGCACACTTACTCTTCTATAAGCTTTAGCTGAGAAATGTCCGAGTCAATCATCATGGAATAGTTGGTGTAGTAGACCACAAATCCCGGTTTCCCGGCGTTAGGCTTTTTGACATTCTTTTTTTCAGTGTAATCAATTTCCACCTTGTCCTGTCCCCTTGCCTTGGAATAATAGGCGGCCAGTCTTGCAGCGTCCTCAAAGGTGCCGTCCGGCAAAGGATTGCCCTCTGATTTAACTACCACATGGGAACCAGGAATGCCTTTGGTGTGGAACCACCAGTCATTGCCAGAGGCAAATTTGAAGGTAAGTTCATCGTTTTGGAAATTATTCTTTCCTACATAAATATGGAATCCATCTTTATTAATATAGTGGAAAGGACGGCTGTGGCATTTTATCTTTTTTCCGCCTCCCTTCCGGCGGATATAGCCGCTTTCAATCAGTTCTTCTTTTATCTGGATTAAATCGTCTTCCGAAAGGGCGATGTCAAGAGATGCCTGGATGGACTCCAGATGGTCAATCTCCTCCTTTACCTGGGCGGTAAGGGTAGATAAAGCTTCGTAAGTGCGCTTTAATTTCCCATATTTGTCAAAATATTTTTTGGCGTTTTCTGAAGGGGACAAAAGCGGGTTAAGAGGAATGGTTATCATCTCATTGGTATAATAATTTAAGGCGTCCAGGGATTTGGCGCCTTCCTGGGCTTCATAGCCGTAGGTGTTGAGCAGCTCGCCATAAACTCTGTACTTGTCCTTTTTTTCCGTATCCTGCATCTGACGCAGCTGCAGATCATATTTTTTTATATTCCGCTCAAGAGCTGTCTGGACAATCCGGCGCAGGTCGGAAGACTTCTGCCGGATACGGGTAAGCGTGCTTTTCTCTGCATAGTATTGCTCCAGCAGGCTGCTGATGGAGTCTGTATGCCGGATATTGTCGCCATACAGGGTAAGGGGAAGAGCGGCATATTCCGCCGGGGATCCATTGTCATAAACAATAACCGGCCGGAAGCTTTCTGCCTTTACCTGTTCCATCATGTGAGAAAAGTTTTCGTAAAGCCCCAGGAGCAATTCACTGCCAGAGGTCATTTCTGAAAAACAGGCAGTGGAAATGTCGCCGTCTATATGGCTGCGGTAACAGATTTCCTGGGCAATTATCGGGGAAATTCCTGTGTAAGCGCCATAAAGGGCTTTGTATATGGGCATGTTTCCGGCGGTCAGCGCCTTCTGGAAGGAAGGAAAATCTGCGGTCAGGGGATCTTCCTTTTCCTGGGTCATGGGAATAAAATAATTCCGCCCCGGAAGCACTTCACGGACAGAACTGACCATGCCGGAAATGTGTTTGATACTGTCAATAATCATATCTTCATCGTCTGTAAAAATAATATTGCTGTGTTTCCCCATAATTTCCACAATCAGCTGTTTATGGCAAAGATCGCCCATTTCATTTAAATGCTCAATGTGAAGATGGACGATCCGCTCAAGTCCGGGCTGGGTAATGCCTGTGATTTTTCCGTTTTGCAGGTGCTTGCGCAGAAGCATACAAAAACTTGGGGCGGTCATGGGACTTTTTTTATTTTCTTCTGTAAGGTAAATCAGGGGAAGAGAAGCTCCCGCAGAGATTAAAAGACGCTTCTGGCCGCCTGTTTTTGTTTTTATGGTAAGCAGCAGCTCGTCCTTTTCCGGCTGGGCAATTTTGTATATGCGTCCGCCGCTTATGGAATCCTTAAGCTCTTTTACAACTGCTGCAATTGTAATTCCGTCAAAAGCCATGTGAGTACTCCTTTCTTTTTCTTCCTAGTATAATAATGATATAGCCTCAAGAGCTATAGAGTTAATAAATTACATAG
>CANCXX010000062.1 GCA_947381965.1 uncultured bacterium
AGTGGAATATATTGTCAGAATATTTCCACAACTTCAAGTTTCGCAATTACCTAATAACTTTCTATAGGGTCGAAATCAAACTGCACATTTTCATCTTTAAGTCCAAGAGACTGTATATACTGTTCTATTTTATCCTTTATGGCCGTCAGTTGTCCATAGTCAGATGACTTACAATATATGATAAAGCGGTAAATATCATTAATCTTTCCAATAGATGCCTTTGCAGGGCCCATAACTGATGTATCCGGGACAGAATGAGAAAGCTTGCCGTCCGGCTTTGCCGCCCCTCTTGCAAGTTCCGCCGCCCTCTTTGAAAGCGCCTCTCCTTTTTGTTCCTCCCGCGCATTTATAAGAATGGCCATCATATGTCCGGCCGGCGGGTAAGCTCCCATCTCCCTGTATAAAATCTCTTCATCATAAAAAGCTTCATAATCCTGCCGGGCTGCTCTTACAATGCTGTAATGGTCGGGACGGTAAGTCTGAATCAGCGCTTCCCCCGGCTTTGTCCCCCGTCCTGCCCGGCCGGCTGCCTGGGTAAGCAGCTGGAAGGTTCTCTCCCCTGCCCGGTAATTGCTGTCATTTAAGGACAAATCCGCTGCAAGTATCCCCACAAGGGTTACATTAGGGAAATCATGCCCTTTTACGATCATCTGTGTACCTGTCAGCACATCCGCCTCTCCGGAGGAAAAGGCGGTTAATATCTTTTCATAGCTGTCCTTTGTGCGGGTGGTGTCCCCGTCCATCCGAAGCACACGGATACCCGGAAATCTTTTGTACAAAAGCTGCTCAATCTGCTGGGTTCCCGCTTTAAATCCCAAAATATAAGGAGACGTGCAGGAAGGACATTTTTGCGGCTGAGGCACTTCATATCCGCAGTAATGGCATACCAGCCTGCCTCCCATATGCTGGGACAGGGAAACATCACAGTGAGGACATTTCATCACATATCCGCAGGAACGGCAAGATACAAATCCCGCATACCCCCTTCTGTTTAAAAAAAGCATAATCTGTTCTTTTTTATTTAATCTGTCTTCTATCAGCTCCTGAAGTCTCCGGCTGAAGATGGAACGGTTGCCGCTCTTTAGTTCCTCCCGAAGGTCTATGATAGAAACCTCTGCCGGCTTTCCACCTGTAAGCCTCCGGTCTAAGGTAAACAGCTCATATTCTCCCGCTCTTGCCCGGTAATAGGCTTCCAGCGAAGGAGTGGCAGAACCCAGCACCAGGCTTGCACCCTTTAAATCCGCCAGATAACGGGCCGTTTCCCTTGCATGATACCGGGGCATGGTTTCACTTTTATAACTGGCCTCATGCTCTTCATCCATCACAATCATTCCCAGATTGGGAAAGGGCGTAAATAATGCGGAGCGGGGGCCGATTATCACGTCAAGCTCTCCCTTCTTTGCCCTTTCACACTGGTCAAACTTCTCCCCGGCGGACAAGGTGGAATTTATAACGGAAACCCGATCGCCAAACCTTTTGTAAAACCGCAGAAGGGTCTGATAAGTCAGCGCAATCTCCGGTATCAGAACAATGCACTGTTTTCCTCTTTTTATCATTCCCTCAATCAGGGATAAATAGACTTCTGTTTTTCCACTTCCAGTGATTCCCCGTATCAGATAGGTTTTGTTCTTTCCCATGTCAAAATCAGAAAGAATACTCTCACAAATGCTTTCCTGTTCCCCGCTTAATGCTTTTCCTGCCTCCTTTGCTGTTTCCAGTTTCACCGGATTCCTGTAACAGCTTTCCCTCTCTATTGCAATTACGCCCTGACCTTCCAGACTTTTCAAAGAAGCAGGAGACACATTCAGCTTGCCCACTACCAGTTCATAAGGCAGCACTGGTTCCGTACAAAGAGCCTTAAGTACCCTTGCCCTGGCATTCTGATGCTTTCTTACACATTCTGCCCAAAGAAAACAGACCTCCTCCCCGGATAAAAGTCTGGTAATTTTCTTTTTTTCCTTAGGCTTCATAGTCTGTTTCACAGGAAGCACTGTCTTTAACGCCGCAATCATGGTAGAGCCATAGGTATCCTTCATCCATGCGGCAAGCCTGATGGCATCCGCCTCCACCTTTACGCCCTTTGTCACAATCCCTTTAATCAGCTTTTGTTTTTCATCAGGAAATTCCGCTTTGTCAGTAATTTCCACTACGTATCCCTGCCGAAGGCGGTTTCCTGTGCCAAAGGGCACCTGCACACATGCGCCCTCTGACAATTTTCCCTTTAATTCTTCCGGTATTTTATATTGGAAAGGTCTGTCTACCTTTTCATGGGAAATATCAATTATAATATTGGCATACCTTCCCTGTTTCATGTACCCACTTCCTGAAGTATTTCTTTTATCAGCACTCTCTCATCCATAGGATATTTCACGCCTTCAATTTCCTGATAATCTTCATGGCCTTTTCCTGCCAGCACAATAATATCCCCCGGCTGCCCATGGGCAATGGCATAGGCAATTGCTTCTTTTCTGTCACAAATTTCAATATACCTGCCTTCTGTTTTACTTATTCCGGTTTTAATATCTTCTATTATATCCTGCGGTTTTTCAAACCGGGGATTATCTGATGTGATAATCGTCAAATCCGCATACTTTCCGCTGACCTCACCCATTTCAAATCTGCGGAGCTTTGAACGGTTTCCCCCGCATCCAAAAAGACACACCAGTCTTGTAGGATTATACTCCCTTAAGGTGGTAAGGAGGCTTTTAAGACTCATGGCATTATGGGCATAGTCAATCAAAAGGGTAAATTCACCAGGCACCGGAACCATCTCAATTCTTCCTTTTACATGAGCGCCCAAAAGCGCCTTTTGGATCTGCGGGATTTCCACCTGAAAATGGCGGCACACTGCAATGGCAGTGAGCGCATTATAGACACTAAACCTTCCGGGAGCCGGCACTTCCACTTCAAAATCCATTCTGCCCTTAACTGCAAAATCAATTCCCAGCTCTCCCGGCTTATTGACCAGCTTCAGGTTTTCCGCATAAATATCCGCCTCTTTATCAAATCCATAAGTTTCCACCTGACAGGTATGGCCCTTTAAAAGGGCTTCCATATGGGCGTCGTCCTTATTGACAATTCCCAGCCTGCACTGTTTAAACAAAAGCCCCTTACAGGCCTGATACTCTTCAAAATCCGCATGTTCATTGGGCCCTATATGATCCGGTTCCAGATTGGTAAAAATACCGATCTCAAAGGTAAAACCCTGGGTTCTGTGAAGCTTTAAGCCCTGGGAAGCCACTTCCATCACAACAATCTCACAGCCTTCCTCTTCCATCTCTTTAAAATACTGCTGGAGCAAAAAAGACTCCGGCGTGGTATTGCTGGCAGGAATGCGCCGCTTGCCTATAATCGTTTCAATGGTCCCCACAAGCCCCACCCGGTAGCCAGCCTTTTCCAAAATAGATTTAATCAGATAAGTAGTGGTGGTTTTCCCTTTGGTTCCTGTAATTCCAATGACCTTAAGCCGGTCGGCCGGATGCCCGAAATAGGCTGCCGAAATAAATGCCATGGCATACCTGGTATTCTCCACTTTAATCACTGTAACGCCGCTCTCTTCGGGAATCTCCACATCCTTCTGCACCACAATAACCGCTGCCTGCTTCCGGGCCGCTTCCCCTGCAAAGCTATGTCCATCCACATTGTAACCGCAAATACAGATAAACAGACAATCCTTCGATATTTTCCGGGAATCGTAAACCACTTCCTTTACTTCCCTATTCAGGTTTCCCCTGATACATTCATAGGAAATTCCTTTTAACAGATCTTCACATTTCATACCAGTTTTCTGCCTCCCAAAGCATTCATTTCGCCGCTGCACCGCAACTATATAATAAGATAGCACGAATATAAGTTTTTTTCAATCTTCTTACTGCCTGTGATTTTGCTTTCCATTTTAGTTAATATATGTTTCTTTTTTCTTTTCATGTCCTTAATTTTTTATTTAGAGGATTTAAGATTTAAATCATAAATCGGACACACTTTATACACATTTAACCTTTATGATATTAATCAAGATAGTTGAACAACTCACTATCTCCCCCCTCATAAGAATGCAAAGCCTCCGGCATCCCCCGGAGGCTTTTGCATTGTATAAAGCTTATAAAAACTACATCAAAACTTAGGTTTAGTATCTGGTAATCTCCACCTTTTTCATCAGTTCTTCCGCCTTCTCCATTGGGATCACCGCACTTTCCAGGGTAGTGGCATTAGCCGCTGATATTCCCACACAGTACCGCAAAAGTTCCGCATCGCTCATGCCACTCTCATAAGCCATGGCAAAGGCAGCCACAACACTGTCCCCACATCCTACGGTATTTACCGCTTTTACCGCAGGCGCTTTTGCATAAAGAATCTGTCTGTCGACCACATACAAAAGACCTTTGGCTCCCATGGAAACCATTACATGGGCAATCCCCCGTCCTCCCATCTGCAGCGCCGCTCCTATAATATCCTCCAGACTTCTCGCCTTTCTGCCTGTTAAGACCTCCAGCTCCTTTATGTTCGGCTTTACCATAAAGGGGCAGGCATTAATGCTTCTTTTTAAATATTCCCCGCCGCTGTCCAAAATAATCTTTTTTCCAAGAATTCTAGCCCGCATAATCAGGTCAAAATAAATTTCTGCCGGTATATGCTCCGGTGCGCTGCCAGAGAGAATCACCAGGGAACAGTCTGCAATTCCAAGCTCAAAGTCCGCCAGAAACTGCTTTTGTTCCTTTTCGCTGATATCCGGTCCCGGCTCTAAAAGCTCTGTCACATATCCATCCTGGGAAAGAATATTAATCGTATGCCTTGTAGATCCTTCTATAGGAGTAAAACAGCACAAGGCGCCTGCTTTACTTAGATAATCCTCAATAAACTTTCCTGTATATCCCCCAAGAAACCCAAGAGTTTTCACCGGATACCCATACTGCCGCAGCACCTTTGCCACATTGATGCCTTTTCCTCCCGCTATGCTTTTTACACTGTCCATCCGGTTTGCCTGCCCCGGAAGCATTCTGGCAGAGGTATATGTTTTATCCACTGCCGGATTTAATGTTACTGTTGCTATCATATCATACTCCTTCATACTGCGTTTTTTCACAGTACTTATAAAAATCTGCTGTTTTAACAATAATTCTGCATAACAATCTGTATGCTCTCTTTTCCGGCGTAAAAATTAATATCCGGATAATAAGCGATACTGATTACAGCCGCTTTTTCCTCCAGTCCTCTCTCATACAGCTGACAGGCCCTTTCTTTTCCAAACCGCTCACCTAAAAACCTGTCAAATTTCTCCAAATCCCCAAAATATATCATTTCAAATCCCCGGCCGTCTTCGTCTGCAATCCGGTATTTTCCCACCTTCCTGCTTTTTCCCATTCTACGCCCGTACAGCAGACTGATGCCCTTTCTTGCAAATAAGGGTCTGGGATTTCCCACACCGAAGGGGGCAAGCAGTTCCAGCTCCTTAATAAAAGGAATATCCGCATAAGAAAGGGGCATGGGCACATCAATATGTACCACCTCTTCCAAATCTTTTTCCGTAAGCTGGCAGTTTTGATTCAGCATTTTCCTAAATTTTTCTATTTTGTCCTCGCCGGAAAGAGACAGTCCCGCCGCCATTTTATGTCCCCCGTATCTGGTAAAAAGTTCCCGACAGGCAGTCATCTCCTCATACATATGGTAAGCTTCTATGGAACGTCCGCTTCCCTTAATGCCTTCCTCCGCCTTTGTCAAAACAAATACCGGTTTGCCATATTTTTCCCGGACCCTGCCCGCAATAATTCCGGCCAGACTTTCATGACAGTCCGGTAAATATATTACCAGCACCAGGTCTTGCCCATTTCCCATTTCTTCCACCTTTTCAATGGCTTCTTTTACACCTGCCTCTGTCATTTCCTTACGGCTTTCGTTTAAACTTTTTAAATCCTCTGCAATGGTAACAGCCGTTTTCCAGTCTTTTGCCTCAAACAGCTCCAACGCGCGCCGGGCAGTGTCCAGCCTGCCGGTGGCATTCATACAAGGACCAATTATAAATCCTGCATGATAAGGGGTTATATTTTTTTCTTCTATTCCATTGGCCATAAGCAGCGCCTTAAGGCCCAGATTTTGTGTTCCTGCCATACGCTTAAGACCTTCTTTTACTATAATCCGGTTTTCATCCCGCAGCTCCATCACGTCACAGACCGTAGCCAAAGCCCCAAAGGTAAGCATGTCGTCAAGAACCGCCTGACGCTTTACTACATCTGATGCCTTAGCAGGCACCAGATCGAACAAAGCCTGCACCAGCTTGCCTGCCACTACCGCACCGCAGATCTGTTTAAAAGGATATCCGCAGTCCGGCTGCTTGGGATCCACTACTGCATCTGCTTCCGGCAAAAGATATATCCGTCCCCCCTCTTTTTCTTCAAAAGGCACTTCATGATGGTCTGTCACCACCACTGTCATCTTTTTTTCTTTCGCAAGGGCCGTCTGGGGAGCTGCCGCAATTCCGTTATCACAGGTGACAATTGTATCAATCCCATCTGCCGCCGCCGCTTCAATCAGGCTTTCATTCAGCCCATAGCCGTCTTTCATTCTATGTGGAATCACTGTGTCCACCACTCCCCCTATGGCCCGGATACCAGAAAGCAAAATAAAAGCGGCACAAATGCCATCCACATCATAATCCCCAATCACGCGGATGCGCCTGCCCTCTTCCACTTTTTTTCTTATGATTTCCGCCGCCTTCTTTAAGTCTTTCATTAGCAGCGGATTATGTAAGTCTTTCAGATCCCCGTGAAGAAACCGTTCAATCTCTTCATCCCCCACAACATCCCGGTTCCGCATAATTCTTGCCAGCACCGGAGTAATGTGGTACTTTTTTGCAATGCCGTCAAAATCTGCTCTTTTGGCGGCCACCATCCATTTTGCCATTTTTCCTCCAATTCCTTAGGAACTGTTAAGAAATAACTTTTAAATAGTGCCCAGGATTTTTCTTCAATCGCCTCCCTCGAAAATCAGGCGCATAGCAGGCTGTGTAACTGATTTTTGAGTGACGCGATTGGAGAAAAAGACAGGCAATATGAAAAGTTATTTTTGAACAGTTCCTTACCCTTTTTACACCAAAACAAAGCATTCCGAAAGCAGAAGCGTAATGTAAAGCGCCATTGCTTTCAGGAATGCTTATATTATACCAAATCTCTTAACTTATAGTAAGAGCAGGCGCCTCTTTTTATGCCGTCTTTTGTGGAAATACCTTCCGCAGCACCAGCCATAAGGCCCCTGTTACGCACACGGAAGAATAGGTTCCGCAAAGAATACCGGCCATAAGAGGCAGTGCAAACTCTTTTACGGAGGATACGCCAAAGGCATAAAGAGCAGCCACCATAACAAAGGTTGTCAGGGAAGTAAAAATACTTCTTGAAAGTGTCTGGGTAATACTTCCGTTGACCATATCTTCCAGGGATTCTTTTTTACCCATACTGCGCATGTTCTCACGGATACGGTCAAAAATTACAATGGTCGCGTTAATCGAATACCCTACAATGGTAAGCATACATGCGATAAACGTGGTTCCCACAGATACCCTCACAATCGCATAGAAAGCCAGTACCACCAGCACATCATGCAAAAGTGCAACTACGGAGCTTGCGCCAAAACGGATATCCTTAAACCGGAACCAGATATACACCAGCATAAACAGTGCGGAAACAAGCACTGCAATTACTGCATCTGATTTCATCTCACTGCTGATGGTGGAGCTGATTGTCTCTGTGGTGATTTTTTCTCCATCTGCCCCAAAATTATCCACCATCACATTTTTGAAAGTTTCCCGCTCCTCTGTTGTAAGGGTACGCGTCTTAAAGATTACCTCGTTGGTTCCTTCTATCTTCTGGGTCTGCACATTGCCATCCCCTGTAATCTTCTCAATCAGCGGCACCACATTTGTATCAATATCCCCCAAAGGCATATCCTCATTAAAAGTAACATTGGTGGAGGTTCCGCCTACAAATTCCAGACTGTAATTTAAGGTAGTGCCCATTCGCCCCTTATTGATTCCCATGAATACAAAGCCTGCCAAGATTGCGGCAATGGATATTCCAAAAAACACTGTCTTTTTGGAAGTAAAATTCACCGTCTTTCTTTCCTTTGCAATACCATAAAGCTTTAAGTCCTGCAGACCAATTGCATAAAAAGCCTTGATAATCAGCTTCGTCACTATCATTGCCGTGAACATAGACAGTACAATACCAAGGGCTAAGGTGGCTGCAAAGCCTTTAATAGTTCCTGATCCTAAAATTCCCAGAACCAGTGCAGCAATCAGAGTCGTAATATTTCCGTCCAAAATAGCGGAGGCCGCTTTTTGGAATCCAATGTCTATCGCTGATTTCACCGTTTTTCCCTTTGCAAGCTCTTCTCTGATACGGGCAAATATAATCACATTTGCATCCACCGCCATACCAATGGAGAGAATGATACCTGCAATTCCTGGCAGGGTAAGGGTAATTTCAAAAGCCCCAAGGAGTATAATCATCAGTTCCACATAAAGTCCAAGGGCTAAAGATGCTGCCAAACCGCATATCAGATAAACGGCAATCATAAATACCACAATAACTACAAACCCTACTGCCGCAGCTTTAACGCTGGTGGCAATCGCTTCTTCCCCAAGCTGCGCTCCTACGATTTTGGAATGAAGCTCTTCAAGTTCCAGCTTAAGACCGCCAATACGGATTGTGGACGCTAATCTTTCCGCTTCCTCAAAAGTAAAGCTGCCTGTAATCTGTGCCTGTCCGTCATTAATCACTGCATTTACATTAGGCGCGCTTATAATATTTCCATCATAATAAATACCAATGGATTCCCCATTCTGGAAAGCCTTAGAAGTGGCGTCCGCAAACTTCCTGGTTCCCTCCTCCGTCATGGAAAGACTTACCACAAACTCACTGTTCTGCATGTTGTTTGTTATGGAACCTGCCTGTGCGCTCTTAACATCTGTTCCTGTAAGTACCACAGAACCGCCGTCATTTAACAGCTCGTCAATGGTCTTATACATCATATACACCAACTGGCCGTCAGCGTCTACGCCCATTGCCTGATAGTTCAGATTTCCTTCCGGATCGTTCTGTGAAATAAAATACAGGGAACCAGGCTTTCCCAATTCCTCCAAAATGGCATTGGCATCTGTTACACCGGGAATTTCAATATTAATCCTGTCATTCCCCTCCTGATACACCACTGCTTCCGTGCTGTAGCCTTCCACACGTTTTTGCAGCTTATAGACCGTGTCCTCCATATCCTCGCTGTCCGGGCTCTCTTCTCCTACTACCTGATAGGTGATGCTGACACCGCCCTCTAAGTCAAGCCCAAGCTTAATGCTGGATGCTGAACCGGAGCCATCTGCCCCAAATCCTACTGCCGCAGTATAACCTAACCCTGCAAGAAGCAGCGCAAACACCAGCAAAACAATAATTGCCTTATTCTTTTTCATTGCTCTCCTCTCCTTCTGCTTCGGCCAAAGCCGCTTTTATCATTATTGCGCATTCAATACGCTTTCTCTGCAATTCACAGCCCAAATCATAAGCATCGTTAATATGCCCGTGAAAATTATAGGAATTTGCCGCACAACCGCCGCTGCAGTAGAATTTGGCAAAACAATTCCGGCACTTTTCTTTGGCATAAACATTGCAGGTTTTAAACTCGTCCCTGATATCAGTCCGGATAATGCCTTCGTCCACATTCCCCATAAGAAATTCCTCCCTGCCCACAAACTGGTGACAGGGGTAAAAATCTCCCCAGGGCGTTACCGCAAGATATTCCGTTCCCGAACCACAACCGGAAAGTCTCTTGGCAACACAGGGACCACCCTCCAAGTCTATCATAAAGTGGAAAAAATTAACACCTTTTCCCGCCTTTTTTCTATTTAAAAGCTCCACCGCCAGACGGTCGTACTCTTTAAGCAGCTCCGGAAGATCCTCTTCTCTAAGGGCATAATCATCCGAAGGCGCCGCTACCACAGGTTCCACAGAAATCTGCTTAAATCCCAAATCCGCCAGATGAATTACATCTTTGGAAAAGTCCGGATTATTTCTGGTAAACGTCCCCCGCACATAATAATTGGTCTGATTCCGGCTCTCTGCCACCTTTTGGAATTTGGGAACAATAATGTCATAACTTCCCTGTCCGCCTCTAAAAGGCCGCATTCTGTCATTGACTTCCTTCCTGCCGTCAATGCTTAAAACCACATTGGCCATCTCTTTATTTACAAATTCCAGGATTTCATCATTTAAAAGTATTCCGTTGGTAGTCAAAGTAAAACGGAATTTCTTATGGTAAGGCTCCTCCAGGCTTCTTCCGTAAGAAACCAGTTCTTTCACCACCGGCCAGTTTAAAAGAGGTTCCCCGCCAAAAAAGTCCACTTCCAGATTCACGCGGCTTCCTGAATTTTTCACCAGAAAGTCCAGCGCCTTCTTCCCCACCTCAAGGCTCATAAGCGCCCGTCTGCCATGATACTCTCCCTCTTCGGCAAAACAATACCGGCATGCCAGATTACAGTCGTGGGCAATATGAAGACAAAGTGCCTTAACCACCGTCTCCCGCTTTTTAAAATCAATGATATAGTTTTCATAAATATCAGGCGCAAACAACATCCCCGCTTCTTTCAGCTCCATCACCTGAGCAAAAGCGTCACTGATATCTTCCTTTGAATATTTCTCTCCAAGAGCTGTAAAAATTTCGCCTTCCAGCTCTTCTTCCGGACATTCTGCGCCAAGCGCTTTCTCTACAAGGGGGATGATGTCATACACCACTTCATCCACCACATGTACAGAACCGCTGTTTACGTCAAGAACAATATTATAACCATTGTTTTTATATTGATGTATCATCTTATCCTCATTTCCAAACCGCTGCTTTCCCATAACCACAGGCAGTACAGACTTTTGTGCAGACGCATAATAAGCAGCGGGGCAATGCCGCTGCTTATATCGCTATCCCGTTTTCATCCAGTTTGCCTATTTCACCTTTTCACAGCTCTGGTTTCCCACTGTGCAGGAAGTCTTGCAGGCTGACTGACAGGATGTCTGGCATTCGCCGCATCCGCCCTTTTTCATGGATTCCTTTAAGTCTCTTGTCACTAATGTTTTAATACGCTTCATATTAATCCTCCATTCTTGTTCTGTCCGCAATATTATATGTGAAAAAGATTATTTTATCTTACTTTGCGGTTCTGCATTGATGTAGTATAGCATAGTTTCTGGTTTTGGGAAAGTATTTTTGCGAATTTTAAGATGTTTTAGCATCTATTCGCTGTCTTCCCTGCTTATCTCATCTTTCTGCTCTTCCTTATCTTCCATCTCCTGTTTATCCAAAGAATCAGATGTTTCCTCTTCCTCTTCTTTTTTCTCAGGAAGAATCATCAGTACTTTTACAATACGGTTCTGGTTCACCCCCTGTACCGTAAGGGTAATCCCCTGGGAAGTGACAATGGTTTCCCCATCTTCCGGCAGACGGTCCAGATTTTCTATAATAAGTCCGCCAATGGAATCATAGTCCTCAGAGGAAAGCAGGGTTCCAAGTTCATCATTGATATCCCCCAGCTTCATGCCTCCTTCCACCAGATAGGTCCTCTCTTCTACCTTCTGAATAAACTCTTCCTCATCCTCATCATATTCATCACGGATTTCCCCCACAATTTCCTCAAGCAAATCCTCCAAAGTAATCATGCCAACCGCAGCCCCGTACTCATTAAGCACAAAGGTTACGTTTGCCCGTTTCTCCCGCATTTCAATCAGCAGGTCAGCTGTCTTCTTATATTCATAGGTATAATATGCCTTACGCATAATATCACTGATCTTAAACCGCTCTCTCTCATCCACCAGTATAAAATCCTTGATATTAATCAGCCCAATGATGTTATCCTTGTCTTCCTGGTAAACCGGAATTCTGGTATACATGCACTCCTTAAAAAGCGCTAAAACTTCATCATAACTGGCATCCTCGTTTACTGTAGCCATATCGATTCTGGGTATCATAATGTCTTTGGCCACCGCATCACTAAAGTCAAACACATTATAAATCATTTCTCTCTCTTCTGATTCAATAACACCATCTTCATGGCTTACTTCCACATATGTCCGCAGCTCTGTCTCCGTCATGGCCGTTCTCTTGCTGGTATCAATATGTAACAGCCGCATCAGCCCGCCTGCCAGCTTATCTATCAGAAAGATCACCGGCGTCATCAGCTTCATAAGCCCGGCAATAATGGAGGCATAAAAAAGCGCCAGGTTTTCCGCATAGACCATTGCCATGTTTTTGGGGATAATCTCACCAAACAGCAGAATAACCACCGTAAGAATTCCTGTAGCAATACCAACCGCAAGATTTATGCTAAGCGCAAGTGTAGTAGCAAGGGAAGAAGCATACAGGTTGACGATGTTATTTCCTATTAATATGGCACTTAACATCTTGCCATATTTGTCAAGCACATTTAAGGCTGTCTGCGCACGTTTGTTTCCATCATCCGCCATTGCCTTTAGCCGCACCCTGTTGACTGTGGTAAGCGCCGTTTCCGCAGATGAGAAAAAGCCGGAAAGACACACCAGAATTAATAAAGTAAACAATTGTATGACACCATCGGTATCCAAGTTAAACTCACTCCTTATTATATATGATTGCCGCATTTTCAGACGGCTCTAATGAAAATATTACAATATCCGGGTATTCTCTGTCAAGTTCAGACATATGATTGTGATATAAAGAATTTATAAACCCTTTATAAAAGAAACGGGAGGCTGCCATGTTAAAGAAATTAAATTTTAGTTCAAGGCTCACTTTTATATTGAAATGTCTGCTCATATCCTATCTACTCACCACCGGACTGCTTCTGCTTCTTGCCCTGATGCTCTACCGGTTCGGGCTGTCAGAAAAAGCCGTGTCCATATGTATCATCGGCATTTACATAATTGTCACCTTTTTAGCCGGCCTTCTGGCAGGAAAACGGGAAGGCAGCCGGAAATTTCTGTGGGGGCTTTTAATGGGCGGACTTTATTTTCTTATATTAATTGTTGTTTCCCTTATCGTCAACCAGGGAATGCAGGAAGTTTCCGGAAACTTTTTTACTGTACTCGTCTTGTGCTGCGGCAGTGGTATGCTGGGCGGCATGATAAGTTAAATAGTGGGAGCTGGCATCGCTCGCCAGCTCCCACAAGCCCCTTTTACACTGCTTTATCTGCACTAAGTTCCTGAATGGACTTCAAAATATCACGCACACGTTCCATTTGCTCCGGACTGAACCCTTCCAGGATGTCAATCACTTTTTCCGGTACCTTGTGATTTTCATTTCCGGTTAATAGATAATCACTGCTGACACTTATTGCTTTCGATATCTTATACAGAACTTCTGCAGTAAAGCCTTTTTTACCCATCTCTATCTCGTAGAGAAATTTTGTTGATATATCTACCTTTTCGGCAAACGCATCCCTTGTATAGCAGTTTGCTTCTCTTAGGCAGCGTATCCTCTGCCCTATGTCTTTGTATGACATTCCCATCATGACCTCCATCCTGAAATGTTCCTTTTACATTTCGTCCGTGCTGAAACCAAGGGGTTTTATCCCCAAACTATATTTCCAAATACAAACTTGTCTTTGAATTATTATACCATGCCCTTTCTTTTTCACTGGAAAATTCACCCAATCCACGATTTTCACAATTAACATGTCATATCTTGTCGAAATTTGTCTATTTTTAATCATTCAGTCTTTGAAATTAACAGTTTGGTTTAACAGCCTGCCACAAACCCGGATTCAGATTACAATGATTTTATCATCAAAGAAAGGAAACAGCAGGATGAGTGAGTTTCTTAAGGCGCAATATGATTTCAGCGATTATCAGATTGAACAGCTTAAATTTTTTGGAAAAACATTCTTTTCCGAATTTAGTAAGCTTTTAATCATGGGATTTATTTTCAGACATCAGATAGGGGTTTATTTCTTTGCAGTGACAATCATGCTGTTGCTTCGAATTTGCACAGGTGGGTTGCATTGCAGAAAATATATCAGTTGTTTCTTGTTGACATTTTCATATATGTTTTTGTCACTTGTAGTATTACCAATGGTTCCAGTTAACAAGGTATTTCAATTGATACTTTTATTTATATGTATGCTTGCTAACTATTATGTCGGACCGGTTACATCTGCAGTGCATGGGGCGCTAACTGATAATCTTGTAAAACGTGTGAGAATTCAGGCCTTTTTCGTTATTTTTATTTATTTAACTCTTTCGTATATAGTACCTGAGAATCCTTATATAGTCGCTGGGTTCTGGGTTATTATATTACATACCACGCAGCTGGTTGCTGCAAGAATTATTAAGAAAGGAGATCCATATGAGAGAAAAATTTGTGAAAATCACTAAGCCGTTGTTAACAGCGTGTATGGCTTTGGGGATGCTTGTCACTTTTGACATTACCAGTATTATCTTTTTTGGTGAATATGAGTATCCTCAAAATCCAAATGAAAAATAAAACAAAAAGAAACCATTTGTTATTAACTTATAATAATGGTTTCTTTTTATATTTATCTCTTATTATTTATTACAAACGTAAACCAATTCTCGTTATCAATATTTTTATTTTCACAATATATATTTAGCAAGTATTCATTACAAATATTTTTAACATTAAATAATCCTAATCCTCTTCCCCCTCCTTTTTTACTAAAACCCTTTTTAAAAAATTTGTCAACTTCATCCAGTTCAATATATTTACTTTTATTCCTCACTATTATTTCAAATTCGCCATTAGCCTCTATCACAGAAACATACAACACCTTATCTATTTCTGAGACTTCCAATGCCTCCTTCGCATTATCAACTAGATTTCCTAAAATTTCTACCAATTTATAAACTGGAACTCCTACATCTAAATTATCAATATCTATTTTATATAATATTTCGATTCCATACTTATCAATTTCAATAAACTTACCGTATAAAAACCCTATTACTACATGATTGCCTAGAGTTAATAGTTTATTATATCTGTTTTCTTGTACAACAATATTACATTGCTCTTTTTGTGCGCTTACTAATTCTTCAAAAGTATGATATATAAAATGTTGGCTATAAATTGTATTAATTTGATTGTCAAACTCATGTTGCCTCAATCTAATATCCTCAATCAAACTATGAAAGGAATCTGCATACATCTGATGCATCTTCAACTCTGTTTCTGTCATCTTTGACATAATCTTAAATTTATTTAATTGACCAGCCAAAATAAAAATCATTGCTATGCAAACAAATAGCGGCATATACTGATATAGTTCAGCCACCTTTAACATTTTATAATTAATCACACTTGAAACTGCCAAAACGACACATAAGACTAATGAAATAATTAATATTCTTTCCTTATCTTGTAAATAAATTGACAATTTATTAATTTTTAATTTTTGTAAAACAAAAAAAACAACTAAAAAAGCAATAAAGTTTACTATTACCAAATCAATATTAGTAAAAAATAAAATATTTAATAAACGCCCATAACACATAGCAACTATAAGCTGAATACCACCTATTATTACTAAATACAATATATTATTTACAATAATTTCCCTTAATTTAAACCCAAATTTTATTCCACAGTATAATCCTATTATTGGATAAATAAAAACAGACAAAACACTTGGCAATTGATAAAAATCAATTGTTTGCATCATTACCATATCTATAGCCAAAAAACTTAATGTTACAATATCAAACTTAAACTTTTGTCCATATAAATGATGCAAGCAAATAACAATAGATAATGCTTCAAGTACCAAACATATTCTTTCACTCATATCCTACAACCCCATCAATACATTTTATAATTTATAATTTAAAATATACTTTACAGCATCCTTATAACTTTTATTATTAAAACTTATAATGTATGTAAATATATCAAACAATTTTTTATATTTTTTTACATGATGAATAATTATTTTTTATTGGTATTGAAATTTTAGTATTTTTAATCTTTATAGCTTCTCTTTTATTTGTTACAACAAATGATAACCAATTCTCTCCATCAATGTTTTTATTTGTACATGATATTCGTAATGCGTATTCACTACATATATTTTTTACATTGTATAGTCCTAATCCTCTATCACTTCCTTTTTTGCTAAATCCCTTTTTGAAGAACGAATCTATTTCATCGTACTCAATAAATTTACTTTTATTTCTAACTTCTATTTCAAATTGTCCTTCTTCTTCAACTACTGAAATAAATAATACCTTATCTAATATTACTTCTTCTTCAGCATTTTTTATTAAGTTTCCTAATATCTCCACTAATTTATAAATTGGCACTTTCACATCAAAACTTTCAATATCTATTTTATATTGAACTTCAATTCCTAACTTATCTAATTCTATAAATTTTCCATACAAAAAACCAATAATTACATGATTTCCAACAGACAGTAACTTATTATAACGGTTTTCTTTCATTACAATTTCACAGTGCTCCTTCTGTGCGTTTACTAAATCTTCATATGTATGATGCACAAAATGCTGACTATAAATTGTACTGATTTGATTATCAAATTCATGCTGCCTTAATCGGATGTCTTCAATTAAATTGCGAAATGAATCTGCATACATCTGATGTGTCTTTAGTTCTGTCTCAGTCATTTTGGAAATAATTTTAAATTTATTTAGTTGACCTGCCAGGATAAAAATAAAAGAGATACAAAGAAATAGTGGCATATATTGATAAAGTTCTGCTTCTTTAAATATCTTGTAACTAACAACACTTGATGTCGCTAAAAAAACACAAAATACTAGAGAAATTATTAAAATTCGTTCCTTATCTTGTAAATAAACAGACAATTTATTTATTTTAAATTGAGGTAAAACTATAAGTATAATTAAAAACGCCACACCATTTACTATTAACAAATCCATGTTAGAGAAAAATAGTATATTAAATATTTTTCCGTAACACATAGCAACCAGTAGCTGTATCCCACCTACTATCACTAAATACAAAATATTATTGATAATAATTTCCCTTAACTTAAACCCAAACTCAATTCCACAATATAATGCTATTACTGGATAAATAAACATAGATAATATACTTGGCAACTGGTAATAATCAATTGCCTGCATCATTACCATATCCAATGTTAAAAAACACAATGTAACAATATCAAACTTAAACCTCTGCCCATACAAACGATGCAGGCAGACAACAATCGACAATGCTTCAAGCACTAAACAAATTCTCTCACTCATAATCCAAACTCCATCAATACTTTTTTCTTATACGTACTTCCAATTTCTACTTTATCCCCGCTGCCCCTCATTGTAATATACCCATTCGGAATATCTATGTTTAACACAAAATTCTTATTGACAATAGCGCTTCTGCTGCACTGGAACAAATTGTCGCTATCTGCCTCTCTAAGAAAATCTCTGCACGGTTTATAAGGCACTGTCATCGTACTTCCATTTGCCAGATGTACAGTTACCACATGGCGCATACTGTCTATGTATGCAATTTCATATACTTTGATGGGATAAAAAACTCCGTTTTTTGAAAAACAGATAAAAGTGTTATCATCCTTTTGGGTAGAAAAATACAACGCCTTCTCCACCAATTGTTTGACGGTTTCCGGCGAAAAAGGCTTTTCTACATAACCCAAACAATTAAGATCCGTATAGGCATATTTAGTGACATCCTCCAATGAGGTGATAAATATCACCGGAGTAAACATATATTTCTCCATTTTTCTAATTCTTCCTACCAGACGGGCACCAGAAGAATCTCCTGGTCTTGTTGTATCTAAAATAATATCTACCAAAAAAGTATCTATTGTCCTATCCATTAATACTGCATATGCCGTATTCACATCAGTAGCAGTATATACCTCTGCCAGCGGATTTACTTCCAGCACCAGCCTTCTAAGCATTTCCAACTGTGTTACATTATCTTCAATAATTAAAACTGTTTTTCTCATAATTGTACCCCTGCATATTATAGGCAAGCCTTCGATACAATAAGACAAAATTATTTCGAAGGCCGCCTTCAACCTTTATCCTACATTTTCAGAAACCAGATTACCTGTTCCGCAAGCGCAAGTATTCTCTTCTGAATGGGCTGGGTAAGCTGATTCCACAATTCGTTAATTATTAACTTTTCCACATTTCTATTTTCCAAAAGCAGTGTGGGTCTGCAACCTGTCACTTCATAAAGCCGAAGCAATAGCTCCGCATCAGGCGCTGTCTTATTTTTTTCCAGCATACGGTACTTTTTGATATTCACACCCAGCTTTTCTGCCATTGGTATCTGGGCAATACCGGATATCCGTCTTATTTCATACAAAATAGACTCCGGAACTCCTCCGTCTGCCCTCATCTTTAATATTTCAATCTCACATTTTGTCTCAAAGCTCATTTCCGCAATACTCTTCTCAATTCCCTGTTCCAAGAACCAGACTATTGCACTTAGAAGCTTTTGTTCACTATCCTCCTCATACATCAATATACTTAATTTTGAGTCATTGACATAAAACTTTTTTCCAGTAAGAAGAAAGTCAACATCCCATCCCATATTCAGTAAAAGCTCCAGCGTCTTATATGGAACAATCGTTTTGCCAAGTTCCATTTTGCTGAACTGACTTTGGGTAATGCCAAGTCTATGCCCTGTTTCTGCCTGGGTTAAATTTAACCGCACTCTGTACTGGTAAAGCCTATGTAAAAAATCTTCATAACTACTACACATAAATTAATTTCCCTCGTGAATTATGTTTTATAATGTTATGAGTAAATTTTACGAAATTAGAGTTTTCCTACTCTAGAGCTATATTTGACTATCTACCATATTCTTCCAATAGTCAATACCGTATTTGGCACCAGTTTCATATATATACTGAAAAATTACCCTCAAAAACACCTTTTATCTGATTTTACTATACTGTATAAACTTTTTCCTCAAAAATATTTCATTAAGAGCTTCTTAATTAACTTTGCAAAAAACTTACTTTTTTAAACAAATAACTTTACTTTTTGTCCCATAGGTATATAATGAAATAAAACAGAGGACAGCTCTGTTATATGTGGTCTATAACATAAAGATGCTTCTATATCGTTTCAATGTCATGTATCTTTGCTATGTCTAATAACGAAAAATTCCTTTAATCCTTCCAAAATAGCAAATGTCACTGAACATATTGTTACTCTCAGAAGTCAACAGCTTTTGATCCTGAAGCAAGCCCCAATGATTAATTACATACAAACCCCATTTTAAAAAAATATCCCAAATATTTATCATCAAAAACATCACCAAAAAAATTTCAAATTATTTTATATCTTACACAAACCATCACAATACGTTTAGCTATATAATTATTCACTAAATTCAGATTATTTCTCATGTAAGTACCTTGCTACGAAAATAAAACTCGTAGCCAAGAACTGAACCTTGACAATAAATGTTTTCAACAACCATGGAAGTATCACGATAAAGCAGTCATAAAAATGGCTGCTGTCAGTGAAATATTGGTATTACAAAAAAATCAGGCTTGCGTTTCCACATGGTAGCCATGCTTCTCTGAGTCCAAAGAAGCCCTGTCAATCTGCCCATGTTCAATCAGGCGTTGTATGATGTTCCTGCCTGAAGCGCCAAAAATATCAGAAATAAAAAAGGACAGGCGGAAGCCGGAGCTTATCTGCCGCTTCTTTCCTTCTTCTATTATTAATTCAAAGAGGACTTCGCTTTTTGCAATCGCCTTTATATTATAAGTATTGCCTTTGCTGTCCATCCTATCTCCCAATCTAAGTTCGGATATTAACTCTAAAAGCGATTCCCTGTTTGCCTGTTTTATCGTTTCAAGCGGGGCCTCTATGTTCGTACCGCGTTTCTGGTCCCCAAGCACAGCCAAAAACTCTTTGTTTGCCGGGATGACTGCACCGGTGGCAAGCTGGGGGATTGGTGTAGTTGCAAGGGATGCAAAGGCAGGGTTAGCAGCATAGGGGGAGGGTGTGGAGCGCATGGAGTAGGAACGGGCGGAATAATTCCCAGCGGAGTCCCCACTGCCACCACTAGAAAATCCGCTTACCTTCTCTTTTATGCTCCTGAATTTATCAATAATCCAGTTTACCTTATCCTCAATCCATGAGGTGATGCTTCCCCACATATTCTTGAAACCATTGAGAAGCCCTTCTATAACAAATCCTCCCATTTCTGCCATAACGGTAGATGGGGAATGAATACCAAATAATTCTTTTATTTTTCCAATAATTCTATCAAACAGGTTTTCCGAACCTGACTCCACGTCCGCCTCTTCCATTCCTTTTGTCAATCCCTCAGATATACTGATTCCCGTTTGATTTAAAGATTCACTCGTGTTATCTGAGATCGCTCCGATATTGGCAAGTTTTTCCCCATACACATCCATGGGACTGCCGCCATCCATGATTGCCTGCATAAAGTTTCTGGTTTGATTACACAGAGGAAAATAAACAGAAGCAAAAAGAAGAAGCATCCCAAAAAGCACCTAAATTTACAGATTCTGATAACAGTATTTATATTGACCAAAATTTGCAAAAACTATATGAAGTGGCTATTGAAAAAGCTGTTCGCCATGAAGAATTAACAGAAGAAGAGGAACACGTTATTATTGGTATTCCTGAACAACTGCGCAAAAAAGGTAAATCATATGAAGATTCATATTCATTTGCCAATTTTGGAGAAAAACTTTTGTTGAATGATTAGAAAGTTAAATGATATTGGGCAATCTGAAGCCAGAAAACGTGTATCAGAACTAACCGAAATCCCCCGATACACCAAGCTAGACGAACCGCCAGCCAAACCTATCAGCCAACCCCCAACAACTGTAATAGCAGCACATAATGACCATGCAGACGAACCGGAAGAATATGAAAAAATGTTAGAAGATATAAAGCTTTTAAAAAGACCACACCAAGACTAACCAGCGCACTTTTGGCCCCGTCCAGCTTAAGTGAATTTTCACTTCGGTAAACAGGACAATCCAAAATTGGTGCATCTAATCAGCGGCAGGGCAGGAGAAGGGAAAATGTCCTTCTCCTAGCAGGACGCAACCAAATAGTTGTCTCCTATACCAAGACGGTACCGCAGACATATTGACCGAAGTGATGATTTGTTCGGGAGCAAATTTGAACCAGAGAGGTTATTCTAAAATTTTAGAAATATTGTTTAGTCCCATGAGGTTACTATAATTTTAGTAATCGTATTCGTTCAAGGGTGCCCCAGAATGGTGACTCCTTTATACAGGAGCATCAATCATCAAGCTACTGCAAATCTGCCATTAGGCAGCATATTCTACGAAAGGATAACCAATATGCCAAAATTGAAAACAAGTTCCTTTGAAGAACATAGACGTATTGTAAGAGCATGTATCACAGCGAGTCAAGAACGATATGGCTATACTGATGAACAACTTGCAAAGCTATTAGGTATCTCATTACAAACATTCCGAAAGAAAAAACAAACACCTGACAACTTCACGTTATTTGAATTGCAGGCGCTTAGCCATACATTGAAATTTACTCCCAATGAACTACCCCGCAGCAGAGCTGCGGGGTATCAGAGGGGGTGCTTCCACTACA
>CANCXX010000063.1 GCA_947381965.1 uncultured bacterium
AAGCCATTACTAGCTTTGCAGGATGTTTTGAGATGATTAAGTGTTAAACTCCCGCGTTTTTTGCCGTTTCTGCTATGTATTATACCTCTGTCCGTCGAAATCAGCAAGGATAAAACTTTTTCTGCATATCTCTATTGTGAAAGATTGCGATTTTGTGTAAAATATAATGCGGATATAATTATGGCAGGTCTGTATCTGCGCTGCGGTTTTGGGCCTGTCTGAAAATATTATCATACTATAAGGGCAGCGCAGAAACGAGGAGAAAATGTTCCGATTGTTAAAACAGGAAGGAAGAGCAAAGAGAGGAGAGTTTACAACTGTTCATGGTGTGATACAGACACCGGTTTTTATGAATGTGGGGACAGTGGCGGCAATCAAAGGTGCAGTGTCAACGGAGGATTTGGAGCGGATTCGCACCCAGGTGGAGTTATCCAATACCTATCATCTGCATGTAAGACCTGGAGATGAAGTAGTTAAAAAACTGGGAGGACTTCACAGATTTATGTCCTGGGATAAGCCTATACTTACAGATTCGGGGGGATTTCAAGTTTTTTCTCTGGCAGGGCTTCGTAAAATTAAGGAAGAAGGCGTTTATTTTAATTCTCATATTGACGGACGGAAGATATTTATGGGACCGGAGGAAAGCATGAAGATTCAGTCCAATCTTGCGTCCACCATAGCCATGGCCTTTGATGAATGTCCATCCAGTTTGGCTGACCGAAGTTATGTGCAGGCATCTGTGGAGCGCACCACAAGATGGCTGGAGAGGTGCCGGAAGGAGATGGATCGCCTGAATTTACTTGAAGATACAATTAATAAAAACCAGCTTCTTTTTGGGATCAATCAGGGAGCGGTTTATGCGGATATCAGAATTGACCATGCCAAAAGAATTTCAGAAATTCCTCTGGACGGTTATGCCATCGGAGGGCTGGCAGTAGGGGAGAGCCATGAAGAAATGTATTATATAATAGAAGAAACAGTACCAAATCTTCCAAAGGACAGGCCCGTTTATCTGATGGGCGTCGGCACTCCTGCCAATATTTTAGAAGGTGTGGAGAGAGGCATTGACTTTTTTGACTGTGTATATCCCAGCAGAAACGGAAGACATGGGCATTTATATACCAATAACGGGAAAATAAATCTATTTAATGCCAAATATGAACTGGACGAGCGGCCGATAGAAGAGGGGTGTGGGTGTCCTGCCTGCCAAAGATATTCAAGAGCCTATATCAGACACTTGCTTAAAGCCAAGGAAATGCTGGGGATGCGCCTTTGTGTGCTTCATAATCTGTATTTTTATAATACGATGATGGAAGAGATAAGGGATGCGCTGGATAAGGGAGCGTTTGCATCTTACAAGCAAGGAAAGCTGGAACGCATGAGGGCAGGAGAAAAGTAAAAAATTATAAAAAGGCTTGTCATTAATGGTTTAATTGTGTATCATAGTGGTTAGACTTAATTGATCAAGCCAAAACAGGAGGATGTAAAAATATGGGTATTTTGTTAGCAGCACAGGAGGCCGGCTCCATGGCAGGCGGAGGTTTTGTTATCGTGTTATACCTTGTTCTTATCTTTGGGGTTTCTTATTTTATTATGATTCGCCCTCAGAAAAAGGAACAGAAAAAAATGGCGGCTATGTTATCAACCCTTGAGGTGGGTGACTGTGTACTTACCAGCAGCGGTTTTTATGGAATCGTCATAGATATTACAGATGATACAGTGATTGTTGAATTTGGAAATAATAAAAATTGCCGTATTCCCATGCAGAAGACTGCTATTTCACAGATTGAAAAGGCAGACGCAGAATAGAAATGTGTCGTGTTCCAGAGCGACATGTAAGAAAGCTTGGAAGTTTACTTCCAAACTCATTAGTGGTGCAGTATCACAAGCGCTGCTTGCGATATGCGGGGTATAGGAATGTCCCATATAATTTTGAAAGTAAGGCGCATATTGGTTGCGTCTTATTTTGAATATACAAAAGCCTGCCGGAGAAAACAGACTTTATGGCAAAAGGCTTTGGGAAAGGATGAGAGGGAAATGAAATTAAATATTGTTTGCATACCAGGCGACGGGATTGGGCCGGAAATAGTGGCAGAAGCAAAGAAGGTTCTTGATAAGACAGCCCTTGTGTACGGGCATGAAATAACATATAGGGATATTTTAATGGGCGGAGCATCCATTGATGCTTATGGGGTCCCGCTGACAGAAGAAGCGATTGCTGCTGCAAAAGCAGCGGATGCTGTGTTGATGGGGTCTATCGGCGGGAATACGGTGACTTCTCCCTGGTATAAGCTTCCCCCTAATTTAAGGCCGGAGGCAGGGCTTTTGGGTATCCGCAAAGCGCTTAATTTATTTGCCAATTTAAGGCCGGCGGTTTTGTATGATGAGCTTGCAGATGCCTGTCCCTTAAAGAGGGAGATCAGCAGCGCTGGTTTTGATATGCTGATTATGCGGGAACTTACCGGAGGGCTGTATTTTGGAGAGAGATATACTACTGAGGAAGGCGGTGTGCGTCGGGCAGTGGATACCCTCGCTTATGATGAAAATGAAATCAGAAGAATTGCAATTAAGGGATTTGACATCGCCATGAAGCGTCGCAGGAAAGTGACAAGTGTGGATAAGGCCAATGTACTGGATTCTTCGAGACTCTGGCGGAAAGTGGTGGATGAGGTTGCAGCAGATTATCCGGAGGTTTCCTTAGAACATATGCTGGTGGACAATTGTGCCATGCAGCTGGTAAAAGATCCGGCACAGTTTGATGTGATTCTCACAGAAAATATGTTTGGAGATATTTTGTCTGATGAAGCCAGTATGGTTACTGGTTCTATCGGTATGCTGGCATCTGCATCCTTAAATGATACGAAGTTTGGACTTTACGAGCCAAGCCATGGATCTGCGCCGGATATTGCAGGAAAAGGAATTGCAAATCCCATAGCAACCGTTCTTTCGGCAGCTATGATGCTTCGTTATACTTTTGATCTGGACAGGGAAGCCGATGCGATTGAAAATGCAGTGAAGGAAATATTAAAAAAGGGATACCGCACCATTGATATAATGTCAGAAGGCTGTGTACAGACAGGATGCAGGGAAATGGGTGATTTGCTGGCGAATGAAATCAGATAAGCATTTGAATTATTTGCTTTCCGGGCAGAGGGAAGAAAAACAAAAAAAGGCGGCATTTTTGATTTTGCTAATAATTATGGCCATATATTATGGCTATCGGCTGTTTGCCCTTACGCCATGGTATGATGAATTATATACGTATTACTGTTTTATCAGTAAAGGCCCTTTGTATGCGGCAATTCACTGGCCGCTGCCAAATAATCATGTCGGTTATTCAGTGCTTTCGGCATTTTTGGATTTTTTTGGAAATTCCTATATTGGCTTACGCGGGGTTTCGTATCTTTGCGCTCTGGCTAATATAATTCTTTTATATAAAGCAATGGGGAAATATTTAAAAGGATGGCTGCCTCTCTGCACTGTGGTGTTATATATATCCATGAATCTGGTCAATCAGATGGCGGTGCAGGGCAGAGGGTATACCCTTGGCATAACATGTTATCTGACAGCATGGCTTTGTATGATTTCCATATGTGAAAAGGAAAAGACCGGAAAAAAGGTGTACATAACCTATATAGCGGCGCTGATATTGGGACTTTATGCAGTCAGCAGTAATGTTTACTGGGTGGCGCCATTATGTATGGCAGGGGGATTGTTTCTTCTGGCAGTGGGAATAAGAGAGGGAAAAAGGGATAATTGTTTTTTCTTAAAAACCCAAAGCGGCAGGAAGCTGATAAAGCTGGTGGCTGCTTCCCTTACAGCGGCATTGGGCACAGTGGCCCTTTATGCTGTTATCTGGATGTCTATTGGATCAAATCTGCTGGTTAAAGATGTGTCAAGCATTTACTATGGTATGGGGCATGTAAAAATGATTTTAAAAGCCCCCTTTGCTGCCATCAACAGAGGAATGACATATATGCTGGATACGCCCTATATCCAAAGCGAAGAAAGGGCCGGATTTGCAGGACGGCTGAAAGACTGGATTGTGGATTTGTCAGGATATTACTTTGGTTCTTTGGAGATGGTAGTTGTAATTATCCTGCTTATGGGGATTGTATTTCTTGTCTGTCAGATTATCAGAAGCTGCAGACAGAAACAGCAGGAAAATATGCTTTTGTATTTGTTCCTGCTTACGGGAATTATGCTGGTACCTGTTATTTTGCTGATACAATGTAAACGTCCTTATTACAGGGTTTTTACTTATGGAGGTGTACTTCTGGCGGCTTTGCTGGGAGTGCTGGCGGATGGTTTACTTAAGGGAATATCCAGAATATCTGACGGACAGTTTCCCAAAAGAGTAATGACGGCTTTGGCTTTGCTTACAATCGCTTTTGGAGTAAAGTGTCTTTGGTTTTCGGGCTATAACGTGCAATATGGAACGCGGGAACATGAAATAGCGGATGCTTTTGAACATGGGAATATGGAAAAATGGGAGAATTACTGTGTTACAGACTGTAATCAGGAATATCTTCTCTACTTCCTTTATGGTATCCGCTGCGAAAACAGAGAAATAGAGGGGGCGGATGTGGTTCTTTTGGATAAAAGAATGACAGACCCTGGGTTTAATGAAATGGTGTGGGAATTTTATCATTATTATGATATGATACCATGGGATTATATAGAAGGGAACATGACAAAGACCTATGAAAATGAAAATTATGTTCTCTATACAATTAATTCGTAAAGAAAGAGAGAGGGAAAATGAGAAGTGATAATGTAAAAACAGGCATACAGCAGGCGCCTCACAGAAGCTTATTTAATGCGCTGGGGTTTACAGAAGAGGAAATGAAAAAACCAATGGTAGGCATTGTAAGTTCCTATAATGAAATTGTTCCGGGACATATGAATCTGGATAAAATAGTGGAAGCGGTTAAACTGGGGGTTGCCCAGGCAGGCGGGGTGCCGGTGGTGTTTCCTGCCATAGCGGTCTGTGATGGAATTGCCATGGGGCATATTGGAATGAAATATTCACTTGTTACCAGAGATTTAATTGCGGATTCTACAGAATGTATGGCCCTTGCCCATCAGTTTGATGCACTGGTAATGGTGCCTAATTGTGATAAAAATGTGCCCGGACTTTTAATGGCGGCCGCAAGAATTAATGTGCCTACTGTATTTGTATCAGGCGGCCCTATGCTTGCAGGCCGGGTAAAGGGACAGAAGCGAAGCCTGTCTTCTATGTTTGAAGCAGTGGGTGCGCATGCTGCGGGGACAATGACAGAAGAAGATGTAAGGGAATTTGAGGAGAAAACCTGCCCTACCTGCGGCTCCTGTTCTGGTATGTATACTGCAAACTCTATGAACTGTTTAACAGAAGCATTGGGCATGGGACTTAGAGGAAACGGAACCATTCCTGCGGTCTATTCTGAGCGTATTAAACTTGCAAAACATGCGGGCATGGCAGTAATGGAGATGTACCAAAAGAATATCTGCCCAAGGGATATTATGACAAAGGATGCGATTTTAAATGCACTGACCGTGGATATGGCTCTTGGATGCTCCACCAATTCCATGCTTCATTTACCTGCAATTGCCCATGAGATTGGTTTTGATTTCGATATCGCCTTTGCCAATGAAATCAGCGAAAAAACACCTAATTTGTGCCACCTGGCACCGGCAGGGCCTACCTACATGGAAGATTTAAATGAGGCAGGCGGTGTGTATGCGGTAATGAAAGAACTGGCGGACGCAGGACTTTTACATACAGAGTGCATGACTGTTACTGGAAAAACCATTGGAGAAAATATTGCAGGGGCTGTTAACCGGAATAAAGAGGTTATCAGACCTCTTGACAATCCCTATTCTGCAACTGGAGGGCTGGCGGTATTAAAGGGAAATCTTGCGCCGGATGGCAGCGTGGTGAAGCGCTCGGCTGTTGCGCCGGAGATGATGGTTCATGAAGGGCCGGCAAGGGTTTTTGAATGTGAAGAAGATGCCATTGCAGCAATTAAAGGCGGAAAAATTGTTTCAGGTGATGTGGTGGTTATCCGGTATGAAGGGCCCAAAGGCGGGCCGGGGATGCGGGAAATGTTAAATCCTACCTCTGCCATTGCCGGCATGGGGCTTGGGTCCAGCGTTGCACTTATTACAGACGGACGTTTTTCAGGCGCTTCCAGAGGCGCATCCATTGGTCATGTTTCACCGGAAGCGGCGGTAGGCGGTCCTATTGCGCTTGTGGAAGAGGGAGATATTATCAGCATTAATATCCCGGAAATGAAACTGGAAGTGAAAGTTTCTGATGAAGAACTGGCAGCAAGAAAACAAAAATGGCAGCCAGGGGAGCCGGAAGTCACCACAGGTTATCTGGCAAGGTACAGGGAAATGGTTACTTCCGGGAACAGAGGGGCAATTTTGGAAATACCAGGAAAAACAGATACCCGGCAGGTGTAAAGAAATTGGGAGGAGTGGAAAATGCAGCTTACAGGTTCAGAAATTGTAGTGGAATGTTTAAAAGAGCAGGGAGTTGATACCGTTTTCGGGTATCCTGGCGGTACAATTTTAAATGTATATGATGCGTTATATAAACACAAAGAGGAGATCAACCATATACTTACGTCCCATGAACAGGGAGCGGCTCATGCGGCAGACGGATATGCCCGCGCAACCGGAAAAGTAGGGGTTTGCCTTGCAACCAGTGGCCCAGGCGCAACAAACCTTGTGACAGGAATTGCCACTGCCTATATGGATTCGGTGCCAGTGGTGGCTATTACCTGTAACGTAAATCTTCCGCTGCTGGGAAAAGATTCTTTTCAGGAGGTAGACATTGCCGGGGTTACAATGCCTATTACCAAACACAGCTATATTGTTAAGGATGTTACGAAACTTGCAGATACAATAAGGAAAGCATTCCGGATTGCAAGGGGAGGCAGACCAGGGCCGGTGCTGGTGGATATTACCAAAGATGTGACTGCTAATTCCTGTGAATACGAAAGACAGACTCCGGAGCCTTTGGCAGATTCCTGTAAATATACAAAAGAAGATATTGAAAATGCCATTTCCCTGATGAAAAAAGCCAAAAGACCGTTTATCTATGTTGGGGGAGGCGCGGTAATTTCAGGCGCTCATGAAGAAGTGAGAGAACTTGCCTCTCTTTTGGATGCTCCGGTTTGCGATACCCTGATGGGAAAAGGGGTAATGGACGGACATGATGAACGGTATACAGGTATGATTGGAATGCACGGAACCAAGGCATCCAATTTAGGAGTCAGCGAATGTGATCTTCTGGTGGCATTGGGGGCAAGGTTTTCTGACCGTGTTGTGGGAAATGCAGCAATGTTTGCGGCAAGGGCAAGAGTGCTCCATATTGACATTGATGCGGCTGAAATAAATAAAAACATCAAAACAGACGCCTCTGTAGTTGGGGATTTGAAAGAAATTCTTACTTTGATAAATAAAGAACTACCTCAGGCGGAACATAAAGAATGGAATGCGCATATAAAAGAACTAAAAGAAAAATACCCGTTGAATTACGATGAGAGAGCGCTGTCTTGTCCATATATTATAGAGGAAATCGACAGAGTAACAAAGGGAGAGGCGGTGATTGTCACCGACGTGGGACAGCATCAGATGTGGGCGGCACAGTACTTTAAATATTCCAAACCCAGAACCTTTTTGTCTTCCGGCGGACTTGGAACTATGGGGTACGGTCTTGGAGCCTGTATAGGGGCTAAAATGGGAAATCCTGATAAGATCTGTATTAACATTGCAGGCGATGGATGCTTCCGCATGAACATGAACGAGCTTGCGACAGCTTCCAGATATGGAATACCAATTATTGAAGTGGTAATTAATAATCATGTGCTTGGAATGGTCAGACAATGGCAGACGTTGTTCTATGAAAAAAGATATTCCCAGACTATTTTAGATGATGGGGTGGATTTTTGCATGGTGGCAAAGGGGCTTGGCTGCGAAGCCATAAGAGTTACCCGGAAAGAGGAAGTGGCGGATGCGCTTACTCGTGCAATTGAAATGAAAAAACCGGTACTTATTGAGTGTGTAATCCCGGAGGATGATAAAGTGTTCCCTATGGTGCCGGCAGGCGCTCCCATCAGTGAAGTATTTGACGCAACGGATTTGGAAAAGAAAAATGAATAGAAATGTTTTAAAGGGACTTGGTATTGGTTTTTTTCTGATACTGCTGTCTTTGATTGTTATGTATCTGGGACTTGCATATTACTACTCAGACGGTTTCAGCTATGGAACGTGGATTAATGGTATCTATTGTACTGGAAAAAATGTAAATGAAGTGAATGATGAGCTTTTGGAACAATGCGATTATCATGGACTTACCATCATAGATAGTGATGGTAAGTCTTATGCTATTTCGTCTCAAGAGGTTAACCTTGTGGTTGATTTTGACGAAGCGTTATGGATGTACTTAAAGCAGCAAAATCCTTATCTGTGGATTGACAATTTATTTGATAAGGCAAAAAACAGGACACTTGAACCGGTGATACAGTACGACAGAGATGCCTATACAAAGATTGTGGATTCCTTTCCCTTTTTTCAGGGGGAAAAAGAGGAAAAGGACCGGCAGCTTAAGCTTGTCAAAGGGGAGGAAGGCTATTACCTTCTGGATGAAAGAACACATGTTCTGAATGCGGAGAAAACAAGAAAACTCATTCAGAATTCTTTTGAGGATCTTAAGCCTGAACTTAATCTGGAAGCAGAAGGCTGCTATGAGGACCTTTCCCTGACAGATGAAATGAAACAGGATCTTTCCCTATGGAAAAAGATAGAGGCATATCAGGATTGTGGAATTGTATACCGATTTGGGGATGAACGTTTTCCTGTTGATGCTTCTGTGGTATGCGATTTTCTTCTGCTGGATGAAAAGGGTGAGTTTGTCTTTGATGAACAAGGAAATTTGTGCACAGATGAAGAAAAAGTCTTTGGGTTTGTGGACTGGCTGGCACAGGAGTATGACACAGTGGGAGCAGCAAGGCAATTTCATGCCACACGGGGAGAAGTGGTGACTGTGGAGGGCGGAATTTATGGAAATAAAATAGATCGGGATGCGGAAAAGGAATACCTTTTGCAGGCATTTCTTGATAAAAAAAGAGAAGAGCATGAACCTGTTTATACCCAGAAGGCTATAAAACAGGGAAAAGATGATATTGGAGATACCTATATTGAGGTGGATATGACCAACCAAATGATGTACTACTACCAGGAAGGGGAGCTGAAAGTGGAGACTCCGGTAGTAACAGGAAATACCAGATTAAGACGGGGAACGCCTCAGGGGACCAATTATGTATACAGCAAGGAAACCAACCGGGTTTTGCGAGGGGAAGATTATGCCTCCCCGGTTAAATACTGGATGCCGGTAAAAGGCGGCGTGGGGATTCATGATGCTTCCTGGCGTAGCAAGTATGGCGGGGAAATTTATAAAACCAATGGCTCCCATGGCTGTATTAATACGCCCTTGGAGGAAGTGTCAAAGCTTTTTGATATGGTGGAAGTGGGGACTCCATGCGTGATGTTTTATTAAATTAGTTGACTAAAGCGTTAAATGCGTTTAAAATGTTTTGAAGATATTGAAGAATATACTTTAAATGGGGAATAACACAGACAGGAGGAAGAAAAAGTGTCCAGAGTATATAATTTTTCCGCAGGTCCGGCAGTTTTGCCTGAGGATGTATTAAAAGAAGCAGCACAGGAAATGTTAGACTATAAGGGTTCAGGAATGTCCGTAATGGAGATGAGCCACCGTTCCAAGGTGTATGACGGGATTATTAAAGAGGCGGAATCTGATCTCCGTGAATTGATGAATATACCTGATAATTATAAAGTATTATTTTTACAGGGGGGCGCCAGCTTACAGTTTGCCATGATTCCCATGAATTTGATGAAAAACCGTAAGGCTGCCTACATAGTGACCGGACAGTGGGCTAAGAAAGCTTATCAGGAGGCTAAGATTTATGGTGAGGCAGTGGAAGTGGCTTCTTCAGCGGATAAGACATTTTCTTATATCCCGGACTGCTCCGACCTGCCCATACCTGAGGATGCCGACTATGTATACATATGTGAAAATAATACCATTTACGGTACGAAATTTAAGGAACTGCCCAACACCAAAGGACATACGCTGGTGGCAGATGTTTCTTCCTGCTTTTTATCAGAACCGGTGGATGTGACGAAATACGGCATTATTTATGGCGGAGTACAGAAGAATATTGGTCCTGCCGGGGTTGTAATTGTGATTATCAGAGAGGATTTGGTAACAGAAGATGTTTTGCCGGGAACTCCCACTATGATGAAATACAAGATTCATGCAGATGCCCAGTCCTTATATAACACACCTCCCGCGTATGGTATCTATATTTGTGGAAAGGTATTTAAGTGGATAAAGAAAATGGGCGGTTTATCCGCTATGAAGGAACATAACGAAAAGAAAGCCCGGATTTTATATGATTTTCTGGATGAAAGTTCTTTGTTCAAAGGCACAGTAAGGAAAGAAGACCGTTCACTTATGAATGTCCCTTTTGTAACCGGAAGTGATGAACTGGATGCAAAATTTGTGAAGGAAGCCAAGGAAGCCGGATTCGAAAATTTAAAAGGACACAGGTCCGTAGGAGGGATGCGTGCCAGCATTTATAATGCAATGCCTGTAGAAGGCGTTGAAAAACTGGTGGCATTTATGAGAGAGTTTGAGAAAAATAACGGCTGATGACGGATAAAAGGAGATGGATAAAATGTTTCAGTATTATTGTTTAAATCCCATTGCCCAGGTAGGGCTGGAAAAATTTACACAGGAATTTGCCAAAACGGAGGATATAAATCAGGCCCAGGGAATTTTGGTGCGCAGTGCTGCTATGCACGATATGGAATTATCAGATAATCTTCTTGCAGTTGCAAGGGCAGGGGCGGGCGTTAACAATATTCCTCTGGATAAGTGTGCAGAAAAAGGAATTGTAGTGTTTAACACGCCCGGCGCTAATGCAAATGGTGTAAAAGAACTGGTGATTGCCGGAATGCTGCTTGCGTCCAGAGATATTGTAGGCGGCATTAACTGGGTGGAAGCTTCCAAAGAAGATGAAAACATTGCGAAGGCCACAGAGAAAGAAAAGAAACGTTTTGCAGGCACAGAAATTCAGGATAAGAAGCTGGGCATAATCGGACTTGGTGCAATTGGAGTTAAGGTTGCCAATGTAGCAAAGTATATGGGGATGGAAGTGTATGGCTATGACCCTTATGTTTCTGTGGACGCTGCCTGGAACTTAAACCGTGATGTGAAGCATGTGCTCCACGTGGAAGAAATATATGAAAACTGTGATATTATTACCATTCATGTACCGCTTCTTGACTCCACCAGGGGAATGATTGACAAAGAAGCAATCGCTAAAATGAAAGACGGTGTTATTATCCTTAATTTTGCAAGGGATGTGCTGGTAAATGAAACGGACGTATTAGAGGGAATTAAAGCAGGGAAAATTCGCAGATATGTGTCTGATTTTCCTAACCCTGTGACAGCAGGGCAGGCAGGCTGTATTGTAATCCCTCATCTGGGAGCCTCCACAGAAGAATCAGAAGACAACTGTGCAAGGATGGCTGTCAAAGAGATGATGAATTACCTGAAAAATGGAAATATTGTAAACAGTGTCAATTATCCCAACTGTGATATGGGTATCTGCGATCAGGCCGGCCGTGTGGCAATTTTCCATAAAAATATTGCTAACATGATTACCAAATTTACCGCATGCTTCGGGGATGAAGGTATTAATATTTCAGATATGACCAACAAATCAAAGGGAGAAGTGGCATACACCATGTTGGATATTGAGCAGCCCGCTGAAGAGAGGATTATCAAAAAGCTGGAAGAAATTAAGGGTGTATTCCGCGTAAGGGTAGTAAAATAAATCATATAAAGAAGGAACAGACAAAGGCACCTTAAAAGGTGCCTTTTATCTGTGGTAAGTCATACAAATTTTGTTAAATCCGCCAGTCCGTTTTCATCAAAATCCTCCTTAAGCATTGCATTTTGCTTTGCAGATACAATGCTGGCAAGATCCATATATTTGATGAAAATGTCTTCTAAGGAAACGCCTTTTTCATCAGCAATTTCCTGCATAATGGGTCTGAGCCTATCCAACTGAAAGGAAATGCGGGTCTTTTGCGGGTCAATATCGCCCAGAGCTTCCTCTGCGTACGCATTAATACGGCTTAACATATTCCTGTCTTCCTCACTTAGGGAAGAGGCAGGAGCAGAATGATTTGTTGTCTGAAACATATTTTCACATCCTTTTTATTCATTAACTTAACTTTCCTATGATTGTATCACTTGATGCTTGTGTTGTATAGATATCTTTGTTAAAATATAGATATTATGGAGCAGGAAATTTATATCCGGCAGATGGAGGGAAAAATGGACAATAAACTGTATAAACTGATGAACTGGCCAAGGATTGAGGGAATTATTTATTCGGAGGAGGACAAGCCCCATGAGATTTTGGGACCTCATGTGACTGGAAAAAATGTGCTTTTCCAAACCTTCCAGCCGGGAGCAAAGAATGTGAATATTATCACAAAAGACGGCGGAAAGTATGAAATGGAAAAGGTAGATGATGCAGGTTACTTTGCGGCGCTTTTGAGTGGAAAAATTCCCGACGGGTATGAATACGAAGTGCACTATGAGGAAGGAATTACAGTCTGTGTAAAGGACGCATACCGGTATGATACTGGCCTTTCCCAAAATGACATTGAAAAGTTTAACGCAGGTATTCATTATACAATCTATGAAAAACTGGGTGCACACCGGATGACGGTTGAAGGAACTGCGGGAACCTTTTTTGCAGTATGGGCGCCTAATGCCATACGTGTCAGTGTGGTTGGTGATTTCAACCACTGGGACGGACGGACCCATCAGATGAGAAGAAATGCGCAGGGTGGTATTTTTGAGATTTTCATACCAGATATTGAACCGGGAGAATGTTATAAATATGAGATTAAGGTAAAGGGAGGCCTTACCTTCTTAAAGGCAGATCCCTATGCCTTTGGTCAGCAGCTTCGTCCTGAGACTGCCTCAATTGTCCGGGATTTTGATTATACATGGAATGACAGTAAATGGATGGAAGAAAGGGAAAAGCGTCAGCAGAAAAATTCACCTGTTAGTGTCTATGAAATGTATCTTGGTTCTTTTAAGAAAAACAAGGACACGGATGAGTTTTTAAATTACAGGGAATTAGCGCCTGAAATTGTGAAATATATCAAAGAAATGGGATATACCCATGTGGAACTGATGCCGGTGATGGAACATCCATTAGACGCTTCCTGGGGATACCAGGTGATTGGGTATTATGCGCCTACTTCTCGTTATGGCACAGCAGAGGATTTTATGTATTTTGTGGATACCCTGCATCAGGCGGGAATTGGCGTAATACTTGACTGGGTGCCCGCCCATTTTCCAAGAGATACCTATGGACTATCCAATTTTGACGGTACTTGCCTGTATGAACATGCGGATCCAAGACAGGGGGCACATCCTCACTGGGGGACGCTTATCTATAATTATGGACGTCCCCAGGTGTCCAATTATCTGATTGCCAATGCCCTTTACTGGGTGGAGAAATACCATGCAGATGGGATCCGTATGGATGCGGTTGCCTCCATGCTTTATCTTGACTACGGAAAAAATGATGGAGAATGGGTTGCAAATATTTATGGAGGCCATGAAAACCTGGAAGCAATTGAATTGCTGAAGCATCTGAATTCCGTTATGAAAAAAAGAAATCCTGGTGTCCTTATGATTGCGGAGGAATCCACTGCATGGCCGAAGATTACCGGAGATGTGGATGACGATGGACTTGGCTTCGACCTGAAATGGAATATGGGATTTATGAATGATTTTCTGACTTATATTGGCTATGATCCATATTTCAGGGCACACCATCATAATGAGCTGACGTTCAGTATGATTTATGCTTACAGTGAAAATTTCATGCTGGTATTTTCCCATGATGAAGTGGTTCATGGAAAATCTACTATGATAGGGAAGATGCCGGGGACACTGGAAGATAAATTTGCCAATCTGCGCCTTGCCTTTACTTACACCATGACACATCCTGGGAAAAAGCTTTTGTTTATGGGACAGGATATTGCAGAATTTAAGGAGTTTGATGAGACAAGGGAAACAGAATGGGGGCTTTTGGCTCATGATTCCCATAAAGGAGTTAATAATCTTGTAAAGGATTTGAATAGATTATATAAAGAAAAACCTGCATTATATGCAAAAGATACCAGCCAGGAAGGGTTTGAGTGGCTTAACTGTATTACACCTGAAAAATGTATGGTTTCTTTTATGAGAAAAGCAGATGAACCGGAAGAGACACTGATTGTTATTGTAAACTTTGCAAATGTGGAGCAGGAATTTATTGTTGGCGTACCTTATGAAGGAAAATATAAAGAAATTTTAAGTACAGACGCAGAGCGTTACGGCGGACAGAACAGAGTAAATGATACGCCAATTGCAGTTATGGAGGAAGAAGCGGATGGCAGACCATATTCTTTCAAAATGAAAAGCGCTCCTTTATCAGCCAGTATTTTTACCTACATTCCCTATACGGAAAAAGAGAAACAGCAGATAGCTAGAAGAAAAGCGATACTGGAAGCAGAGGCTAAGGCAGCGGCGGCAAGGCAGGAAGCGGAAGCGGCTATGGAAAGAGCCCGAAAAGCCAAAGAGGAAGCAAAGGAAGCGGAGAGAGTAGCTGAGGAAGCCATGGAACGTGCAAAAGAGGCTGAAAAGAAAGCTCAGGAGGAAACAAAAAAAGCAGAAGCGGAATTAAAAAAAGCCGAAACCATGAGAAAAGAAGATGAGGCATCTGAAAAAGCATTTTCCGGAAAAAAGAAAAAATAAAGGGGAAATAAAGCCAAATGGATATAAAAGAATTGGAGAACGGAATGGAATCAGGATTTTTTGAACAGTTTTTGGAACAGCTGCCGGAAAAAGCTTTTCATCTGGGACTTAGGGTGGTACTGGCAGGACTGGCCTTTTTAATTGGTCTGCAGTTGGTACGTCTGGTAAGACATCTGCTGGTAAAGGCACTGAAAAAAAGCCGTGTAGAAGATGGCGCTGTACATTTTATAGATTCTTTTGTGAAATTTGGTCTGTATTTCCTGCTGATTATTATGATTGCTTCCTGGATGGGAGTGGATGCAGCCAGCATTATTGCCATACTTGGTTCTGCAAGTGTGGCAGTCGGTCTGGCGGTTCAGGGCAGTTTAAGCAATTTTGCAGGCGGTGTGCTTCTATTGGTACTTAAACCCTTTGTGGCTGGGGATTATATTAAAGACGGCCTTGGCAATGATGGAACGGTAGAAAGCATTGATATTTTCTACACCCATCTTGTAACCCCGGATAATAAAGTGGTGGTTTTGCCCAATGGAACCCTTGCCAATGGTACAATCACCAATTTTACCCGCTGCAGAGAGAGAAGAATTGACATTCCTGTTGGAATTGCCTATGAAGAAGACATAAGGCAGGCACGCAGAGTAATTGAAGAGGTCCTTTTGGAGGATGCAGGAGTAATTAAAGAAAGGGATATGATTGTATTTGTAGATTCTCTGGGAGAAAGCGGTGTCAACGTAAATGTACGATGCTGGGCGTTGCAGGAAGAATTTTGGACTACCAAATGGCGTCTGACAGAACAGATAAAATATGCGCTTGACAGGGCAGAAATTAAAATTCCTTACCCACAGATCGATGTGCATATAGAAAAATAAAATTAAGGCAAAATTATTGCAGTATCCGTATTTTGGACTTGCAAATTACGGATACTGCTGTTATAATGTCAATTGATGCTACTGTGGCTCAGTCGGTAGAGCAGCTGATTCGTAATCAGCAGGTCAGGGGTTCGAGTCCCCTCAGTAGCTTTGGAGCTGGTTTGTAACCAGTTCTTTTTTTATAGTCAAAAAACGCAGCAAGCTGAGAGAGCATTAAACTTGCAGCACAGCAGCGCTGCTGGGTTAATTCCTTTTTTTGTAGAGGTGTTCTACCCATTGGATACATTGGTACAATCCCATAGCAATCACGCATAAAATAATAATGGAGGTAATCACCATATTTAACTGAAAGAGAATGCTGGTGAAAATGATAAAAAGGTATATCCAGATGGGATTTTGTGGTAGAATACAAATATGGAATTAAAAACAGGAGGAGAAGAAAATGGCACTGCTGCATGTAGATTTTTTTTCAGATGTTTTGGGGATGAGTGCAAATATGGATGTGATTTTGCCTCAAAAAACCTATGGTCAGATTGGAATGGAAGGAAAGGGGGCTGATGGAAAGTACAAAACGGTGTATCTTCTGCATGGTATGAGTGATGATCATACAACATGGCAGAGAAGGACTTCCATTGAAAGATATGCCAGCAAGCTGGGAATTGCCGTAGTGATGCCTACCACACATTTGGGATTTTATACAAATACCACATATGGTATGCAATATTGGACCTTTGTCTCAAAGGAACTTCCTAAAATCTGCCGGGAGTTTTTCCCACAGATGTCCGAGAAAAAGGAGGACACACTGGCAGCGGGCCTGTCCATGGGCGGATATGGCGCGTGGAAGTTGGGGCTTGGTGAAAGCGATACCTTTGGGGCAGCTGCCTCTTTATCCGGAGCGCTGGATATTGTGGAGGATGTGGAAAGGAACAACAGAGACAATAAACATTTGCAGTCATTGTTTTTAGGAATTTTTGGAGAGGCAGATAAGCTTAAAGGATCGGATAATGATCTTATGGCACTGGCAAAGAAGTTAAAAGCACAGAAAAAAGACTTGCCGAGACTTTACGCTTGGTGTGGCAGGGAAGACTTTTTATATGAAGGAAACCTTACGGCGTGGGAGTATGTGAAAAGCCTGGGCTATGATTTGTTCTGCGAGGAATCTGCAGGGGACCATCAGTGGAAATACTGGGATGCCAAAATACAGGACGTGCTTAGATGGTGGCTTGGAACAGATATTGACCTTCAATAGATGAGATTGGATTTGGTGTATAAAAGGAGCGTCTGGTTCAGACGGACACCCATAAGGAAGTAAATGATTTTTCCGGTAAAACCGGCGTAGTGGAAGGTTACGCCGGTTTTTCTGTACCTGCAGGTATATCCGGTTTATAAAGCGGAATACGGATTTCCCCACATAAGTAAAATAAATTTCAATAGTGACATGCTTTCTTCCGCCCATTCTCTCCGGGCTGTGAATTACGATTCTGTCAATCAGTTCATTTACGGTGGAAGCGTCAAGCTCCTGCAAGTCGGAATACCGGTCTGCAAGTTGGAGAAAGCGTCCTACATCAGCAATCTGCCCCGCTTCATTTTCAATTTCCTGTTCCAGCGAGGAAGCATCTCCGCCTGTTCTGTTTCATACTGCGCCGAAAGTTTTTGAAAACGGAGGTCATTCAGCTTACCCAGAACGGAATCCTCATAGCAGCTATCACACGAATGCCAGCTAAAACCGACGGCAAAAAAACATGGTTAGGACTTGTGATCTAATCGATCCTTTTATCTCTTGTCTAACTTCACCGAAATAAGCACATTTTTACTTTCATTGCTGATAGTCAGAACCGCTATTATATTTTCTTAAGTCCTCTGTCATGCTACGGCTCTGCTTTTCTGCCCTAAGTAAGTTCCAAAAGCGACAACAGCAGCAATAGCGGTTAAAACGAAAATTGCCATAACCGGGTAGCTGACGTTCATTCCGAACATGCTGAACACCTTATATCCGCCGAACACCTCTTTCATCATCGTGACATTGGCCAGTCCGAGATCCACAAGTGCTCCAAGCCCCTGTGTAACGGTATCGCCCATTGCTGCCAGCCCCACATTCACAAACAGAATTGCCAGACTTATACCCGCCGTGCCAATCTGACTTTTCATGCGGGAGGAAATAAAGCAGATAATAAGACTATAAACCGCACCGGTAAAAATAAGCCATGCGGCACCAACCGCGGCAAGTTGCCAGACCTTAAATTGGAACATGGACTGAGCATAGGTGGGAATGGACTGAATGGCAGCATCCCAACCGTGGAAACTTCCATGGGGCAGAAAACCGAACAGAAAGGTTGCAATCAGATACAGCAAGACTACAATCGTGGAGGCGGTAATTACGCTCAATAATTTTGCTGTGACGATTTTCCGCCTGCCGTTTCGGGAACTTAAAATTAGATTGTCCATACCGCTGGATCGTTCCACAGCAAAAACCGGAGCAATGACAAAGGTCAGTGGCACGAACAGCAGAAACTGCATCATGTGTTCTCCCCAGTTGTTGAACAAGTTCTCCCATAGCAGAGTATTGGCAAACTTCGGCTCACCCAGTTCTTTCAGCCTTTGCTGGGAATCGAACAGTTCGCGGTAGTCAGAGGTATCCTGCTTTCCCTGTCGTTCCAGCTCCGAGATTTTCTTTTGCAGAAGGGCAATCCCATAAGGTCCCTCGGCGCTCTCCGGCGGTGTACCGTTCCAATATTCCTTTACCCGTTCGGCATAGGCGTGATAGTTCACCGCCAGAATGATTTCCGGCTGATCTTTGACACTTCGGGCAATCATCCGCGCATCCGTGCCGTACCGAGCACTGACTTCCTGATAAATTTTTTCCGCTTGTGCAGCCTTTTCACTGTCAAACGTTCCCTCCCAATCGGCGGCTAACTCCTCGTAGGCACGGTAGCTGTCATTGCCGCCAATCAGGAACATGGTGGAGGTCAGACCGATCACACTGTAAAGGACAAACAGGCATAGTAGCAAAATCAAAGTTTTCTTGTTTAGCAACAGTTTTCGAAGTTCAAATCGTAATAATGGCATAAAATTACCTCCCGGCCTTTTGGGGCAGATAGTTAAAGAGATACAAATAAGCGTCCTCCAGCGTCGGCACGGCCTGTACCGCATTACTGGTAGGTTTCGCATCCTCAATGATACGGACTTCCATGCAGTCACCTTTCGCCCTGACATTGCTTATAACAGCCTGGTTTTGATAGCTCACAAGCTGTTCGGCAGGCATCTCCACCAGCCAGACCCGACCTTCCATCATGCGGATATATTCTCCGCCCGGATGGATGTGCTGGATAGTTCCGTACTCCATCATCATAATCTGTGCAGCAATCTGTTCCACATCCGATACGATATGTGTGGAGAGCAACACCAGACGGTCTTTTGCGTAAGCGGAGATGATGTTGCGGAATTTGATTCGCTCGTAAGGGTCCAGGCCGGAGGTGGGTTCGTCCAGAATCAAAATCTCCGGATCGTCCAGAAGAGCTTGAGCAATGCCAAGCCTACGCTGCATTCCACCGGAATAAGCGGTGCATTTCCGATTCAGATCATCCAACAAGCCGACGCTGTATGCCAATTCTTCGATCCGCTTTTTCGCGTGAGTCTTTTCCATTCCTTTCAGCGCTGCTGAGTATTCCAGATAATCCCTGCCGGTAAAATCACCATAAAAGCTGACATCCTGGGGCAGATAGCCGATTTTCGCACGATATTCATCACCTACAGCATGAATGTCCTTTCTGTCATACAGGATACTCCCTTTTGTGGGACGCAGCACATCAGCCAATATTCGGATCATAGTAGTTTTCCCTGCTCCGTTAGGACCCAGCAGACCATAGACTCCCACCCCCATGATGAGGGTAATCTCTTTTAGAACCTGTTTGTTCTTATAGCTTTTTGTAACAACTTCCAGTTGCAATTCCATATATTACCTCCTTGCTGCGGCTCCGCCACCTCGCATACCTGTGGCGACCTTGATGGTAGAGAAATCCGCCCGGTTGAATTTACGGACACAAAGCATAAAGAAAAATGCGCCAATCAAAACGGTAATAGCCAGTCCCATCAGCGGCGTAATGACAAATCCTCCAATAGAAAACGCCATGCCCTGCTCTACCAGTTCCTCTGTGGTCAGCGTATGCGCCCCCAAAGCGATATAACGGAAAATCGAGGTCGTATAAGTAAGTGGATTCAGGTAAACGATTGGCAAGAGAAAACCGGGTATAATGGTGGTGGGGATATATGCACCGGAAACAAAGGTCAGAGGCATCATTATCATGGAGCTGAGGGTCTGAAAGGCAGGGGAGTTGCGGGAGACGGTGGCTAAAAACAGACCGATAGCACTGAATGCCATAGCGGAAATCAACATCACCGCAGCCAGAAGCAGAATTTGCAAAACGCCCACACGCAGTCCAAGCACAATGCCGCAGACCATGGTAACAACACCTTGCAGGGTGGCGATGACCGCCCCCGACAGAATGTGCCCCATAGAAATCTGTGTCCGTGCGATGGGCGCAACCAGAACCTCTTTCATGTAGCCGCTGGAAATGTCGGACAGGATATCAGAGGAATTATTGACGCTAACCTGAAACACGCTCATAATTATCACGCCGGAAATCAGGTAAGGCATTGGCGCATCAAGACCGCTCATAGAAGACTTCATCAGAAACGAAAACATCACCAGCATAAACATAGACATAAAGAGTGAGCCAAATACCCGTCCCTTACTCCTTACATAATTCAGTAAATTTCTTTGTACAATCGCTGTAATCGGGTTCATTCTCGAATCTCCTTTCCTGTAATCGCAAGGAACACTTCATTCAGAGTTCCGTTTTTTACTTCAAAGTCGGTAATCTCGCCCCTATGTGCTGATAAGATTTCCAAGGCAGCAGGAGCTTTCTTCGTATGGAACATCAGCTTGTTCCCATCTTTTCGATAGGAAACCTCTCGTTCACGCAATGCTGATTCCAATGGTGCGGTCTGTGTGCAGACAACATCCACCTCTGTGCCGGTGTATTGGTGTTTTAGATTCTCTGGTGTATCGTGGGCAACGATTTTTCCGTGGTCCATAATGACGATTTTTGAACAGACCTCTGCCTCGTCCATATAGTGGGTGGTCAGAAAGATCGTCATATTTTTCTGCTTTTGCAGCCGCTGGATATATTCCCACACATTGACTCTGGTTTGTGGATCAAGACCGGTGGTAGGTTCGTCCAAAAATAAAACCTTGGGGTCGTGTACCAAACCTCTGGCAATCTCTGCCCGCCGTTTCATACCGCCGGACAGACTGCCCACTGCCGCTCGTTTCCATTCCGTAAGCTCCACCAGATCAAGGGCAAAGTTGATACGTTCCCGCACCTCGTTCTTCGGCACCTTGTAGAAGCTGCAATGGTATTTCAGATTTTCTTCCACGGTCATTTGAGCGTCGAGTGTGGAATCCTGAAAGACGATTCCAATATCTTTGCGCACCAAGCTACGCTCCTTATCAACATCATGACCGTTAATTGTCAAAGCGCCTTCTGTTTTGTCAAGGATCGTACACAAGGTGTTGATGGTCGTGCTTTTGCCTGCACCATTGGGACCGAGAAAAGCAAAAATACTGCCCTCGTTTACGGTGAAGGAGATGTCATCCACCGCTGTGAAATCCCCGTATTTTTTTGAAAAATGCTCCACTTGTATGATTGGGTTCATGTTATTACCTCCTTGTATAATAATGATGTAGTTAATCAAAACTACTTAATTAATAAACTT
>CANCXX010000064.1 GCA_947381965.1 uncultured bacterium
GATCCAGCTCCCACAAAAGGTCATTTGGGAACTCCAAATCCGCTTTATCAATCTCATCAATCAGAAGAACCACCTGTTCTTCTGCGTCAAAAGCCTCCCCCAGCTTTCCAAGCTTAATGTAATGGGCAATGTCATCCACTCCTTCTTCCCCAAACTGTCCGTCATAAAGCCTTTGGATGGTATCATACATATAAAGGCCGTCCTGGGCTTTGGTGGTGGATTTGATATTCCAGATAATCAGCTTTTTTCCAAGAGACTTGGCAACCGCCTCTGCAAGCATGGTTTTGCCTGTTCCCGGTTCTCCCTTAATCAATAGGGGCTTCTGTAGCGCTATGGCCACATTAACTCCTGCCATTAACTGTTCTGATGCCACATATTCCTGTGTACTGTTAAATTGTAGTCCGTTCATCCTAACCTCGTTTCCGCACAGCCTTCCAGCGCATTTTTCACCGTCCCATTCCTGCTGTCTGTCCCCATGCACTCTCTTGTCTGTGCCCTCTGAATTTTATTTTTCCTAACTTTCCGCCCGTTCCAATATCCTCTGTCCCCTTTACCAGGGAATCTCCACACTATTTTGGTATAACTGGCGCAAATCAATATTTTCCACTTTTTTGTCCCGGAGCATTAACTCACTTACTGCATCGGCTGCAGGCTTTCCCTCAAAGAGAATCTTATTAACCTGTTCAATAATAGGCATATTCACGCCATACTTTTGGGCCAGGGCATATCCTGCCTTTGCGGAATATACGCCTTCCACCACCATTTTCACTTCTTCCATGGCCTCTTCCATTGTAGCGCCCTTTCCGATCAAAATTCCTGCCCGGCGGTTTCTGGAGTGCATGGAAGCGCATGTTACGATCAAATCGCCAATTCCAGTCAGTCCGTAAAAGGTTTCAATTCTGCCTCCCATACTAATGCCAAGCCTTGCAATCTCCGCAATCCCTCTGGTTATCAGAGCCGCCTTTGTGTTGTCTCCATATCCCAGACCATCTGCCATGCCTGCCGCTAACGCCACCACGTTTTTAAGAGCGGCTCCAAGCTCAATACCATTCACATCAGAGCTGATATACACACGGAATACATTACTCATAAAAAGATTTTGCAGATATTCGGCTGTCTCTTTATTTTTAGAACCTACCACAATGGTTGTGGGAATACCTTTTCCTACCTCCTCTGCATGGGAAGGGCCGGAAAGTACTGCCACATCAGCCTGGGGAATTTCCTGCTCAATTGCCTGGGACAAGGTCATAAGGGTGGATTCCTCAATTCCCTTAGAAACATTCACAATTTTCTGCCCCTTCTTCACATAATGGGAAACTCTCGCCGCTATGCTTCTGATGTAAGGGGAGGCCACCGCCATTACCAACACATCCTTGTTTAAAATCGCCTCCGCCAGACTTACCGTAAACTCCATGTCTTCCTGCAAAATTACACCTGGCAGCTTATCCTTCTGCTCATGGCATTCTTTCAACATATGAATTTCTTCTTTTAACGCTGACCATACAGTAACCTGATTTCCATTGTTGTGAAGAAGCCATGCAAGGGCACACCCCCATCCGCCTGCTCCGATTATCCCGATTTTTGCCATAAATCCTCCTAATTTTATGTTCCATAATTACCTTTCGGTGCCGCAGCTGTACAATCCGGCACAGCTGCTGTTTTTAAGTTCCATTTAGCTTTACTGTTTATTTTTCTTTGTCAGGTATGTCTTTCTTTCTTCTCCCTTAAGCAGACGGGCAATATTTTCCCGGTGTTTATAATATGCAAGAATTGTCAGAAGCGCTGTAATCACATACATTTCGTTTAAAATGCGCTGGGGAGCAGCAAACATTCCCATCTGCCCCACTATCACCATTTCAATCATAAGTCCCGCGTAAACCAGGAGCGATCCTAATGAAACATAATGGGTTGTAAAAAAAATACCAAAAAATATAATTATGCCCATAGGAAGAAATGCCGGATGAAAGGATAAAATCAATCCTGCTGTGGCTGCAATGCCTTTTCCGCCTTTAAAATTCAGGTAAAAGGGAAAATTATGCCCTAAAATGGCTCCTGCAGCCGCATAAAGCTTTAACAGATAAACTTCCTCCGGGTGAGAGGCGCCAAAGAGCGCTCCGGTAATTACAATTGCCAGAATACACTTAATAATATCTCCCGCAAGAACAATCAGTCCCGCTTTGGTCCCAAGGACACGCAGGGTATTGGTGGTGCCTGCGTTTCCGCTTCCATGCTGCCTGATATCAATTCCATGAAGCTTTCCATAAATAAAGGCTGTCTGAAATAAGCCAAAACCATAACCAATCACAATACAAATTAATCGTTCCACGTTATTTCTTCTCCCCTCTTTCCCTTATATAAAACTTCATTGGTGTTCCCCGAAAGCCAAAAGCCTCTCTGATTTTGTTTTCAATATATCTGGTATAGGAAAAGTGCATAAGCTCTTTATCGTTTACAAAAATAACAAAAGCCGGCGGCTTTACCCCCACCTGGGTGATATAGTACAGACGAAGACGTTTTCCCTTATCAGAAGGGGGCTGCTGAAGAGCCACCGCCTCACTCATAATCTCATTGAGAACACCTGTGGAAATCCGCATAGAATGGTTTTCACTGACCATATCTATCAAATCGTACAATTTCATCAGCCGCTGTCCTGTAACCGCAGAAATAAAAGTAATTTCCGCATATGGCATATAAGATAAGATCTCCCGGATTTTTGCCGTATATTTATTTACAGTCTTGTTATCTTTTTCAATGGCATCCCATTTGTTTACGGCAATTATAACCGCCTTTCCTCTCTCATGGGCAATTCCGGCTATCTTTGCGTCCTGTTCCGTAACGCCTTCCACCGCATCAATCAGCAATATGACAATGTCTGCCCGCTCCACCGCGCTGACCGTACGGACAATCATATATTTTTCCAGTTCTTCTTTAATCTTATTTTTACGCCTAAGGCCCGCTGTGTCAATAAAAATATATTCTTTTCCATTATGGGTAACCGGCGTATCCACTGCGTCCCTGGTAGTCCCCGCAATTTCAGAGACAATCAGCCTGTTTTCACCAATCAGCTTGTTAATCAAAGAGGACTTGCCCACATTCGGCTTACCTACAATGGCAACTCTTGTTTTGTCGTCTTCCTCTTCCTTCTCCCCCTCTTCCCCAAAATAACTGATAACCTCTTCCAGCATATCCCCAAGGCCCAGCTTATTAGAGGCAGAAATCGGATGGGGCTCCCCAATACCAAGATTATAAAACTCATAGGTATCGGCCATCAATTTTTCAAAGCTGTCCACTTTATTGACCACAAGAACCACCGGCTTGTGGGAACGCCGGAGCATATCAGCCACTTTAGAATCCGCGTCCACCAGTCCCTGCCTTACATCTACCATAAAAATTATTACATCCGCTGTGTCTATGGCAATCTGCGCCTGCTCCCGCATCTGGGACAAAATAATATCCTTACTCTCCGGCTCAATTCCTCCCGTATCAATAAGTGTAAATACCTTATCCAGCCAGGTTACATCCGCATAGATACGGTCCCTTGTAATTCCCGGCGTATCCTTGACAATGGAAATTCTCTGCCCTGCTAACGCATTAAACAATGTGGATTTCCCCACATTGGGCCTTCCCACCACCGCCACAATCGGCTTTTTATTTTTACTCATATGACAACCATATCCTTTCTTTTCCTGTCTGGGAACTGCTATGGGTAAAAACAGTTTCTTATTCCCTGCAGGCACAAATGACAGCATCTACAAAGTCATATCCGCTTGATTTTACAATATCTGCCTTTACTTGTAAAGCTTTTTCCATTTCATCAACTGTCACATCATCCAGAAAAACCTTTTCCCCGCTTCTTAAAATGTTTTGTGGCAGCAAAATACGTTCCCCTAAAGTCCTGCCTTTAAGCTGGGAAATAATATCCTGACCAGTAAGCAGCCCTGCCACCGTTATCATTTCGCCAAAAAAATGATTGGTAATTTCATATACATAAATACGGACTCCCGGCAAAAGCTCCATCATCCTTTCCGACATTTTTAAAATAAAAGGGAAAGCAAGTTTTCCAGTAACCATGGAAATTTCCTTCTCTTTCATCAAAGCAAGCTGATTTTGGCTTTTTTTTATCCTTTCTTTAAGCTTTTCGTAAGCAGCTTCAAATTCATCCAGCAAAAGCCGCAGCATCCCCACGCCATTTTCAAGCTGAAGATATCCGTCATAATTGTCCTCCATAGGAAGATCCCTTCCGGCAAGAATATACCATTCATCGCTGGCATGGACAAAATGAATTCCATGCTGCCTGTAAATTTCCTTCTGAAAATCTTCTATCATATTAAGAACCTCTCCCGCGTCTTTCGGAGTAAATGGCTCCAGGTGATAAAGCCCCTCCCGGTACCTGGATAACCCTACAGGCACCACAGAAACACTTTCCAAAACCGGAATATATTCCATAAGCTTTTGTATGCTAAATGCCAGCTCCTGTCCATCATTTACACCTTTACAAAGCACAATCTGCCCATTCATGGTAATCCCTGCCTCATAAAGCCTGTCAGCCTTCTTTAGCGCTTCCCCTGCAAAGCGGTTATTCAGCATCATACACCGCAGTTTCGGGTTCATGGTCTGAAAGGAAATATTCACCGGTGATAAATGATATCTGATAATCCTGTCAATGTCATACTCTGTCATATTGGTAAGGGTTACATAATTTCCCTGCAAAAACGAAAGTCTTGCATCGTCATCCTTAAAGTACAGGGTATCCCTCATTCCCCTGGGCATCTGGTCAATAAAACAGAAAATACATTTATTCTGACAGGAACGGTAATCATCCATCAGACCTTTCTCAAACACAACTCCAATATCTTCATCCTCATCCTTGTCCACTTCCAAAAGCCACTGCTCACCGTCCGGTTTTTCTATCAGGATTTCAACATACTCATTTTCCATATGGTATTGATAATCAAAAATATCATATATCTTCTCATTATTAATGGCTAGAAGCTTGTCCCCAGGCTCAATTTCAAGCTCCATGGCAATACTGCCAGGATATACTTCTCTGATAATATGCTCTTTTTGCTTTTTATTTTCCATAAAATCTATTCCTTATAATTAAATTATCTCTATTTATTTTACTAGAAATTTCTTGACGTGTCACTATCATAAATATAAAATAAAATTGGTGATATCTTCTGGCAGGGCATATTCGCGCTTTACCTGGAAGATGGTATTTCCACTATAAATATTTTACTTTATGGAGGTCATCATGCCTAATCTACGAGAACTTGAAGCGGCCATTCCGGTTGCGCCTTTAAAGCTGGTTGTTATGGAATCTGCTGCCAGACTTGGGGACCGCATCAACAGCCATCTCATCCATTTTAGAAGGGACGTTAAGAATATCGCCAAAAATGATCCCGCCTTTGAAGGCTATGTAGCTGACAATTATCTTGTAAATTCTGCCTGTTACCGCTTTGGCTCTGGCGAGGGCAAAGCAATTATCTCCGAATCAATCAGGGGAGCTGATTTGTTTATTTTAGTGGACGTATGTAATCATAGTATCTCTTACCGCATGAACGGCTATACAAATTTTAAGTCTCCCGACGACCATTATCAGGACCTAAAACGCATAATTGCCGCAGTCAATGGCAAAGCCCACCGTATTAACGTCATTATGCCTTTTTTATATGAAGGCCGCCAGCACAAAAGAAGCGGACGGGAATCCCTGGACTGTGCCTATGCCATTGAAGAACTGAGCAATATGGGTGTCAGCAACTTTATTACCTTTGACGCCCACGACCCAAGAGTGCAAAATGCGGAGCCTTTGTGCGGCTTTGACAATTTTACTCCCCCTTATCAGTTTATCCAGGCGCTTTTAGCCACAGATGACAGCCTTTTAATTGACAAGGAGCACCTGGTAGTCATAAGCCCTGATGAAGGCGCCATTGACCGTGCTGTCTATTTTGCCAATGTTCTTGGCGTTGACACAGGTATGTTTTATAAACGACGTGATTATTCTGTTATCGAAAATGGCAAAAATCCTATTGTAGCTCATGAATTTTTAGGTGACAATATTGATGGAAAAGATGTTATCATTATTGATGATATGATTTCTTCCGGAGGAAGCATGATTGATACCGCACGGCAGCTAAAATCCAAAAATGCCAAAAGAGTTTTTATATGCTGTACTTTCGGACTTTTCACAGAAGGACTTTCTCTCTTTGATGAAGCGTATGAAAAATGTTACTTTGACAAAATTGTAACCACAAACCTTTCCTACCAGCTTCCGGAGCTAAAATCCCGCCCCTATTATGCGGAAGCGGATATGAGCAAGTTTTTAGCCTCAATTATAGATTTTATGAACCATGATTCTTCTATGGCCAATGTTTATACACCTACGGAAAAAATCCGTGATTTCCTGTCCCGTTATAACAACAGGGAAACAGATTTCTAAATTTTTATAACCGAAAACAGTATCCCTTTACATAAAAAGTTGTACGCCCCAGTTAACAGCGTACAACTTTTTTATAGGAAACGGCTAAAGTCGTTTCCTATAATTAAAGGTAAAACAATTAAATTTCAGAATTTGTAACAGTTTCCGGCGCATCAGATTCCGTCATCACCGGAAAGGCCAGATTGACTTTAAATAAGTCTCCATCCATCACTATCTCAAATTCTCCTTTTAGCGCTTCTGTCAGATTTTTGGCAATCGAAAGACCCAGTCCGCTGCCTTCCGTTGTTCTGGATTCGTCGCCACGAATAAACCTTTCCATCAATTCCTTGGGAGATACTTTTAAAGGCTGTGCGGAAATATTTTTAATAGACAAAACCACCCATTTCTGATTTTCTTCTTTTTTGGCAAATCCCATATCAATATAAACCCGTGTTCCAGCCAGCGCATATTTAAAAATATTATTAAACAGGTTTTCAATCACTCTCCATATTCTCCTGCTGTCCGCTTTAATGTACACATTCCCTTTGGGAGCATGAAAAATAAGATACAGAGCTTTTTCTTCGAATTTTTCAGAGAACTCTCCCACTGTCTGATGCAATAGCTGCACCAAATCAATTTTTTCCCATTGCAGAACAATATTGCCGGAAGAAATTTTGGACGCTTCCACCAAATCATCTGTCAGCTGCTTTAACCGCTGGGATTTGGTATCTAATACCTCTATATATTCCCTGATTTTCGGATTCTCCACATTTTCCCTTTTAATCAGGTCCACATAGTTAATTATGGATGTCAGCGGCGTTTTAATATCGTGAGAAACGTTGGTTATCAAATCAGCCTTCATTCTTTCATCTTTCATACTGGTTTCCACTGCAGCCCTTACACTGTCCCCAATGCTGTTTACTGCACGTGCAAGAACAAGTTCATCTCCGTGCATTCCTTCTTCCTTTACTTTATGCCCAAGATTTCCCTCACTGATCAACTGGATTCCTTCCAGTATCAGCTGTCTTGAAAGAGAAGAACGATACAGGAAATATCCCACTGCCCCGTCTCCTGAAAGCAAAATAAGCAGTCCCACCGCCGTAACAGCCGCTCCCGAAAAGCCATCGGTAAGGAGAACCGTAAAAGCCATCCCCACCAGATTAAAAACCACAAACAAAACAAAAGGAACCCACACTCTAAGGATAAGGGCCGAATGGTCATATCCATAAAGTATCCACCTTTTGGCAGACAGTCCAAACCGCCTGATTAAGCTTTCCCTCCATAAAATCTTTGCCTTTACTCTTCGTACAAAGCTGTAATAAAAGAAAGAAAAACATAAGCTGACAAATAACGCTGCCATTGCAGCCAGAAGAATCACCGCGCCTCCCTGCGCTGACCGCCATACAATATGAATTACTCCGGATATTCCCCAGTAAAGTACATAAGCGGTGATACATGCAGCCAGTACCATAATTTCGGTTGGAATGTAATCTTCCCGTAAAAGGCCTGCTATTACTTTTCCTGATGTTTTTCTTATATTTCTTCCCTCCCAGATAGTCAGCATCATCAAAAGGAACAGATAAACAAGCATACATATTACTGCCACTGATAAATACTGCCACACATAAGGAACATAATTTCCAAATCCCGCCTTTGCCTGTGAAAAACAGTCATCAGCTCCGCCTGGAGCATCATATCCCCTGATTATGCCTATCATCACCTGGGTATCATCCGGATAAGCATAATCATAGCCATTTAATATATACCTAAGAGTGGACTCTTCAATCAGGGTATTGGTTTCAAACTGCATGGCATGGGCATCATAAAATATATATCTCCCGCACTTTTCTTCCAACTCTTTTTTCAGTTCTGCAGTTGTCTGCGACTGGCTTTCCATATTGCTGAAGATCTGCACCTTATCTCCAATAGTCCTTCTTATAAAATAAACCACATTTGAATTTCCGGAATCATAATAATCTCTGTAATTTAGATATTCATTATAATTTGTGTTTAAATCCTCGGCGGCCTTTTTTATATTGCTGCAAAGTTCATAATATTCTTCCCATGTGGATACATAATCTTCAATATTTTTGCCCTCTGCCGTGCGGTACCTGTTTTTAAGCACATTCGCCTGTACCGCATCCCTTCCCGTTCCTTCACCGCCAAGCAGATTGCCTGAAATATCTTCTACCTTTGTAACACTGGACAAATCAGAATTCAGACAGCTTATAGTTCCCCCGCCAAGGTTTTCCAAATCAACTTTTGTCACAATCCTGCTTGTGCTAAGAAAACGCTCCACATCTTCCCCGCTCATATACACTTCTTCATAATCAAATCCTGCCTGTGCCCATTTAAGCAAGTCGTCCAGATAATACTCAGCTGTAATATATTCTGACCAAATCCCATTATACCTGTTTGCAAAAGCAGTAACATCTATCTTTTTTCCGGCATCAAACTTTGCGCCTGTTTCCATTTGCCCTCTGATAGCCCCATAACAGATAATATCTGTAACACTGTTTCCCAAAAGGGAATTAAACAGACCGGAATCCTCAAAAGAACTTCCCCTGTCCTCTTCTGCCAGATTATAGTGCACAGTCCCCTTTCTGGTATCAACAACCATGTAGGAACCGGCAAACACTGCTGCGAACAGCGCTGCCCCGGTAATCAGAGATACATGCTGCAAAAAGTGAAGAAAAAAAGCATTTCTTCCCCTTTTCTTCCCGTTCCCCTTTTTTTTCTTTCTGCTACGATAAGTTGGCTCCTCCGGTATATCGGCATTGATGCTTTCCTCTCCATTTGCCTCCATACCGGCTTCCTGCTTCTCTAACAAATAATTTTCATTGTCATTTTCCCGAATACCCTGATTTTCCATGGCCTTCTCCTATTGTTTTTCAATTTTATACCCAACTCCCCAGACTACCTTAAGATATCTGGGTTCTTTAGGATTTATTTCTATTTTTTCTCTGATATGCCTGATATGGACCGCCACTGTATTGTCAGCGCCTATCGCCTCTTCATTCCATATATTTTCATAAATCTGGTCAATAGAAAATACCTTTCCCTGATTCTTAACCAGCAGCAGCAGGATATTGTACTCTATTGGAGTCAGTTTTACGCTTTCCCCATCGACAGTCACTTCCTTGGTGTCATCATTGATACAAAGCCCTCCCACTGTATAAAGCGCATTGTTTTCCACATTTAAATTGCCAAGCTGGGTATATCTCCTTAAATTTGACTTAACCCTTGCCACCAGCTCCAGGGGATTAAAAGGCTTTGTAACATAGTCATCCGCCCCAATATTAAGGCCCAGAATCTTATCTGTATCCTCTGATTTGGCAGAAAGAAATATAATCGGAATACTGCTGTACTCCCTGATTTTTAAGGTGGCATGAATGCCGTCCAGCTTTGGCATCATAATATCTATAATCATTAACTGGATGTTCTGTTCCTTAAGCATTCTAATCGCCTGTTCCCCATCATATGCCTTAAAAACCTGATATCCTTCCTGATTTAAATATATTTCAATTGCGTCCACAATCTCCTTATCGTCATCACAGACTAATATACTTGTCATAATAACCTCCATTCTTGCTCCGCCTTTCCCGGCTTATGTATTCTAATATAGTATAACCCCACCTGCAAAAACATTTCTTTTTCATAATTTGTCTGTAGTTTGACATAATAAGTAAACCATATTTTTTTTAAGGCTTCCTTAGGAAAAAGGTTAAAACTTTCTTAAGATTTCCTCTGTTCTCCGCGCAATAAAAAGAGCGGCCGGCTCCGCTCTTTCTTTTTTGGCTTTTCATGCCAGATTCATTTACAAGTTAATCCCTTTAACAAAATACTACTATCCTTGAGGGGGTTGTCTGGGGCGGAATACTTCTGGTTGTAGCTGTGTAATACACCAGTAGGGTCTGATTTGCCGGGCTGCAGTTAAAATTCTGACCATTTGCAGTCCTGATATTCGTATTACCTCCCAAATTCAACTGCAATGAACGGTCCTGTGCCAAAAGATTACGGTCAAAGTAATTAAGCATTACCTGCTCGTTTCTCTCAATCAGCGTGATAATCCTGGCACGATACCGCGGCGGAAAAATCAGCGGTACAGGCAGGCTGCCGTCATAAAATGCTGTTACCTGCATACCTATCCGAAGCTGTCTGTTATCAATCACCTGGGTCTGGGCATCAACAATAAAGTTTACTACTCCGTTCTCCGTCCGAAGAGATACCATCATACTGCAGCATTCGTCTCCTCTTGCTATATTAAAAATTGTACCCGTCACAGGAACAAAAGAATTATATATCATAAAATACTGCCTTTTTTCTTTAAATTATGCTCTTATATGACAAATGGTTCCCCTCAATTATCCCGTCACTATCCTTTTGCAACAGATGTTGAATGCCTTGGGACAAAGGTCAAATGCCTGCAAACAGCCGCCTGTCCTGTTATTTGCGGGAATAAAAAAGACCGGAAATCCATTTGTCCACTGGATTTCTGGCCCTTTTTATACTGCCGGCGGTGGGACTTGAACCCACACGTGGTTGCCCACAACAGATTTTGAGTCTGCCTCGTCTGCCATTCCGACACGCCGGCTTTCTTTTAATATAAAACAGCTTCAACAGCCGAATATTATAATATCATACCCGGCCGTTATTGACAAGCTCTTTTTACAATTTTTATTAGATTTTCTTTTCTAAAATATAAACATTTGGTATTTATAATTTTCATAAAGCAGTTAAGCTCTATAGCCCTAAATTGTCATAAAAATCCAGACAGTCCAATGTGGCAAAATAATCCTTTGGTGTTTCCGCCCGTCTAATCAGCTCAACGCTTCCATCTTCCCTAAGCAGCAGTTCCGCAGACTTTAATTTTCCATTATAATTGTATCCCATGGCATGTCCGTGCGCTCCGGCATCATGGATAACCAGATAATCCCCTTTATCAATTTTAGGAAGCATTCTGTCAATGGCAAATTTATCATTATTTTCACACAAAGAACCAGTCACGTCATATTTGTGATCACAGGGTGCATTTTCTTTCCCCAGCACAGTAATATGATGATATGCGCCATACATAGCCGGCCGCATAAGATTTACTGCACAGGCGTCCACTCCAATATACTCTTTATGCGTATGTTTCTCATGAATTGCCTTTGTCACAAGCTGTCCATAAGGTCCCATCATAAAACGTCCCATTTCAGTATAAATCGCAACATCCCCCATTCCTGCCGGAACAAGAACCTCGTCGTAAACCTTATGCACTCCTTCACCAATTGCTTTTATATCATTTGCTTCCTGATCCGGCATATATGGAATGCCAACACCGCCAGAAAGATTAATGAATTTAATATCTGCCCCTGTTTCTTTTTCCAGTTTCACTGCAAGTGTGAACAACTCTTTTGCAAGTATCGGATAATATTCATTAGATACTGTATTACTGGCTAAAAAAGCATGGATACCAAAATTTTTTACGCCCTTATCCTTTAAAATACCATATCCATCAAACATTTGCTCTGTGGTAAATCCGTACTTGGAATCTCCCGGATTGTCCATAATGCCATTACTCATCTTAAATACGCCGCCTGGATTGTAACGACAGCTCATAGTCTCCGGAAGTCTTCCCAATATTTCCTCTACAAAATCAATGTGGGTAATGTCATCCAAATTGATAATTGCTCCCATTCTGGCTGCATAGGCATATTCTTCTGCCGGCGTGTCATTAGAAGAAAACATGATATCTTCCCCTTTTATTCCTATGGCATTGCTGAGCATCAACTCTGTCAGAGAAGAACAGTCACATCCACATCCGTATTCATGTAAAATCTGTATTAATCTTGGATTTGGTGTTGCCTTAACCGCAAAATATTCCTTAAAACCTGGATTCCAGGAAAAAGCTTCTTTCACTGCCTGGGCATTTTCACGAATTCTACTCTCATCATACAAATAAAACGGAGTGGGATATATCCTGGCAATTTTCTCCGCTTTTTCCTTAGTGATAAATGGTGTTTTGCTCATTTATTTCTCCTCCTTGTAATTTACCAATTTCATCTCTTCTCAGTCAGGGAGCTGACGCCCCCTTCACCTGCCCGTTTGCTTCTTCTGACAGTTTTTATTCTAAAATATCAATCATTTTTCCATTATCATTTTTTACTAAAAAATCACAGAATTACTATAAAGAGAATTTTCTATTTTGTCAATAGTAACCGTCTGTTTCCACCAACATTCTTTCAAGTTTCCGCGTGCGCATGCAGCCAAGCTGCTAATTTTCCTACGTGCCCTGCACATAAAAACAGCTGCAAAATTCGCAGCTGTAAATAGTTGATTCTCACACATATCACAAGTTCTCAATCTGCCAGTCAATGGGGGCAATTCCATTATTTTTTAAAAATTCATTTGTCTGGCTAAAGTGTCTGCATCCGAAAAATCCTCTGAACGCTGACAGGGGGCTTGGATGCGGCGCCTTTAAAATCAAATGTTTAGGGTTTGTAAGCATTGGTATCTTACTTTGTGCCGGCTTTCCCCATAATAAATAAACAATTGGCCTGTCCTGGGCATTTACAGCCTGGATAATGGCATCTGTAAAGTGTTCCCATCCTTTTCCCTGATGGGAACCTGCCTGGTGCGCACGTACCGTTAAAACAGTATTTAACATCAGCACTCCCTGTCTTGCCCATTTCTCCAGATAGCCATTATTGGGTATGTAGCACCCCAAATCATCGTGAAGCTCTTTATAAATATTCTGAAGGGATGGCGGCAACTCCGGCTGATCGGGCAAAACGGAAAAACAAAGTCCATGAGCCTGATGTTCTCCGTGATATGGATCCTGCCCCAAAATTAATACCTTTACTTCACTAAGAGGCGTAAGATGAAACGCATTAAAAATATCATCTGCCGGCGGATATATTACATGTGTATCATATTCCTGTCTTACAAACTGATACAATTGCTTATAATATGGTTTCTTAAATTCATCCTGAACGTATTCCAGCCAGTCGTTCTCAATCATTGCCATGGCTTTACCCTCTTTCTTAAAACACTAACATCATTTTTTCATTTACTATAATCTGACTGATATTCCTTTATCCCGTAAATATCGTTTTAAATCCATAATTTCCAATTCTTTAAAATGAAACAGGGAGGCAGCAAGAACCGCTTCCGCTTTTCCTTCCTCCAATGCCTCATAAAAGTGTTTCTTCTCTCCAGCGCCTCCAGATGCAATCACAGGAATTGAAATATTTTCTGCAACCATTTTGGTCAAAGCAATATCGTAACCGGCTTTTGTACCATCACAATCCATACTTGTTAAAAGGATTTCCCCGGCGCCAAGCCGTTCAGCTTTCATTGCCCATTCCACAGCGTCAATCCCCATATCTATACGGCCACCATTCTTAAAAATATTCCATCCGGTTCCATTTGTTCTTTTTTTGGCGTCAATTGCAACTACAACACATTGACTCCCAAATTTAAGAGCTGCCTCGCTGATTAGCTCCGGGTTCATAATTGCGGCGGAATTAACTGCCACTTTATCTGCACCTTCTCTTAAAATCATTCTGAAGTCATCCACGCTCCTGATCCCGCCGCCTACAGTAAAAGGAATAAACACCGTCTCCGCTACTCTCCTTACCATATCTGTTTTAATGTCTCTTGCATCCGATGATGCTGTGATATCCAAAAAAACTAGTTCGTCAGCGCCTGCCCTGTCATATTCTTTTCCCACTTCCACAGGATCCCCTGCATCTCTTAGATTTACAAAATTAGTCCCCTTTACCACCCTTCCATTATTGACATCCAGGCATGGGATAATTCTTTTGGTGTGCATCTTATCATCCTCCGCTATCTACGCTCTCTTAATATGGATAAAATTATCTAAAATTGCAAGCCCTACTCTTGAACTTTTTTCAGGATGGAACTGACAGGCAAAAATATTATCCTTTTCCACCGAAGCGTGAATGCAGGCAGCGTATTCAGCAGATGCAGTAACAATTGATTCTTCCCCTGCCTTTAAATAATAGGAATGAACAAAATATACATAGGAATTTTCCTCTATTCCTTGAAATAATCTTCCCCTATTCGGAAACTTGAGAGAATTCCACCCAATATGGGGAATTTTGATGCCTGACGCATCCGGAAGCCGGAGAATTTCTCCTGGAAGTAATCCTAACCCCTTTATGCCAGTACTTTCAGCGCTTTTTTCAAACAAAAGCTGCAATCCTAAACATATGCCCAAAAAAGGAATTCCTTCCTGAACCACCTCATAAATCACTTCATCCAGACCATAAAATTGCAGCTTTCCCATTGCATCCCCAAATGCACCTACCCCTGGCAAAACTACCCGATCCGCCTTTAAGATCACTTCTCTGTCTTTTGTTATTACCGCTTCTTCACCCAGCTTAAGAAAAGCCTTTTCCACACTTTTAATGTTTCCGGCATCATAATCAATAATTGCTGTCATGCTCCTTCTCCTGTCAATAATTCTTCCTCTTCAGGTAAAACATCTAAAGGAACATCTTCTTCACCTGCTTCCGGTTCCTCTTCCATAAGAGAATCGCCAATTCCATTAATAGCGTCCGTCAGTCTCTGTGTGTATGTAACATTGTCATATTTATAAATTTCTATTGCATCATCTGGTGTTATACCATAATTATTCTCCAAAATAATGCAAATTTGCTGGTAAATGCTATCGATCTCGGCCCTGACACCATATTCATCCACTCCCTCAAGGCTCCAATAACATTCTACCCCTCTAATCAGCGCGTCAACAGCTTCCAGCTCCTGATTTAATGCAATATTGTTATAATAAGATTTTAACTTACGGTCAAGTATCAAAATCGTCTTTGCTCTGTCAAAAATTATTTCATCATTACCTGACAGCTTTTTATTATAAAATAATTCATAAACCTTCCCATAGTTTCCCTGGTAAAAAGCCTCGCGTGCATTTTCCTTATCAGCATACTGCGGAAGAAATGTAACAAAAATACATATACTTGCAATGATCGTTGCGCAAAAGGCCAAAATAGCAATCACATGCTTTGCAGTTAATATCCTGAAGGGATTTTCCCAAGGGGTTTTCTCTTTTTCCTTTTTTTCCTTTACAGGCTTGGGTTTCTTTTCCTTTTTGGGCTTTGCTTCCTTCTTTCCCTTTGCGTTTTTACCCTTTTCCTTTTTTTCTGCTTTTTTCTTTTTCTTTTCTTCTTTTTTAGCCTTATCTTCTTTAGAAAGCTCTTTAAGTATTTCAGCATTTTCATCAGAAGCAGTATCAGGCTCTTCTTCTTCCTGTGAAATATATGCTAAAAACCTGGCCAGGAAGCCTGGGGTTTTTTCTTTCTTATCCTCTTCTTTTCCCCCATCATCTGCACTTTTCCGATTCTCTCCTGGTCCGCTGTCCTGCAAACCTTCTAATAATAAGTTATCCTGAAAATCATCGTCTTCATCATTAAGAACGCTTTGAATTCCTGTTTCTAACTCTGAGTCTTCAGAATCATCCTTTTTCACAAACAGTTTAGTATTTGAAGGCTTTTTTCCAGCTTTCTTTCCCTTTTGTTTTTTTCCTTTTGCTTTTTTTCTGTCAACCTGCACAGTTTCCGGCTTTTGTGTCTCCGGCATATCTTCCGAAAATATATCAAAGTCATCATCGGCGTTGTTATCACCTGCATTTTCATCAATACTCTCCAGCAACGCAAGCATATCATCATCAACACTTTGATTTTTGTCAGCTTTTTTTAGCAGACTGTTAATCTCATCTAAATCTGAATCTGAATTTTCCATATTATCAATCAGATCCGTAATATCTGCTTCTTCCATATCGGAAAAATCACCAGCAGATTCCATGCTTTCTTCAGCCTGTACAGACTCCTCATTATCCGAATCGTCAGAAATTACAATGTCCTCCGGTTCCTGAACTTCAGTTTGAGCCAGAAGACTATCAATATCTGCCTTCCATTCTTCCACTTCTTCTGAATCAAGCTCCTGTGAAGTATCCAAAAGCTGCTCTAAGGATAAATCAGAACTTTCTGAATTATCAATCAACTGTTCCAAAGACAGTTCTTCTCCATCTGAAGTTTCCTGGTCCTGTAACAAATCCATGGAAAAATTATCATCATTATAAATATCTGAAAAATTATCTGATACCTGTTCCGGCTCGCTGAAAAAGTCTGTAAGGTCATCATTTGGCAGCTCTGAATTCTCTACATCCTGCATCAAATCTTCCAAAGATCCTGCCTCTTCCCATATATCAGTGCCAACATCTGTCAATGAATCAGTGTCAGCTGTTTCATCATCTGCCGGATTTTCAACAGACATCTCTTCCAAGACATCTTCTATTTCTTCAGGCTGGCCACCTTCAGTTACTGATTTTAATAAACTATCAAGATATTCTTCATCAGTAGACATAATTACCTCCTGTTTCCATTATATTTCACTTTTATAAAAACACAGGCTTTGCCCGTTTCCTATAGCCAGTTACTTTTTTAGTTTAACATACTAAAAACCTTTAGACAATTCTTTTAAGAATTCTTCCGGTTTTTGACAGATCCCATGACCTCTCTCTTTTATCTCTCCTGTAATTTGATAAATCCTGCTATGTATCCGGAAAAGCTCTGCCTTTTGATTATAAAAAGTAATTTTCTCAAAAGGCCATCTGATTACTGTAGGGTATTTCATGCCAACTCCAATTTCAAGAAGACAAACCTTTTTATTTATAGTTCCCTGCAGCCACTTCTTATATATCTTCCACTTATCTAAATATCCTTCTTCAAGATAATTTTGTGCATTCACATTATTGAAGATCAAACTTGCACCGCAATAAGGGCAAGTTGGCTCCTTAAAGTCCTTCTCATTCATACCTTTCTCCAGGAATTTCCCGGCCTGCTGGATAAGTTCTTTGGGAACATCATACAAGTCTGCCCTGCATTTCTCACTGCATTGCAGTTTATCATAACTGCCACAAGGTTCCACAATACGTTCTTCATTCAAACCGCATCCTCTGACAAGGCCATCCAGACAGGTGGTTATTACAAAATAGTTTTTCCCCTGAAGTTTGTCTGCAAGAGATTTGTAAAGTAATTGTCTGCTTTTTTTCTTTTCCTCTATCATTAACTTCTCTGCATAAGGAAGAATATTAAAATTTGACAATTCCTCATTTAATTCTTTATAAATCCGTTCTTGTCTGATTTCATTAAGCGCATCTAACTCTTCGCCTAATCCTACCAACACCATATCTGCTTCTGCAAGCTTCCTAATTATTTGATCTATCATTAACCTACCCTGTCTAAACTAATTATATAAAAAAGCTCTCTGTCTCATCATGCCAACAATCGGGCAGAGAAGATTTCTTCCCCTGCCCTCACATCCATTAGCTTCTGCTCAACATTTTGTAAAATGCCATGTGCATTAAATAAGCCGGAATTACTTCCGGCTCTTTCCCTTTAATTTCCATAAATAATGACCTGCCGTATAATTACCTGGCCTTAAAGTAGAAGTATCATCTATCTTGTTTCTTATAGAAATTAACCTTTATATCCAACCAGACCATCTATCACTCTTACAAGATTTCCAATCTCCGGCTTTGATAACTGTGCATCAGCGCCTAAAGATTCTCCCTTTTTTCTCATCTCATCGTTTACAAGGGATGAAAAGATAATTACAGGAATATCCCGCGTCTCTTCATCATCTTTTACAAGCTTAGTGAGCCTGTGTCCATCCATTAATGGCATTTCAATATCAGTAATTATACACTGTATATTTTCCCTTAAAGTTCCCTTCGTCTTGCATTCAGTAATAATATCATAAGCTTCCTGCCCATTACCGGTATGGGTCAGATTTTCATATCCTGCCTGCCTTAAGGAATCGACAATTAATCTGTTAAGAAGCACAGAATCTTCTGCAATAAGAATAGGCACATTGCTTCTGCCTCTTGCACCCATTTCATCAATTTCACTTGTCTTAAGTCCGGTTTCGGGATTAATATCTGTTACAATCTTTTCAAAATCTAGTATAATAATCAATCTGTTATCCAGCTTAACAATACCTGTTGAAATACTTTCCTCTGCGCTGGAAACAGTCGCCCCTGGTTTGATAATGTTTTCCCATGAAACTCTGTGAATTCCTCTTACGGCATCAACATGAAAAGCTATATCCAATTTATTAAAATTAGTTATTATAAACAAACCGCCTTCACTCGAAACACCTCTTTGCAGACAATTTTTTAAATCAATTGCTGTAATCATTGTATCTCTTGGCATAAAAATCCCTTCAATGCTGGGATGTGAATTGGGTACTGGTGTTATCTGCTGATAAGGAATAATTTCCTTAATCTTTGCAACATTTATACCATAAGCATTCCCATCCAATACAAACTCCAATACCTCTAATTCATTTGTTCCATTCTCTAGAAGAATTTTTGTATCCATTTCCTTCACCTCGTTCTCTTCATATGATACCCGCATTTACCTTCTTCGAAATTATATCATATATCTGCATTTCAAACAATAACAAAACATACAAAATAATAAAAAGCGCAAAACTTTATTCTGCGCTTTAAAACGTATTTAATAAAAAAACCATACCCTCAAAACCGAACACCGAAACTTCCGCTTCCATCCTTTCGCCTCTTCCTCTGGTCAGGCTTCCGGCCTATTAGTTTCCG
>CANCXX010000065.1 GCA_947381965.1 uncultured bacterium
TCACTTTGCACTACAAGCTGTACCCTTCCCTGCGCTAATTTGGCATTTAAATTATGATTTACCTCTTTTAAAAGCATTGCGTCTGCTGCTTTCCCTGCTTTTGTATTTGCTTTTAATTCCTCCATTGTTTGTATCATGTCTGTCCTTATGAGATACACATTCCCACTGTTGTCTTCTACTTGAGAATTATATACAGATGCCACTTTCTTTGCCTCCTCCTTTATTACAATAATTTAAAAAATATATTTTTTTCCGTTGCTGACGCATAAGTGCTTCCAACCTTAATCCCGTCACCTTTGGGACCTGCCGCCCCCTTTGCGCCTGCCACTCCTTTTATGTTCCCGGCGTACACCCATTTTGCCACAGACGCATCTCCGCCTGTCGTGCATTTATAAACATTGCCTGTAGAGCTGTTTAAATACATATCATTTACAATTGCGTCCACAATCCCGGAACCATTAAAGACCGCAGCTGTGTCTGACGTCCCTGTAACCGCTGTTCCCACAGTCCATCTGTTTCCCCTCTGTCCGGCTGCTCCTGTGTCCCCCTTTTCCCCGGCGGGCCCGGCTGCTCCAATAGGGCCTGCCGGTCCCGCCGCACCAGTGGCGCCTTTTAGCTTTCCGGAATCAAGTTTCTGCTGGAATGTCTCCCCATCTGCAAAATATACCAGGTCTGCAGTTGTCTGCACATCTGCATCCCCCAAAAGATTCCCATCATCATCATACAACTGTACTCTCACCTTATAGTCTGCCATCTTTTTCTCCTTTTAAAATTTAGCTTATAATTTTATATCCAACTGTAGGACCTGCCATCGCTATAGAGTTATCCGATACCGTAGTTCCAGCGCCTTCTGTAAAAATATACATCGCTCCATTTTCCCTTTGTGATATGGGTATGCTTTTATTGCTAAAAATCACATGTCCTTTTAATTTCAGGTCTTCTATCTGTAATTGCAGATTTCCAGCAACATCACCTGACAATGCGTTTTTCAGGCTTTTAAGCCACTGCTCAAAATTTGCTTTCTCTTCATTCTTCCATTTTTCTGTTTCTGCAACTGTTTCTTCATAAAAAGCCTGAAGCTGCAGAAATAAGCTATTCGTATTTACTTCGTAAAAGGGAATGGCCAGTCCGCATACTTCTGAATTCAACCTCTGGTCTGTTATAGCTGTCTGACTAATGCTGATCACCCCAGCCTTTACCATAATATCCGCTACCACGTAATCTTTATATTCTTCTGTTCTCCTACACTCAGCCGGTTCCGGTTTATACGACATTGTCCCTTTTCGTAAGGTATAATGCACTTCTCTTTTTTCCTTATCCCATGTAATTGCTATTCTATCTATTCTACTTAGAACACCGTCTGCAGGGTCCAGAAGAATCACTATATCATCAATATTGTCATATCTGGTTCCGTCTATCATCATGCTCCCCGGTTTTAAACTTACACTCATATCCCCATTTGCAATTACCTGGAGATTTGTCGGTTCTCTTAAAAATGTTCCGGAACTGATAAATGCTGCAAAGTACCTTGTCCAGTCTTCTGCAATATATTCCCTGTCATATTCTCCATCTATCTCATCAGAGTCAAACGGAAAGGATTTTTCTGAAATTTCAGCCATATTCTACTCCTTTGCCTTAATTAGACTAATAAGCGTAGGTGCATCATCACCAAATGTGATGACAAAGGACTTTTCTGTCTTTGAAAGTCCCTTTTCTATTTCTTTTACCTGCGTATCTACCCTCACATTCCAACGGGAATCCATGCAGGTCACATAATCCCCTAAAGCAAATGGCATCGCCTTTTCATAATTTATTTTGCTTTCAAATGCAGATACAGCATAATAACTTGATAGTTTTTCTTTACCTTTCTGCTCCAGTTGGAGCATGTATTGTTCTGTAGTGAGGTCTTTGTCAGAAAGCCCTGACGCACTATAAAACATTTCATATCTGTCCAGTCCGACGCCATTTCCAACTGTTTTCATTATACGCGCGTCATCCTCGCCCTTTCCCCCTACAAGACATACATTTTTATAATTTGTTTTATCTTCTGAATACTCCTGCGTGTATACATTTCCATAATCCCTAGTAAAAATACAAGGGACTTGCGAACCTAGTGTTCTGTCTATTCCTTTGAAAATATCAAAATAAAAAATCTTTGCACCGATGTCCAGCGTAAGACGGTATCCCAATTCCGAAACATGGGAAATATCTGTTAGTGCCTCCTGTAAGTTGTCATATGACACCTGTTTTTCAATTTCTCCATCATAACCATTTAAATTTCCTAGCTCAATCCGTGGCATTCGTCTGTCAGGGTCTTCCGGGCTGACCACATGCTCATATACCATATCCCGCATTACCCTCTCCGGAGTGCCTTTCAATATCATTTTCTTCCATACAATTCTTTGATTAAGGTATCTTGAGGCCATATACCCCTGCACATGGATGGTTTCTTCCCCAAATTTATTGAGTTTAAGAAAACGCCGGGTAATAATCGCTGGTTCCAGTTCATCCGTTTTATATACCAGATTTCCTATCTGTAATATACTGTTCATTCTTTCTGAAAAAACAAAGGAAGCCTTAAAAAGGCCTGGTTCATTCAATTTGGGGTTCCAGATAATTGACTCATATGTACTAAACACACCCAGAATATTAATATCTTTATCCAAAATATATATTTCCAACTTTTATACCCCCGCATATCTGTTACAGAAATAAATCTTTACAGACATCATATTTTCCCCTTCATCAGCTGCATACCTGAAGAGATTGTCTCCCGGTTCCAGCTCTAAAAACTTATTGCCGCCACTTGGAATATCTATCCGTCCAAGATAATCCTCTTTTACTCCCCTGTATTTTCGTGTCACCGTTTTATCTGTACCCGTCTGAACCGTAATACTCTCCCCTGGTTTCATAACACAATTCATCTTAAAAAATTCTCTTGTATTTACATTAAATAATTGTGGGTTTGTTACTGTTCCATTGGCAATAAAAGTAAATCTCATACCTATTTTTATTGCAGATTTGTTATAAACATTAGCAATCAGAGAGGGTGATTTTATACCAAATGTCATTCCCTTATCCTTTGGAATCACTACAGGAAAATGAAATCCTCCAACAATATTTGCCATCTGTACAAGTGACTCTGCATGGTCCATCCAGTATGGGTTTCCTGTGGTCTTCAGCTGCACAATATATTCCTGAACCTTGGAAACATCCGAAAAAGTGAATTTAGGAGTCTTCTCCACACTTGCCTTAATCACCCGGTTGCGTCCGCCATAATAATGCGTGATTGTCACCTGATGTTTAGGAATAAATAACCTGAACAATTTATCACGCATATCCTGTATCTGGTGCGTACTTTCTGCCTTTATTTCTCCATGAATCTCCATATCTCTTGGCAGAACATAACTGTTTAGTTCTGTTGCTCCATCTTGGTCAAAACCCTGTGTTGTTACTATCTGAACCTCCAACATATCAAAACCCACTGTTTTCTTTACATAATAGGGCTTCATTGTAAGCTCTAAAGAGGTGTTTCCATTTGACACAATAATTTTTCTGTCAGTTACCACTCTCTTGCCGCCTCCTTCTGGGTCTGTTTAAACTTTCTGGACATCTCTACCAGGTCATCAGCAGGGGAATATATTTTTATTTCCTGATGGACATCAATCTGTTTTACAGGATAATCACTTACATCCACTATGCCATGCTCCATACCTTTATATACCTGTGCTCTGTCATAAGAGGCCTCTGGAAGTGAAGATGCTATTACTGCATTAACATGCTTCATGGTACTTTTCCACCCACTGATATAGCCTTCTCCTGACATTCTCCCCATATACTCAAACTTTTTAGATGGGCTGTTAATCTGCAGAGTACTCTTTGCTGTACGCACAGCTTCCATGCACAGCTCCGTCACAGCAGATATTACCCCGCTCTTCCCTGCCCTGATACCAGTTTCCAGACCAGCAGGAATTTGTGCACCTATATCTTTAAATGTTGTTACCGCCAGCTCTCTACGCGCTATTCCTACCACTTCCGTACATAAACGTGTTACAATGTTCAGTACTTCCGGTTTACGGCTTTTTATCCCCAATATAAGGCCCTCGTCAACATATTCTCCAATTTTTTGGGTTTCCTTAGAAGGACTGTGCGTATCCAATGTCTGATTCATCTGGTCCAAAACAGATTTTGCTATCATTTCTCCTGTAGCTGCCACTTCTTCTGCTGCCTCCTCCATACCTCCTTTAAACCCTTCCGCCGCCATGGTTCCGGCCAGTTGGTAAGACTCTACAGCAGATTCCGCTACTTCCGTGGGTAGGGAAAGGGACTCTGCAAATAATTCATTTGCCTTCTGTAATTCTTCATCTGTCATTTCCACAAAAGTCGCCACATATCCGGCGCCGGCCGGCCCCATCTCTTCCAATGATTTTAAAAGCCCCTGATTAATCCCTCTCTCTGCCAGCAAAGCAAGATTTTCAGACCACTGTTCAATGCCGTCCACCTGTGACTGCATATTGTCCAGAAGTTCCGAAGTGCTCATCTCCATCTCTCCGTTAAATTTCGTGAACAGGGTAAGCTGATCTCTCACTGTTTTTTCAAGGCTTGTCTGCATCTCTGCCAGCTTTTCCTGTACAGTCGCTGACATATCTTTAAACCCGTCACTTGTAGCCAATGTCGCCGTCTTTAATCCCAATATCCCAGCAGAAACTGTTCCCCATCCTTCTAGTCCCTCTTGAAGATAATCCAGTGTATTTTGATATTCATCCCCAAGCCCGGCTATCGCTTCCTTTGTTTCTGTAATCTGCTCTTCAAGCTCCATCTGTGCTTTCCTTGCCTGATGGTATACCGAAATTTTCCCGTCTTCCGACTCCCTCACTTTTTCATCTTGCTCTATTTTCTGCTTTTCCAGTTCATAAAGCTTTTTCTCCGCTTCATACATCTGCTCTGCAATTTCATACATATCCTTCCTTGCAGCTTCTGCTTTAGCTGACTCCATCATTGCATCCACATTATTTTCAAGCGCTTGGGTAGACATATTAAGTCTCCCGGTCTGTTCATCAATTGCAAGATTTAAATCAGGCATTGCCAGATTCAGCTCGTCAATAATCATTCTCTGTCTTGCCTGTTCAGAGGCTGTCAATGATGTCTTTTCCTGCAATTCCTTTAATTCAGCTACCAGATTCTTACAATTTTCAGCCTCAAACTCCATTCCTTCCCGTGCAGCTACTCTGTCTTCCTTCGCCGCAGCATAGGACGAATTCAGCTCTTTGGAGGCTTCTACCAACTCCTTTGTTGCCCTTGTTGTTTCATCTGTTGTTTTAAAATTATCCCGGTTTATAAAAACGTAAGCCGCCACCGCAGCAGTCAGACCTGTTATTGCCGTAATCAGTATCCCTGCAGGATTGGCTTTCATGGCCGTGTTTAGCAGCCATTGTGATATTGTTGCACTTTCATTTATTTTTTTATAATCTTTCCATGCCATTGTAGCCATTTCTATTGCAGGACTACTAACTATTTTCATCTGCATATTGGCCGCCGCAATTCCAGCGATTCCTGATATGATAAGGTCAGCATTGTCCATCACCCATGTAAGTCCATCTATCACCACCGGAAGAGCGTCTTCCCCAAATTCAACAGCTCCCTCCACCAGCTCGCCAAGAGACTGCGAAAATTTTCTCATGGAAACACCCAGTTCTCCATTATCCATAGACTCTTGCAGCCTTCCCACAGCATCTGTGGCAGATTCAACCGATTTTTTCATTTCATCATCAAATATTTCATATGCAGATATACCCAACCCCTCAAGGGCAGATTGTAAAATTGTGACTTTGCCCTTAAGGTTATCATTGAGAGTTTTGGCCATATCCGCAGCGGCTCCAGAGCAATTGCTTATTTCTGTGTACAGATTTTCATACTCTTCCCCCATTCCCTTCAGCAGAGCATTCACAGCCGTAATATCTGTACTATTGAATATCCTGCTAATCATCTGTGTTTTTTGAGTAGATGACATCTCTCCCAGCTTCTCATTCAAATCAGTTATAATATCCGCCAGGTTTCTCATATCCCCCTGACTGTCTGATGTCTGCAATCCAAGTTCTGAAATTGCCTCAGCCGCCGTGTCTGTAGGAGCTGCAAGGGATTGAAGAATATTCCTTAAATGGGTCCCCCCTTCTGCTCCCTTAATTCCGTTATTCGCAAGAACGCCAAGGGAAGCATTCATTGTTTCAAGGCTCTGCCCTGTTAAAGAAACAGCCCCTGCACATACCAATGTTGCCTCCCCAAGCTGTGCCACGCTGGTATTGGACTTTTGGGAGGTCCTTGCCATTTCGTCAATATAATTATCAAGCTGTGATGTTTCCAGCCCCAAAGCCCCCATACTGTCTGTAACAAGGTCAGAAGCATAAGCAAGGTCCAGTCCTCCTGCTGCCGCAAGGTCAAGAACTTTTGGGAGGGTTGCTGCCGCTTTTTCCGCATCATAGCCTGCCAGTGCCAGATAGTTTAGGGCATCCGCTGATTCGGACGCCGAAAACATGGTTGCCTTTCCACATTCTTTTGCTGCATCAGACAGAAGCATATATTCCCTGCTGCCATTTCTGACCTCATCTGCTGTCATTCCCATAGTTGCGGCCACCTGTGACATAGAAGATTCAAAAGAAATCCCTGACTCCATTGCTGACTGCGCTATACTCTTTATTCCATCTGCAAGAGCTTTCACACCTGCAATAATGGATTCCGATAACAGATTTGCTTTCAGAACCTCCCCAAAGATATCTGTCTGTTCGGATGACTCCTTAACTTCCTTTCCATATTCGTCTATAGATCCTGCGCACCCGTCAATAGACTCTTCTGCTTCACGGACATATCCCCCAACCTTCTCCTGTTCTTCCTGCATTTCCTTAAGAGCTGCTTCAGCATGGTTTAAGGATGTCTGGTATTCCAGAACTTTCTTCCCGGCTGTATCATAATTCTGCTCCGCATTCCCCAATTCTGTCCTTAATTTTCCAATAAGCTCTGCTTGAGCTTTCATGGCGTCTGAATTTTTATCAGAACTTTCCGACATTTCCCGCATTTCTACTTCTGCCTTATCAAGGGCAGTCTGCAGTTCACTTATTTTCCCTGCAGCCTCTTTCTGCTTGGCTGAATAATCTGCAACAGCTTTTTTGCAGATCTCCATTATCCGTGTCTGGGCATCCACCTGCTTTGTTACTATTTCATGTTTCTTTCTCAATGCTTCAAGGGAATTTTGACTGTCTCTAAAGGTCGTCATGCAGAGTTTCATCTCTGAACGAAGCTGCGCATGTTCTGTTTTAATACCGCTTAATGCAGACCTATACTGACTTTCTCCATCCAGAACAATTTTTCCACCAATTTTTCCGTTTCCCATGCTTCCTCCTACAAATCCAGCAGGGATACTTTTTCCGTATCCTGCACCACATACAGAGCCCTTTTTGTTTCAAAATTATGCTGTGCTTTAAACGCCTCAAAAATATCTGACCAATATCCAAAATACAAATGCCCCACCTGTTGAAAAGTAAAACCAAGCCTGTTCATACCTATATAAATAACCCATGGAAAATCAATTGCTGTTTCCTTTCCATGATCGTTTCCATGGGTTGTTATTTTTTTGTTCTAAAACACCTCGAAAATTCTTCATGAATAATATCCGCAAGTTCAACAAAACCTATGGAACAATTTGCAAACACCCATCTGTCGCTTACCGTTTCCCAGCTTCTGCCTGTTTCTTCTGCTTCTACAGCAAGGCCTTCGTTAATCATAAATGGAAGGACAGTTTTAATCGCTTTAATGGATGGCTCTACAGACTCCATTACTGGCTCTTCACCTTCATAAACCACTTTTCCATTGCCATCCCTGACCGGCTTAAGACCCAGCAGGTCTCTCTCAAATTCACTGATCATTCCATATTCATTTTGGATATGCTCAAGCACATTTAAATCCATTTTTATTGGTAATGACCTTCCTGCAATAACAATTCTTTTTAATTTTTCCATCTCAATCTCCATCAATTTACCAGATATTTATGGTGTGTTGCTTACAACTTCATCCAAATTTCCACCTGCTGCATCACCTCCATTTTCTTCCCCTGAAGGTCCGCTCCCCTCCGGTCCAGACTCATCAGATATACACAAAGTTTTCTTTAACCATTCATCGGCTTCCGTCTTCGTGTCAAATATCTCACGGTCTTTCCATAATTCATCAGAAAGTCCAAGTATCGTTCCTGTAATTGTTGGCGTCTTAAATTCAATATTATCTCCCTTAGTTGTATAGCCCTCTTCATTTTCATTAAACTTAACTTTATAAATCACTATGGCAACATATTTTCTTATCCCGTCCAGCAGCTCATCCACATAAAATCCTACTCCTACATAATTTGCACTGTCGCCTGTTTTATAAGACGTCCCGCTTTCCCGTGCCTCATGCCCAAAACATACGCTGTCCGCCTGTTTAGGAAGACGGTCTGTGCCCAGCGTTATCGTTCCATCCTTAAACTCTTTTACACTTTCCACAAGCTGGTTATCTGCATATAGTTTTCCTTCATTGTAATTAGGTACAATGTTAACACTCATTGCTTTCCCACAGACAAAACCATCCGTATATTTTCTTGCTGCCTCATTTACAAGCTTTGCAATATAAGGTTTTGCAAGTCCAACATATGCCATATTCTACTCCTCCATTCTCTGTCCCGTATACTCCACACTAAATACGGTCTGCCTTATTTTTTCAGTTCCCTGATATGTGTCTCCCAAAAAACTTCTGATTGATTTCACAACAAAATCCGCTCCCTCAAGGAGGGAACGGATTTTATTTTTCATCTTCAGATAATTAAAACTTTTTGGAGTGACCAGCTGTACCTGAATATAAAAAGTGTCTGCTGTTACGCAATTATCAGCATGGGCAGCCGGACGTTCATCTTCATAACTAAATATTATATATTTATCTTCCCTGCCAAGATACTCATCCTGTGCAACGGGAATTCCTGACATCTTTAACAGTTCTTTTAAGTCTGTATTCATTCTGCTCCTGTCCTTCTGTTATAAACCTGCTGAATCTTTTCCATAACAGCTGTTTTTGCATTGTTAGCTGCAGACTCAATAAACGGCCTAGGCGGCTGCCTTCCGGGTATCCCATACTCTTTCCAAATTGCCTTAAGCGCATTTGATACGCGGTATTTCCGGTGGGTTTTCCTTCCCCTGCTGTCTGCCGCCGTATAAACTTTTGTTGATGAATACCCCTTTGGCGATATTCTCAACAGCCATGCACCATTTTTAGTTTTTACAGGCTTTGATGCCCTGAAGGATTCCACAAGTTCTGATTCTCCTTCATGCAGGATTGTTTTTTGTACTTCACTCTTCATTTTCTCTTCAAAAATGGGTGCCGCACTGGTTAGCGCCTCTTCACATATTTCATCAAAGTCTGTTTCCAGCAAATCTTTTAAAAAACTGTCATCAAAATCTACCTGAAACTCTGCCATCATGCACCTCCCGCCACTGCCATGATTTCTATGTATTCATTAGAATCTCTATAGTTATTAACATATTCAATCTGGTAATATGTGCCTGCATAAAGTATAAACATGGAATGTGTTATTTCCTTTGGAGTGTATCTGACAAGGAAACGGCATCTTTCCACTTCAATTTCCCGCCCTGCTTTCATCACCTCGGTTACACTTACTCTGGTAACTTTAGCCCATGTTTCCCTGACTAATTTTACTTCTTTTTCTATTCCAAAATCGTCCTCCGGCACCTCAATATCCACTATTTTTATCCATTTATTCAGTTCCCCCGGATTAACAACCATGTCGCCTCCTATAACAAGTTCTCACAGTGCATAGCAAGTATGGATTCCACCACTTTGTTCACATTATTTTTATCAACATAAAAAGCTCTGTTATCATACATATCCTGACATAGGACCATATATGCAACATAAAACTGTTCATGCTCATCAGCCTTTTGAGGAGACAAGCCTGTGTAATCCAGAATGTAATCATATGCTGCCTTCATAATACTAATTATTTGCCTGTCACCAAGCGTATTTTCTTCATACATCTCTTTATCCAGACGCAGATATTCAATTACATCCGTTTTTGTAATCTCACTAAGCTTCATTTTATCCACTTTCCCTTTTATATCTATTCTTAGGCAGCCGCCTTCATCTGCAATGCTATCAGCCTTTGATGATCCGTAACCTTGGAATCAAATTCAAACCATGCCACAAACCCTACTGCATGCTGGGTCGCATATTTTTCAAGCAGAATCTGAATCTGGATATTTTCGCGCATATTTACAGAAAGCCCTTCTAAATCTCCATATAGAATCGCTTTGTTTCCCGCTGTCATTTTCGGCATATTGTCAGAAACAAAAACAGGTTTACCAAGAAGCCGATAAGGAAAATCTCCAGTAATATCATCCTGTAACAAATATCTTCCATTTTTATCTTTCAGTTTTCTGACTGCTGTAAAAGTATCTGGATTCATAATCCAGCAGGCTTTTTTCTGATATACCTGCTTAATCCCAGCCTGTACATCAATCAGCTCATCAGACGTAACAGTTTCAGAAGCCACTGTTGTTTTCACATTCTTGGTACTTAACGCCCCCGTTGCTGATTTTATTCCGTTTCCTGTCAGAAGTTCTCCTTCTATAAAGCTGGCAATTTTACGGGCCATTTCTGCCACGACAAAACCAACTACATCAACATCCGCATTATTAGCGACTGACTTACCGATAAGCACAAGAGCGCCTACCAGATACCCGGAAAGGTCAATGCTGGAAAACTTGCCTGAATCTGCTGTCAGTTCGGTAAATTCCTCCTGATAACCAACCGTAATGTCATGTTTTTCATTCGCAAGCCCCCATACAGGGATTTTTAAACTGCCTTTTGCATTGTATCTGGTTGCGCGCTCAAATATAGGACAGATGTCTCTTACTGTATTAATAATCCTGTTTGCAATTGTAACTGGAATAATTGCCCCATTATTCCCCATATCAATATTCTGCTCCCCGGCACGTTCTTCTACAAAATCGCCACCGCATTTTTTTCGGATATAGACTTCAAATGCTCTTTCTTCAATTTCCTCCTTTTTAAGTTCTTCCTTTTTTTTATCTGAAATCACATTCAGTTTTAAATTCCTGGCTCTTTCCAGTTTTTTTATCGTGGAGTCAAGCGCCACTACCTGCCCGTCAATTTCATCAAACCGGGCGTTTTCTTCTTCTGTCATTGCCCGTTGTTCATTCTCTGCCTTTCCTGCAAGCTCCTTCATCTCTTGAATCAGTTCTGTCCTCTGCTCGCTAAGGGATTTTAAATCTTCTGCCCTCCTTTGTATATAATTCCTTACACTAACTGTTCTTCTTCTCATTGTTTTCCTCCAATTCTTTAATTCTATTTTTATATCTACTGTAGTCCACTGGTTCTTCTTCTTTTGCTTCCACGTACTGGGCGCGCACTTCCACCAGATCCGCTACAATTACTTCTTTTCCCTCTGCCCTTGCTTCAATGGATGTTCCTATGTAGCATGGAATTTTTCTTTCATCAATAATAGACACTTCCAAAAGTTCCATTTCTTCAACAAATCTTCGTTTCATCCCACTAGGCATTGCTTCTTCACTTGCACCGCGGTCTTTAAATCCAAATGACCAACCCCGAAGTTTCTTTAATCGTGCTTTTTCAACCACTTCCGCATCATCTACCTCCGCATGTGCCCGCAGCCCTATTTCATCCTCATACAAGGTTAGATTCGTTTCTGTGGAGCCAAGCACCCGGTTCTCATCATGGTTCAAAAGCAGCTTTACCTCGTTCCTCTCAAGCGCCCTTTTAAATGCCCCCGGAACTATCTGTTCAACAAATCTTTCTCCTGTAATCCTGTCTCTAATTGGACGCGAATCCCGGCCTACAGCATTTACATAACCGTCAATAATTACCTTACTGCTTCTTATTTCTACCCTCATAATCTAGACCTCCTTTTTGATTCATATTGGGCACATAAAATTCTTTTGTTTTTGGATCATACATAACATCTTGCAAACCGAACTTAACAAAATTAAGTCCAAGTGCAGGCATATTTTCTTTAAAACGTACTTCGTCCGGCTGAATAAATCCATTTTTACAGGCAATAGCATAAGCTTCATATCTTGTTTTTATATCCCCCTTTGTAAGTTCAGTAGTATCCGCCTCAAAAAAACAGGTCCCTTTTTCTTTTTCAAGAAGCAGGTCCCTGTTTAACGAACACTCAATTTCCCTTAAAATTGGAATGATACAATACTGTATATATGTAATTTTGTCAGCCTCCTTTACATTCCCCCGGACCATTTCAGGCGGCATATTAAATATTTTACATATTTCATCCGAATTAGAGCGTTTATTTTCATTCAGTTGCAATTCCACTGACGTATTTGACGACTCTTGAAATTCCAGCCCGTCATTTAGTATCACCACATTTTCTGAATTATTCTGATACAGCCTTTTCCATGCTGCTTTCAACGCTTTCATTGCTGGTTCTGCCAGTTTTTTGGGAGACTTCACAAATCCCTTTTTGTTTCCTCCTGTCTTTACCAGATTTTTTTCATATTGGAGCGAAGAATATGCCACGTTTATAATTTCTTTATTCTCCTCAACAAAACTGACACTGTTATATCCATTTTTAGTGCTTCGGAGAATTTTTATAAACTGATATGGTTCATAAGTTTCCCCCCTGACCATAATCATATATTCCTTAAAAATCGGGTCTGTTGAATAGTTAAATGATACTTCTCTACTGTCTACATAATGAAGTGATTCTGCCGTCAGCCCATTCCTGTTTATATAAATATATGCTCCTTTTTCAAAATAATCTCTTACAAGAGCCTTCTTCATTTGTGTAGCGCTTAAAGTATCTCCTGTGTCATCATTCAAAAGACGTACCCGTACATCATCTTTTATTTCGGATACTTCATCACCACTCCTCCGGTACAATCTGATTGGTATCATAGATATAGTATCTGCAATTATATTGATGCAGGCAGAAAAAGCAGGCACTTTCATTGCATTATCAAAATCAATAAAATCATTCCCCCGCATTGCCTGAAGAATATCCTCTTCTCCTGCTGATTCCTCCCCGCCGCCTTCTGCTATTTTCCCGCCTACTATTTCTTCATCCGGTGCTGCCCTCCTGCTAAAAAACCACATTTGTCCTAATCCTCCTATACTACCTGTGCACCAAAATTACTTGTTTCATAGAGTATTTCCTGCTCAATTAGATATGTTGTAATAATATTACCTACCACCTGATCCACTTTTCCGGATGATTTTTTTTTATTCACATACTTATTCTGATTTGTGTCCTCTGTACATCTGGCATTCTGAAAATTAATTTCCAGCATAAGATTTTCCTCATAATGATATTTTTTTTTCAGAATTTTTTCTTTTAACAGTTTTGTTGGTGAATGAAGTACACTGGAATGCTGTTTTACCTCCACACACTCAATACCATGTTCTTCTATTTTTTGTATTGTGCTCATGGCATTCCATTTATCATATCCTAACTGCACAATTTCCACACCATAAATATCCGGCAACCCCAAAATAAACTTTTCTATAAAAGAATAGGAAATCACTTCATCACCACATGCAAAACAGCTTCCTTCTCTAATCAGCCTTTTGTAGTCCACATCCTCCCGCCTGCTTTTTAACTCTATTTTATCCGCTGGTATAAATCCAAATGTTTTTGAATACAAATCACAGTTTTCTATATCCTCCCCCTCATAAGTTCCCATGTTCACACTCACATTATCATCTGACAAGGATAAATCCAGCCCGACCCATACCCTCCGGCCGCTCCACCACCCGTCATCCCTTTTTCTCTTGCAGGCACGGACCTTAATGATATCCACATATCCCTCAACCCCCAGACTTTTATATTTAATATTATTATGTTTACAAAGATAGTTTTCCCTTTTATTTTCATAATCAATGGCATCTGAACGCAGCTCCAAAATAGAATTAAATATATTCTTATTCGTTACTGCCACCGGATTACTCTGGTAAATTACCAAATCGTTAGTCATCCACTGGTCATCCTGCAGAAGATTGTCATCTGGTACATAAATTAACGAAAATATTCTTTTACTACTTCTTAATCCGTCCAGTACCTTTTTAGCCTTATCTTCCTCATCAATCATTACATTATTGTCATTGGGATACTCTGTACTTATAATAATTCCAAGCTTATTCAGTAGCGTAATTTGTGATGATCTCATAGCTTCCACCGGATAGGAATCCATTGCCCCAGCCTCATCTGCAAGGAAAGCATTTGCAAGTTTTCCATCCATCCGGTCTTCTGAATACGCCAATGGTACATATTCACTTTCTGTTAATAAACATCTTATCTCACTCCGCAGTGTCTGAAATACAGGCTCCTGTTCATCACACAACACCGGGCTTGATTTAATGATTTTCTTTATTGCCCCCTGCAGCTCCTTAGACAGTTTCAAATCCGGGGCGACAGAAAAAAATCTTGAAAACCGGGAATCAGTTAGCATCAATAATATAAATATCACACCTGAATTAAATGTCTTGAAATTTTTTCTGGCTATTTTAAGAAGCACCGTAGTGTAATACCTGATATTCAGGTTTTCTTTATTCTTTAGTTTTGTACAGAAAGCTGCTGTTATCATCAACATAGCATAAGGTTCCAACGCTTCATCCATGGGTTTCATCAGGTCCGGGTGAATAATCAGGTGCAGGACCTTTATCAGTTTCTGGTAAAGATCCTCATCCACATATGCCTCTTTATCCTTTCCTCTGGCAATTTTCATCCATGCCGCACACTGTAATTTTACATATCTGGGAACCTTATTGTTTTTAGGCCTCACAGCCCACTTACAATACATAAACGCAACGCTTTTCTCAATCATTTATCCCCCAAGCGCCTCATACAGCGGATTTACCTTGTCCGTTGTCTTCTTGGGCACAGACCGGAGCATTGCCGCTATGGTCATAATGTTTTCTTTTTCAATATCCAAAAGCATCTTTCTTTTTTGTAGTAACAATTTATCACAGGCATTCATATGCCCTGCCAATTTTAAAATATTTCCGGATATTTCTGTAAGCTCCAGAAAAAAATCCTGTTTATCCTCTCTGGAAATCTTGTTTATTTTATCTTCTAATTCTTTAATAAGTATAAAAAATACGTTCCTTCTTTCTTCAATCTCCTGACATTCTGCCTGTAAAATGCAATATCTGTTAATGACAGCCTCATAAAGAGCATCATTTTTGTCAATCTTGTCAAGCAGTTTCTGAACCCTGTCAAATTCTTTACTGGCAGTCCTGTTCTCCCTTACCTCTTTCCGCTTCCGTATCTTTTCTTTAGAGGACATAGCATCTTCTGCCTGTTTCCTCTGGTTTAACTCTTCTTTTGTCCTATGTGACCTTTTTTCACCCTTAATCACAGCATATGGTTTTGATGGTGTTGGCATATATGCGCCTCCTTTCAAAAAGTTGATGTGGGAATATTTTATGCACAGGGGTGTGCCGTAGGTCTGACAGCATTTTGATTTTCCGCTTCGTCTTAACCGGGGGGGGACCTTTTCCTGCTGCCGGATTATTTCTAAAATCATGTTTAATGGAATTGTTCCTCTCTCTGCCATTTCATGATGTTTAGAACAAAGCGTCAAAAGGTTTCCACTCTCCAAACGCAATTCATAATTTTCTTTAAGCGGAATAGCATGATGTACAGAAAGTTTACAACAATTCAGCTTCACCCTGGTATCATACAAATTTCTAATACATATTTGACAAAGATAATGATCCCGCATCTTAATCTCTTCCGCCTTACATTGCCAGGCAGATGTTGACCGGAATAAATCTTTTTCATTTCTTTTTCGAAATTTTGCAGGCTTTTTTCCACAATCATACTTACTATCGTGTATTCTTCCACAATAACTACACGATTTTAACATATTAACCTCCCAACAATAAGAGCAGCCCTTTGCGGACTGCTCCTTTCTATTAACAGACTAATTTCATTTTATATGATAACATATTCAAAGCGGACAATGTGGACAAAACGGACAAACTTTATTTTTCTTTTAAAAATCTTTCAAATTCTTTTCTCACGCTATTTGCTGTTGCTGTTCTTCCAAGATGGGTTGCTACAATTTCCCATGATTTTCCTTCAAAGTATTTCATACGTATTATCCTCTGTATCCTGACTGGAACTGTATTAATAAATTCCTCTACCTGATTCCTAATTTTTTCCGCACTAGCCTTTCTTTCTGCGAGTATTCGTTCTTCACATCTTAATTGCGAATCATCCCCTGCCGCAAAGATTGCCCCCGCGATATGAAAATGTTTTGCCTCATAGGGAAAATCAGGATTACTTCCTTTTACATTTGTTTGATAAATAGTCTTTTTCTTTTTATTCAGCCTCTTAATATCCATCTCGGTTTCTTTTATTAATTCACAAGCATCTATATACTCCATCAACATCTTTTTATCCACAATATCCCTCCTACGCAACATATAAAGCCTGATATTCAATGTCTTTCATATCGTCAATCAAATAATATTTTTCCGTAATAGCTGTGCTTGCATGTCCCAGCAGGATTGATACCAGCTTAATATTTCCTGTCCTGCGGTATGTCTCGCTTGCAAAGGTCTTGCGGTATATATGCACTGTGGTTTTACAGTGTACCCCAGCCCTCTTGCCTATTTCCTTGGCTATATCCTCTATTGTTCCATTGCTGACAGCCTGACTGTCCTTAAGCACATTCCGCAATGGACGGAACACATACCCTTCAGTCCTGCTGCCTGTGTATTTTCTTAATGCGTTTCTTGCCCTTATGCTCAAATATCCTTCCCTCTCCGCATTTTCCGTTTTCTCCCCATGAATGCTTACCTTCCGCTGCTGGAAGTCTATATCCTCTATCCGTAGCTTTGCTATCTCTCCCACACGCATCCCCGTTGATATCATAAGCTCAAACAGGGCTTTTTCCCGGCTGTCCTTTAATGTCTCCCGGCAGGCTTCCATTTCTTCAGGCGTAATCCGGTCTTTTTTCTTCTGCTTAGTTTTTATCCGGTCTACATCACGCATGATATCTTCCCGGATATGATGTTTTTTATAGGCCCAGGTAAAAAATATAAACAACACTCTGCAGATGCCTGCAAGATAGGCCTGTGTATTTTTCCTCCCGTTTGCATTCTGCGCAACCTTTTTTACTGCAAGATAGTCCGTGACATGCTGTGATGTGATGTCCGTAAAATTAATGCCTGTTGTATCAAGAAAAGGGCGGACAATGTTCAGATAGGACTTTATACTGCTCTCTTTTACTCCTTTTGCCAGCATGTCCACGGTGAAGCGCTTTAAAATATAATCATTGTCGGCCACCTCCACTGATGGCAGCGTATTTACCTCATGGATATCATATCCCTGCATTTTAACAATAAAAACTGCCTTTACAATATCCACCTGCTCCCTGCTCAGCGCCATTACAAGGCCTGCTGCCACATCACTGATTAACTCATTTTTTGTCATGCACATATGTAACCCTCCATTTTGCTGTTGCTTAAGGATTACCCCCATGCTATAATATCCTTAAGCGTGATGGCGGTGCAGATACTTTGGTCGGTGGTGCACCGCCTGTTTATTTGTTTCATGCCTGCTGCCTCAAGCTGTTTTTTATCATTGCTCATGCTCCTTCCGGTTTTTTACATCTCTCAAACCCAATCACCCATACCCACGGATTTGCATCCCAGCCATAAAGGACAATCTCTTTCTTACTAATGGTGGAGTCCCACAGCTCCGCATACATTTCCCTCTGATTTCCGTCAAAATAGTCCGCATCCGGATGCACCTGACTGTTTACCCCTTCTTTTAATACTTCCTGACCATCTATATCCTGTATCCGCTCCGCCCTTACATCTGTCACTTTTAACCAGATACGGGCCGCGCTCTTTGGCATATGGATGGAGGGCGTCCACTTGGGTTCCGGCACATAATCACCAACAGTCTCTTTGTGATAATCAGCTTTATAGGCATTTCTGTTTCCTCTCATACCTCCATCTCTGTATCCCGCAATCCCCCCATCGAAATAGTCCGGACAGTATGCCTCCCTCACATACAGGATGTCTCCTTTTTTGTATGGAGGCAGTTTTTCTATGTATGGCAGTAACTTATGCCATGTTCTTCCGTCTGGGAGTCTTCCGTGTGTTTCTCCCTCCACATCTTTTTGTATCTCTATAAGACGGGTTCCGTATTTATCTGTACGCATTTTAATTTCCGTGTTGCTGTGTTTATACCGCACCGCCCGCCTGATATGCCTGCTGCCGGATATTCATAATTCTTTCAATGCGGTTTCGGCTTCTTCTCTGGTGTGGAAAACTGTTTTGCCAAAATCATCATCATAAAATATAATTATCTTTCCTCTTTCACTTGTTGGCTCAAGTAGATATTTCATCTTTTTCCTACCCATATATTTTCCTAATCGCATTTCCCTTACTTCTGCTTTGTATATCGCACGTTTTTCTGATGTTCTGCACCATAAAACATACACCATATCTCCCACCGCACAAGGCAGTTTCAGCAGTAACCCTTGTTTCTGCAAATCAGTCCACTCATAATATTTACGGGCATTGCCGTTCGTAATCATAATTGCCTCTGCAAGTTTTTCATCTCTGGAAAGCTGTTTGTCATATTCAATTATTGAGTCCACAAACGTCCCAATATCCAGGCATCCATCAAATTGATTATCCAGTTTATCCTGTAAATTCTCGTATTCACCCAATCTATTAAAGCATTTATTGATTGCACATCCTCTGCAATCTTCGCTTCCCTCTTCTGCTGCCTTGCAATATTCACAGCAAAGATCGCAGTCATCCGCACCACCTAACCTGTCTATGCTGCATAATTCACGCGGCACATACTCGCCACAATACTCTATTGTTAATCTCTCCATATTTTCCTTCCCCACAATCACCTAAATCAGAGTTTAGCCGACTTACTGAATCCATGCTTCCTGTGGCATATTATC
>CANCXX010000066.1 GCA_947381965.1 uncultured bacterium
TGGATGAAACGGGACACTTAAAATTGGAAGCTTTACTTGATTATTTTCAGGATTGCTCTACATTTCATTCAGAAGATATTGGCCTTGGGGTTGCGTATCTGAAGACGCAAAATCTGGTATGGGTTATGTCCTCGTGGCAGATTGTAGTGAAACGATATCCAAAGCTGGGCGAAAGGGTTCTGATTGGCACAATGCCATATGATTTTAAAGGATTTGTAGGGTACAGGAATTTTTTGATGAAAGACGAGACAGGCGATGATATTGCCTGTGCTAATACCATTTGGAGTCTGCTTGATACAAGGACGGGCAGGCCCACGAAGCCTCCGGCAGATATGCTTGATAAATATGAACTGGAGCCAAGGCTGACAATGGATTATGCGCCCAGAAGGATACTGTTGCCGGAAAATATGGAACGGGGGGTGCCTGTGCAGATTACTTCCCGGTATCTGGATACCAATCATCATGTTAATAATGGTCAGTTTATCAGAATTGCACTGGAGGGGGTTGAAAAAAAATATCAGATCAGACAGCTTAGAGCCGAGTATAAAAAACAGGCGGTAAAAGGAGATGTTTTAGTTCCTTATACGGCATCTTGCAAGGACGGAGGATATGTGGTGGCGCTCAAAAACGAAGAAAATGTCATTTGCTGTATTGTGGAGCTACAGGAAGAAAGGAAATAGGGAGATATGATAGAGTTAGGTAAAAGACAGGAATTGGTTATTGTTAAAAAAGTTGAGTTTGGCGTTTATCTTGCAGACCCTGAAGAAGGGGCGGATTATAAGGAAAAGGTGCTTTTGCCAGGCAAAGAGGTGCCCTTTGGGGCAGTCGTTGGGCAAAGGATGGAAGTGTATATTTACAGGGATTCGCGCGATCGTATGATAGCTACTGTCAGACAGCCGGAGTTTTCAGTGGGAGAAGTTGCAGTGCTTAAGGTAAAGGAAGTGGGAAAAATCGGCGCGTTTCTGGGATGGACGCTGGAAAAGGATTTATTGCTTCCTTTTAAAGAGCAAACCAGAAAAGTGGAACCGGAAGAAGAATGCCTGGTTGCCTTATATATAGATAAAAGCAGCAGGCTTTGTACCACAATGAAGGTATATCATTATCTGCAGACAGACAGCCCTTATAAAAAGGATGATCGTGTGGTTGGCAGGGTATATGAAATCAGTGAAAATTACGGTGTTTTTGTGGCAGTGGACGATCGCTACTGCGGTCTGATTCCTAAAAGAGAACCTGTGGAGGATCTTGTACCGGGCGATCTGGTAAACGCGCGCGTGGCGGAAGTTCTTGGGGATGGAAAACTAACATTAAGTCTTAGGGAAAAGGCATATATTCAAATGGGACGTGATGCGGATAAAGTGATGGAAATGCTAAGTAAGGCAGGGGGGAAACTTCCCTTTAATGATAAAGCGGCTCCGGAGCTGATAAGGGAAAAAACGGGTATGAGTAAAAATGAGTTTAAACGGGCGGTGGGCAGTCTGTATAAACAGCGTTTGATTGTGATTGAGCCGGATGGAATTAAAAAGGTATAAGGAAGGTTTTCGTAAATGAATAGTAAGAAAGCAAATTGGGCATTCCTCATTACTCTGTTCTGCTATATTGGTCTGATTTATGTGGCGGCTTTTCTCTTTCCGGCGCTAATGGATAATTTATTCTTCAGCAATTTTTTTGTTGAACTGACAGTTATAATTCCTATACTGGTTTTTGCGCTGATATCAGGAGAAAAGCTGGATTCCTTTTTAGGATTTCATAAAATCAAAATAAGCACTGTGCTTAAGACTGTGCTGTTTACCTTTTTAACTGTACCGACGCTTACTTTGTTCAACCTGATTTCACAACTTTGGGTTGAAAATGAAGTGGCGGTTATGTTAGAGGAGCAGCAGGCAGGGCAGATGTCTTTTGGTGTTTTGTTTTTGTCTGTTGGCATTGTTGCGCCTGTATTTGAAGAGATTGCCTGTCGGGGAGCCTATTACCGCTCTTTTTGCAAGTCCGGAAGCGCTTTTAAAGCAATGTTGATGTCGGCAGCTGTTTTTGCATTGGTTCACATGAACTTTAATCAGGCGGCCTATGCGTTTGTGATGGGCATTCTGGCTGTGCTTCTGGTGGAAGTGACGGGCAGCCTTTGGGCGTCGGTGCTTTATCATAGTTTGATTAACGGAAGTAATGCCCTGCTTATGTATGGGGCTCTTAAAGCAGACCCTGGTATATATAGCGGGCAGGCGGTGGAAATTACAAATGACTTTATGATTTATGGAATAGCGGTTTATCTGGTTTTGGCAGCGGTGACACTGCCGCTTGCATGGGCGGTTTTGGTGTGGATTGGAACAAAGGAGGGAAGGAGCGGCATCCTGACCGGAATTTGGAAGGGGAGAAAAGAAAAAAAGGATAAGATGGTCACAGTACCTTTTGTACTGGGTCTTATCCTTTGCCTTAGTGTGATGACAGGAATTTTTGCACAACTGATGTCTCAATTGATATTCCGCTGATTATATCAGCATATCAATATTGCTTCCGATATCAGGATTTACAGACAATTCCATAGAGCGGTCCATCATATTGATAAGACTGGCTCCCACAGCTTCTGAACTTTCCATTGCTTTATCAAGCACGGCGATTCCCACTTGATTTTTGAGATTTACGTTTGCTAAAGCGGTTGATAATTCGGGAATATCCATCTGGCCACTCCTTTCCTAAGGGAACAATTCCCTTATATAACTTTATAACCAGTGTATCACAAATTGGAAGAAAGTGAAATACCTGGTTTCCTTTCTTTATAATCTTTTTTTGTATAGGTTGCATAGTGTTTATAATTGGTAAAAAGACCCAAAAAACATCAAATATACACAAAAATGGCATAAATACAGGTAGATTTTTTTGTACATTTATATTAAAATGAAAAAAGAGTGTCTTGGGGAGCAAAATTATGTGGAAGAACTATTGTTTATTTTGCATAGTATTTTAAAACAGGAGAAGGAGAGGGGTAAATGATATCTAATCAGATATTGCAGAATACAATTGAGGGGCTTAAGGCAATAGCCAGGGTAGATTTCTGCGTTATGGATACAGATGGAAAAGAGGCAGCTTCTACAATGGCCAGTATGTCCGGGTGTGGACCGGAAGCGGCAGAGTTTGCAAAATCTCCGGCGGATTCACAGGAGATACAGGGGTATCAATACTTTAAAATATGGGATGAACAGCAATTGGAATATGTTTTGCTTGCAGCAGGAACAGGCGAAGATGTATATATGGTTGGAAAGATGGCAGCATTTCAGATCCAGAATCTGCTGATAGCATATAAAGAACGCTTTGATAAAGATAATTTTATCAAAAATCTTCTTCTTGATAATCTTCTTCTGGTCGATATTTACAGCAGAGCCAAGAAGCTGCATATACAGGCAGATGTAAAACGGGTGGTTATGGTTATTGAAACAGCAGACAGCAAGGACAGTAATGCGCTTGAAGTAATGCGGACTTTCTTTGGCAGTAACAGTAAGGATTTTATTACGGCAGTAGACGAAAAGAATGTGATTGTGGTAAAGGACTTATCTGATGGGGACAGCCCGCGGGAAATTGAACGGTCTGCAGGTACGATAGAAACATTTTTAAAGAAAGAAGGGATGAAGGGCGTACATATTGCATACGGTACGGTTGTGAAAGAAATTAAGGAAGTAAGCCGTTCCTTTAAGGAAGCGAAAATGGCAATGGATGTAGGAAAGATTTTCTTTGGAGACAGGGATATTATTGCATATAGTGAGCTGGGAATAGGAAGGCTGATCTATCAGCTGCCCATTCCTTTATGCAAAATGTTTATCAGAGAGATTTTTGGTGGAAGGAGTCCCGATGAATTTGATGAGGAGACGCTGACTACCATAAATAAATTTTTTGACAATAGCCTGAATGTATCTGAAACTTCCAGGCAGTTATTTATTCACAGGAATACCCTAGTGTATCGTCTGGATAAGCTCCAAAAGAGCACAGGGCTTGATCTTCGTGTTTTTGAGGATGCTATTACATTCCGTATTGCGTTAATGGTGGTGAAATACATGAATTACATGGAGAGTTTTGAATATTAAGGTTAAGTATACTTTGGCGAAAGGTGAAATGAATGAAGGGCAGAAAGAGAAAAAGACCGGTTTCCGACAGGGATGAAATTATTACATTGAACAACGTGAGCAAGGCATATGCGACAGGCGCTCCGGCGTTGAACGGAGTGGATTTACATATTAACAAAGGCGAGTTTGTGTTTATTGTGGGTGACAGTGGTTCAGGGAAATCCACAATGATCAAGCTTTTGCTTCGGGAGCTGGTGCCGACTTCTGGTGATATCAGCGTGATGGGATATGATCTGGTGCGTATCCGACACGGAAAAATACCCAAATTCAGGAGGAATCTGGGTATTGTTTTTCAGGATTTCCGGCTGTTGAAAGATAGAAATGTATATGAAAATGTAGCTTTTGCGCAGCGGATTATACAAGTGTCCAATAAGGAAATTAAAAGAAATGTACCAAGTATACTGGCAACGGTGGGACTTGCCGGGAAATATAAGGCAAAGCCAAGGCAGCTTTCCGGTGGAGAGCAGCAGAGAGTGGCGATTGCCAGAGCGCTTGTAAACCGTCCGACAATTCTCCTTGCAGATGAACCCACAGGAAACCTGGACCCCAAAAACTCATGGGAAATTATGAAACTTCTGGAACAGATTAATGAAAATGGAACTACCGTGCTTGTGGTAACGCACAATCGTGAAATTGTCAATGCGATGCAGAAAAGGGTGGTAACGATGAAGAAAGGCGTCATTGTGAGCGACGAAGAAAAGGGTGGTTATATCGATGAGGATTAGTACATTTTTTTATACCATCAGGCAGGGGTTTATAAATATTTTCAGAAATAAATGGTTTTCTTTAGCTTCTATTGCAACCATTGGCGCCTGTCTGTTTTTATTTGGCCTGTTTTATGCAATTGTTATGAATTTCCAGAATATTGTAATATCTGCACAGGAAAACATTTCTATATCCGTTATGTTTGAGGATGGAATTGCCCAGGAAAGGATAGAAGAAATAGGAGCTTTGATAGATAAACGCCCGGAAGTGTCAAAAATGGAGTTTGTCACGGCAGATGAAGCGTGGGAAGAATTTAAAGAAGATTATCTCAAAGGATATGCAGACGGATTTCCCGATAATCCGCTGGAAAATTCGGCCCATTATGTGGTTTACCTGAATGATGTATCCATGCAGCCTGCACTTGTGACTTATCTGGAAGGTGTTACAGGAGTAAGAGATGTAAACCGTTCGGAAATCACGGCATCAACTCTGACAGGGGTAAATGCGCTGGTAGCATATATTTCGGTGGGAATTATAGCGATACTTTTTGCAGTTTCCATTTTCCTGATCAGCAATACGGTGACGATTGGAATTTCGGTCAGGAAGGAAGAGATTACAATTATGAAATATATAGGCGCCACAGACTTTTTTGTACGTTCGCCTTTTGTTATAGAAGGAATGCTTATTGGCGTGATTGGCGCAATGATTCCTATAGGCCTTATCTATGTTCTTTACAACAAGGTAATTGAATATATTATGATTAAATTTTCGGTGCTTACAAGACTGTTGTCTTTTCTGCCTGTGGAAACAATTTTCAGCACGTTGTTGCCCTTGTCGATTTTAATGGGGGTTGGAATTGGTTTTCTGGGAAGTATAACTACGGTAAGAAAACATTTGAGAGTTTAATGGGCGTTGGAAGTGAATATCCGGACATTCCTGTAAAGTTAGAATTACGGATTGATCTGTGATATATGGAGGTACAGATATGGGACGATGGAAAAATGTTCTTTGTATGGTACTGCTTCTTTCGCTGGTTTTTGGCATTGCAGGTAAATATGAAACAACAGCTTATGCCAGCGAACTTACCAATGACAGTATCAAAAAGAAAGAACAGGAAATAAACAAGGCGCAGCAGGAAAAGAAAGCTTTGCAGAGCGGATTGACAGATGTTAAAGCGTTAAAGAAGGAGCTGGAGGCGTCCAAGGCCAACCTTGCCAATTACGTTGCGGAGCTGGACGGTAAGCTGACGGTTATACAAAATAAAATCAATGAGCTGAAGGTTACAATTACAGAAAAAGAAGAGCAGATTGTAGAAAAAACAGCAGAGCTGGAGGAAGCTATCAGAGTACAGCAGGAACAGTATGATGCCATGAGAACCCGGATTAAGTTTATGTATGAAAAGGGTGATACACTGTATATTGAGCTGCTTTTTAATGCCAGAAGCTTTAGTGATATGCTCAATAAAGCGGATTATATAGAAATGTTATCCGCCTATGACCGCAAGATGCTGGATGAGTATGTGGCATATGCCGAGTATGTGGCATTGTGTAAGGAAGGACTGGAAGAAGAACGGGATGTTTTAAAGGAAGCAAAGCTTTCAGTTGAGAAGGAAGAAGCATCGCTCAATGAGATGATTAAGGAAAAAGAGCAGGAAATCTATAAGGTGTCTACGGATATTCAGGGGCAGGAAGCCGCTATCAGGGAGTATGAAGCGGATATCGCGGCGCAGAATGAAACCATAGCTGCACTTGAGGCGGCTGTTGCCGAGGAAAGAAAAAAACTGGCTGAGGAACAGAGGCCAAAGTATGACGGAGGTATGTTTACCTGGCCGGCGCCTTCCTATACAAGGATTTCTGATGAATATGGCAATAGAATGCACCCAACGCTTAAGGTACAGAAATTCCACAATGGATTGGATATGGCAGCTCCTGGGGGAAGTCCCATTCTGGCAGCTTACAATGGAAAAGTGGTGGCGGCGGATTATAGCAGCAGTATGGGAAATTATATAATGATTGATCATGGAAGCGGCTTGTACACCATTTATATGCACGCTTCAGCCCTTTATGTTTCCAAGGGAAAAGAGGTGGCAAAAGGAGAGAAGATTGCGGCGGTGGGAAGCACAGGACGCTCCACAGGCAATCATCTTCATTTTGGAGTCCGCCTTAATGGAAATTATGTGAATCCAAGGAATTATTTTGGATAGTAAATAAATGTCTGCAAGCAGCCACTTGGCTCATTGCTCACGGGAATAAAAATGATATTGGATAGGGGAGTGTTTTTGTGGATAAGTCAGAAAGAGCAGATATGATACTGCCAGATGGGAACAAAGATGAAAAGAAGAAGTCCGTTAAAGCTTTTTGGGGTGGACTGATTACAGGGGCGTTAATTGTTTTGCTTTTAATGACTGGCGTTTATGCCGGAAGTGTGGCGTGGCGGTTAATCAGTGTGCGGAAAACAGATGCTTCTGCCGCTTCTGAGGGAGAAAGCATTGTAAATGGCGATACGCTTCAGAAAATGAAAACCATAGAGGAAGTAATTGATACCTACTATTTTTATGACGACCAGGTGTCAGCAGGGGATTTGCAGGATGGGATTTACAAGGGAATGGTGAAAGCGTTGGGAGATCCATATTCTGAGTATTATTCTGTAGAAGAACTGGAAGAGGCGGTAAACAGCAATCAGGGAATTTCTTATGGAATTGGCGCTTACATATCTATGAGTAAACAGATGAATATGGCAATGATAAATGGTGTGATGGAGGAATCTCCAGCGCTGCAGGCCGGACTTAAAGAAGGGGATATTATTTATGAGGTAGATGGCGAATCCACCCAGGGACTGAGCCTGACCCAGGTTGTGAACCGCGTCAAGGGCAGAGAAGGAACCACAGTCAATTTAACTATATACAGAGAAGGAGAAAGCGACTTTCTTGACATACAGGTTATAAGAAGCAAGCAGATTGAAACATCAACAGTGGACAGCGGTATTCTGGAGGACACAGATGGTATTGGTTATCTGCGCATCCGCGAATTTGATGCAATCACAGTGGATCAATATGCGGAAGCCATGGCGGAATTGAATGAATATGGGATGAAGGGTCTGATTCTTGATTTGCGGAGCAATCCGGGAGGGGACCTTGGAGCGGTGGTAGAAATTGCCGGAAGAATTCTGCCGCAGGGCTTGATTGTATATACGGAAGATAAGAATGGAAAACGCAAGGAATACCGGGGAGATGATACCTGGGAGCTTGAGGTGCCTCTTGTGGTTTTAGTGAACGGCTATTCTGCCAGTGCATCGGAAATACTTGCGGGAGCTATTCAGGATTATAACAAAGGTACGCTGATTGGCACAACAACTTATGGGAAAGGCATTGTCCAGCAGATTCACAGGCTGGATGATGGAACAGCGCTTAAACTGACAATCAGTGCATATTATACGCCTTCAGGGAGAAATATCCATGGTGTGGGAATTGAACCGGATATTGAACTGGAATATGATTATGAGGCAAGTGAAGCGGAAGGAAAAGATAATCAGGTTGAAAAGGCAATTGAGATATTGGAAGGAAAAATAGGATAATAGTTTGGATTTATATCCATGTTGTCAAATATAGCGGTATTTTATAAAGTCTATAATCGGTGACCGGAGCATTCGCATAGGCGGAAGCTCTGGTTTCTTTTTAATTTCCTATAAAGTCGAAAATTGTTATGATTGTGTTTGTGACGGTTTCCTTTTAAGTATCTGAAAGTGGCAGGCAAATCTATTTAAAATTCGTTGCATGAACAGTAACGAAACAATCCTTTTGAGCCATCTGACAAAAGGGGAACAATCAGTCATTAAATTGTCGCTTTTGATTCCGCCAGCAATGAGTGAAGCGGATGGGAAGCATCCATTTGACGAATGACGCGAGGGGCAAATATTTTAAAGCTCTGCTGCGCTGCAAGTTTAATGCCCGTGGGCCTGCCGTGAGGCTTTTGACTTGCTAAGATATAAGTTACAGGAAGTTTGCCTTTGCCTGTCTGCGGGGGAGGGTGAATGTCCTAAGCGAATAAGTAGTTTTACTGCAAGTGATATCATTGAAAGGTAAGGAAGAAAGGACTGGAGACTGGCTATGGTAGATCTGTATTATATTGAGGATGATCCGGGTATCGCATGGATTGTAAAGGAATATCTGGAACAGAAGAACTTTAAGGTAACAATTTTTGAAACGCTTGCACAGGCAGGACAGGCATTAAAAAAGTGTGTTCCCGCCCTTGTTTTGCTGGACTGGAACATGCCGGACGGACACGGGGACGGTTTGTGCCGGTGGATTCGCAGGAACTGGAAAGAGCTGCCCATTATTTTTCTTACTGTTCGGGGAGACTGTGCAGATATTGTTTCGGGTTTTGGGAATGGAGCGGATGATTATATCGTGAAGCCTTTTGAACTGGAGGTGTTATATTTACGGATTTTAGCATTACTCCGCAGAACCGGTAACGTGGCAGAACAATATCTTTCCTGCGACGGAATCAGAATGGATTTAAACCGCCATACGGTTTTTTGCCATTCGGAGGAAATCTCTTTAAGCGAGGCAGAATACCAGCTGCTTTTGTGTCTGATGCAGAACAAGGGAAAGACGGTTACCAGAGAAAAAATACTGGAGCAAGTGTGGGATGTAAATGGAAATTATGTGAACAATAATACATTAACCGTTACAATTAAACGTTTAAGAGACAAGCTTTATCAGCCTGTGTGTCTGAAAACCGTCAGAAGTGTAGGCTACCGTATGGAGGATACCCTATGAGCGGACAGAAAAATATACTGGTCACTTTTGGAGTCGTCCTATCCGTCAGCCTGGTTGCTTCGACCGTTTCCGTCCTGCTTGCTTCTTGCCATTACAGCCGGTTTCAGTTTGATTTGCTGAATGCCATCTGCGGCGAAGTAGTGGAACAGGCACCTGAAACCAAAAATATCGTATCTGCAGCATTAAAGAAATCCATAGGAGGAAATCCTGACGGCGTGTCAGAAGAAGGCGTGCTGTCTGTATTGGGATATCGCACTTCTGATTTTTCAGGAGCTGCCTCTCAGCAGAATATTTTGTTTGCTGCAATGGGTTTTCTGACAGGAATCCTGCTTTTTATTGTTACCTTTTTGTATCGAAATAAAATAGAGGCCATACGAATCCGGACTTTGGCGGAGTATCTGGAACAGGTAAATACCGGCAGAGCCGCCATTTTGTCCGCTTCCGGGGAGGATGATTTTTCAAAACTGGAAGATGAAATCTATAAGACAGTGACATTTCTCTATCAGACGAAGGACAGGGCAGTACGGGCAAAGAATGATTTCGCGGAAAACCTGTCTAATATTGCCCACCAGATTAAAACGCCGATCACTTCCATTTCTCTTTCTGTCCAGATGTTAAAGCAAAACGCATCAGATACTTTTCCACCATGCCATATCTTGCAGGACAATGGGACAAATGGCCATCCGTGCTGTGAAAGCTTCATCTTATACAATAAACATCTGGAACAGATAGGGAAACAGCTTTTACGTCTGACATATCTTGAAGAAGCTCTGCTGGTGATTTCCAGGATTGATGCCGGAACCTTACATTTACAAAGGGATGAGGTAGATGTCTTTACCCTCCTTGTCCTTGCAGCGGATAACCTGCAGGAGTTGTTTGTTAATTCATGTACTTCTGTTGAAATACCGGAACAGGGGGAAATGCTGGTAACTGTGGATCTGGACTGGACCATGGAGGCAGTTATGAATCTGATGAAAAACTGCATGGAGCACAGTCCTGGGGGAAAGGTTTATTGTTCCTATGCACAGAATCCGCTCTATACAGAAATCTTAATCTGGGATGATGGGGAAGGATTTGCAAAAGAAGACATTCCGCACCTTTTTGAACGATTTTACCGGGGGAAAAACGCTTGTGAGGGCGGTATTGGAATCGGACTGGCTTTGTCAAAAGAGATGATTGAACGCCAGAACGGAACCATACGGGCAAAAAATAAACCTGATGGCGGCGCTCTTTTTGAAATTCGCTTTTACAGTCACTAAGTTGTAACTTTCATTTGCTATACTGTTTATTGTAAAAGTTTAGTAAGATCCCAGATGGCCGGCAAATCGTGCCTGCATGAGTTTGACAGTCAGGCTGTGGCCTGAGGGAGCGCCCGTATATGCGCAAAAAGAGCTGCGTCAGCAGCGGGAACGCTGAAAGTGGGTTTTGCAAAAGACGGGGGCTGAACGGATAGCCTGATACAGGCAAATGAAAGGAGAAACCCCAAATGGAAATTTTGAAATGTGAGGGAGTCAGGAAGGTATATGGCTCAGGAGGAAATCAGGTGACAGCCCTTAATGGAATTGACCTGTCAGTCAGCAAAGGGGAATTTGTGGCAATTATCGGAGCATCCGGTTCCGGGAAATCAACCCTGCTGCATATTCTTGGCAGTGTGGATAAACCCACAGAGGGAAAGGTTATGATAGATGGGATTGATCTTTCCAAACTGAACCAGACAGAGGCGGCAATTTTCCGGCGCAGGAAAGTGGGACTTGTATATCAGTTTTATAACCTTATCCCGACGCTCACGGTGGGAAAAAACATCCTTATGCCTCTTGCATTGGATAAGAAAAAGCCAAATCAGGAATATTTTGAGAAGGTGGTAAATTCCCTTGGTATTGCGGAGAGACTTGACGCTTTGCCGAATCAGCTATCCGGAGGCCAGCAGCAGAGGGTAGCGATTGCGCGTTCCCTGATCTACCGTCCGGCCCTGCTTCTGGCAGACGAGCCTACCGGGAATCTGGATCAGAAAAATTCCAAAGAAATCATCGACATGCTGAAGCTTGCGGGTCGCAGTCTGGAGCAGACTATTTTACTGATTACCCATGATGAAAAGGTAGCTTTGGAAGCAGAGCGCATTATAACGGTTGAAGACGGACACATTATCAGTGATGAACGGAGGAGGTGAAATCGTTGTCATAAAAGTATGACAACAATTGGATATGTGGAAAGATTATTTAGCTGGTTTACTAAAAAACAATCCTTCGTCCAGTCTGTCCGTCATAATTGCGGCATTTATTTCCGCCCTGTTCTTATCCCTGTTGTGTGGGCTGTTTTACAATGCGTGGAAATACGAGGTTGAACGCATTGAACAGGAGGAAGGCGGATGGCACAGCCGGATCTATGGGGAATTTGTAGAAGAGGACATGGAAACCGTAAAAAATTTTGCAAATGTGAAGGATGCCGTGGTAAACGGCAAAGGAGCTGACCGTGCAGAAGCGGTATTGGATATTTATTTTGAAGATATGGGTTCCGTTTTTTCAGACATGCCCCATATTGCGCAGCAGATAGGGGCAGCACCGGAAAAAGTTGCCTATAATTATGCGCTCCTTGCAATGTACTTGGTCAGGGACTCCAGCGATACGGCACCAAGACTGTTGTTTCCGATGTTTATATTGATTACGCTTGCGGCCGCATTTTCTCTGATTGTGATTATTCACAATTCCTTTGCGGTATCCATGAACGCACGGATTCATCAGTTTGGTATTTTTTCTAGTATTGGAGCCACACCAAAGCAGATCAAGACGTGCCTTTTACAGGAAGCGGCTGGCCTTTGCACTGTTCCGATACTGGCGGGGAATCTGATAGGCATTGCAGGCAGTATGGGGCTGATACAGTTGTCCAATACCATTTTGGGAAACGATATTCCGGGACGGCATAAAGCGGTTTTTGGCTATCATCCGCTGGTACTGGCGTTGACATTGCTTGTAACGATACTCACCATATGGATCTCCGCGTGGCTGCCAGCCCGAAAATTAAGTAAGCTGACACCGCTTCATGCAATCAGAAATACAAGTGAATTAGAATTAAAGCGCCAGAAAAATTCTCATTTCCTTTGGCTGTTGTTCGGAGTGGAAGGGGAGCTGGCCGGCAATGCGCTAAAAGCGCAGAGAAAAGCCCTGAGGACGGCATCTTTATCTCTGATATCTGCGTTTCTGGCGTTTGCAGTAATGGAGTGCTTTTTTGCTCTCTCCGGGATCAGCACAAGGGAGACCTATTTTGAAAGGTATCAGGGAGTATGGGATGTTATGGTTACCGTGAAGGATGCGGATGCTTTTGAAGAAACAGACCGTATTCAAGGGATTGACGGACTGGAAAGCGCCATTGTGTATCAGAAGGCAATGGCAAAGCGGATCATTACAGAGGAAGAAATGAGTGCAGACATGAGAGCCTTTGGAGGATTTTCATATGCGCCTGGTAATTATGTAACACAGGTGGAGGGCGGCTGGCTGGTGGATGCACCGATCGTCATACTGGATGATAATAGCTTTCTGACTTACTGTGAACAGATCGGCGTCACGCCGCAGCTTGGTGGAGCGGTTATATTAAATCAGATCCGGGATGTGACAAATCCGGATTTCAGGCATCCGGATTTTATGCCTTATATAAAGGCACCGGGCACAGGGGAAAATGCTGCAAGTATTTTGAGACAGTCAGGGAATGAAGAAATGACAGCCAGAATACCGGTCCTGGCTTATACAGAAAAAGTCCCTGTTTTAAGGGAGGAATATGCAAAGCTTAATTATTATGAACTGGTACATTTTATTCCGGTATCTTTATGGAGGAAGCTCAAGGGACAGATGGGAGAGGCGGAAGAAGACAGTTATATCCGTGTCCTGGGGGGAGAAAATGCCTCATTGGAAGAACTGAACATGCTTCAGGATGAAATCTGCCAGATCCTCGGCGGGAAATATACCATAGAATCTGAAAACCGCATTCAGGAATATAAAGCAAATGATAAGCAAATACAGGGAATGATGGCGTTATTTGGAGGATTTTGTATCCTGCTTGGAATTATCGGAATCGGCAATGTGTTTTCCAACACATTGGGATTTGTGCGTCAGAGAAAAAGGGAATTTGCAAGATATATGTCGGTTGGACTGACACCCAGACAGCTCAGAAAAATGTTCTGCACGGAAGCATTGGTGATAGCCGGCAAACCAATTTTAATCAGTCTCCCTCTCATAATCATTACAGTAGCATATTTGCTTAAAATGAGCTATCTTGAAGTGGAGGTATTTATGGCAGAGGCACCACTGTTTCCCATTTCCCTGTTTATGCTGGCTATCCTGGGGGCTGTAGCGCTGGCATATTATCTTGCATGGCGGAATATACGCAAAATCAGTTTGGCAGAGGTTCTTAAGGATGATACAATGATGTAAAATCAGAATGTTTCCCTGTGTATATACTGTGAATTTTATCAGACGGATCAGTCAAATGTTAGTTGGCTGGTCCGTCTTTGGGTCCGCCTTTTCTGGGCTATACCTGTTGTTTCACCCTTGGCAGGGCAGGGAGCAAAAGGTTCCATTGCAGGTATTATAAACAGCTTCTTGCCAAAAACGGTTTACCGGACATTTGCTGGCACGATTTACGCAGCACATATTGCACGCCTCTGCTGAAAAAGTCATTGAACCCGAAGGCAGTATCAAGGCGTATGAGACATGCCAAAGAAATCATAACAATGGATGTTTATGCGGATAATAGAGGTATCATTGCGGATGGAGCGCCGGAAATAGAAGAGTGTATGAAAGAAGTATTACCAAACCCGGAAGAGACAGAAATCTTTAAAAAGGAATTGTTGGAGATTGTAGTAGAGGTAACAGAATTTCTTTCGGGTTCAGGATAAAAAGGAAACAGTTCAGCCTTCGTCATTTATAAAAGTGTCTGCTGCGCATCCAACGCCGCTTTGCGGCTCATCTATTATTTCATTAGAGGGCGTTCCGTTCATGAAACAATTCGTAGCCAGCACTTTGTGTGCAAACACCCACGCACAGACTGCGAATTATTTCATGGCTGAACTGTTACAAAAAAAGAACAAAAGTTCGGCTTTGCATCTATACAAATTTAACGATTTGTGGTAAGATAAAAAAGCTCTTCAATGCTGCCCCGTCCATATGGAATTACGGAGGTGCGCTGAGTTGCAAAAACAGCAAATTGTGAATGGGATTCGTTAAGGACTTTTTTGATTTGAGTAAATACCATGACGAAAATGAAAAGCTCCTTGAAGAATTTGTGGCATATACGTATTTTTTACTATAAATTTTGGAGGTGGTATTTGTGCAAACTGCACAAAAAAAATTTGAGCTTCACAGTGAATACAAGCCCACCGGCGACCAGCCCCAGGCGATAGAAGCGCTCGTAAAAGGCTTCAAAGAAGGCAACCAATTCCAGACTTTACTGGGCGTCACCGGTTCCGGAAAGACCTTCACCATGGCCAACGTGATCGCCGCGCTGAATAAGCCGACGCTTGTTATCGCCCACAACAAGACCCTTGCGGGTCAGTTATATGGAGAATTTAAAGAGTTCTTTCCCGAAAATGCGGTAGAATACTTTGTCTCCTAATTTGGGGACAGGGCGAAAACCGCATTATTTAGTGTTATTTGGTGTTGATTGTACCGTATTTTGTGGACAAGATAGGGGATTATGGACGAAATAACACTAGACGGACGGGTGGAGTTTGTGACCTAGATTCGTGTAATGGATGAGATAATATCAAATAGATTTACTGGAGAAAAGAATAAAAGGAGTAAATATGAAGAAATATTATGCAGAAAGAAAAGGATTAATAAAAGAAAATTTGCGGATGGATTTTAAGGAATTATTGTCATTTTTTTACCAAACATATTTTTATTTTTCTAATAAAGGATATTTTCAAAGCGCAATAACAGGTGTTTATATAGGAAGTTATGATGACGAGAGGCAGATTCTTCCACCTTCGTTAGCACCGTCAGCAGAGGTTTTTTTTGCTACTAAATTGCAAAGTAAAAAAGTATATCCTATTTATGAGTATTATGAATATTATAATGAGGAAACCCTATTTACGGTAATTGAGATTTTATATGACCATATTGCTTATTATGATTATGAAATAAAAGAATTAATTTCAATAGAGCCAAGAAAAGAATTCTGCGAGCAAATAAATAATATTTTAAGATTATATAAAGACGGTTTTTATCTGGAACCGCAAAATGGTTTTATCATGGAATTACCAAATGTGGCTTTGAAAGAGCAATTAGCTTATGATGGAAAAGATATGGGAGATGATGTATACAAAAAATTATGTACAGCATCAGAACTTTATTACCGTTTTGATTCAAATGAAGAAATAAAGAAAAAAGCAATAAATATTTTAGCGGATATTTTAGAAAATGTAAGAGAAGATGTTAAAACAATATTAAATTCGGAATATCAAATAAGTAAGAATGAGCATGATAGCTTGATTTTTAATATAGTAAATGGATACAATATCCGTCATAATAACGGAACACAGAAAACAGATTATAGTAAAGAAATTTGGTATGATTGGATGATGCAGTATTATACCAGCACGATTATAACTTATTATAGATTAAAAAAGAAACATGAATTTTTATTTTAATTATGAAAAAGGCGGTGATAGAGTGGATGTGGTTTTAAATCAACAGCAATTAGCGGCTCTTTGCGATGTTCTTGGACATACAAATAATGGATTTACTAAAAAAGAATTAACACGATTGTTGCAAAAAAGTGGCATTGAACTAGTGGATGACGGTAGTTTTAATAATGGATTGGTATACAAAATAGGATTGAATAAGAGGGATTGGTTGTATAATTGTTTGGCAAATGAAATAAATACAAGCCACTCTTTAAATAAGATTTATATCTTTTTAGAAATTGCTTTTGATCCAGTTTCTTTTACTGATGAAGCAAAAAGAGATAAATATAATTATCTTTTGGAAAGTTCCAATAAGGTATTGCTATTGGCAGGAATAACAATTACTCCTGAAGGCAAATTAAAAAAAGCAGTTCCAGCAAAAACTTTAGATGAAGTGGACAGGCGTGTAAATAGTCTGAAAAAACAATTATATAACCGGGCGATTCATAATGAGGTGCAAAAATATTGTATTGCGGATTATCTTAGAAAAGATTATTATGATGCTGTTTTTGAAGCGGCAAAAGGATTGGCGGAGAGAGTAAGAGAGATTACAGGATTAACAACGGATGGCGGAAAATTATTCGATACAGCTTTTTCAACAAATGATCCATATCTGTTTTTTAATTCAATGCAAACGGATAGTGAAAGAAGTGAGTTTATTGGCCTAAAAGAATTGTTGGCATCTATATTTCATTTGGTAAGAAATAAAGCAGCACATACACCAAAGATAAATTGGAGAGTGGATGAAACAAAGGCATTAGATGTATTAACTTTAATTTCTTTTGCACACAAATATTTAGACGAATGCCATAAAATGCCTAATAAGTGATTAAAAATGAATTCTAAGAGGAAGAAAAAATGATTTTGAATGAACAATTAGTGCATCAAATAAATGAGGATATTAAATTATGTGATAACCATAAAAGTATTAAGGGTTCTGAAACGTTATATAATGAATTAGTGGCAAAATATACAGTGTTAGATTCAAACTTTAAAAATGGATTGCCTACAATGGGAAAGATAACAGTTCCGGGTGAGGAATTTGATTTTAAACCAGAATTGAGGGCTATTTCTGCAAAGCTGAAAATGATATTGATGACAGGTGAAAAAAATCAAACAGAAAAGCAGAATCCTCAATTATTGAAATTGCACGAATATATTGAATGGGGTAAAAAAATAAAAGAGGAAGAGAACCATCCAGCAAAAGATGGATTTCCAGATTCATTTGTTGCTGGGGAGCAATTTAATCAATGGATGTCGGAGATAAATATTTTTAATGAAAGATATTTGAAAAACCATCCCTTATATAATAGTATACATACTGCATTTTTTCATAAAGATACACGTTCCAATTCTTATGACGATATGATGGGATATTTGAAAGCACTTGAAAGAGATACTGAATTTTGGGAAGATGTAGTAGAGATGCAAACTGAAAAGCACAAAGATTTTTCTGGTAGAAAGGGGATAACAAAACAAATGTCAAATAAGAAGGTATTTATTGTGCATGGGCATGATGAATTAGCTGAGTCTCAAATGGCAAGATTTATTGAAAAGATAGGATTGCAAGCTATAATATTGCACGAACAGCCTAATTCGGGAAGAACGATTATTGAAAAAATTGAAGCTAATTCAGATGTGCAATATGCGGTTGTACTTTATACACCTTGCGATGTGGGACGAACAAAAGAAGAAACTGGAGCTGAGAGATACAGGGCTAGACAAAATGTTGTATTTGAACATGGATATTTAATTGGAAAATTAGGGAGAGATAAAGTTAGCGCATTGGTTAAGGGGGATGTTGAAACGCCGGGAGACATTTCGGGTGTTGTTTATATAAAGATGGATGATGGAGGTGCATGGAAAACGCAGCTTGTTAAGGAGATGATAAATATTGGGTTAGAATGTGATATAAATAAAATCTTCTAACATAAATGGATACATAGCCGATTGGTTTTCAAATGAGAATCAGTCGGTTTTTTTATTGCCCAAAATCCATACATAGCCATTCTGTCATATGCAGGGTGGCTATTAAAATTTCAGGAAAGGAGGTAAACCGTGATGTCTAAATGTAAGGTAATCGCCCTTGCAAACCAGAAAGGCGGGACGGGCAAGACCACGACTGCCGTAAATTTAGGGGTAGGGCTTGCAAACGAGGGGAAGAAAGTGCTGCTTGTGGACGCCGATCCGCAGGGGGATTTGACAACCTCTTTGGGTTGGGCGGATCAGGACAGCCTTCCGGTCACGCTCTCAACGCAGATGGAGAAGATTATCCGTGACGAGCCGATTGAAGCGGGCGAGGGGATTTTACACCATGACGAGGGCGTAGACCTGATTCCGGCGAATATCGAGCTGTCCGGCATGGAAATCACGCTTGTAAACGCCATGAGCCGGGAGTTCACCATGAAATCCTATCT
>CANCXX010000067.1 GCA_947381965.1 uncultured bacterium
GGAAGCAGGCAGAATTTGCTCTGCCTGAGAAGGTGCTAAGAAGGGCTGAAGCGGAACTGGAATAGGAGGACACATGGACAAACCTGCAATTTGCGGAGGCATTCCGGTACGGGATAAAAAGTTATATTATGGACATCAGTGTATTGAGGAGGATGACATTGAGGCGGTAGTTAATGTCTTGCGCAGCAATGAAATAACCTGTGGGCCCAAGATAGGGGAACTGGAGGAGAAGCTTTGTCAGATAACAGGCGCCAGGTATGCGGTGGTATGTAGCAATGGAACTGCCGCATTACATATGGCGGCTATGGCAGCAGGGCTTGGGGAAGGAGATGAGGCAATTACAACGCCCATTACCTTTGCAGCTTCTGCCAATTGTGCGCTTTACTGCGGCGCAAAGCCGGTTTTTGCGGATATTAATGAGGACACATACAATATTGATCCGTCTCAGGTAGAGGCGCTTACTACCGAAAGAACCAAGGCGGTAATTTCAGTGGATTATACGGGACAGGCAGCAGAGCTTGAAAGGCTTCAGGCACACTGCCGCAAAAACGGCCTTGTGCTGATAGAGGATGGCGCCCATTCCATCGGAACCCGTTACAAAGGCAGATATACTGGCGCCATTGCCGATATGACCACTTTCAGCTTTCATCCGGTAAAGACAGTAACCTGCGGCGAAGGGGGAGCCGTACTGACAAACAGTAAGGAATATTATGATAAACTGAAATTATACAGGACACATGGAATTACGAAAGACCGGGAAGAGATGGAGCATAAGCCGGAAGGCCCATGGTATTATGAGCAGATTTGTCTTGGATTGAATTACCGTTTGACGGATATACAGGCAGCTCTTTTAATCAGCCAGCTGGACAAGCTGCCCCGGTTTTCAAAAAGGCGGAAGGAAATAGTAAAAGCCTATGATGAAGCATTTTCCGGACTGCCTCAGGTGGTTGTCCAGAGGGAAATACCAGAATCGGATACTACAAGGCATTTGTATATTCTAAGGCTGAAACCGGAGAAGCTGCAGATTGGGAGAAAAGAATTTTTTGAAGCCATGGCTGCAGAAAATATTATATGCAACGTGCATTATATACCAGTCTATTATTTCCCTTATTATGAAAAGCTGGGATATAAAAGAGGGCTGTGTCCCAAGGCGGAAAAGCTGTATGAGGAGATGCTTACCTTACCCTTATATGCAGCCATGACAGATCAGGACGTGCAGGATGTGATAAAGGCGGTAACAAAGCTTTCGCAATATTATGCGAAGGATTAGCCCCCTATTGAAAATCCAATATCCCGCTGCAAAAGACGGAGGAGCAAACTTGCAGGGGTGCGGGAGCAGATTAGAAAGGGAAAATCTGATGAAGCTGAGTGTGATTGTGCCAGTTTACAATATGGCAGCTGAAAATAAACTTATCTGGTGTCTTGATTCCCTTATCGGTCAGACCATAACGGATTATGAGATTATTGCGGTAGACGACTGTTCCACAGATAATTCTTTGGAGATATTATATGATTATGAGCGGAGGTTCCCTGACATATTTAAAGTGATTGCTTCTCCGGTTAATAAAAAACAGGGGGGAGCAAAGAACCTGGGACTTGAGGTGGCAAAGGGGGACTGGATTGGATTTATAGACAGTGATGACTGGATTACCCCTGACTTTTATGAAAGACTGTTAGATCTTGCGGAAAAAACAGGGGCGGATATGGTGGGGTGTGATTATCATCTTACCAGTGAGCATAGCATGAAGATTGGACAGGTAGTGCATAATAATAAACAGTCCCAGACAGGCATCCTGACAAAAGAGAAATACCAGTCGTTGATACTAGACAGCGGAAGTCTTGTGGTAAAGATATATAAAAGACATATTATTCTGGATTGTCCTGGCAGATTCCCGGAAAATATTTTTTATGAAGACAATGCCATCAGCAATTCCTGGATGCTTCGGGCAAAGCATTTCGAATATCTGGAAGAACCTCTTTACTATTATTATCAACATGATACCTCCACGGTCCATACGATTACCCTGGAACGCTGTGAGGACCGGATGGAAGCGGCGAGAAGGATGATAAGGGAGGCAGAACAGTCTGGTTATCTGGAAGAGTATTATCCTGAAATTGAAAGCAGTTTTACTACCCTTTTTTATGTAAATACCCTTTTTTCCTATATGGCCGGAGTAAAAAAGAAACAGTATAAGTTTGTAAAAGAGCTTGGACAGGAAATGTGGGAAACGTTTCCCGGATTTATGGAGAATATTTATTTCAAGGAGAGAGTGCATGAAGAGGAACGAAAATTGATTTATATGCACAGAAAATCAACTCTTTATTTTATGGTATATTATCAATTGCTATGGGGATACAGAAATTTCAGAAAAAAATTGTCTGATTGCAGAGGGAACAGATAAGACCGGCAAAGGGCAGGGGGATTAAGATGAAAGCGGCAGTTATTGGTGCAGGCGGCGAATCAATTCACACTATAAAAAAGGCACAGGAATATGGAATAGAAGTAATTGCTCTGGACGGAAACCCTAAGGCAGCCGGACTGGGGGCAGCGGACAGCTTCCAGGTGGTGGATATATCAGATGAAAAGGCAGTGATAAAGGCGCTTGGGAAGGAGAAGGCTGACTTTGTATTGACAGTCCCCATCGGCAGGTTCCTCACAACTGTAGGAGCTGTGAACGACGCCCTGCATCTTCCGGGGATTAGCCGGGAAATGGCTGTTTTATGTACAGATAAGTTTGAATTCCACAAAAAATTATACCGGGAAGGCTTGCGTAAATGTCATTGTTATGGGGTGAAAGGGGATAAGGTAGTTGATTGGAGTGGAAGCACAATTCCAATAGAGAAAGCAGGCAGTGGAAATTTGTCCCTTTCATTTCCGGCAATTTTAAAACCGGAGTATGGATCCGGGAGCAGGGGAATTTATATGTTGTCTGATGAAAGGCAATTAAAAGAGGCGCTTTTAACAGTATCCGGGGAGGCGTATGTACTGGAAGAGTGCGTTGGCGGAGAAGAATATGGTGTGGATGGAGCAGTGATTGAAGGAAATTTTTATTTGATACTGCTTCGGCGGAAAAAAATTACCCCTCCTCCGGCAAGACAGGCGGTTGGATATTTTTCAGTGCTGCCAGAGGATAGCTTTTATGGCCAAGTCAGGGATTATATGAATGCGATAGTCAGATGCCTTGGGCTTGATGAGTGTTTGCTCCATGCAGATATTATGAAAACAAACCAGGGACCTTTTGCAATCGAACTTTCAGCAAGACCTTCCGGACATTATCTCCATAATCTGTTTACGCCGCTATGCACAGGAATTGACCCGGCAGAAGAATATATCAGGCGCCGGATAGGGCTTTCCGGTAATTTTATTCCCCAAGGAACCCATTCCATGCTGATTCATTACTTTGATATGCAGGGAAAAGTGAACCAGGTGCCGGATAAAAAGCAGGCGGAGCAGGCGGTAGACGCCCGGATTGAGGCTTGGGAGTGCCATTTGGAATACGGCCAGCAGTTAAATGCTGTGTCAGATGGACATTCTGTAATGGGCCGTGGATATTTTGTACTTTCAGGAGGAGATGGAGAATGGCTTGACAGGCAGGCGGGGAAGGTTAAAAAGCTTTTTCGTATGTGTTAAGCGCTTCCAAATTACTATTGATGCAGTATCACAAGCTTTGCTTGCGATATGCGGGGGGATAAATATGAATTATCAAATATGCGATATTAAAAATGAAAAGTCCCAGGAAGATGCCAGACTGGTTTTATATTTGCTTGATGCGCTGGAGGAATCGGGAATTTATGAAAGACCGGTGATTGTTATATGTCCTGGCGGAGGGTACCAGTATTTATCTGACAGAGAAGCGGAAATTGTGGCTATGCAGTTTGCCGCTATGGGATATCATGCTGCAGTTCTGCATTATTCAGTCAGTCCGGCGGTATTTCCCACAGCGCTTTTAGAAATGGGAAAGGCGGTAGCGTTGCTGCGGCAGAATGGGAAGAAGTGGAATATTGATACAGATAAAATTGTGGTTTTAGGGTTTTCAGCAGGCGGGCATCTGGCAGCTAGTTACGGAATGTTTTGGAGTCGGGAATGGGTTTGTGAAAAACTTGGCGTAAGGAGTGAGCTGTTGCGTCCAGATGGGATGATATTATGCTATCCGGTAATCAGTTCCGGTGAATTTGCGCATCAAGAATCCTTTCGCAGGCTTCTTGGAAATGAATATGAAGAAAAAAAAGACAGCCTGTCGCTGGAACATTATGTAAATGACAAAACACCCAGAGCATTTATCTGGCATACCTTTGAGGATACTTCAGTTCCGGTGCAGAATTCGCTGCTTTTGGTAAATGAAATGGTGAGATGCCATATACCTGTCGAATTTCATATGTTTGAAAAGGGCGGGCATGGACTGGCGCTTGCAAACCGGCTGACGCAGACGGCAGGAAAAGAAGGACTGGAGAAGTCAGCGGCAGAGTGGATAAGACTGGTACATTTATGGATGGAAAGATGGATGGGGCAGGCATGATATACCTGTCCTTTTTGTATGTGTACAGAGGTATATATTCTTTAAATTAAAAAAAATACGGTAAATTTTCCTGTATATTTCGTGTCGTTTATTGACAAATGTTATAATGTAGGTATAATATTAGAGGTATCATGTGTTTGCAGGGGACGAACAGATGTGTTTACCAATGAGACTTTTCTGCGGTGAAATGATAAAATTAGCGATATGGCGGATTTGAACTGTGTGTGGATGGAAGACTGATCACATGGAACTGCCAAAGAGGACGCTGTATTATGATTAAGAACAAGTATAAAGATGATTATTCATGGTTTACCCGGCTTACCGATAAGGGAAGGGTAGTGGATGATATTTGTTATACCGGGGACTATTACATTCTGCCATTTAATATGGAAAGGAAAAAAAAGACTAACTTGGTCAATATAGGATTCTCAGTGCTTCTTTTGGGAATTTTAACAGCGGCAGGAATGGTAAACCAGGAGTCTTCACGGACTTTTTGGATTGTATATCCATATATATTTATATTCCTTCCCCTTGGCTATATGATACTTGGGGCTGTCAGCTATCTGAGTGTGCCGCTGCGGATGCAGAAGGCGCATTATGAGACAGGACTTGCGAGAATTAACCATTCCTTAAAAGGAGCTATGGCGCTTGCATCGGTTTGTGTGATACTTACCATTGTTTACATAATTCTTCACTTGGGGAGTGTCAGTCTGGGCAGGGAGTTTGCCTATATTTTCTGTCATTGCCTGTTTTTGTCAGTTGCTTTTTTATATAACAGGTATTATAACAGGACGTATGGGGGAATGACCATAGAGAAAGCGCAGACAAAGTAAAACTGGTTTTTTCTTCTGTATAAAATTTATATAGAGGTGGAACATAAATTATTAAAGGAGGATATTTTTGTTATGAAACTCAAAACGAGAAACAGGATTCTTGCGGTTCTTCTTGCAGGAATCATGGCTGCAGGTTCTCTGACAGGGTGCGGCTCTAAAGATACAGGCACAGATACTAAGCCTGAGGCAGAAGAGAGCGCAGCGCCGGAAGCAGATACCAGCGAACCTGCGGATGGAGAAACAGCGGCGGACGAGGAGAAGCCGGCAGGGGCAAATGAGGACACACCTCTTGTTGTTGCCAATGACGAAGTAAGCGAAAAGTTCAGCCCATTTTTTGGAGAGTCGGTACCAGACCAGAATGTATGGCTGGTGACAACAGTTGCACTGTTGGACATTGACCGTAAGGGTGAAATCGTTTACAAAGGAATTGAAGGAGAGACAAGGGAATATAACGGCACAGATTATACTTACACAGGTATTGCGGATTGTGAAGTGACAGAAAACAGCGACGGTACAGTGTATTATGACTTTACCATTCGTGATGATGTGAAGTTTGCAGACGGCAACCCTTTGACAATTGATGACGTAATTTTTTCTTATTACGCATTTTTGGACCCTTCCTATGACGGAGCAAGCTCCCTGTATGCGCTTCCTATTGAAGGTCTGGCAGAATACAGAGGCGGTTCCACTATTCTTTATGAACTGATGCTTGATAAAGGGGCAGAGAACACCGACTTTACTTATTATACAGAAGAAGATCAGAAGAAGTTTTTTGAAACAGATTTTCCGGCAGCAGGAGAAGCATTTGCCAAGAGCATTTGTGATTACTGTATAGCGGCAGGTTATCAGGAAGAAGGCCTTGACGATGTATCTAACGGTATGGTGAACTGGGGCTTTGCTACTTTAAATGAAGATGGTTCCATTACCGGGGCAGCAACAGAAACCACCTGGACGCTTAAGGATGGCGACGCGCCTACACTTGCCGATTACTGGAATGAAATGGCAGTAAGCTATGACTATGATTATGTAACTTTGTCCGATACGGAAGCAGCAGATTCCGCTCTGTTTTCCTTCCTTGACGATAGCTATAAAGTAACAGTAGAAACAGGGGATTCCGTAGATTATATCAGCGGTATCCAGAAGACTGGCGACAATTCTGTCCGTGTGGTACTGACAGAAGTAAGCGCGCCTGCTATTTATGACCTTGCGGTATATGTTTCACCATTACATTACTATGGCGATCCTGCCCAGTACGATTATGACAACCATAAGTTTGGTTTCCCTAAGGGTGATCTTTCTTCCTTAAGAGAAAAAACAACGGCGCCTATGGGAGCAGGTCCTTATAAGTTTGTAAGCTATGAAAACAAGACTGTATATATGGAAGCCAATGAGAATTATTTTAAGGGAGCGCCGGTTACCAAATATCTGCAGTGGAAAACCACATCTGAGGCAGATAAGCTTCCTGGTGTTCTTAAGGGAACAGTAGATATTTCACAGCCTTCCATTTCCAAGGAAGTAATGGCACAGATTAAGGGTGAAAACAGCAATGGTGAGCTTGACGGCGATAAGGTAGCAGTTGATCTGGTGGACTATCAGGGATATGGCTATATTGGAATGAACTCCCAGCTGATGAAGGTTGGGGATGATGCGGCAAGCGAAGCATCCAAGAACTTCAGAAAGGCAATTGCAACTGTTATTGCAGTATACCGTGATGTGGTAATTGACTCCTATTACGGTGAAGCAGCTTCCGTTATTAACTATCCTGTTTCAAATACAAACTGGGCAGCGCCCCAGAAGTCAGACGCTGACTATAAGGTAGCGTTCTCCACAGATGTGGATGGAAATGATATTTATACAGACGGCATGACAGATGATGAGAAATATGCTGCAGCTCTTGAAGCAGCGCTTGGCTTCTTTGAGGCAGCAGGCTACACAGTAACAGATGGGAAGATTACAGCAGCTCCGGCAGGCGGCAGAATGGATTGTACTTTAACCATTCCTGCAGATGGAAATGGAAATCACCCTTCCTTTGGTATTGTAACTGCAGCGTCAGAAGCGCTTAAGACCATTGGTTTTGAGATGGCAATCAATGACCTGTCCGATTCTTCCCAGCTGTGGGATGGCATTAACGGCGGAACCATTGACATCTGGTGCGCGGCATGGTCCACAGTTCCTGACCCGGATATGTTCCAGATTTATCACAGTGAAGGCGGAAGCGCTAAGAACTACAGAATTTATCAGAAAGATCTGGACGATCTTGTAATGGAAGGACGTACCAGTACAGACCAGACATACCGTAAGGCTGTCTATAAGGAAGCGCTTGACTATATTGTAGATTATGCAGTTGAGATTCCCATTTACCAGAGACAGGAGTGTACGGTATACAGCTCAGAACGTATTGATCTGGAAAGCACAGTGAAAGACCCTACCTCTTTCTATACCTACCGTGCTGAAATTGAAAATATCGCAATGAAATAATAATTCTGATATTGAGTAATTTCTTTTACTGACACAGGTAAGAGGGGATTGTTATCCCCTCTTATCTATTATATACAGAGTGCATAAGGAAACAGATGGCAGAGCTGTCTGGGACGGCGCGTGGATGTATAAGAAAAACAGAGGTATTTCGCCAAAGAAAAGGGAAAGGCCTCTGGCGAAATGCCTCTGGAAGATAAAATGTTTCCAAAACAGGCATGGATAAGAATTGTAACGGCGGTGGTAAGGAGAAAAGAGGATGAAAAAATTTTTATTAAAAAGAGTTTTAATCTCCATAGTCCTTTTGTTTTTTGTCTCTATGATTATTTATGGCATCATGCGCTGCATGCCTGCCTCTTTTGTGGAGACAAAGGCTATGGAGTTGTCCCAAAAACCAGGGGCAAAAAGTTATGATGAATGGCTGGAGCAGCTAAATGCCTCCTATGGTCTTAATGACAGTATTATAAAAGGATATTTTACATGGGCGTCTAAGGCAGTAAGGGGACAGTTCGGCGATTCATGGAATTATAACCAGCCAGTGCTGCAAAAGTTTTCCAGTGTTATCTGGTATTCTTTTGCATTGGGCCTTTCCGCATTTCTTCTGGAAATTATTATTGCTATTCCGGCTGGAGTGGCGGCGGCAAAGAAGCAGTATTCTATGACTGACTATTCTATTACGGTGATTGCGCTGATTGGTATTTCACTGCCAAGCTTTTTCTTTGCAACAATTTTAAAATGGGTATTTGCTGTAAAGCTGAACTGGCTGGACTTATATGGTATTGTAGGACGTATGCACCAGCAGATGAGTCCCATAGAGCAGATTTTGGATATGGCAAAGCATATGATTATGCCTGTGCTTACGCTTATCATTGTTAATATCGGTTCCCTGATGCGTTATACCCGCGCCAATATGCTTGAAGTGCTGAATTCCGATTATATAAGGACTGCACGGGCAAAAGGGCTTCCGGAGCGGAAGGTTATAAACTATCATGCGTTTCGTAATATTCTGATTCCTATTGTCACACTTCTTGGAGGAACGCTTCCAAGTCTGTTCAGCGGCGCGCTGATTACAGAAACATTATTTCAGATTCCGGGAATTGGATATACTTCCTATCAATGTATTGTGGTAGGGGATATTCCATTTGTAATGTTTTACATGTTGTTCAGTGCAGTTTTAATTTTGGCGGGCAATCTGATTGCGGATATACTTTATGCGGTAGTTGACCCCAGAGTCAGGGTAAATTAGAAAGGAGAAAGGCTATGGCTAACGAAGAAAATGCAAAAGTAGAAGAAGTAAAGTTAGACGATACCCAGCGTGTCAGGGTGCTTTCTCCGAGTATGCTGGTGGCAAAGCGCTTTTTCAGAAACCGGCTTGCAATTATCGGAATGGTAATTATTATATTTATGTTCCTGTTTTCTTTTTTAGGGGGAGCAATTATCCCCTACGGACAAAGTCAGGTATTTTACCGTACAGAGGAAATGAGAAAAGATTATGCAGGCGCAACTTATATTAGTGATTATATATTGTTTGAAAATGAAGATGCCCAAATTCCCAGCGATTTGTATTCCAAATTTGTTCTGGCAGCCAATAAAAACCAGACGGTGGTGGAAACAAGAAACGGCGGCAAGATTGCAGTAAGAGCCTTGGAAGGGGATTCACATATTGTTTATAACGCGGAAGAAACCAAAAACCCAAGGGCCATCCGCTCAGAGGAGCATGATAAAGCGGTTGGGGCAGGCAGCAGTTATTTTGAATATGATGGAACTGCTTATATGGTGGATGACTCTACCGGAAAGGAGCTATTGTATATAGTTTCAGAGCTGGCAGTAGTCTGCAAGATGTCTTTTACGCCCTATACCCAGAGCACAGCGTTATCCTTTGGGTTTTATAAAAATGCGCTGGTTGCAATGAGCCAGGGGGATAAGAAATTTGAAGCCGGGGAAAATACTTATACGATTGAAGCCGCTGGTGAAGGCTCTGCAATGATCCTGGCAGCAGATGGTTCTGACTATGTGTATATTTCCAACATGAATATGAATAGCGTAGTAGGAGGCGTGTTCCTTACGCCGGAATTTAAGGAGGCGGCAGCTCTTGCCATTAGGGAAGGGGCGGAATCCTTTGAGTTTGCCGCTGAAGATTCATCTGCTGCTGATATATCAGAAACCTATCTTTTATCGGAGAAAAACGGGCAATATCTGATTTCCCGTTTCCAGGAAACCAGAGTAATTGACACATACGCAAAGCCTTCTAAAGAGCATTGGGTTGGAACAGACGCTAATGGGATGGATCTGCTGGCGCGGCTTATGTATGGCGGACGTATTTCTTTGCTGATCGGGTTTGTGGTGGTTATCATCGAGGTGATTATCGGAGTGATTATAGGCGGTATTGCAGGCTATTCCGGCGGATGGATTGATAATATCCTGATGCGTCTGGTGGATGTGATTTATTGTGTGCCATCTATGCCATTGTATCTGATATTAGGTTCTATTATGGATCATTACAGGGCAAGTCCTACAACGCGTATTTATATGCTTTGTATCGTCATGAGTCTTATTGGATGGGTAGGTATCGCCCGTATTGTGAGAGGGCAGATTTTATCCCTGCGGGAGCAGGAGTTTATGGTGGCAACGGAAGCAACGGGTATCCGGGTAAGCCGCAGAATTTTTAAGCACCTGATTCCCAATGTAGTGCCGCAGCTGATTGTTTTTGCCACTATGGGGCTGGGAGAAGTTATTCTGGCAGAGGCGACACTGAGCTTCCTGGGACTTGGCATTAAATATCCGGCAGCTTCCTGGGGAAGTATCATTAACGCGGTAAATGACTCCTATGTTATGACAAACTATTTGTTTGTGTGGGTTCCGGCGGGATTTATGATTCTGCTGACTGTGCTTGCATTTAACTTTATTGGTGATGGTCTGCGTGATGCGTTTGACCCGAAAATGAAACGGTAGGTGGTACAGATGGCATTAGGTAATAAGAAAAAAAGCGCAAATTATATATCCGCAAAGGAATCGCGGGAGATTTCCAAAAGAAACCGCAAGATTACTTCGGAAATGGAAAAGAAGAGAAACAGAAAAAATATACCGGAATCAGAGTATGTCACACAGATGAAAAATAATGATAACTGTGTGGAGTTTGATAACGTGCATACCTACTTTTTCACCGATATAGGAACTGTAAAATCAGTAAGCGGTGTATCCTTTGACGTTCCACAGGGAAAAACAGTGGGGATTGTGGGGGAATCGGGCTGCGGAAAGTCTGTCACAAGCCTTTCCCTAATGCAGCTGGTGCAAAGACCTGCAGGACAGACGGTAGAGGGAGAAATCCGTTTTAACACAGGCGAAAAGGTTTATAATGTGGTGAATGCTCCGGCGGAAGTGATGCAGAAGCTTCGGGGAAATTATATGTCCATGATATTCCAGGAGCCAATGACTTCTTTAAACCCGGTGTTCCGTATCGGGGAACAGGTGGATGAGGTTATTGCCCTTCACAATCCTGAGATGTCAAAAGAAAAAGTAAAAGCGCGTACCATAGAAATGCTTGATATGGTTGGGATTGCCAATAAGGAGGGGGTTTACCGGATGTATCCCCATGAGCTTTCCGGTGGTATGAGACAGCGTATTATGATAGCCATGGCACTTGCCTGCAATCCCAGACTGATTGTTGCAGATGAGCCTACTACGGCGCTGGATGTGACGATTCAGGCTCAGGTGCTGGATTTACTCCGTAACCTGAAGGATAAAATCAACAGCTCCATTATGCTGATTACCCATGACCTTGGAGTGGTGGCGGAGATGGCGGATTATGTGGTGGTTATGTATGCCGGACGCGTGATTGAAAAGGGAACGGCATGGGAAATTTTTAAGGATGCAAGACACCCTTATACGATAGGATTGATGAATTCCAAACCAGTGGTTGGAAAACATATTGACAGGCTTTACAGCATTCCAGGCAGTGTTCCTAATCCGGTGGATATGCCAGATTATTGTTACTTTAAGGATCGCTGTGAGATGTGTGTGGCAGACTGCGAGGGCGTTTATCCCCAGGCATACCAGATATCACCCACACATGTTGTGAGCTGTTACCGCTGTAAGGAAGGAGGCACGCCCAAATGAACAACGAAGTAAAAGATAAGGCAGCTGCTGGCAATGACAATATTCTGGAAGTGTCTCACTTAAAGAAATATTTTCCCATAAAGGGAGGTCTTTTTGGAGGTGTGACAGGCAGTGTCAAGGCGGTAGATGATGTATCCTTTAGTATAAAAAGAGGAACCACTATGGGATTGGTGGGGGAGTCAGGCTGCGGAAAGTCCACTACCGGCCGTACCATTCTGCGTTTGATTGAAAAAACGGATGGCACCATTCTTTTTAACGGAGAGGATGTGAACCAGACAGATAAAAGAAAAATGCGGGAGCTGCGTACCAAAATGCAGATTATTTTTCAGGACCCTTACTCTTCCTTATCACCCAGACTTCCCATTGGGGAGATTATCGGGGAGGCAGTAAAGGAACATAATCTGGTACCCAAGGAGCAGTATAACGACTATATTACCAGGGTAATGCTAAATTGTGGCCTCCAGGAGTACCATAAGGACAGATACCCCCATGAATTTTCAGGTGGTCAGAGGCAGCGTATCTGTATTGCAAGGGCCCTTGCGTTAAAACCGGAGTTTATCGTCTGTGACGAGCCGGTATCAGCTCTTGATGTGTCCATTCAGGCGCAGATTATTAATCTGCTGAAGGAACTGCAGGAAAAAATGAATCTGACATACCTGTTTATTTCCCATGACCTTTCTGTGGTAGAACACATTTCGGATACGATTGGCGTTATGTATCTTGGAGGGCTTGTGGAGACGGGAAGTACCGATGATATTTTTGGAAATCCCCTGCATCCATATACGAAGGCGCTGTTTAGCGCGATTCCAATGCCTGATCCGGATGTTAAGATTAACAGAACGATATTGGAAGGGGATATTCCCTCTCCGGCAAAGCCGCCTAAGGGCTGTAAGTTCCATACACGGTGTAAGGAATGTATGGCAATCTGTAAAGAGCAGGCACCGGAAAATAAGGAGATTGGGGACGGGCATTTTGTGAGATGCCATTTGTATGACAACAAATAAAGTGTACATGGCAATAAAAAAGAAAATAAGGGCAGCAAAGTGGCCGGAAAGAATTTAGGTCAGAAAAGCTGTGGTGACAGAAGGAGTCCGGCAGGTGGCCGGGCTCCTTTTTGGCATATTTGACTTTAAACAGGGAAAAAGATATACTTATGCAAAGAACAGTAATGGCTGGGTGAGAGTGGAAGGAGCGGCGATTTGATTACTCAGAGGCGGCAAGATATGATTCTACCAGAGGTTTACGTGGAAAATACCGGATTCTACCTTCAGGCGGTTGTAATCTTTATGAGTATGGCCGTATGATCTGACTGCAAAATACAGTGAAAACGGAAGGCAGCTTCAGATTGCTTTTTGGGAAAGTGCAAAGGAGGTACCTGTTATGTCTGAAATTGACAGGGAGATTTTCGGAAAATTTATTCAGGCACAGAGGAAGGAAAAAGGGTATACCCAGAAGGAGCTTGCACAGAAGCTTTTTATCTCTGATAAAGCGGTCAGCAAATGGGAAAGGGGGCTAAGCCTGCCTGATATTCAGATGTTGATTCCACTGGCAGAAATTCTTGGCGTTACCGTAACGGAGCTTCTTGAGGGAAAACGGATTGAGGGCGGAGACGGGATGCAGGCAAATGATGTGGAAAATCTGGTAAAGAAAGCGCTGACACTGTCGGGAGAAGCATCGGGAAGGGACAGGAAAGAAATATTAAGACATGGAATGATTTTTTGCGCATGTCTTGCAGCAGCGGCCCTGGAAGGACTGGTATTGATTAAATTGGGATATACCATGAAAGAACTGACATCAAACGGGCTTTTGATCGAGGAAACCCTGGGAATTATTTTGGGCGCTTACTTCTGGTTTGGTATAAAGGAAAGACTGCCGTCTTATTATGATGAGAATAAAATAAGCTTTTATACGGACGGGATATTTGAAATCAATATGCCGGGGCTCCATTTTAATAACAGAAACTGGCCGGTTATTGTACGCACACTGCGTATATGGTCAATGGTAAGTATTACTGTGACACCCCTGTTGATTCTTTTGACCGGACTGCTTTTTCCGGATATAAGGAATAGCCTGGCAGCAGGGCTTGCTACGTTACTGTTATTTTTGGGAGGAATGTTTATTCCTATTTATGTTGTGGGAAGAGATAAAAAGGAATGACACAATACACTTGGGAAAGAAAATCAAGATATCCTTCCGGGGCATTGTCAGGAGGATAGTCTTTATAATAATAAACGTCAGGTAAAAAGGAGTTTGTTGCAATGATGACCAATCCAACAAAAGAGCAAAAAGATATGATACAAAACACAGAAGGATACATACGGTGCGGGGCAGTTCCGGGGTCAGGCAAGACTTATTGTATTACAAAGCGCATGGCATATCTGATTACAGATTTATATGTTGATCCGGCATCTATTGTAGCGTTAACATTTACCAACAAGGCAGCGTCCTCTATGACCCGGCGGCTGAAAAAGATGACGGGGGATGACGGGGTTTGCTTTACCGGAACATTTCATGGGTATTGTAATAAAATCCTGAAGGAAGAAATTTACCGTCTTTCCTATCCAAAGGCTTTTGCAATATTGGATAAAAAAGACCAGACGAATCTTATCCGGGAAGTTGCCGGAGAGCAGAATTTATCTTTAAAAAATTTTACCGCTAAAGACTATCTGGAGGATATCAGCAGGCGGAAAACGGATACGGCGTACATAAAATATATGGCAGGCAGTGACAAATCTCTGCTTCAAGGAGAAATATCGTCGGCACGAAATCACTTTGAGTGCGTTTACTATAATTATCTAATGAAGCAAAGGGATAATTATGCGCTTGACTTTAATGATATGATTGACTTCACTGTTTACATTTTGGGGAATTACCAGGATGCTCTGCAGAAATGGCAGGACAGGTGTCAATATATATTGTGCGATGAATATCAGGACGTAAATAAAAAGCAGGAGCTTTTGCTGCAGCTTCTTAGCGGAAAATACCGCAATCTTACGGTAGTGGGAGATGACGACCAATGTATTTATGGGTGGAGAGGTTCAAAAGTTGACTATATTGTTGACTTTCAGGACAGATATGAGGGGGCAAAGGATTTTTACTTAAGCGAGAACTTTAGAAGCACCCCGGAAATTGTCGCCGCCGCTAATTCGCTGATTAAAGCAAACAGGTATCGGATTGCCAAGGAGATGTTTACCAATAATCCTTCTGGGAGCAGGCCGGTTTATAATCATCTGAAAAGTGAAAAAGAAGAGGCATTTTTTATTGCGGACAGGATCTGCCAGGCGGCGGGAGGTGGGAAAACATATTCTGACCATGCGGTTTTAGTACGGGCGTCCTCTCAGACACGGGCGTTGGAGGAGGCATTTGTAAAGAAGAAAGTCCCATATAAAGTTTTAAACGGCGCACAGTTTTATGGTTCGGAAGAGATAAAAACGGTTCTGTCATATCTGCGGATGGTGTACGCTTTAAGTGACATGGATTTTATCTGGACCATAAAAAGACCCAGAAGAGGGTTTGGGAAAAAGGCGCTGGATGCCCTGCGCAGCGATGCTGCCCGTAAAGGCATCAGCCTTATGGAAGCCCTTGGACAGCAGATAAAAAGCGGCGCACAAGGCCGTGTGGAGGTGGTTCGGTATTATAATGAGATGATGGAGCTGCATGAAAAGTATCAGGAGTATTCCTGCAAAGATTTGATTCATATGGCACTGGACCTGGGATACCGGAAGGAATTGGAGCAGGATGTAGACCAGACGAGGCTTGACAATGTTTCTGAACTGATTGGAGTGGTTGCAGCGCTGGAAGAAGAAAATCAGGAGAAAATTCCTCTGGATGAACTTCTCTCTCATTTTGCCCTTTTTAGTATGCAGGATGACGATACAGATAAAGATGTGGTGAAGGTAATGACAGTCCATACAGCCAAAGGGCTGGAGTTTGATACGGTGTTCGTTAATGGACTGGTGGAGGGGCAATTTCCAAGTAAAAGACTGCAGAATGGGGAAGAAATGGAGGAAGAGCGTCGATTGCTTTATGTTGCCATTACAAGGGCTAAAAACAGGCTGTATCTTACCAGTTATGGGGAAAAGAACGACGCTTATCCGGTCCGGCCGTCGGGGTTTTTGAGTGATATGGACGCGGAATTGTTCGACTGCATAGGGGATAGTAAGATGGGGACGGGATATGAGGGAGCTTCCATGCGGCCAAAGGCACAGTTTAGAGCTGGGGAGCGGGTGGTACATAAAGTGTTTGGGGGAGGAACAGTGATTGCTGTTGATGAAAGAGGGCAGACTTATGAGATTGACTTTGAGTCGCTGGTGGGGACCAGGAGGATTCAGTTCAGAGCGGAGTTGGAGAAGGAGGGGGAACCAAAAGATTGATCGATTCCAGCAGACAACAAGTCAAGTGGGGGCTTAAAAGTGTCTTTGGTGTTTTTGATAAATACAAACAAGGGCGGTTTTTTAGCCGCCTATGGTGCCCAAATTGCCTGCAAATTTATCATAGAAATAATCTGCTTCTGTATATCTTCAACCTGTTCAATCCTGACTCTGCCAATGTAATTTCTCATCATTCCAAAGTCTGTATCGGGAAACAAATTTTCACACAAGCTGTATACTTCGGGAGATGCCCCCATTAAAGCTACTACAAGAGTATTTGTTTCAAACTGTTTTAGGACTTCTTGCAATTCCTTATGGGGAATTGTAAGGATTTGTTCAAAATCTGTTATTCGTTGTGGCTGTATCTTTGGCTCTAATATATCATTTATGGTTATATCATATAATTTGGAAATTTTCAGCAAAACTTCTAAATCGGGAATGGCTGCTCCTGTTTCCCATTTTGATACTGCCTGTCTGGATATGTCTAATTTTTTTGCTAAATCCTCCTGTGTGTAATGATTGCTTTTCCGTAAAAATTGTAAGTACCTTGCTATCAGACTTGTATTCATGAAAATCACTCTCCTTGTTGCCATTATAAAGCATATAGACAAAAGAATAAAGAATTTGATAAGTGCCAAAAAGCAAACATTAGTTGCATATCCAAATTTTTTCTCCCGTTCCTTTGCTTAGTTTTGTTTTGCTGCCTGTTTTGCTATTGGCTCTCGTTCTGAAGACCCCGCTCAAGGTTCTTTTTGTAACAGCTGATTATTTCGACATAGGCTGAATCTGCGGCGGTCTTGGTCTGCTCTTTGCCGATATCGTTACACTTGGACTGCAAGGATTGTATCTCAGCTTTCTACTGTTTTAGTGTTGTTTTTTGCCATTTTGTAAAAGATTCTGTATACGCTTCTTTAATTTCGTATACTTCAATAAGCGGTCTTTATGCTTCTTCCTTATGGTATTTCTTTTTTAAAGTCCTTTGAATGACTGGCTTTCTTTATGGGGAGCACGGATTGGCGCATAGGGGCATATATTTTTGAGCGTTTTCCTGGTCGGCGAGATGTTTCATGGTAATAAGAATGTCCGTCAAGCAGTTTACGGTTTTTATGTCGTCCTCCTATAACTTGTGACGCTAAAAAATGGTGCTTGTTTTACAAAACCATCTTATATGGGGATTTGGCATGATATAAAGGGATAAGAAGAAACCTTGATTTTAAGCTGTTCCAGCAAGGCATAATAAATATTTACGAGGGATTAAAAAAGATTTTTTGCTATAAAATCAATAAAAAATAGCATTTACATAAAAGGAAATACAAGAATGATCCCTACATATAGTATTTGTTTGCTAAAAAGTATCTGGGGCTGATTGTACAGAAGTTTGTCGATGCACATGGAATGAAAGAACCATGTATTTGAATGTTGAGATAGTGGGGAAATAAGCGCATATTGGACAGGGTGAGCAGGATTTTGCTTCATAAGTTGACTCATTCTTTATGGAACTTAAGGTTGATTTTATGTTGGTAAAGGATATAGAAGCACACTGCGATCAATTATATTGATATAGAAATTGCGCAACTATTTAGAACATAGACTAATAATTTATTGGAAATTGGGGGAGAAAATAAATGTGAAGAAGGCTTGCGGCTTTTTTCAGGCAGTTCTTTTCTGCAGACAGGAGAGTAGATAGAAAAATTATATATATGATAAAAGGAGTCTATATGCTGAGAGGAATGCAGGAGAATATATGAGCACCTATAAGTAGCAGAAAAACTAGCTATTTTTGACATATGAAAAGATAGTAATTGCGTTGTGTATTTATGAAATATATAATTAAATAAAAATTGGGAGACAATTTGTATAAAGGATAATTCCTGATTATCCGGTGGATTGCTTAAAGGATACTTCCTTATTA
>CANCXX010000068.1 GCA_947381965.1 uncultured bacterium
TACTTATCCGGCAATATCCATACATACACATAAGCAACGCCCTCTCTTTCAGTATTACTTCTATCATTCGTCTGTTTTGATACTTCTATTTTACTTCTTATTATTGTTGTTGTCAATAACTTTTGATACTATTTTTATATGCATTACTTTTGATACTTAACAGACATAGAGACAATACCTAATTTCAGCATTGACATATAGTACTATATATGATACTATAGTGCAAGAAAGGAGATAATCACAGTGCCAAACGTAAAAAAACTAATTGAAAAAATGAAGCAACAGCCAAATGGATGCGGCCAGAAGAAATAGACAAAGTTTTAGCAGCATATGGCTATCTTCCGGCAAGGCAAAAAGGAAGTCATAAGCATTATCTGAATAAAGAAACAGGAGATTTGATAACAATAAAACAAGAAAATCCATTAAAAAAAGCTTATGTCGTAGATGTGCTGAATAGGATAGGGGAATAATCCCCTTATCCCGGCATAGCATAACAAGCGGAAAGGAGCAGAAAAGCATGGAAGTTAAAGATTATATGAAATTGCCCTATACAAGATTAGTACAGGAAATGAACGATGAAAGCGGACATTATTTCTATGGCAGAATTTTGGAACTTGACGGATGCCAAAGTACCAGTGATACACTTGAAGAATTATATGAAAGCCTTAATGAAGCAATGGAAGGATATATTGAAACAAAAATAGAAAATAATCTTTCTATACCGATTCCAGAAGCACCAAACAATTACAGCGGTAAGTTTGTTGTAAGGCTTCCAAAATCTTTGCATCAAAGATTAGCCATTGAAGCAGAAAAAGAGGGGGTAAGCCTTAATCAGTTGGCATTATACAAGTTGGCACTTTAAAATATTATACACATAAGGCAGGGAATCAACGCCCTGCCTTTGCTTATATTCTCTCTATAATAATTTCCGTTAATGCAAACCGTTAGGGAAGTAATAAACTGCTGCCCTCTGTGGCTCTGCAGGCTTGAAATAATCGTCCGGGTTCTCTCCGGCTTCTATCAATTCCTGTCTGCATTGCTCTATCCGCTGTAAAAGTTCCTCCCGGCTCTCCCCGGTTATCGCCATTACATCATCTAAAGAGAAATACTCATGCTCATTAAATGCAGATGCAAGGCTCATTCTCAAACCGCTGTAGATAGCTTCTAATGACAAATCATAGTTCTGTATGCCATCATCTATAATCGGTTCTAATTCGGCTCTGGTAACGCCATTTGCCATAATTCGCAAGCAGATTGTTTATAAGCGCATTTTTATCCATAATACACCTCCAAATAAATTTGTTGTTGTTGACAATTTCACTTGCAAGTGGTATTCTAGTTTTACAAATCGAACCGTTTTTATTTTGGTTCGTGTTGTTGTTTTTAATATATCATAACATCACAAACTCATTAAAAAAATTCGATTTTTATTGTTTTTTCGAACTATTATGATTACGGTTCGTTTTTATGGAGGGCATTATGGAAAACAGATTTAAGGAAATTCGTGTGGAGTATTCAGAGAAAAGACGGGACAAAGACCCAAATGCAAAAATTTATTCTATTGATGAAATGTGTAATGATTTTTACAATATGGGCTTTAACATTAGTCCATCAAGAGTAAAAAAAGTTGAAAGCAACACACCTGATGTAAAAATAGATGCAGAAATGTTACTTGCTTACAAAAAGAAATTTAATGTATCTGCTGACTGGCTTATTGATAATACAGTTACCACACGGCATTTGACCGGAAATGCGGCATCTGCTTCAATGGTAACTGGATTAACTGATATTACTATTGATGAAATAGCAAGCCTATCAGTATCCGAGAAACATATTATTGATGCTTTTTTTAGCAGAAGTGCTATTTCAATAAATATTATCAAAACAATTCAAGAAATGTTGTTTTATTCGCATCCACTCGCTAAAAACAATTCATATATCAAACTTGATAAAAGTCTGACTGCTCGTGATAAAGATTATGAACAACTAGAAATGAAACTCAATGAAAGTCGAATAATCGACATTCTATCACAAAGGTTATCAATTGAAATGCGAGAAATAATCGAAACATTAAGCAAAGATAAAAAATTATCAGACGAAATTTTAGAAGACTATAGAAGTAAATTCTTCACATATCATCGTCATGTCCTAACTGCCGCAGAACTTCCTAAACTTATAACTGATGATAGCGGGAACCTGATTAGAGATATTGAAGAACATATATATGAAATGGAAGAAAAAATACTAGAGCGTTTGGAACGAAGAGATAAAAAAGGTAAATCTTTTGATTATGGTATCGATATTCAAAATTATTCTGATTTCAAAAAGTGCATTCAACAATATAGATTAGAAAAAACAAAGGAGGATTATTTATCTTGGCTTGAATACATAGATTTTGAAACAGAATGATATTTTAACTTGGAAGAATTAACGATTGAATGAAGCTAACTAATAGCTTTGGTTCTGTCTACAGAAAGGAAGTGATCTCATGGCATTATTGAAATGTCCGGAGTGTAAACATGATGTATCTGACAAGGCTGCTGCCTGCCCTCATTGCGGTTATCCTATGAATAGCCCTACCAGTACAAAACCACGTATCAGAAATGGAAAACCAACAAAATTACCCAATGGATACGGAACAATCTACAAACTGCCTGGAAAACGTTCAAAACCATTTAGGGCTGTCAAAACTGATAAATGGGTGCTGGATGCCGATACAGGTAAAAGCAAGCAAATACGCTTCACTATCGGCTATTATGCCACTCGTGAAGAAGCTATGATTGCTCTCGCTGAATATAATGAAAATCCGTATGATATTAAAGCGGATAGCATTACTTTTTCAGAAGTATATGAAAAATGGAATGAGGGATATTTCCCTACTCTCTCCAATTCGTCCAGTATCAGAACCATCACAGCGGCATACGCTTATTGTAACGGTCTTTATGATATGCGGATGAAAGATATAAGGGTATCTCATTTAGAGGGTACTATCTTAAATGCAGATGTCGGAGACAGCACAAAGGGCAGAATCAAAAGCCTGTTCAACATGATGTATAAGTATGCTGTAGCGCATGATATTGTAGATAAGGATTATGCTTCTGTAATGTTTGCAAACGGCAATCCCATTAAAAGGGAGCGCACAAAAGAGCCTGTGCCATTTACAGATAAAGAAATTCAACAGTTATGGGACAGCAAAGACTTGATACCTTTTGCTGATATGGTATTGATAGGAATATACAGCGGTTGGCGGCCGCAAGAATTATCTATATTGCAAATTACAGATATCGACCTTGAAGCCGGAACCATGAAAGGCGGCTTGAAAACGGATGCCGGTAAAAATAGAATTGTTCCTATCCATCCAGTAATAAAACCGTTAATTGAAAACCGTATGAAAGAAACCGCCACTCTACAATCTGGATATCTTTTCAATGATGTAAACGGGCAGCAGGGTACATATATGACCTATGACAAATACCGCAAGAGATTTCAAAAGGCCATGGACAGATTAAAAATGAAGCACCGCCCTCACGAAACCCGGCACACATTCATTACAAAGGCAAAAGCGTGTAATGTTGATGAATATATTTTAAAGCTGATTGTAGGACACGCCATAGAGGATATTACCGAAAAGGTATATACCCATAGAACAATGGAGCAACTAAAATCCGAAATGAAGAAAATCACAAAATAGAAAGGAGTTGATGCAGATTGATTGTAGCAATTAAAAAGGCTCTACAGTACCGCAAATACCATAGAGCCGCTACCCAGTAATAAGCTACCACGCAAATTAAAGGGAGTATGTTCATTGTAGCATACTTCCTAACCAAAAGAAAGGAAGATTTTACAATGAAGAAGATTAAGAACTTGACCGCCGCCGAAGCAAAGGAAGCCTTTACCAAATGGGAAGTAAAGCATCCCCGGCATGATGATTTTGATTTTAATTCCGCACAGATCGGAAATTACAAAGAACTTTTCAGACTGGCAGACAGAGAAAGCATTATTGATTTGATTTATGACCTTTTCAATTATGGCTTTATGGCAGGATATAAGCAGGCAGAAGCCGAACTGAAAGTGAAGATCGATAAGCGTATGTATAGCGATATGCACCGCCGCCTTTTGGAGTTAGTCAATTATCTGCCTTTTGGGTATCATGCAGAGTATTTCTATTACATTATGGTTTATTCCTTTGAAGAAGGTATGCTTGAAGCGTTTTATCCTAAAAGAATAGCAACGCCAGCCCTTGAAATCCGGGCAAAGAGCAAGGAAACCGCCGAAGAAATTTTTAATATTGAATCGGTATATCTTGACCGTGGAAACGTAATACCATGTTTCCGAGTAGCGGAAATGTTTGGGGATTGGATACAGGAATATGCAAGAACAAGATTAAAGGATGGCAATGATTGTAATGCATGGGGCGATTGCCACGAAAGACCTATGATTTATTATCTTAGTAAATCCGGCTTTATGAAAGTAGTGGCAGAAAGAAATTATTTGCTTATGGCTAATGAAATCAAAGAAAAGGGCATAAGCGGAGAATTAGTTGAATAGAATAACCGTTACATAAAACCGTATTGGATTTTAGGGCTATTCTTAATCGGGTAGCCCTTGAAAGGAGTACAACATTGAACACTATCGAACTAGATGAATGTTACGAATGGTGGAATTTCCGTCCAGATAACGTATTACAAGTATGTGAAAAGATAAAAGAATATGAGGCTTATTTTACAGATATGAGTTTGAATAAGAATGGGCTTCTTAAAAATTATCTTGCAAGCCCCCTTGACAACCCCTTAGACGAATTGCTTTTGTATAATCCATCTTCTTGCTTCAAAGTTTGTGTTAATGACTTAACAGGCTACGGTTACGCCGGATGTGTTAATAAACAAAATAGGATTTTAGCCATAGACAATCTTTCGGCAAACAAAAAAGAAGTAATTTTACATGAAATGATACACGCCCATGAGATTTTATTAGAAGAAAAAAGCATACTTCTTCGAGATGCACTATTACTTGAGTTATATAACAAGTTGAAACCCATATATCCTACTTTAGATCAAATGATAAAGCATCATGCCAATTTTTACAGATATAAACAAACTGTAGCCGATTATGGCGAACATGATATTTTGTTTTTGCTCAAAAGTCTGGAACTGGATGATGTTTTGAAAGTCAAGCCCGGTACTGTATTTGGATATGACATGGATATATCAACGATATAACATCATCCCCAATATGGGCATAAAATTAGACCGCTATCCTCTCTTTGGGTAACGGTCTTGTTTATGCTTTATATTTGTGTGCTACCTCATGTGTGCTACCCGTGTGTTACTTGTGTGCTACGCGGCAAAATCAAGGGCTTCCGCTGACCATTCACATCAGCGATAGTCCTTGATTTTACTTCATTTCTTAGAATTTACCAGCCTTCGCAGCTTCCTCTACAGAAACTGCAACTGCAACTGTAGCTCCAACCATTGGATTATTTCCCATTCCAATAAGTCCCATCATTTCAACGTGAGCCGGCACAGATGAAGAACCTGCAAACTGCGCATCAGAGTGCATACGTCCCAATGTATCTGTAAATCCATAGGAAGCAGGACCAGCAGCCATATTGTCAGGATGAAGAGTACGTCCGGTACCACCGCCTGATGCAACTGAGAAATATTTCTTGCCTGCCTCAGTTCTTTCTTTCTTATATGTACCTGCTACAGGATGCTGGAATCTGGTAGGATTGGTAGAATTTCCTGTAATGGAAACATCTACATTTTCCTTCCACATAATTGCAACGCCTTCAGGAACGGAATTTGCTCCATAGCAGTTAACCTTTGCACGAAGTCCCTCTGAATAAGGCTTACGTTCCACCTCTGTAACTGTATTTGTATATGGGTCATATTCAGTCTCAACAAATGTAAATCCGTTAATTCTGGAGATTATCTTTGCAGCATCTTTTCCAAGACCATTTAAGATTACGCGAAGAGGTTTCTGACGCACTTTATTTGCCTTTTCAGCAATACCAATTGCTCCTTCTGCTGCTGCAAAGGATTCATGACCTGCAAGGAATGCAAAACACTCTGTTTCTTCTTCTAAGAGCATTTTTCCAAGATTTCCATGACCAAGACCAACCTTACGGGTATCCGCAACGGAACCGGGAATACAAAAAGCCTGAAGGCCTTCACCGATTGCTGCCGCTGCATCTGCCGCTTTTCTGCAATCTTTCTTAATAGCAATTGCTGCGCCTACAATATAAGCCCAGCACGCATTTTCAAAGCAGATAGGCTGGATTTTCTTTACCTGCTCATAAACATCAAGACCTGCATCTTTTGTAATTTTTTCAGCTTCTTCAATAGAAGAAATGCCGTAAGAATTTAAAACGGAATTGATCGTATCAATTCTTCTTTCATATGATTCAAATAATGCCATTTTTTCATTCCTCCTATTATTATTCTTTTCTGGGATCAATGATCTTAACAGCATCATCTACGCGACCATACTGTCCGCATGATTTTTCGTATGCAGTAGCCGGGTCATCACCTTTTTTGATGAAGTCAGTCATTTTACCAAAGTTTACGAATTTATAGCCAATGATTTCGTTATCTGCATCAAGAGCGATGCCTGTAACATAACCTTCTGCCATCTCAAGATAACGGGGACCTTTTGCCAGGGTTCCGTACATTGTTCCGACCTGACTTCTAAGGCCTTTGCCCAGATCTTCAAGACCTGCACCGATAGGAAGTCCGTCTTCTGAGAAGGCGCTCTGGGAACGTCCGTAAACAATCTGTAAGAACAGTTCTCTCATAGCTGTGTTGATCGCATCACATACAAGGTCTGTGTTTAAAGCTTCCATTACAGTAAGTCCGGGAAGAATTTCTGATGCCATGGCAGCAGAATGTGTCATGCCTGAACATCCGATTGTTTCAACCAGCGCTTCCTGGATAATGCCCTCCTTTACATTCAGGGTTAATTTACAAGCTCCCTGCTGAGGCGCACACCAGCCAACACCGTGGGTTAAACCTGAAATGTCTTCTACTTTTTTAGCCTGAACCCATTTTGCTTCTTCCGGGATAGGCGCACAGCCATGGTGAACACCCTGTGCCACTGTACACATTTCTTCAACTTCCTTTGAATAAATCATGTGAAAACTCCTTTCAATATGTAAATATCTTGTGAATATTTTGTCATAATCACATTTTCTATTTTCGCATATCTTATACAAAAAATCCAGTCTTTTTGAGAATTTTTAATACTTTTTGGCGATTTCTCCCTGCTTTTTATAGATGCTTTCGGCAGGAATACATCCACGCACCATACTGGTTGGATAAATATTGGAATTTCTTCCAATCACCGTTCCCGGATTCAGTACACTGTTACAGCCTACCTCCACACCGTCTCCCAGCATTGCGCCAAATTTTTTCAGGCCTGTCTCTATCCTTTCCTCCCCGTTTTTAACTACCACCAGGGTTTTATCGCTTTTTACATTTGAAGTGATGGAACCGGCCCCCATATGGGATTTAAAGCCAAGAATGCTGTCACCTACATAGTTATAATGGGGCACCTGTACTTTGTTGAACAAAATTACATTTTTCAGTTCTGTGGAATTTCCCACCACGGCCCCTTTTCCTACAATGGCATTTCCTCTGATAAAAGCACAATGACGGACTTCCGAGTCCTGATCAATTATTGCCGGGCCATTGATGCAGGCAGACGGCGCCACTTTTGCCGATTTCGCTACCCAAACGTGTTCTTTCACTTCTGTATATTGTTCCTGGGGCAGCTTTTTTCCAAGCTCCAATATAAAACTGCTGATTTTTGAAAGCAGCTCCCAGGGATAAACACTCCCCTCAAAAAGTTCTGACGCTATAGTTTCCTCCAAATTGTACAAGTTCTTAATCGTAAATTCTTCCATTTTTCTGCTCCTGTTTTAAGTTCCGCATCCACTGTTTTTAATTCCGTTTCCGCATTTTCAATTTCTTTTTAAATAGTTTCCGGCCGCTTTGTTAAACTGCTGGTTTAGGATATACTGGTTATGCAGCTGCTTTACTATATTCGTTCTCCTGGATACAAAATCATCCAGCTTTTTCATGTATTCCTCCTCAGTGATGGTTCCCTCCGCCACCATGGTAAGCCCTTTTTCCCAGCTTGCCGTAAGTGCCGGGTCCAGAAGCGGACGGATAGAGTTGTTAACCACTTCATATATCATTTCTCCCATTAATGTGGGTGTTACAAGCTGGGTCTTTTTGTTAAGGGCAAGATAATTAATATTTATGAGTTTTTTCAGAATTTCCGCACGGGTTGCCGAGGTTCCGATTCCACTGCCTTTTATCTGTGCACGCAGTTCTTCGTCTTCAATCAACTGTCCTGCATTTTCCATTGCAAGTATAATAGTCCCGGAATTATACCGTTTGGGAGGAGAGGTTTCTCCTTCTTTTATCTGCATGTCTTTCACAGGAAGCGCCACGCCCTTTTTCAGTTGGTTTAAGGCATCCATAAACGCTGCGCCTTCTGCACCTTCTTCCAGTTTTTCCTCCATCCCGGCCAATTTTTCCCTTTTGGCAGACTGTCCGCCTCCCTGACCTTCCTCTTCTTTCTTTCCTTCTCTTTTTCTTGAAAAGGAAAAGGAGGCCGCCTTAAGATATCCCTCTTCTTCCTGTATCTTAAATCCGGCAAAAAATTGTTCTCCTTTTACCGATACCCGCAAGGTTACTTTTCTGTATACAGCCGGAGGCAGAAAAATACATAAAAATCTCCGCACAATGACTTCATATACTTTTATTGCCACAGGATTCAATGATGTCAAATTATTAAGTCCCTGTCCTGTTGGAATAATTGCATAATGATCCGTTATCTGCTTATCATTTACATATCTGGTTTTTGCAATTCCTTTATAACTGCCACTGTTTAAAATCTGGTCAGCAAAATTTTTAACTATTCCAAAGCCGGTAAGCCCTTTTATATTTTTATGTATTTCCTTCGCCACTGCCGAAGAAAGCACTCTGGCATCGGTACGGGGATAGGTTGTCATCTTTTTTTCATATAATTCCTGTGCAATCCGCAGAGTTTCATCCGGGCTGATTTTAAAATATTTAGAGCAGTCATTCTGCAATTCCGCAAGATTATATAAAAGAGGGGGATTTTTTGATTCTTTCTTTTTTTCAAGAGATTCCACCACTGCCGTAACTGGCGCCGGACTCATCAGGAACTCTATTAACTTTTCCGCCTCTTTTTTTTCTTTAAATCCATTTTCTTTATATAAAAGAGGGGACTCAAAATACTTTGACCCCTGAAGGGCCTTCCACTCACACTCACACTCTTCCTGGCCTATTGCAACAGTTGCCAGTACACGGTAAAAAGGTGTTTTCACAAATTCCCTTATTTCCCGCTCCCGGTTTACTATCATGCCAAGCACACAGGTCATAACCCGTCCAACACTGATAACTGCTCTGTCTGCCTTTAGGTAGGCTTTTACGGAATTGCCATATTTTAGTGTCAGTACCCTGGAAAAATTGATTCCCATCAGATAATCTTCTTTGGCACGCAGATAGGCTGCTGCACCCAGATTATCATATTCTGATAAATCCTTTGCCTCCCTGATTCCCCGTAGAATTTCTTCTTCCGTCTGGGAGTCAATCCATACCCTCTTTCTTTTTTTCCCGGTAACATGAGCCTGCTGCTCCACAAGACGGTATATATATTCCCCCTCCCGTCCGGAGTCTGTGCATACATAAATCGTCTCCACATCATTGCGGTTTAAAAGTCCGCTCACAATCTGGAACTGTTTTTTGACGCTTTCAATAACTTCATATTTGAATTCAGAAGGAATAAAAGGAATCGTTTCCAGTGTCCATCTTTTTAAATTTTCATCATAAACTTCCGGATAGCTCATGGTCACTAAATGCCCTACGCACCAGGTAATCACCGTATCCGGCGACTCCATGTACCCGTCACGGTTACTTGCGTTGATCTGGAGCGCTTTTGCAAACTCCCGTGCCACGCTGGGTTTTTCCGCTATATATAAACTTTTTCCCATCATATTCCTTCCATAAAAATATTATGCTGTTACTTTTGGGTTATATACCCCTGCGCTTTTAAGAGTTCTGCACAAAGCACCGCGCCGCCTGCCGCACCCCGGACAGTGTTGTGGGATAACCCTACAAACTTCCAGTCATATACTTTGTCTTCCCTTAAGCGCCCTACACTAATTCCCATTCCGTTCTCGAAATCAACATCCAGCTTTACCTGCGGTCTGTTATCTTCCTGCATATATTGGATAAACTGCTTTGGTGCGCTGGGAAGTTCCAGCTCCTGGGGAAGGCCTTTAAAGGAAACCAGTTTTTCAACTAGCTGCTCTTTTGATGCCTTTTTCTTTAATTTAACATATACCGCCGCTGTATGTCCGTTCAATACCGGAACCCGGATGCACTGGCAGGTAATTACAGGCTGTGTTGCCGGAACAATTACGCCATCTTTTATTTCTCCCCAAATTCTTAAAGGTTCCAGTTCGCTTTTTTCTTCCTCCCCGCCAATATAGGGGATAATATTTTCAACCATTTCCGGCCAGTCTTTAAATGTTTTTCCCGCACCGGAAATAGCCTGATAGGTGGAAGCTACCACTTCATATGGCTCAAACTCCTTCCAGGCTGTCAGTACAGGCGCATAACTCTGGATTGAGCAGTTTGGTTTAACCGCCACAAAACCTTTTTTTGTACCAAGACGCTTTTTTTGGAACTCAATCACCTGCATATGCTCCGGATTGATTTCAGGGATAACCATGGGAACATCCGGCGTCCAACGGTGGGCAGAATTATTGGAAACCACTGGCGTTTCTGCTTTCGCATATTCCTCCTCTATCTTTTTAATTTCTTCTTTGGTCATATCCACTGCACTGAATACAAAATCCACCTGGGAGGCAACCTTTTCCACTTCATTCACATTCATCACCACAAGGTTCTTTACACCCTCAGGCATGGGAGTTGTCATTTTCCACCTCTCTCCTACAGCCTCTTTATAGGTTTTACCTGCAGACCGCTCACTGGCTGCTACTAGCGTCACTTCAAACCATGGATGGTTTTCCAAAAGAGAAATAAATCTCTGTCCTACCATACCTGTTCCACCTAAAATTCCTACTTTCAATTTTCCACTCATCGTAATCCTCCATTCCCGCCTGACACCCTCTTGGGGATTTCACGGCACAGACTGTTTCGTTTTGTTATTTTGTTTCTGTCAAAAACTGCTTTTCTTATATTTTTGATACCCAGATATGGGCAAGAAAATCTTTATCCATTTTTATTACCTCTTCCATTGCCGCTCTGCCAGGCGCGCCAATCGTCAGTCTCTTTTCCACACAGGCCTTTAAGCTGATGGCATCATAAATATCTCCCTCAAAGGCAGGGCTGATGGCTTTTAGTTCTTCAAGACTCAAGGCATCAATACTGCTGCCTTTTTCTATACAGTACAGCACAAGTCTGCCGATAATGCCATGGGCGTCACGGAAGGGCACACCTTTATTTACCAGATAGTCGGCGGCATCTGTTGCATTAGTAAATCCCTTCATGGCGCTTTCTTCCATAATCTTTCCATTAAACCGCATGGCAGCAAGCATCCCATTAAAAAGCGTCAGACAGTCAGATACCGTTTTTATGGCGTCAAAAGTAACTTCTTTGTCCTCCTGCATATCCTTATTATATGCAAGAGGAATTCCCTTCATCGTTGTAAGAATCGCCATAAGCGCACCATAAACCCGTCCCGTCTTTCCTCTTACAAGCTCTGCAATATCAGGGTTCTTTTTCTGGGGCATAATGCTGCTGCCAGTTGAAAACCCATCGTCAATTTCAACAAATTTATATTCATTGGAATTCCAGATAATTATTTCTTCTGAAAATCTGCTCAAGTGCATCATAATCGTGGAAAGAGCCGCTAAAAGCTCTATGATATAATCCCTGTCTGCCACGGAATCCATACTGTTTAAGGTTGGTCCCTCAAATCCCATCAGTGAGGCAGTATATGATCTGTCCAAAGGGTAAGTGGTTCCCGCAAAAGCGCCGGAACCAAGAGGGCAATAATTCATCCGTTTATAAATATCCGAAAGCCGCAGTACATCCCGTTTAAACATTTCAAAGTATGCTCCCATATGATGGGCTAAGGTAGTAGGCTGGGCCTTCTGCAGATGGGTAAACCCAGGCATATAAGTTGTAAGGTTATTTTCCATAATGGAAAGAATTGTTTCCATTAAATCCCTCGTATTCTCCGCAATCTGCACAGCCTTCATCCTTACATAAAGCTTCATGTCCAAAGCTACCTGATCATTCCTGCTTCTGCCGGTGTGAAGCTTTTTGCCCGCCTCTCCAATTCTCTCAATTAAATTCGCTTCCACAAAACTGTGAATATCCTCATATTTATCGGAAATAACAAGATGCCCCTGTTCAACATCTGTGCGGATTCCAGTCAATCCCTTTACGATAGCGTCTTTTTCCTCACAGGTAAGGATCCCCTGCTTTTCCAACATAACAACATGGGCAATACTGCCCTCTATATCCTGTTCAAAGAGCATTTTGTCAAAAGTGATGGAAGCATTGAACCGGTACACCAGTTCGTCTGTTTCCTTTGTAAAACGCCCTCCCCATAATTGTGCCATTGATAATCCTCCATTTTATCCATCCTGTAAATCTGCATTATACACAAATCTGCAATTGATACTAACACATTTCAAAGGGCATTTCAATCTTTTCTGTTTCAAAAAGCGCCATCCCATGCCCCGTTTTTCTGGCACATAAATGTCGAATGTTCATAGATTATAATATATAAACCGATTGCCGGTAACCACTCACCGGCTTATCCGAAAGGAAAAAGGGAGGAACTATGAATCAGCCTATTCTGGAATGCAAAAACATCTGTTTCTCTTATCATAATTTAAACGGTGAAACCAGGGCTTTAACCAACATATCATTTCAGGTAAATAAGGGGGAATTTCTTGCGATTGTAGGACCCAGCGGGTGCGGCAAATCAACCCTGCTCTCCATTATCGCAGGACTTCTTGAACCAGAATCCGGCGAAATTATTTTAAGCGAACATGAAAAAAAACATATCGGCTATATGCTCCAGCAAGACCACCTTTTGGAATGGCGCACCATATGGAAAAATATCCTGCTGGGGCCGGAAATCACCAAAACCCTGACAAAAGAAAAAGAAGAGCTGGCTTTAAAGCTTTTATCAGACTACGGCCTTCTTAAATTTAAAGACAAAAAGCCCAGTGAACTGTCCGGCGGTATGAAGCAACGCGCTGCTCTGATAAGAACCATGGTTATGGAACCTGGGCTTCTGCTTTTGGATGAACCGTTCAGCGCACTGGATTACCAGTCCCGTCTGATGGTTTCTGCAGATATTGGAAATATTATCAGAGCCTGCGGCATTACTGCTATTTTAATCACCCATGACCTGTCAGAGGCAATTTCCCTGTCTGATAGAATATTAGTTCTGAAAAGACGGCCTGCCACCATCAAAAAAGACATTCCGGTGCACCTGACTCTGCTGGAAAATACCCCTCTGGCAGCAAGAAACGCCCCTGAATTCCAGGATTTATTCAGTTTATTATGGAAGGAGATTTCAGATGAATATCAAGGAGAAAACTGACCAGGCTTCCACCTCTTCCCCTCTTACTGCACAGACACTGACTGCCCAGCAATTATATATAAAAAAACACCACCAGCACCACCACATAGTAACCCTTTTGCGTCTGCTGGTTTTGGTTCTGTTTCTGGCTCTTTGGGAGTTTTCCGGAAGGATGGGACTGATTGATACTTTCTTTTTCAGCAGTCCTTGCATGGTAGTTTCTTTTTTTATTAAAATGATTGCTGATGGCTCCTTTTTTACCCATACCGGAATCACTCTGCTTGAAACTTTGCTGAGCTTTTTTCTTATTACCATTATTTCAATTATCACGGCTACATTGCTGTGGTATTCCAAAACACTATCTGAAATCCTGGAGCCTTATCTTGTAGTATTAAATTCTCTGCCCAAATCCGCCCTGGCTCCGCTTTTTATTGTCTGGCTCGGCACAGGAATCAATACTATTATTGTGGCAGGTATCTCTGTTGCAGTTTTTGGCTCTGTCATTAGTCTTTATACAGGATTTAAACATGTTGACCGTGAAAAATTAAAACTGGTTTATACTTTGGGGGGCAATCGCTTTCACGCATTTCAAAAAGTAGTTCTGCCCTCTTCCATCCCAACAATATTAAGCAATATGAAAGTAAATATTGGTCTGGCTTTGGTGGGTGTGATTATTGGGGAATTTCTTGCCGCACGAAAGGGCCTTGGATATCTGATTATCTATGGCTCCCAGGTATTCAAATGGCTGACGGAAATGACAGATATGAATACCCAGCCTATGGATGCCTCACTGCGCTTTCAGGAATTATCATAAAAAGGGAGAGTTATCCAATGGCCTTTACCATTTGGAGAGCTATATCTGATCTTCCCTTCTTTTTTAAGCTCACCAATTCTTCTATGTACAAGAGATAGGGCTACTCCCATTTTACCAGCAATATTTTTTGCTGTAATTTGGGGAGTCTGTCTCATAAGCTCTAAAATCATTTGTTTTTCTTTTTCTATCTCAGGCTGGCGGGAGGTACTGCATATCTGCGGCATTCGGAAGGATAAAAACTGAGCCGTTCCATTTCCGGAAGCTTCCAAAAAAGTTTCCGCTGCCATGCCTGTTTTATCCTGCCTGCCAAAATTTATCTCTATCCAAGCCGGAAAAACTTCTATTTTTGCAATTTTTTCTGTCACATATATTCTTTGTGCCTGTCTTATCACACTCTCTTCCAATCTCTTACGGAGCAATTCCATCCGTCTTTCATATTCTGTTTCGGCGGGAGAAACACTGGTTATCCTCTTTAGCTCTTCCTCCGCTTCTGTCTTTCTCTCTTCCAGTTCTTTGTTTTTAACTTTAAATTCTTCATCTGATATCACTTCGTCCAGAAGCTTTTCCAGCAAAATATCTTTCTGCCGGACTATTTTATTCAATGTCTCTTCCAGCCCTTCTTTTACAGAAATTCCATTATTTCCATTTAAGACCTTCTCCAATATTATTATTGTTTCATCAATTAAAAATTTTCTTTGTTTTTCCGGCCTTTGCTTTCCTTTATAAAAAAAGCGCTCCAGCGCATCATAAAATTTTTTTTCATCCAAGTGTATATTATCGCATCCCGCTCCTTCTTCTCTTTCCACTTTTTGAATCCTGTTTCTTTGCATTTGTGTTTCTTTTCTTCCATTCTGCAGGTAATTGCTGCATTTCCATTCTATAACTTTACCTTTTTTATTCTTTCGGACTGTACGATAATAGGGACTTTGACATAACCCGCAAAAAAGCCTTCCTGAAAGTTCATATCTCCCAAACCAGTCCGCTTTTATATGTTCCCCTTCCCTGTTTATCTTCTGTTTCCTTGCATCCATTTCCCGGTTGGCTCTTTCAAATAACTCCGCATCAATAATTGCTGGCACTGCATTTTCATGCACCTGCCATTTTGATGGCGGATTTTTTATAACCTGCCTGCTGTCAAAATCATAATGCTGCCTGTTTTGAATAACAGTTCCTTTATATAATGGATTCCTGATAATATTTCTGATAATAGATGGGCTGATTCTGTTTCCTTCACGATTCCGGTATCCATTTCGGAACAGAATTTCCGCACTGCAATATGTGCCATATCCTTCTGCCGAAAGTCTGAAAATCATCTGTATCATTGCCGCTTCTTTTTCATCTATAACAATACTCTTATCTATGCTCTTTCTATATCCATAAATCTGGTTTGTAAATACAAAGCGCTTCCCTTCCCTTTGCCTGTTTTGATGGGCGTTATTGATCTTTTTGCTTAACTCCCGGCTGTATTCTTCTGCAAGAATTGCTTTAATCCCGGTAATAAGAGCGTCATCTGTTGTGTAAAATTTATGTTCCAGATACATAAACAGACGCTTTCCATTTTGCAGCATCCGGTCAAGAAATAAGTACCAATCCCTGGTATTACGCATAAGTCTGTCCTGACTTTTAATAACAATAATGTCAAATTTGTCACTTTCCAGTTCACGGTACAAACGGTTATATTCATCTCTTCCTTTTATGGTTGTACCGCTCTTTGCCTCCACATAGGTATCTATTAACTGCCATCCATGTTCATAAACGCATTTCTTTGATTCCTGAACTTGTTTAATAAGCGCATCTTTTTGGGATTCTTCTTCCGTACTACAACGGCTGTAAATAACTGCCCGCAGTTTCTCCATAGGATTCCTCCATTTCAGACAGCAGCTACTTCTTTTTACATCATATGCTCTCCAATTTTCTTTTACGCGTTTTTTAACATACATATTTTCCACACATTTTTGCAAAGTCAAAAGGAGCGCCCGCTAATGGCAGTAGCCCATAAGGAAATATTGTAAAACTTATGACGAATGCCGTTTTATTTGATTTTCGGTTTTCAACGTTCCAACGGAACGCGCAGCTATTGCCAACGGCAATGATCTCAGGGGTTTGAGGACATGTCACCAACAAGCATTTAGTAGAAATTCCAGGAACGGATTTAAATACGCAATCTTACAGAAGATTGCATTGCTTGCGAACTTTGTCCCGAATTCGGGGTAATAGCAATTATACTGAAAGTCAGATTATTCCGAATACCTCATAGAACGCCGGCAATAGCGGCATTTCTTAGAGAAATAGGCTGATTACAAGGCAACAGGGAAACAATTTCCTTACGAAATGTCTCCCTAATGACAAGCTTTGTATTGAGATTTTTGATAAAAATTTTTTTCTTATCCAATTGACAACGAAAAAGATCCGTGCTACTATTTCTAATAGAGTTAGTAATTAAGAAAGGTGTCTTGGCGTATGGACTACACGGAATTAGCGATACAGCTTATTGATATGCGCGCCTCTGCGCCGCAAATTAAGATGGAGAGAACCATGTCCCAAATTGCAAGAGGCGAAGTTTTAGCGTTAAATTATTTGGCGGCAAACGGAAACCGGGCGTATCCCAAAGATATGAGCAAAGCACTTATGCTTACCACAGCGAGAGTCGCAGCCATGCTAAAATCTTTAGAGGGACAGGATATGATCACACGAACTCCTGACCCCGCAGACAACCGACAGGTCATTGTTTGTCTGACAGAAAAGGGCATAGCCTTAGTCGAAGATCGCCGAACCGGAATGATTCATTCGGTGGCAAAAATGTTGGAGGCTTTAGGGGAAGAGGATGCAAAAGCCTATGTTCGCATACAGGCCAAGCTGGTCGAACTGGGCGACATTTGGAGGTGATAGTCTTTGTAAAAACACAGGTCCGAACAACAAAATAGCTGAGGCGCTATAGATTACTATAGAGATAAGTCCTATGCGAGCAATTCGCATAGGACTTTATTTTTTAGTCCAGCTAATAAATGTCAATAGAAAAATGAAAAATATTTTATCCTAAAAAA
>CANCXX010000069.1 GCA_947381965.1 uncultured bacterium
ACCGCCAGAGGAAATCCCGTCCGTTTCACTTCCTGTATTTCCTCTGAGCTCTGGATGGGTGTTTACTGGTTTAAAGTTCCGTAAACACCCCTCCAGCGCTTTCAACCGCCAGAGGAAATCCCGTCCGTTTCACTTCCTGTATTTCCTCTGGGCCCTGGATGGGTGCTTACTGATTTAAAGTTCCGTAAACACCCCTCCAGCGCTTTCAACCGCCAGAGGAAATCCCGTCCGTTTCACTTCCTGTATTTCCTCTGGGCCCTGGATGGGTGTTTACTGATTTAAAGTTCTATAATTTCTCTGTTGCTGCAGCTTCATCAGCAACTGGCGCGTACTGTAAAATCTCCAAACAGTGTTCTGCCCATCCCCCGGCTGCCACAGCCATACATTCCATAGGCAAAGTCCCTGTCCTCCGCCTCTAAAAGCGCTTCTCCATCTACAGAAAAAATAATCCTGCTTCCAACTGCTTTCAGCGAAAACCGGTATTCCCTGCCTTCTTCCCAGATAAATTCCTTCTCCGCCAGTTTTTCAAAACCAAAGTTATTTTTGTAAATTACCAGGCTGTTTTTATCGAAACCGGCTGCATAAAAACCCATGGCTCCCTGGGCTCGAACCAGCAGCAGGTGGCTTTCCCCATTTTCCGGTATTACACCTGCCGAAATACTGCAGTCTTTTGCATAATAATTCCCGGCATAGGCAAATGCCTCCCCGCAACGCATCAGGGACAGCTTTCCATCCACAATTTCCCAGGCCCCGTGATCAGCCGCAAATGGTGTAACATTCCCAAACTCTTTTCTCTGTTTCGAAAAGCTGACGGTATAATCCGCTCCGCCGCAAACGGTAAAATCATCCAAATAAATTCCGCCTGTCGTCCGCGATTTGGACGGGGTGTTTGCCTGTACCATAATTCCCACTTCATCAATCAGTCTGCCCCCGGTATCCGGCACCGTAAAAATTATCTGCTTCCACTCATCCCGTACCAGCTTTATGGAACCGCTTACTATCTCTTCTTTGTCAAAAGCAGTCCTTATGTACGGTGCCACAAAGGTTTCTTCCCATCCTTCCCACTGATCCAGATACAAATACATTGTGACAGTCTGCCCGGAATATACCTGCGGTGTCAGCACGGGACTATAACGCTCGTCTGAAAAAGCATCCCGGCTGTAAAAAGGCTTATAAAACACCTTACAAACATTTCCCCGCACCATGCGGTCCATCAGTATTTTCAGACTGCCTGTGCCGGTATGGGCTTTTTCTATACTGTGGGTCAGCTGACAGAAAAACGGGTCGGACACCTCAAACCCATGGGTTGAACCGGGAATCTCAAAATCAAACCACAAATCACCGTCTTTAGGCAGATTCCACTTGTCAGGAATTTCCTGCCCCGATAAACGCAGTCCCGTAACCGCAATTTCCTTAGCATAGGCAGGCAGGTCAAGAATATTCAGATACCCTGATATTCCTGACAAAATTATGCTGTCATTTATCGGCTTTTTGTAGTGGGCAGGTATCTTGTCAATTCCTGCCATTACCCCAAGTATGGTTCCCACATTTCCTGCGTTGCAGTCCGTATCCCAGCTGCACATTACCGATATCTCAACAGTTCTGGCAAAATCCCCGTTCCCATAAAGCATGGCAAGCACACACACGCCTGCATTGGGAATAATATGGCACACGCCAGGATAACGGTCATACCCCCACTCCTTTACCAGCATTTCATAACACGCCCGCCAATTATCCGGATTTTTCCTGTGAAATTCTTCCACGGCCCGGATCACTGCCGCATACCTGCTTTTGTCGTCTATCTGTGCTTTTCCTGCTGCAATTACATCCGCAATATTATTTTCCACAAAAGCCGCCGCAATACATGCCGCAATAAACTCAGCTCCCACAAGTCCTTCCCCGTCGTGGGATACGCTTGCCGCTGTCTTAGCGTCTCTGGCGGCAAGGTCGGGCCGTCCCGGATAAAGCAGTCCCCAGGTGTCAATGAAAATCTGCCCCCCTATCTGTTCAGCCAAGGTCTGTCCATTTTGCTTTATTGAACCGGACTTTGGCGCAGGCACTCCGTTTTTCAGGTTCAGATAAGCCGTATGCTCTGTGCTGACGCCATATCCGCCCCACCAAAACATCCCTACGCCTTCTCTTGCATAATTCAGCCACGCCCTTGCCACATCCTGGGGCGTAACCGCCCGCTCCTTGGCGTCATCCCGCAGGGCACGCAAAAAATAAACGGGCCCGTTCACATCATCATCTGCCGCAAACTTCTTATAATCCTTCACATAATCCCTGATGTCGCCAAAAGTGTCCCATATCCGCTTATAAGTCCAGACTGCAGGCTCTAATGGCGCACCCAGCCGGATCCCTATATTCATACCCAGAAAACCGGCATAGACCTTATCCAGATAAATACCTGCTTCCATAAATTCCTCCTATTCCAGTACCGCTCCCACCCCTCCCAGCACCTTTATCCACAGAGAAAACTCTGACCTTTAATACGGTCAGGTTTTTCTCTGGGTTCTGTTCGGGGCCTTCGCTGTTTTCCAGTTCCGCTTCCACCCCGGAGGGGCGGCTTTTCTTATTGAATCAGTTCCGCCAGTTTTTCTGCATAGGAGAACAGATCAATTCCCTTTGCAAAAGAAAGACAGGTTCCCGATGGATATCTGGTCTTTAGCAGCCAGTGCTCCGGTATGCTCCCGGCACCGTATTTTGCTCCCAAAACCGCTCCGGCTACTGCGCCGATGGTGTCCGCATCCCTTCCAAAATTGGAAGCTAAAATCAATCCTGACTTAAAAGAGCTGTGCTCCAGCTTTAGACATCCAAACACCTCCGGAAGCGCTTCCGCTACGGTGGAACGGTGGGTGGAAAAGAGCTGGTCGTGAAGAGGCATCCACGCTTCCGCAATACTTCCCTGCGCCCTGTCCACAATCTCAAAGGCCCTCTCTAATGCGGCATAAAACCAGGAATCTTCCGGCGCCGTCTTTTTTACCCCTTCTAAAATTTCATCCATATCCGCATCTACCATGGCCAGGGAAACTGCCACAGCTACCGCCTGGGCGCCCCAAATTCCGTCCCGGTAATGACTGATGCAGGCGTCTGTTTCCGCCAGATAAGCCGCCCGCTCCGGGTCCCCGGCACACACAATCCCTATAGGGCCGCTGCGCATTGCCGCACCGTCACTCATGTAATAGGGATTAAACTGACCGGATAATGGCGGACGAATGCCCTTTCTTAAATTACAGCAGGCCTCCACTTCACTGACGCCTCCACGTTTTAATTCGTCCTGGGTTGCCACATGCTCCAGCCACAAATCCACTACATTTTCCGTGGTAAAATCGCCACCGTTCTTTATCAGGTTTAAGGCCGTCAGCAGTGCAAACTCCGTATCGTCTGTGCTCCATGTGGCGCCCTTTTGGAAATCTGTGGTGATGCCATAGTCCCTCTGAAAGTCCGGCTTCCGGGCCGCATCCCCAAAAGAATCCCCAATGGCCAGACCGCACAAAGACCCCTTTGCCTTGTCCAGCGCCAGCTGCCTGTCTTTTATAAGCTCTTCTCTTTTTCTCATTTCCATCCTCCATTCCGAATTTATATCCGGTAAAAAATTGTCCAACTGATTCTGCCACGCAAAAATCCTGCATATCCCCCGAAGGGACTATAGCGAAACAAATTATTTGGCCACTCACTATATAGTCTGAGTGCCCGCAGACCCAAACCTGCGGGCACTATATATGTCATATTTGCTTCTTATTTCAATACAGTATTAATATATTCCGTTACCTGGGCGCCGCCTGCATCATTCCATTCTTTCACATAGGCATCCCAATCCGCTTCTGTTTTGTTACCAATTACGAAGTCTGCTGCAAATTCCTTGTAAACAGCTGTACAGGCATCCCATGCCACTGCATATTCAGAAGGAATTACCACTGCATTGTCTTCGCTGGAATACTGGAGGAACATTTCAAGAGAGCTAAGCCCCTGCTCGCTCATGTAGGGAGTCTTCTCACTCATCATATCCGTATCCAGATTATCCGTCAATCCCCAAATAACACTATACCAATTGTCATGGGCGTCTAACAGCTCATATTTTCCGTCTGCATCCAAATTATAATGAGTTCCCTCAAATCCCAACAGGTCAAGCGCTCTTCCTTCCGGGCTTGCTGCATATTCCAGCACCTGGAACGCAAGATCCTTGTGCTCACAAAGAGCGCTGATGGCAAAACCACGTGATTCCTTGCTTACGTCAATTGGCGTATATCCCTGAGCAATTCCCTTTGCAGGAGGCAGCACCGTAAGGGCCGCTGATTCCCCGTTTGCTTTTATCTGTTTGGTATTGTAACTGTCAATTACATCCCCCTGGGTACCGGAGACGATTGCCGCTCCGTCGCCAAAGAATTTGTTTTCTTTATCCTCCCAGTTATTGGAAGCATATTCATTGTCCAAAAGCCCTTCCTTGTAAAGCTGTGCATAGAATTTTAACTCTTCCAGCTCGTTATCGCTGACACGACCATAAATATAACCGCCATCGCCTTTTACCCATGTGGTGGAAAGTCCAAACGCCTGATCAAACACATTATTGATTTCCGCAAGATCTCCTGCTACCGTATACGCTGCAATGTAACCCTGTTCCTTTGCTTCCACCATCAGCTGATGATAATTTTCTACAGAAGGATCCGCAAGGAACGCATCCTTTACGGCGCACTTGTCCAGAATATCGGTTCGGATAACCGGAACCTTTGTATTCAGCACAGACAGGTACAAAAGGTATGGATAATTTTTCTGTCTCGTCTGAATATAGGAGCGGGCGTCTACCATTCCTTTAATATAGGTAGAACCTTCAATATAAGGTGTCAAATCTTCCAGGATCTGCTGATTTAGTGCAAATTCTTCATCCCCTCCCTGAAAATAAATAATATCCGGAATATCACCGCCATTTAATAACAGGGCAAGATTTTCAGAGTAAGTACCACTTTGCAGGGAAACCAGTTCAATCTGTGCGTTAATGCCTGCCTGGTCCAGTCCCTCGTTAAACTTCTGCACCCATTCCTGATAAACAGGATCTTCCGGGCTGACATCCTTTTCAATCATCCGAAGCGTTACCTTTTCCCCATTTGACGCTGAAGCCTCTTCCTCCTTGCCTGTTCCCTCCTTGTTATCAGACGCTTCCTGTTCTTCCCCGGACTGCTGGGTTTCATTTGTCCCGCTCTGGGAACTGTCTTTTTTATCGTCTCCGCCGGAACCGCATCCTGTGAGCATTCCAAGAGTCATTACCCCTGCCATAACCAATGCCAATAACTTTTTCTTCATACGCATAACCTCCTTAAAATTTGCTTATGTAAAGACGTTTTCCGCAACCATTGCGTGGCACGTCCCAAACCCATATTAATTTTTAATCTCTTTTGACGCTTTACTCTTTTACTCCCCCTGCCAGTACGCCGCTGGTATAATATTTTAATATGAAAGGATACAAAAGAAGTATCGGTACCATTGTCACAATAATGGTTGACGCCCGCAGTGCGCTGATACTGATAGATCCAAGATCCAGCGTTCCAAGGGCGGAAAGCGCCGTAGTGTCCCCCTCTACCACAAACTGCCGCAAAAATACCTGAAGCACTGTGTTTCCTCTGGATGAAAGGAAAATACTGCTGTGGAAAAATTCATTCCACCTGTACACCGCGTAAAACATGCCCACCGTCAAAATCGGAATCTTATTTAAGGGCAGGAATATGGTAAATAAAATTCTGATATGCCCTGCGCCGTCAATTCTCGCCGCTTCCAGTAAAGCCTCCGGCGTATCTGAGAAAAACCGCATCAGCAAAATTACATTATATACACTCACCGAACGGTACAGCACCATGGACCATAAGCTGTCCAGCAAATGAATGTCCTTCACCACAAAGTACTCCTGAATAATACCCGGCTCAAATATCATCATTACAATCAGAAATACCATTATCACTTTTTTCCCCACCAGACCCGGACGGGTCAGAGCATAAGCTAAAGAGGTGGTCAGCAAAATATTGACGCCCACTCCCACAATGGTTATAAAAAGGGAATTTTTCAAGGCAGTCCAGATTACCTGATTGCTGAAAATCACTTCATAGTTAATAAAATCCAGACCGCTGGGCCATATCTGATATCCTTTCATATAAGGCACCTGTGCAGGGTCCGATATGGACTTTACCAGCAAATTCAAAACCGGAACCAGCATGGTAAGGGCAATCAGCAGCATAAAAATGTTTAGTATCATATCACCGGGATCAAATTTCTTTTTTTTCATACGAACCTCCATTTCCGTTATTTTTCCAAATCTACCATGCACCTTTTCCGGTTAATTTCTTAGATGAAAAATGTGTAAGCAGTATCATCAGCGTTCCAATCACTCCCTTAAACAGGTTGGCCGCTGTAGCAAAAGAGTACTGTCCCTGCAAAAGACCAATTCTGTAAACATAGGTATCCAGAATGTCCACCCGGCTAAGCACCGCATCATTTGTAAAGTTCAAAATCTGGTCGTATCCGGCGCTCATTACAAATCCCACATTTAGTATCAGCACCGTAACCATAGGCCCTGCAAGGGCCGGGAGAATAATATACCGGATGGTCTTCCACCGTCCTGCCCCGTCCATTTTGGCCGCCTCATACAAGGCCGTGTCAATCCCCAGAATAGCGGATAAATAAATGATGGAATCCCATCCCATGCTCCGCCAGGTACTGGACGCAAACAACACCCATAAAATACTGTTTTTATCTGTCAGAAGATTTACCCTCTCCCCGCCAAATGCCGCCACAATATCCATAATCAGCCCATTGGAGGGAGACAAAAATTCATACCATATACCTGCGATTACAACCCAGGATAAGAAGTGGGGCAGATAAGACACCACCTGCACTGCCTTTCTGAAACGCTTTGCACGCATTTCGTTTAAAGCCAGGGCAAAAGCCACCGGCAGCGGGAAAAACAAAACAATCTTCATAAAACTGATTACCAGCGTATTTTTTATTATGTTGAAAAACGCAGGCGTAGAAAATAATGTCTTGAAATGCTTCCACCCTACAAAAATATTGTCCCCGATAATCCTGTAGTCATAAAAAGCCAGACGCATTTCCAAAATCGGCCACACATGAAATATCAGAAAGTACAAAAGCGCGGGCGTCATCATAAAATACAGCACCTTATCCCTCTTTATCCTTTTCCACATACAAAAGTCCTCTCTTTCTTTTCCGCCTTCCGCCGCAGAAGGCGGCCTTATCCAATTTAAAAGGTTGCTTTTCCGTCATTTTTTAAAATTTCTTTCCAGATAAATCTTGCCACGCCATCCTCTTCATTTGTGCCTGTTACAGCGTCCGCCGCTTCCTTTACCTCTGGCAGCGCATTTCCCACGGCCACGCCCAGTCCGCTTAGGGCAAGCATTTCCTTATCGCCCCCGTCATCCCCAAAGGCAGCCATCTGGGAAGGCAGAATGCCAAATTGCTTTAAAACCCGGACTATGGCCCTCTCCTTGGATACAAGTTCTGGTAAGAACGCATATCTGGCGCTGTCACGGTAATGAATGCACCGGCACCCCGGAAACTTCTCTCTTATCTCTTCTGCGTCTTTTTCCGACTCTATTCCTGCAAAAATCTGACATGCCTTCCGTCTAAGACCCATTGAAAAATCAGTGTATACTGCCTCCGCCAGGGGATGGGGCGGCGCGAACCGGTGGGTGTTGATATAAATCTGCGACTCTCCTTCCACCAGAATTTCCTTCTGGGAAGGAAGCTTGTGGAGGGCCTTTGTCAAATCCCTTACCGTCTGTTCCTTTAGCGTCTCACATTCAATCAGCCTGTCCTTAAAAACCACTTTGCTTCCGTTAGAGCAGATCAGGAAATCCGCCCCCAAATCCCTTTGAATATGTACCCCATTGGCCTGCAGCCTTGCCGTTGCAATTCCGGTAAGAATCCCCTGCTCTTTACAGGCCTGCCACACCTTCCGGGTATAATCGGACACCGTGCCGTCATCCCGCAGCAAAGTCTGATCCAAATCTGTAATTATCATTTTTATCATTATGCTCCCCCCGCATCTTAAGATCATCCCCCCCCAGTGCTGCCCGTTACCCACTCTGTAAAATATACTTGTCCACAAACCAGGCCACGCCGTCTTCTTCATTGGATTTCGTAATGTAAGAAGCAGCCTCCTTCACACAGGGCAGGGCATTTTCCACTGCCACCCCCATGCCGCACTGCCGCAGCATTTCACAGTCTCCCTCATCGTCTCCAAAAGCGGCAACCTGTTCCATCTCTATTTTGCACCACCTGGCAGCCTTTTTCAGTGCCTGTGCCTTGGAAACTCCTTTTGCCATTACTCCATACGTTCCATCCCTGTATTTTGTCCACTCCAAATGGGAAAACCCTTTTTTAATTTCTTCCGCTGCCCCCTCGTCCGGCAAACGGAAAAAAATCTGACAGGCTTCCTCCGGCACCGGTTCTTTGAAGTCGTGGAGCAGAGCCTTATGCAAAGTGGGGGAAGCTGCAAAATGGGTACTGTTTGTATACATCCGGTTTCTGCAGCCTGCCAGTATCCCCTGGGCCCCCGCTTCCTGCAGGAGTAACAGCAAACCGGAAGTTTCCGCTTTCCCCATTCCCTGGAAAAAAAGCGCCTTATCCCCCCTAAGCGTCATACCGCCGCCGGATACAATCCGTATATCCGGCTGTAAAATTTCCTGCTCCTTTTGCGTGGAAGCAAGGAGCCGCGCTGTGGCTATCACAGTCACTATCCCCTGGGCCCTGCACCGGGCAAAAACTTCTCTGGTATATGCCGAAATACTTTTATCTTTCCCAACCAGCGTATCGTCCAAATCCGATGCCACAAGGCGTATACTGCCCTTTACTCCTTTTGCCTGTTTCTTCATGGCAGCTCCACCATAATTTCTCCCAAAGGGGCGTGCTGCTGGGCGCCATACACATCACTGTCAAAACAGGTACCCGATGAAACCTTTCTGTCAAAGGTAATCTTAAACCCCAACGCCGCGTCAAAAAATACCATCTGTGTAATTGCCTCCGGCCTGAGCCGGTAAATTTCCGCAATTTTCTCTCTTGTAATGACACCGCTTTCCTTGATCCTGTCATAAATTTCTTTTTCGGAAAACAACACATCCAGTGTGATGGAAAAGGGTCCGCTGTTTTTCGACCGGATTACTTTTGCCACATCATATAACTTTTTTGCTGCCATTTTATCACTCCTTATTTACCCGCTTTATCCGACATCTGTAAGGTAACGTCTTCTATAGGAAACTGTTCCAGTCCGTCCTTTACTTCCATCAAATGGTAAACTGAAAACTCGTAAACCGGACCAAAGGAAATATCACTGGGAGCAAAAGGAAATGCCAGATTGCCAGCCGTAGCCTTTCTTCCCTCATATCCATAGTGGAGAAGGGAGGACCGGAGAGAGCCGCAGACCACGTCTGCCGTCTCCTGCGTTCTGGCAAGAACCTCGAAAACAATTCCCACCTCATGGGGAAGATTTTCTTTTAAAGGCTCCAGTTCCCCCATCACAGCGTTAATGCCATAATTCATAAAATGAATGGTATACTCTTCCTTCGGGATATCGCTGTAGTAAGTCTCCACCTGCCTCTTCGCCGCCTCCTCTATCTCTTCGATCCGGGAGATAAAAAGCAGGTCCCGGACTCCGGCCACCACAAAGGTCCGGTAAGCTGCCAGACGTGCCCCTTCCAGCTTTATGTAATACTTTTCCGTCTCTTCTATCCGGCTTCCTGTAACAGATACGCTCCCATCCCCATTTTCATGGAAAGAACAATTTTCCAGATTCAGTACCGTTCCCGGCCCATGGAGCACATAAGGATGGTCCTTTTCATAAAAAGTGTGGGCTGCCACAGATAATGCGGTGCACTGCCGCTCCCCTGACAGAGGCATAATCGTAAATCCGTCTTTTCTGATGGTACCCAGCATACAATCCTTTGTGGTGCCGGGAACTGCACACAATGCCGCGCACTCCAGAATTTTCCCTGCATGATAGCCATAGGCTGCAGGCAAACCGTGATAAATGGCAACCGCCGCAAAAGGGGAAGGATCATACGCTCTTCCGCAGATAATCAGCTGATATCCTTCCTCCAGGGCCTTTACCACAGGCTCATGCCCCATCTGGGCCACAATTCCTGTTGTCTCTTCCAGCCGCTTATCTGTCAGCTCCCTTACCCCGGCCCCCAAAGGCTCCACCTGTCCTTCTGCCTGCCGTCTGCTTACCACTTCTTTAGAAATATCCGCCCAGATAATCGCCGTCCGTATCTTCTGCAGGTGATTCTCCCTTAGGATTTCCTGTATAATGTCCCAGGTCCACTTTACATGTACCTGTCCGCCGCTGCCTCCCGCCGAGCCGATAATAACCGGAATCCCCGCCCTTGCCCCTTCCGTTATCATTAGGGAAAGGTCCTTTTTGCAGGCATGTCTGCTTACAATCGCCGTGCCTGCTCCCAGCTTGTGGGGACCTGCGTCCGTACTTCCTGCGTCCACAACAATGGCATCCGGCCCCTGTGCCATCCCCTTAAAAAAGGATTGCCTGGGATATCCGTATCCCAATATCCCGCAGGGTGCTAAAATTTTAATCTCATTTTTATCTCTTGTCATATTCATCCCATACTCCTGCCCATCGCCTGGCTGTTATAAAGTTCTCAAAATTCTTTATGCAGAATTGCCTCCGCTATTTTCCCCGTATATATGTCCATCGTATCCCGATCCACCATGGAGGCAGGCACTCCGTTTCTGGTAATGGAAAACCCTGCGGCGTATGTAGCAAAGGTAATCGCCTGTACCATACTGGCTCCTTCCGCCAAATATACCGCCAGTGCCGCAATAAAGGCATCCGCTGCGCCTGTGGTATCCACCGCTTCAAAATCCGCCGCCGGAAAATATCTGGCTCCTTCCCTGCTTTTCCAAAAACAACCGTCTTCGTCCAGCGTCACTATCACTTCGCCAGCCCCTCTATCAAGAAAATACTGTGCCTTTTCTTCTATTGTTTTTCCTTCCGGGCAAAGATGCAGCAGTTCCTTTCGGTTAGGTACAAAAATATCTATTTTTTCAAGCAGGGCATCGCTGATTTCGTCCACCGCCGCCGGTTTTAATATGGTGCGTATCCCAAGTTCTTTTGCCATCTGGGCTGCATATTCCACAATTTCCATAGGCGTTTCCAGCTGCAAAAGACAAAACTGTGCGCCTGCAAAAAGGGGCCTGTTTTTCCTGATATCCTCCTTTGTCAGAAAATTGTTGGCCCCGGCATACACAATAATGTTGCTTTCGCCATTTTTCTGTACTGTTATGTAAGCCTTACCGGTTCCCCCTGCCGTGCTCTCTGAAATACCATCCACACAAAGTCCATATCCCGCCATGGCGTCCCGCAAAACCTTAGCCTCGTAATCCTGCCCGATTTTTCCGATTAAAACAGCCTCCGCCCCCAGCTTGGCAGCTCCCACCGCCTGGTTAAACCCCTTGCCGCCTGCATAAGAGTGCAACTCCTCCGCCACACAGGTCTGCCCTGCCTCTGGAAATTTCCTTACATCAATAATGGAGTCCATATTGATGCTCCCCACCACAACTATTTTCCCTACAATGTGCTCCGGGATTTCTCCGGTAGTGTCTCCTTCTAAAATTTCAATCTGCTCTTCTCTCTGTTCTCCTTCCCGCTTTTCCCAATCTGCAATCACCTGACAGCAGACATATTCTCCCAGTTCTTCCACCGGAAGATAAATACTGGTCAGCTTGGGATACAAAATTCTGCTGCTTCTGCTTTCCGACAAAGTAAGCAGCGATAAATCCTTAGGAATCCTGTAGCCCCGCTCTGATGCCTTACGGTAAATGTCTGCGGCTATTCCTTCATCCTGACATACCAGCGCAGTAATATCATATATAGTAATATCGCTGAAAGCCTTTCTTTCATTCCACTCCATAACAAAATCAGAACGGTTTTCCAGCCCCCTGTCATAAAGACACCGCTGGAACCCCTTTACAAAACGGGCGCTCCCCTCGTTCCGTTCTCTGATACAGCATCCGATTCTGCGGTGATACTGATCTGCCAGATATCTGGCGGCTTCATATCCATAGCGGCCATAATCCAAGGTAAAATGTCTGTCTTTTTCGCCTGCCATCAGAAAATCACAAAAATATACCCTGATATCCTTCTCTTCCAAATAAGAAAGATACTCCATGCTGCCCAAACCGCCTCTTTGCCAGATTACATTCACCACATTCTGGGCGCACATGGCAGTGACCGCCTTCTTTTCCTCCTCCGGATCCTGTCCATATTCACAGCAGAAAATTCCATACCCGTTTTTTCTTGCCGCACGGCTGATACCGGATAACAGCATCCGCCCCCTCTGAGAGTCCCTGATGATAACTCCTATCAAAAACTGGGGCAGGTTTCCTGCCTTTTCGTAAGGCACATAATGATAATCCCTGGCAATCCGAAGTACCTTTTCCCTTGTTTCTGTACTAATGGACTGATCCTTCCCATTTAAAATCTTAGAAACCGTCGAAATGGAAACATTTGACAGTTTTGCTATTTCTTTAATTGTCATACGCTTATCCTTTGTAAGGAAAATATTTTCCGAAAACTTTTTCCTTGTTTAACTATAATTCTATTTATGCAATTTGTCAACAGTTTTATTCTTTATCTTTTATTTTTTGTCAATTTTATCTATTTCCCTATTTATTGTTTATTTCCTTACGTACCCCTGCGCATAAAAACAGACTATGAAAGTCTGTTCTCTCATAGCCTGTCTTTTTACCCCGGTTGCAAGAAAGGGGTTCCCGCTTTAAGACTGATAGTATTTCGCCTGTGCATGCCACAGCTTATGATACAGTCCTTCTGTCGCAAGCAGTTCTTCATGGGTCCCCGTCTCCACAAGCTTCCCGCCGTCCATCACCATAATTCTCTGACAAAAATGGCAGCTGGAAAGCCTGTGCGAAATATAAATCGCTCCTTTTCCCTGTATGAACTGATTCATTCTCTGGTAAATATCCGCCTCCGCCACCGGATCAAGGGCTGCGGTAGGTTCATCCAAAATTGCATAAGGCGCATCCTTGTAAAGACATCGGGCAATCGCCGTCTTCTGCTCTTCTCCTCCGGAAAGCTCCACACCCTCTTCATAAAAGTACTTATACAGCTGAGTATGCAGTCCCTCCGGCAGGGTTTTTAAACGCTCTCCAAACCCGGCGTTTTCAAGAGCACGGATAACCGACTCCTCCTCATAAGCGCTTTCCGCCGCCACATTTTCCCCAAGCTGGAAAGCAAAAATGCTAAAATCCTGAAAAACTGTGGAAAAGAATTCCAGATAATCCTCATATCTGTACTTTTTTATATCCGTTCCATTTAGCAAAATCTCTCCTTCCTGAGGGTCATACAGACGACACAGTAGTTTGATAAAAGTGGTTTTGCCGGAACCGTTGCGCCCTACAATGGCAACCTTTTCCCCCTTTTTTAATTTACAGCAAACCTGCGAAAGGCTGGGGCTCTCCACTCCCGGATAGGTAAAAGTCACATTTCGGAACTCCAGCTCATAATCCTGACGGATTTTATCTGTAACAGGAAGGGTTCCCTCCGCCGTCTGGTTTTCCATATCCAGATATTCAAAATAGTCATCCAGATATTTTTTATTCTGGAAAAACTCCCGGACGGTATTGCACAGCTTTTCCACCCCGCCTCCCATCTGTATCACCATTCCAGTGTATTTAATCAGGCTTCCGGCACCAAAGGCCCCGTAAATTGCCTTTAATCCCACACAAAGATACACAAAAAGATTAAAAAGATTGGAACACAGATTCGCCAGCGCCATTCGTTTTCTGGCAAAGCGGCTGGCCTTTTCCTGTATCTGTGTAATATGTTCATACAGGTCAGCCAGTTTCTTCTGCAATATGCCCTGGGCCTTAAACATACGTACATCTTTTCCTCTTTGATATTCCGCACAGCAGGACTCAAAAATACTTACCGCCAGATTATTGGGTTTTTCCTTATCCTTACTTGCCTGATAAGTCACTTTCTGCACCTGCGCCGCCGACCAGATGCTGTAAGCCGCGCTTAAGGAAAAAAGCAGAATAAACACTACCGGAAACATCCAGTGGTTCAAAAGTCCTGCTATAGTTCCCTCTCCCCTTGCTCTTGCCCCAAAAAATTCAATAACCAGCACAATGGAAATAATAATTACAAAAGATGCACACAAAAAATCGCTTACCTGCTGAGCTAACGCCACAATGCCATGATCATAGCCCCAATGAGGCATCATATTCCGCTTTTCATGTACCCTGGGATCACAGGTTGTCTCATAATCCATTTTCCATGACTTTTCCGCTATGCTTTTCTCCAGCAGTTTCATTTTCTTATACTTTAACACATCCTGAAGCTGGTTTAGAAAAGCGCGCAGAAGATTTACCACTAGATTTAATGTCACTAAGAGAATTGCCAGAAAAAATAAGTGTTCCTTTTCCCGGTTCTTTTCGGACAGCTCCGTAACTATCTCCGAAGATAAAAAAAGCCCGATGTAAGGACTGGCCGCTTCAAAGACTGCCAGAAAAACCGTTACCGGAAAAAGCGCCGGCACTTCCTTTATAATCAGTCCCACTGCCCTTCCAATGCTTCCCTGCCTGGAAGCTCCCTGTCTGTTTGAAGCGCCAGTTTCATTTAATTTTGTCATCAGGAAATCACCTCGCCTTCCAGTCCAGCCTCCGCCTGCTGGTAATATTTGCTCTGCAGATGGAACATACGGGCATATTTTTCCCCTTTTTCCAAAAGCTCTCTGTGGGTTCCCACTTCCGCAATCTCTCCCTGTTCCATTAGCAGAATCCGGTCACAGAAATGAGTGCTTGCAAGCCTGTGGGAAATAAAAACGGTGGTCTTATCCTCTGAAAATTTCCGGTAGCTTTCGTATAGCTCGCTTTCCATTATAGGATCCAGCGCCGCCGTGGGCTCATCTAAAACCATAAGAGGCGCCTTCTTGTACAGCGCACGGGCCAGCATCAGCTTCTGCTCCTCACCGCCTGAAAATTCCACCGCGCCTTCCACAACGCCAATGCCAAAGGTGGTATCAAGCCCTTTTGGAAGTTTTCCCATCTTTTCTTCCAAATCAGCCATCTTAAGACATTCCTCCAGTTTTTGTTTATCCACCTCCCCGTCAGGCACAAGATTTTCTTTCAGGGAAAGGGGAAAGAATCCCATATCCTGGAAAACCCCGGTAAAGCAGTTCAGCCAGGAGGCGCGGCTGTATTTTTTCCTGTCAACGCCGTCAACCAGTATCCGTCCTTTGGTGGGGTCATAAAAACCGCACAGCAGCTTGATAAAAGTTGACTTTCCCGCACCGTTAAGACCTACCACCGCCAGATTCTCTCCTGGTTTGATGGTCAGATTGATATTATGGATTGTCTCTTCCTTCGCCCCCTCATATTGAAAGGATACGTTTTCAAAACGGATTTCAGGAATATGTCCATTGGAAAGTGACAGTATTTCCTTATTCTCTTTTTCTTCTTTCTTAAGCCCTGCCATAAACTTTCTGTTTTCTTCCACATACAGCCCCAGCTCATGAAGGTTTTTCAGCTGCCATGCAAAAGCATTGCTCCACATATTAAAGCTTGTAATAATTCCCAGGTAAAACACAAACGCCGCCGCATCAATCTTTCCCTGAAAAACACAGGAAATTAGATACAGATAAGCCGCTCCTTCTGCAAAAAACTGACTGATGCCCCAGGAAACACTCTGCACAAAATAATTTGCCTGCTGACGCACCGTACAGTGGAGCCTTTGCTTTAGCTCCCTGTCATATAATTTCCCAAGCCACGGGGCCATCCGGTAGAGACGCACATCCTTTGCAGACTCAAAGGAAGACAGAACAACGCTTAAATAGTGCATTTTCTTATCCAGCGCCCACCATTTATGACGGTTATTCACATCCCAGCGGTTACATCGGGTCCCCACTATCATATTCATTACGGTTCCCGCAATGGCAAACAACAGAATCCATAAAGACAGCCGGGACAAAACTCCTATATAAAGGACCATACTCCCCACGGCAGCAGCCATCTCCTTAAAAGCCTGCATAAAACCTCCCGTGAAAGTATCCGACCATATATGAAACTCCTGTATTTTCGCAAATGTGCTCTGAAAATCCGGTCTTTCCGTATTGGCATACTCTGTGTTCACCACGGTTTCCACAATTTCCAGGGAATGCTTATAGCGAAGCCTCTCCTCCTTTACCTTTTGACTCTGTTCCACCCATCCCCGCAAAACATTCATAGCAGTAAGGCCGCCGCCTAAAAGGACCAAATCAAATAGAATAACTTCCAGCGGCATACTTCCTGTAATATCCCCTACCAAGGCAGAAGGAAAATAAGCTCCCAGAAGCGCAATCCCAATACTTAAAGGAATTTGTACAATGTAAAGCCATACAAACCCAGGCGATTCCCGGTAAAGCTTTACCAGCCAGTCCCTTATATTACGGATAGCGCCATAAGAGTCTTCCTTTTTGCCATTTCCCAACTCTTTCACTTTTCTCCCTCCTATTCCAGTTCCGCTCCTTCACCCTCCAGCGCCCTATACCGTAGAGGAAAATCCCGCTGCTCCGCATCCTGCTTTCCCTCTGGGCGCTTGATGGTTCATTCGCTGTTTTTCCAGTTCCGCTCCTTCACCCTCCAGCGCCCTATACCGTAGAGGAAAATCCCGC
>CANCXX010000070.1 GCA_947381965.1 uncultured bacterium
CCAGAATTCATGCGGGTTGTCGGATTTTTTTATTCACTCAAGTGTTGAAAACGGGGTTATGCGGCATACTCATACACTATAGCATCTGCGCTGATATCTGTCAAGCATCTTTTCATATCCACATCATCTTTTTAACTATATTTTTGCTATTTTATTTCTAAAAAAGTCTTAATATTATAAAAAGAAATCTGCCAGCGGTCTGCTGACTTTTTTTCTTGTAATCTCAACAATGCCAAGCGCTGTCATATCCACAAGTTTTGTTTTTATCCTGTCTTTCCGTAACTGTTCACCCAAAGTCCGCATCAGCAGCCTGTTATTTTCTTCTGATTCCATATTTATAAAATCCACCATAATCATCCCTGAATGATTTCTAAGCCGGAGCTGTCTTGCAATTTCTGTCGCCGCCTCAAGGTTTGTCCGCAGATAAAGGTTTTCTTTTTCCGCTTTCTTTTCCCCACTTGCTTTTCCGGAGTTAACGTCAATTACCACCATAGCTTCCGTAGGCTCTATCACAAGATAACCTCCCGAAGGCAGCCAGACCTTTTTATCCAGCGCCCGACTAAGATGGGATTCCAGACTATAAAGAGCTGTCAGCGAAATCATAGGGTCCTGATACCATCTTAAATTACCAGTCAGAAACGGAGTGAGCATTGTATAGGCTTCTTCACTGTCTGTCACCACTTCATCATAATCCTGTACAGAAATATTCTGTAAAACCGCTGCAATTTCCGGTTTGGATGAATAAAGACAGGTATAACAGGTACGAAATTTATACTTTGCAAGTATATCATTAAATATTGAAATAAAATGCTCCATCTCATCCAAAAGAGGAGTAAAATTATCTAAAGCGCCCGCATTGGTTCTGATTATAAAACCATACTTTCCACAGTCGCTCATTTTCCTGTCTTTAACAGCTTCCTTTATTGCCTGAACCTGTCCATCATTTAACTTTCCGGAATAAAAAATATTATTTCCCTTCATGTGACAGACACAATATTTTCCTGTCAGCGACAATCTGGTTGTTGCGCTGGGGAGTTTAGACTTTACCGCTTTTGCAGAAATCTGGATAACCAGTTCATCTCCTGTTTTTAATCGTCCGTCATATTTTCTTCCTGTCAAAAGAGGATTTTCGCATTGGTTTAAAGGGAGAAAAACCTTTTCTCCGGAGGCAATGGTCACAAAAGCTGCCTGTATACCGGAAGCAATTTCTGATACCCTTCCAATATATATGCTTCCAGGAGTTTCTTCTTTATCACAGGGCGCTGTTTGTATCATCTGGGGATGTCCGGCATCATCCATCAAAAATAAAACCAGTCTGCCATTCTTTTTTATAATAATTACTCTTCCCATATTAAAGGCACCAGCTTTCGTTTATCAGGGGTTCCGATATTTTTAAATGTATCTATGCGGTGTATTGCCAGTCCAAATTCCGGTAGTGTAAAATCCAGAGTTTTAAAAAAACAATCCAGGACAAAAGCAGGCTTAATGTTTCCTCCGCTGCTGGCATTTAAAAGCATATACACGCTTTCAGGCAGAGCGCTTTCCCTGTTTTTTGCACTATTTATGATTTCCAGCTTGTAAATGCTTTCTTTTAAGTTAATTTCCCGTTCTCCCTTTTTTGTCTTTTTTGTTACTATAATATCCCTCCGCCCATAAAAAGCCATAAACGATTCCTGCCATCCTTTGGGAAAATTTATATTATTTTTAAAGGAGACAAGATAAGAGGCCGCCTCCACGCTTGCCATTGCATTCCCCTCTTCCTCGTCTAAAAGCTTTACCTTTAAAATATCAATCCCCTCCACCATTACATTCTGCAGCCTTTTTTGTATGTCTTCTTCACTGGTAAAAGAGTTAACTGCAATATCAAAATACTCTCCCTCACTGGTGTGACCAACAGATAAAGGCGAAGCAAAAGACATTACCGGATGGGGGCTGAACCCCTCAGAATAGGCAATGTCAATATCCGCCCTGCGGATAGCTTTCTGGAAATACCGCATAATATCAAGATGTCCAATAAATCTCACTGCTCCGTATTTGGAAAATTTAATTCTAATTTTCATACTTATAACATTTCCCTTCCGTCTTGCATCCGCTTTTCCACACAGACACCTGTCTGGTATCGGAGGGCTCCGCACCCACTGCACTTTGTACGGCAATTCGGCGTTACAGATGCTTCCTTCGCCTTATGCCATTCATCCAGCAAAAACTCTTTTTTCACACCACAGTCCAAAAAGTCCCAGGGAAATATTTCCGAATCCGGCCGTACCCTTGTAGTATAGAACGCAGGATCTATGCCACATTCTGCAAAAGTTTCCATCCACAGGTCGTTTTTATAATACTCACTCCAGGCATCATAAAGACATCCTTTTTCATAGGCTTTTAATATCACCTGATTTAACCTCCGGTCCCCTCTTGCCATAATTCCCTCCAGCACACTGACATCCGCCTCGTGCCAGTTATATTTAATACTTTTTTGGTTCAACTGCTGTGAAATGGCCTTTCTGGTTAAATATGCTTTATCCAAAAATTCTTCCTTTGTACACTGATCAGCCCATTGAAACGGAGTAAACGGTTTGGGGATAAAAAAGGAAGTGCTTGCTACAATCTGTACTCTCCCATTTCGTTTTTCTTTTGGAACCGTTTCATAAAACAACGCTGCAATTTTGTTGCACAATTCAGCAATTTGAACAATATCCTCTTCCGTTTCCATGGGAAGTCCAAGCATAAAGTAAAGCTTTACCCTGGTCCATCCGCCTTCAAAGGCGAGTCTGGCGCCTTCCAGAATTACCTCTTCCGTCAGTCCTTTATTAATGACGTTTCTAAGCCGCTGACTGCCTGCCTCCGGCGCAAAAGTAAGGCTGCTTTTTTTTACATCCTGAACTTTATTCATAACATCCAGAGAAAACGCATCAATTCTTAAGGAGGGAAGGGAAATATTAATTTTTCTTTTGCCACAGTTTTCAATCAAAAAATCCATAAGCTCCGGAAGGTGGGAGTAATCGCTGGAGCTTAATGAACTTAAGGAAATTTCTTCATGTCCGGTATTGTCCAGCATTTTTACCGCATAGTCTTTAAGCATATTCACATCCCGTTCCCTTACCGGCCGGTAAAGCTGTCCTGCCTGACAGAAACGGCATCCCCTGATACAGCCTCTTTGAATTTCCAGAACCACTCTGTCCTGGGTAACTTTAATAAACGGAACCACTGGCTTTTCCGGATAATAGGTGTTTGTTACATCCTGCACCAGTTCCTTTTCAATCACTTCAGGAATTCCATCTTCCAGTACAATTCTCTTATCAATCGTTCCATCTTCATGGTAAACCACATCATAAAGAGAAGGAACATACATTCCCGGAATGGAGGCCGCTTTTTTTAAAAATATTTTACGGTCCAACCCTTCCTTCCGACACTTTATATATAAATCCAAAAGCTCCCTGTATCTTGTTTCTCCCTCCCCAATATAAAAAATATCAAAAAAGTCACATATGGGTTCCGGATTATAGGAACAGGGCCCTCCGCCGATTACAATGGGATCCCCATCTTTTCTCTTTGAGGAAAGCAATGGAATACCGGAAAGATCCAGTACCTGCAGTACATTGGTATAGCACATTTCATATTGGAGCGTAATGCCAAGAAAATCAAAATTTCTTACAGGTTCCTGGGATTCCAGAGCAAACAAAGGTATGCTTTCCTTCCGCATAATCCGGTCCAGATCCACCCACGGGGAATATACCCGTTCGCACCATACATCATCAAATTGATTCAACATATCATAGATAATCTGTATTCCCAAATGAGACATTCCAATCTCGTACACATCAGGAAAGCACATGGCAAATCTCACCTGTACACGCTCTTTATCCTTCATCACCGCATTTACTTCACCGCCAATATATCTGGCAGGCTTTTCCACCTGCATCAGTATTTCATCCCTTAATGCCAGTTTTCTCACGATTATACCTCCGCATATCACAGCCAAGCTTGCGATACCGCACCAATGGTGGGACTTTCTCTCCCGCTATAGCTCCAAATATCATTTCTTAGGATATTATACGGGCTGTTTCCCGTTACTGGCAAGCATTATTTTATCATATCAAACAATTCCGTAATGTCAGGACTGCTGGTCATTCTTTCAAATAATGTATCTGTGGTTTCACCTCCATAGCTTAAATGATTTATATCGCACAAAACAAAACACAACAAAAGCACCATTGCAATCATAAACCTGAATCTAAAGCTGCTTCCAGATGTGTTTGTTCCTTCTTCCGGTATAGATTGTGCGTTTTCAAGCATATGAAGCTCACTATGCAGTCCTTCTGCTGGGTTGGAATACAGGAATCCTTCCCTTGATCGGAACAACTGCCTGTTGTACTGATTCTGCATACGGATGGCCTTTACCAACTCCAGCTTTTTATTTGTATCTACTTTTCCCATAAAATCATCATCCATACTTTGTCAGATTTATGTTAAAAAATATGCACTGCATAACCTAATTATGCGGTGCATATCAATTATCTTATTAATTACATGAAACTATCTCTTATCCAGCTCTTCTGTAATTTCCTCCCATGAAACCCCTTTTTCTACCATAAGAACCATCATATGGTAAAGGAAATCAGAAATTTCATATTTAATCTCATTGGCGTTTGGATTTTTGGCAGCAATTACGATTTCCGTTGCCTCTTCCCCAAGCTTTTTCAGAATTTTATCAATCCCCTTATCAAAAAGATAGTTCGTATAGGAACCTTCCTTTGGATGCACCTTTCTGTCTTTAATCACATTTAAAACAGATTCAAATATCATAAGCGGATTTGAGGCATCATATTCTTTCTTAATGATTTCATTAAAAAAGCAGCTGTAATTTCCCGTATGGCAGGCGGCTCCCACCTGTGCAACTTTTGCCAGGATGGTATCTTTGTCACAGTCTGCCTTCATTTCTTTTACATACTGGTAATGACCGCTGGTTTCTCCCTTAATCCACTGCTGTCTGCGGCTTCTGCTGTAATAAGTCATACGTCCGCTTTTTAAAGTGTGCAGATATGCCTTTTTATTCATATAAGCAACCATCAAAACTTCAAGGGTTTTATAATCCTGGACTACCACTGGTACAAGACCATCAGAATTACATTTAAGTTCTTCCCATTTTAAAGCAGGTTCATAAGTCTGGACACGAACCCCGCCTCCGGCGCATAAATCCTTAATATCAACAAGCTCCTTTGCATTTTCGTTTATAGCTGAACCTGTAATTCCCGCAATATTCTCACAGGAAAGCAGCTCTATAATTTTATCTAAAGATACCTCCGGAAGCGAAACTATCACCGGCAGTTTTGCTATTTCAATTGTGCGTTTAATGCTTCTTTCGCTGATAAGCAATACCTGGTGCACAAACTCCGAAAGAAGCGCTTCATTTGCCTCTATTTCAGAAACATCCTCCACACATGCAATAATTTTTTCCTTACCAAATTTTTGGGAGACCTCTCTTGTAATATCAATATTTTCCTTTTTGGAATAGTTAAGCGCAGCTTTGGCACAGCCCGCATAAAGAAGCTTCTTTATATCTTCCATCCGCCTGACATTTCCTGCGCCTGTAACAGGTATCTGGGCTTCCCGGCATATGCTCTTTATCATATCAAGAGCAGCTTCGTGAGAAGCGTCATCTTCTGACAAGTCAAAAACAATAAGCTCATCAGCGCTGTTTTCTCCATAAAACCGGGCCAGCTCTGCAGGCCGGGCATTAATAACCGTATCATCTTTAAAACCTGCAACCGCTTTCCCTTCTAAAAGATAAATACAAGGTATGAATTTTTTACAATCGTCCATATTCATATTGTGTCCTTTTCTAAGACAATTATTGTTAAAGTCATTGTCTTATATTCTGCATTAGTATATTAAAGGCTTCCTTTTGTGCTTAAAACATCCTCAACCCGTTCATCCATCCTTATTGCTTCATCAAGGGCCTTCGCAAAAGATTTGAACATTGCCTCTATCATATGATGATTATTGGCTCCTGAAAATAATTTAATATGAAGATTCATCGCCCCACTGTAGGAAACCGCGTAAAAAAACTCTCTTACAAGCTCAGTATCCAGACTGCCAACTTTTTCCACGGAAAAATCACAGTCACAGACAAAATAGGGCCTTCCACATAAATCCACTGCACACAGAGCAAGAACATCATCCATAGGAAGCACACAGGACCCATAGCGCCTGATGCCCTTTTTATCTCCCAGTGCTTCTTTTATGGCAGTTCCCAGCACAATACCGGCGTCCTCCACTGTATGATGTCCATCTACATGAAGATCTCCTTTTATTTTCATATCAAGATCAAAAAAACCATGCCGCGCAAATCCCTCAAGCATATGATTTAAAAAGCCAATACCTGTTTCCACATGACTTTTTCCTGTCCCATCCAGATTTAAAGATGTATAAATATCCGTTTCTTTAGTTTTTCTTGTTATAACAGCTGTCCGTTCCATATAAACACACCCCTTAATCCTTAAATCTAACTTTAATAGAGTTTGCATGGGCAGTCAATCCCTCTTTTTGTGCAAACAGCTCAATATCTTTGTGAACCGCCCAAAGCGCTTCCTTCGAATACGAAATAATACTTGTCTTTTTCAGAAAATCGTCTACATTTAAAGGTGAAAAAAATCTTGCAGTTCCGTTTGTAGGCAATATATGGTTGGGGCCAGCAAAATAATCTCCCAAAGGTTCTGACGAATATTCTCCAAGAAAAATTGCCCCTGCATTTTTTATTTTTGTCATTGTCTCAAATGGATTTCGAGTTAATATCTCAAGATGTTCGGAAGCAATTTCATTTGCTGCCGCAATTCCCTCATCCATATTAGATGCAATTAGTATATAACCATAATCAGCAAGGGATTTTTCAATAATCTCTTTTCGGGAAAGTTCCGCTGTAAAACGCGCAGCCGCTTCCGAAACCTGCTCTGCCAGACTTTTACTGTCTGTAATTAAAATGGCGCTTGCCATTTCATCATGCTCCGCCTGGGAAAGCAGGTCTGCCGCAACATATTCGGGATTTGCAGATTCATCTGCCAGCACAAGGATTTCACTTGGCCCTGCAACGGAATCAATGCTTACATATCCAAAGCAGGCTTTTTTGGCAAGGGCCACATAGATGTTGCCCGGGCCTGTGATCTTGTCCACCTTAGGAATGCTCTCCGTTCCAAATGCCATAGCTGCAATTGCCTGCGCACCGCCTGTTTTATATATTTCATTAACCCCTGCAATATCTGCGGCAACAAGCGTACCGGGCGTAACTTTTCCGTCCCTGCCGGGAGGGGTGGTCATTATGATCCGGGAAACCCCCGCTACTTTTGCCGGAAGCACATTCATAAGCACACTGGAAGGATAGGCGGCTTTGCCGCCTGGAACATATACGCCGGATATTTCAATGGGAGTAATTTTCTGTCCAAGAATTGTGCCATTATCTTCCGGCTGTATCCAACTGTTGCGCATTTGCATCTCATGAAATTTTATAATGTTGGAAGAAGCCTTTTTCATTACTTCCACGAAGGCCGGATCCACCTTTTCATAAGCTTCTCTTATCTCTTCATCAGTAACTTTTATATTGTCAGCCGTAATTTCACACTTGTCAAATTTGAGAGTATATTCAAATAATGCCTCGTTCCCTCTGTCCTGTACCTGTCTGATAATTTCATTTACAGTCTGCTCATACTGACTGTAATTATTGGGACTTCTTTTCAACAGATTTTCCAACAGGCTGTTTCTGTTTTTTTCATTTAATTCTACTATACGCATAAAAGCGGCTCCTTTCTATGTTATGGCAAGCAATAAACCTATTTTTCATTTGCTGTAATAAGACATTTCATCCGGGCGATCAGGGATTTAATCCGCTCAGTCTCCATCTGCATGCTGACCTGATTGACGATCATTCTGGCGGACAAAGGACAGATTTCTTCCAAAACCTCTAATCCGTTTTCCTTTAACGTTGATCCTGTCTCTACAATATCCACAATTACATCCGAAAGTCCCACAATTGGTCCAAGCTCTACAGATCCGTTTAGCTTAATGATATCCACAGTCTGATGTTTTTTATTGTAAAAATAATCCTTGGCAATCAAAGGGTATTTGGTTGCCACACGGATTCTTTCATGATGGAGCAGAAGATCTTTTGCAGATATAGGTCCGCATACGCACATACGGCATTTTCCAAACCCCAAATTCAGCACTTCATATACTCTTCTGTTTTCCTCTAAAATGGTATCCTTTCCCACAACACCAATATCTGCCGCTCCATATTCCACATAGGTGGGAACATCCGGGCCTTTTGCAAGAAAAAATTTAAGCTTCAGCTCTTCGTTGACAAATATCAGTTTTCGTGAGCTTTTGTCTTTCATCTCCTCACAGGTGATGCCAGTCTGTTCCAAAAGTCCAAGCATTTTGTCGGCAAGACGCCCTTTCCCCAAGGCAAACGTCAGATATCTTTCACTGCTCATGCTCCATCACCTCTTTTTCCGGAATTAATGCAGTCCTTTTCCCATTTTTGCGCAAGGCTATTGCTTCCTTAAGCCTTTTTTCATAGTTTGTATCATTGTAAATAAGTGTTATTAGCTCCTCCTGTTCCTTTTGGTTTGCTTTCTGCCGTTCAAGCGCACACAAAAGGTCGTCTATAACTACTGCAAAGCCAATGGCAGGCGCTTCCTTTCCAAAATGGCCAAGGAGATGGTCATACCTTCCGCCTTTAACGATTGGTTCTCCAACCCCGTAAGTATAAACTTTAAAAATGACGCCAGTATAGTAATGGTATTTACTAAGCATTCCCAAATCAAAAGAAACATATTTCTGGACGCCATATTCACAAAGTACATGATATAGCCGTTCAAGCCGTTTAACAGCCTTTAAAGAACGGGGATTAAGGGGCAGTTCTCTTGTCTGTTTAAGCACTTCCACAGAGCCCAGGTAATCTGTCACCTTAAGAAGCATATCCGAATAAAAACTGTCCACACCTTTTCCATCCAAAAACTCCTGAGCGCCAAAAATATTTTTACCGGATATAAAATCTCGAAGTTCATTCTCTGTTTCCTCATCCAGCCCTGCCTGCTCACAAATTCCTTTAAAGTATTCCATCTGCCCGATACTTACCTGGAAATCCGAAAGGCCGGATGATAGAAGACATTCCACTACCATAGCAATCATCTCTCCATCAGCCTGAACACTTCCATCCCCAATAAGCTCCGCGCCCATCTGGGTCACTTCCTTTAATTTCCCCTGCAGACTGCTTGTATTGATAAAGGTGTTTCCAAAATAACAAAAACGGACAGGCACATCCTCATCCATAAAGTACTTGGCGGCACATCTTGCCATAGAAGGGGTAAAATCAGGCCGCAGCACTAATGTGTTTCCATCCTTGTCAAAAAATTTATATAGCTCTTTAGAGGAAGTTGTCCCAATTTCATTTGAAAAAACATCAAAAAATTCAAAAGTCGGCGTCTGAATGTCCTGATATCCATATAAATTTAACTGTCTGTGTATCACATTTTCCACTGACAGTTTGCCTGCATACTCTTTCCCATAAATATCTCTCACACCTTCCGGGGTGTGTACCAATTGTCGGTTCATAAAGTCCTCACTTTTCAAACACGCTCTAGCATATTAATGTGTTAGCATATAAAATCACTGGTAGTATACAAAAAATCCCTGCTTTTGTCAAATTCTGAACCTTCCCTATCCCTTTATGCTTTCCCTTTCCTCCAAATCCTTATCAAGCATATCCAGATAAGGGACAAAGATCCCATGTTTTTTAGGCAGTACATATTCCGGGTTCAATTCTTCATAGAGAAAGCTCTTCCTTCCCCCTTCCCTGGCCCTGTCCCAGAAAAACTTAAAAATTTCAAAAGGCAGGTAATAAAACGCGTCTCTGTGGGAAAAGTATATCAGAAAAAAGGATACGCCTCCCTGTTTTTCAAACTGTTCCATAAAATTTACCTGATGTTCATGGATATTTTGAATGGCAAAACGATCAATCGCGCACTCTTTTGCATCAAAGCACACCGGAATCCCCTGCACTACTCCAATATAATCTACCGTACTTTTCTGATCAAAATATGCCAGTGTAATATGTCTGGTAGTTTTATCAATGTTAATAGGGGTAATAGGGGTTGGAATTTTCTGTATCAGCGCCAGCCCGTTTTCCAGATACTTTTCATTTGTCCTGTTAATAAGATCTTCCAGTGTAGAACCCCGAAGCCCTCTGGAACTCCAAGTTGCCATATTTTTTCCTGCTTTCTTTTTTACTTAAGGCTCCTTTAATTGCCAGAATATTTGGGGAACAGGGGCTTTTAGTATTTTTTTGTGCAGCCCTTCAAAAGGAGGTTCCATCTCCGGAAATTCCAGACGACAGGCATATAACATCTGATTACTGATATGATATTTTTCTTTATACCAGTCATTCCAGCTTTTATCGCCATATTTATAATCACCTAAAATGGGATGTCCTGTACCAGCCATATGGATACGTATCTGGTGGGATTTTCCTGTAATCAGTTCTGCTTCCACCAGCGTTCTGTCCGAAAACCGCTTTACCGGATAAAACCGTGTTTGAATATAGTAAGAATATTCCCCGCTCTTTTCCTCTACAAGCCGGACCTTATTGGCGGTTTCATCCTTAATTAAATATCCCTCCAAAACCTCCTCTTTTTCCACCTTCCCCTTCACAAACATACGGTAAAACTTTCTTACCTTCCGGTATTTAAACAGTTCACCCATCCTCTGGCTTCCTGCCAGTGTCTTTGCGCCAATTACCAGTCCCTGGGTATTGCGATCCAGACGGTTACAGACGGATGGTTTAAATGTAGAAAGCTGGTTTTCTGCCAAAGTTCCTTGTGCAAGCAGATAACCTATCAGCCATTCATTTAAAGACGCGTCCCCCTGCTCCGCTTTTTGGGATAGAACTCCTAAGGGTTTATCCATAACAACAATATGCCCGTCTTCATAAATTACTTTAATCCCTTTAAGCTTTTGGTAAGCCTGTTCATATTCTCCTACCTTTCCCCCGTCTTTTTGAAACTTATGAATGGTTTCATCCGACAGGTAAAGAGTAATCAAATCACCTATAGCCAGCTTTTCTTTTCCCTCTGCCTTTTTTTCATTTAAGGTAATATTCTTTTTCCTGATCATCTTATAAAAAAAGGAGGATGACGCCAAAGGCATAAATTTCTGTAAAAACTTATCCAGCCGCTGTCCGGCTTCATTTTTATTTATTTCAATCTGCTGCATGCTAATCTCCATTTCTGCTGTACAAGTCAAAGATCTTACAAAAATCAAAGGGAAACTTCATAAAGCACTACCCTTGCCTCATCGTCTCTTGCCGGGTCATTGTCCTGCTTCATCTGATTGAAATTCTTAAGCTGTTCACAGTACTTTTGAAGGTTGTCTGATATTTTAACTGTCATATTCTTAAATCCGCCCTGCTTTAGCATTGCCTGCAAATGTTCCTCACAGGCTTTCAAATCACATTTTTCACTTTCTGTATAGCCAAGAACGACTTTGCCTTCTAAAACCATATGACTAATATCAAAATTCTTCTGATAGGATGTAAAATACATATCATACATTCCAATCAGTCTCCCTTCTAAAGGGGCAATCTTTTTTCGGGCATTTTCAGAACACCCTCTGGCGCGGAAAAACATAATCATATTTACCATACTTTTACAGGCAGGAAGACAGCCTAAAATAGCAACCACTGTAAGAAGATTTTCTTTTTTTCCGGTGGTTAAATATCCAGCTGCAAAAAGCGCAAGGGATATTCCAAAAAACAGAATTGTACGTAAAACCACCTGCCGTCTTTTAAATTCAATATATCTGAAGTTACCTTTTACTGCTTTTTTCAAACTGTTTTCTCCTCTTTTTTTTATCTTGTGCCTGCTTCTTATCTGCTTGGATTTTGACTGACTTAGTCGGTTTTACTTTTCGGTTTTCAGGTCTGATCAGACATTTCTTATCAAATCCAATCAAGTCTTCCCTCCCTGTTTTCCTAAGTGCTTCATAAACAAGCTCATAATTTTTCGGATTCCGGTATTGTATCAAAGCCCTTTGCATGGCTTTTTCATGTGGATTTTTACATACATAAACTTTTTTGCCATTTCTTGGGTCTATTCCTGTATAGAACATGACTGTCGATAAGGTAGATGGTGTGGGATAAAAATCCTGTACCTGTTCCGGCATATAGCCCAAATCCCTTAAATATTCGGCAAGCTCCACTGCTTCTTTTAAAGCAGAACCAGGATGAGAGGACATAAGATAAGGCACCAAAAACTGTTTTTTACCGGCTTCCCTGTTTAGTTTTTCATATTTTCTGACAAACTTTTCATAGACTTTCCGGTTTGGTTTACCCATTTTCTCAAGCACTTCATCAGAAATATGTTCTGGGGCCACTTTAAGCTGTCCGCTTATATGATGCTCAATGAGTTCCTTAAAAAAGGCATCATTTTTATCTTCCAGCAAATAATCAAAACGAATCCCTGAACGGATAAAAACCTTTTTTACACCTGGCAATGCACGCAGCTTCCGAAGAAGCGCAAGGTAATCCTGATGGTCTGCATAAAGATTTTTACAAGGGGCAGGAAACAAACACTGTTTATGCTGACAGACCCCTTCTTTTAACTGCTTTTTACAGGCGGGATGCCGGAAATTGGCAGTCGGGCCTCCTACATCATGAATATAACCTTTAAAGTCAGGGTCTTTTATCATCTCCTTAGCTTCCTGTAATATGGATTCATGGCTTCTTGTCTGTATAATTCTTCCCTGATGAAAGGTTAAAGCACAAAAACTGCAGCCTCCAAAACATCCCCGGCTACTTATAAGGGAGAATTTTATTTCTGTTACAGCAGGCACACCGCCTGCTGTCTGGTAAATTGGGTGATAGGTCCTCCTATAAGGAAGTTCATAAATCGCATCCATTTCCTCCATAGACAGTGGCTTTTGAGGAGGATTTTGTACCACATAAATTCCATTAGGATAACCCTCTGCAAGCATCCTTGCTGTGAATGGATCTGTGTTTTTGTACTGAATTCCGAAACTTTCCGCATATTTTGCAGGGTTTTCCTTCATTTCATCATATTTGGGCGTCAAAATGGCATGATAACTTTCATTTCCCCCTGTTATTCCAGAAATATCCCTGGTTTTATAGACAGTTCCTGGTATAAAAGTAATATCTTTCACTGCTATCCCCGCATCCAGTGCATCGGCAATTTCTACAATAGAACGTTCTCCCATTCCATAAGAAATTAAATCTGCCTGACTGTCAAGCAAAATGGAACGCTTAAAGGAATCGCTCCAGTAATCATAATGGGCAAGACGGCGAAGGCTGGCTTCTATCCCTCCAATTATAATAGGAATATTCTTATATTTTTTCCGTATCAGATTTCCATACACCACTGTAGCATGGTCAGGACGTTTTCCCATAACCCCTCCCGGTGAATAGGCATCGACAGGACGTTTTTTCTTTGAAACAAAATAGTGGTTTACCATGGAATCCATGTTTCCGCCAGAAATTAAAAAAGCAAGTCTTGGCTTTCCAAGAACTGTAATACTGTTTTCATCTTTCCAGTCAGGCTGGGAAATAATTCCCACATGATAGCCATTCGCCTCTAACACTCTGCTGATAATGGCATGTCCAAAAGAGGGATGGTCTACATAAGCATCTCCAATTACATAAACAAAATCAAGCTGTATAATTCCTCTCTCTTCCATATCCTGCCTGGAAACAGGCAAAAAATTATTAACCAAGTCAGTCAATCCCTTCCGTCGGAAAAAGTTCCGCCATAATCTCAAAATAATCTTTTATGTAATAATCAGACAGTTTTCTTTTTTCCTCTTCCTGTAAAAGAGAATACGCATCTTCCACTGCGCATACTTTCATGCCTGCCGCTTTTCCTGCCATAATTCCAGGAATAATATCCTCAAACACCAGACATCTGTCAGGTGGTACCTTGCATCTTCGCGCCGCTTCCAGATAAACATCTGGCGCAGGCTTTCCCTTTTGCACATCGCAGCTTGTTACAATTCCGTCAAAATAATCTAAAAGTCCGTGAACCTCCATAACATTTTCCACCAGCTCTCTGGAATTACTGGTAGCAATTGCAAGACGGATTCCGGTTTGAAGGCAGTAATTCAAAAATTCCTCTGCCCCCTTTTTTAGCGGAACATGATGGGTATACATATCCCAGGCCATCCGGTTCCATTCTTCCTTAATTTTATCCACAGGATCCGGAATATGAAACCGTTCCTTAAAATATTGTGCTGTTTCCGAAAAACTCATGCCTTCAATTTTGGCCTGAAGATCTTCTGGAGGGAAAATGCCAAACTTGCCAAGATATGCAACATCAATATCATGCCATAGCCACATAGAATCCACCAGTGAACCATCCAAATCAAATAATACCGCTTCTATTTTTTCAAGCATAATTCCATAACCTCTTTCTGCGTAAGCTCTCGCACTTGTCCCTCTTCCAGCTCTTTATCCAGCCAGAGATTTCCCATAGACAGCCGTTTTAAATAGATAACATTGGTCCCCACTGCCTGAAACATCCTCTTAACCTGATGATATCTGCCTTCCGTGATGGTTAGGGTACATTCATCCTCTTTTCGCATTGTAATAACTGCCGGAAGGGTTCTTTCTTTTTCCCCTATCAGCACCCCTTTCTTAAGTCTGTCAGCCATTTGCGGGGAAATAGCGCTTTGGGTTTTTACCAGATAGGTTTTCGGCACATGCTTTGCTGGTGAAAGAATATTGTGGGCAAGGCTGCCATCATTGGTGAGAATTAGTAACCCCACCGTGTCCTTATCAAGCCTGCCTGCCGGAAAAATATCTTTTATAGGTATACCGGCCAGACTTCCCTTTTTCTCAATCAGCTGTTCCTTTAAAACATCCAGAACGGTTCTTTCTTTTCCATCTGTTGTAGCCGTAATAACACCAGGAGGTTTATTCATCATATAGTAAATATAGGGCTGATACTGATATTCCTTTCCCTGACAAATAATTTTCGTGCCGATTTCATCCACATGGATTTCAGGTTTTTTTATTATTTTGCCATCTGCCAGTACCTGCCCGCTTTTGATCAGCTCTTTTACTTTACTCCTGGTGCCTATATTCATTTCGCATAATAATTTGTCTAATCTCATAAACATTATAATAACACAAAAGGGAAAAAGAGCCTATCATGAAACTGAAATTTTATCTCTATACTCTTCTGGCCTTTATACTTACTGTTATTATTCTCACCTTTCCGGCAGACTGCCTTGCCCTTGCCTTAAATGGCTTAAATCTTTGGTTCGAGAGAATGATTCCCACTCTTTTTCCCTTTATGGTTCTATCTGGTATCATTATCCGCATGAACCTGACTGGTTCTTTTGTAAAGTTATTAAATCCTGTTCTTGGCCGGCTTTTTTCCATAAGCAGCTCCTGTGTTTATGGAATGATCATCGGCTTTTTGTGCGGCTTTCCCATGGGCGCCCATGTAGCTGCGCAATTATATGAGCAAAAACAGATTTCAAAGCAGGAAGCTTCTTTCCTTCTTGCCTTTTGTAATAATATTGGTCCTGTATATTTTTTAAGCTTTGTGCTTCCCACTTTAGGCCTTTCCTATCCTGCCCCTTTTCTTTTTGGTATGTATGCACTGCCCTTTCTTTATGGACTTTTTCTACGGTATACGGTTTATAGCGCAAGTATAAAAAAAGAAAGCAGTGGGGGAGAAACGTTCAAAGAAGCTTCCCTTTCTTTGTTTAGTGCGCTGGATGAATCTGTTTTCCAGTCTCTTTCCAGTATTGCCCGTCTGGGAGGATATATGGTTTTTTTTAATCTGCTCTTTATCCTGCCGATTCTATCCTTCCAGTCACTAAAAGAACCTTTCCTTACCCTTCTTACCGGAGGCATTGGATGCCTTTTGGAAATAACAGGTGGTATCGGACGCCTAAAGGATAATGCACAGCTTTTTGTATTATGTGTACTTCCCTTTGGCGGGCTGTCCTGCATTGCCCAGACTTATGGCATGATTAAGGACACAGACCTTTCCATTATGGACTATGTTATGCACAAGATGATTTTAACGGCAATTACCGTTTTTTATTACCTCTTATTAACACAAATATGGTTTTAACCATAAAGAAAACCACCATAATCATTAAGGCTGCTATTCCTGTAATGACTGCAAGCAAAAGCACACGCTCTTTTCGGATATCTTCATCTGACAAAGGCTCTTGTTTCTCATGTGTGATTTCTTCATATTGCTCCTGGGCTTTTCTCAATGCCTCTTCCTGGGCCCGGAGCAGTTCTTCCTGAAGACGCACCGGGTCGGGAATAGGCGCAATGGCGACAATATTACTTTCCGTCCACAAATCAAAACCATTACAGGCACCGGCCCGAAGCAGTATTTCCTTGTCAAAAGGAACATTTGTAGTGGTCAAGCTTTTTTGTAACACTTATGGCTAAAAATTGATTGGATTGT
>CANCXX010000071.1 GCA_947381965.1 uncultured bacterium
TGACTCAGATTACACATAACGCTCACATCCTTTCTAAAACTCTCTTCAATAGGAATATCGTATTCTTTTCCAATTATATTTAATTTCTCATCTATCGTAAGTTCTTTTGACAACAACGCTCCAAGCAGTCGATGCAGTTCATATCTTTCATCATGCCCTGGAATCTCCTCTGCCAACCCGATCAGCACAATGTTCAGCAGATCCAGTTTTCCCTTCCACTCATAGTCACCAAGCGCATTGTCATTCGTAAGGTGAAAATGATTCATGCTGTTTTCGTCCATATTCATACATACCCATATCGAATAAACACGCTTTATGTCATCATAACTGGAGTTTTCAAAGTCCCTCTCTTTCTGGGAAGAGATCGGCCGGCTCACATAAAAGATTGCCCTGTACAATATTTCATATCCTTTCGGTTCATCTTTCTGTGCCTCTACATTAATGATAATCTGTGACAGCCCATCTTTCATCCGAACATAAAAAAAATATCAAACCTTACCAGCCCTTCATTTAATTAACCATTTTCGGAATTGAAGCCTACAATCCTCTGACCATCTTTTTCGTTGCTGGTATTGGTAAGTCCCGGCTCTACTGGTACGGTACTGATATACGGCTGTCCCTCAATATAAGAAACCACCTTTTTGGGATTCATTTTCTTAAACTCATCCACCGTTTTTACCAATATATGTGCCAGTATACTTTTTTGTCCTAACAACCGTTTGGCACTCTCATCATACTGCGCCTTCGTATCTGTCGCTTTTACAGCATTTTTCAATTCTGTATCCACGATCTTCCTCCTTTTTGTATGGAATATAGTCATCTACAAAAAGGTATCTAACCACACTTATATTATATCTTCGCTATTCTATAAAGTTGTTTTCAATTTTGTATTTACTAAATACTTTCAACTAACTGGTATAAACAATCTGCCTTTCCAATATGCACAGCTGTGGATTGCTGCAGAATAATCCCGACATCATATCCCTCCTGTTGCTTTTTCTATTTTTGTTCCTGCATACAAAAAGGCGGCGCCTGCTCCATTCCTAAAGTAAACGCCGCCTTTACATCATTGGCAGCATTCACTGCATGATCTCCGATTTCATATATCCCTCCTGCATAAGCCAGCAGTTCTCTTTAGCCTCCCCTATCAGCTCAAGCGTTTTTTTTAGAGTTTCTTTTTCTCTCTCCGTTCTGCACTCCGAACGCATAAATGCTTTTATGCTTCTTTCAGCCCGCGTCAGGTCGCCATATACCTGTTCATAATTCATTTTTCCCTCCTGTTATCGTTCTCTGCCTATTCACATCCGGGGCTGCATTCCCTGTCCCTGTTCCATTTTTCTTCTTTTATCTCACGGTATATTTTCATGGCATCCACGCAGTTATTTACAAAATCCTTTCCGGTTAACTGCGGATAACGCGGCACGCTTTTCTTTGGCACCTGCCTGTAACTGCTGGAAGTATATTCCATCTTTAACAATTCCTTATAGGTCTTGACATCCCCGTCTACTATATAACATTCTTTTATTTCTTCCTGCATTGTACAGAGTGTTTCCAGCATTCCGGTATAACCGCTCCTGTTTTTATAGCTTGCAATCGCATTGGCCAACAGGTGGAATTCACATGCCACCTCCTGTATATCCTTCCGTTAATGATGCAGACCGAAAGCCCGGATATCATTTTTTCTCTTGGGATTCTTATCCGGTCTTTCGTTTCCAGAAGGATATCCACTGCTGTCTCAAAATCAAGATCATTATTGACCATCATCTCATGGAGGCCGCCCGTGCTGATCCCGATCTCACGGGACAGCTGCCGTTTGCTTGCATACATTTTCCCATTGTATTCGATTGGAAATTCCGGTCTGTCCATCTGGCGGATGGGTTGGCTCAATGCCCTCTCCAGCGTCATCCCATATGTCAGCCTGTCACTAATCAGGGCACCGTCATGTCCATACGCCGCCGCAAGGGACGATTCCTTTTACGCCATCGACTTTAAACCCCCTGTTCTCTGCCAGTTCCGCTACTGCCATAAAGAATGGACTCATCTCTTCTTTCAATCTGGTTTCCACCTCCTTCCCATTCTAAAAATATCTCCAAATCATCCCCAAAACCGATTTTTGCCCGTGCATGCCTTTGGGCAGGCACTATGCATCTATAAAAACGGGCAAAAAAATAGGGCAAAAACTGGTCGATTTTCGCTCCAATTTTTGCCCTCAAACCACTACATCTTGTGGTTTAGACCACCTAATTCTTCTCTTTTCCACAATACTGCATCTTTATTATTACCTCCACGTTTACTGTGCGTGGAAATTCACCTGATCTGTTTTAAACATGCTCAAAGCAAAACAGCTCTGTATTTCTGTCTGCTATATAACACCTGTTGCAGATTTTAACTGCGTGGGTGCGCTTTTGCATATGCTTCTTTCAAACGGCTATGATTCATATTTGCATAAACCTGTGTAGTCGAAATATCCGAATGCCCCAACATTTCCTGGACGCTCCGCAAATCAGCTCCATTTTCCACCAAATGCACCGCAAAAGAATGGCGCAGCGTATGGGGCGTTATATCTGCTGCTATTCCCGCTTTTTTTGCGTAATATTTAATCAGTTTCCAAAATCCCTGACGGCTCATGGGTTGTCCGAAACAGTTTACAAATAAATCCTCCACTCCTGTGTCCGATATCATATTTCCACGCACCTTCTCCAAATAACGAATAAGCGCTTCCTTCGCTTCGCTGCCAAAGGGAATGACCCTTTCCCTGCCCACATCTCTGCACACAATATATCCCATAGAAAGATTGACATCAGAAACCTTAAGCCGGACCAGCTCCGTAACCCTTATTCCTGTTGCATATAAAAGTTCCAGCATTGCCCTGTCTCTGATTTCCTTTGGCGTATCTCCTTTAGGCTGCTCCAGAAGCTTTACCACCTCGCTCATTGAAAGCGCTTCCGGCATCTTTTTTTCAATCTTTGGCGCATGGAGCATTTCCGCTACATCCTCCGTCACCATTCCTTCTTTAAACATGAAGTGATAAAACGCCTTCAGGGAAGCAATGCTCCGCGATATGGTAGCAGCAGAAAATTTATTTTTTTCCATAAAAAGCATATAAGAATTTAAATTTGTCAATGTGACCTTTTTCACATCCACAATTCCCTGCCCTTCCAGATAGTTCTTTACCTTGACCAAATCTCTCTGATAAGACATTTGTGTATTTTCGGAAGTTTTTTTTACATTACGCAAATAAACCATAAATGCGTTAATCTCTGTTTCCATTTTTATACTCCTGCATGTCGCAGGCAACGCCTGCGATACTGCACCAATAATGAGTTTGGAAGTTTACTTCCAAACTTATACCTCTGCCTCCTCCGGATTCACCAGCGGCGCTGCATCAAATAGTAATTTATAATTCCTGTTTTTCTTACTTCCCTGGCAATCATATCATCACCAAAAATGATATATTGTATAATGTATTATTATAATCAGTAAAAGGGAGAAAAGCAATCAGATTTTCAATCAGAGAAAAAAATATCAGAAAATCTTTACCAGATCTGAAACCAGCATAGGATTTACATAACCTTCCAGTATACATCCCACCAAAACTACAATCCCTATCCAAAGAAGCGCTATCCCCTGTCTGATAAACTGTTGTTTTTTATTATTATAATAAGGGGGCGTGTATTTGGAAGGAAAATGTATTCTGGTACAGTTTTCATGACACCAGCCCAAAAGCATTATCTGTGCGGGAATTAAAAGCAGCTGATGGGGAAAGGAACTGCCTAAAACCAGAAGAAGACCTTTTATGCCAAAACGTATAATGGCCGCCGTAATCGTCATCCCCATAAGTACGCCCTCCCAGATGATACAGGCATAAACAGATGCCAGTCCGATGCCTGTAGTAGAAAGCAAAAGCAGGAACAACCCTTCTCCCACTCTGTTTTTCAGCACATATCTGAAAAACCTGTTACTGTCAATTTCAATATATTTCAGTCTGTTTACTGATGCGGCGCTAAAGATGCCCTCTTCTGTAAGAAGTTTTTCATTCCCCATATTCATAAAAAACACTCCCAGAAAAAAACTTCCAAGGAACAAATAGCACCATAAAGTATATGTATTATTTTTTCCAGCCCTGTACACTCTGCACCGCCTTTCCCGGCTTTTCGATTCTGCCTGTTTCATTTTTATACCCCCGCATACCGCAAGCTTTGCTTGCGGTACTGTCACCAATAAGCAGTTTGGAAGTTTACTTCCAAACTTATAATCCTGCATATCACAAGCAGAGCTTGTGCTGCCTATCCCAATATATGAAAAACAGGCGGTGCATATGCACCGCCTGTTTAAATTCCATTTCTAAAGTTCTTTTATGTAGCCAGTTCTCATCTTCATTTCCGGCTGCACAAATATTTGTCTCTGTAAGCTAAAATTGCTGCTACCGTTTTTGAATCCTCAATTTCTCCCCCATAAATCTTTTCTGTCAGCTCATCTATGGTATAAGCTCCAACCTGCACATACTCATCTTCATCCAAATGCTGTTTTCCTGCAGTAAGACCGGTGGCAAGATAAATATCAATCTTTTCATTACAGTAAGCGACCGTTGTTCTTATGGTTAGAAGCCATTCCACATGCTCTGCCCTGTACCCTGTTTCTTCCTCAAGCTCTCTAATGGCAGCATCCCGTGTAGGCTCCTCCGGTGTCTGCAGACCCCCTGCCGGTATTTCCAGCGTATAGCGGTCTAATGCGTTGCGGAACTGCTTTACCATAATAAGCCGTCCTTTTTCGTCTACAGGGACGATTGCCGCCGCCCCGTTATGTTTTATAAAATCCCACTTTGCTACATTGCCGTTGGACACCTGTATCGTATCCTGATAATAATCAAGAATTGCGCCATGAGCAACCAGTTCTCTTCCAATTCTCTTATACTCTTCCATTATCCTTTTAACTCCTGTTTATTTTGAAGCAGCTTTTCTACACTGGCCAGTTTTACACACAGCACAAATAAATCTGTAGCCTGTGCAATTTCCTCTTCTGATGGAAAGGTAGGCGCTAAACGGATATTACTGTCATTGGGATCTGCTTTATAAGGATATGTTGCTCCCGCGCCAGTAAGCACCACACCTGCTTCGCTGCATTTTTTGACAATTTCTTTCGCACAGCCTGCCATGGATTCAAAAGAAATAAAATAACCGCCTTTAGGATTTGTCCAGGAACCAATTCCAGTACCGCCCAGCTCCTTTTCAAGGACTTGGATGATTGCCTCAAACTTGGGACGCATGATTTTTGCATGTTTCATCATATGCGCCTTCATCCCGTCAATATTCTTAAAATATCTTACATGACGCAGCTGGTTTAATTTATCAGGCCCAATTGTCTGTATGGTCATGGTTTTTCTGATTGAATCCAAATTTTCTTTGGATGATGCCAGTGCCGAAATTCCGGAGCCTGGGAAAGTCACTTTGGACGTAGAACCAAATTCATAGACCAAATTGGGGTTTCCTGCTTTTTCACACTCGCTAAGAATCTCCAGCAATTCGTCTCCCTCGTCCTCATATAAATCATGTATGGCATAGGCATTATCCCAAAAAATCCTGAAATCCTCTGCTGCCGGCTTTAATGCGGCAAATCTCCTTACAGTCTCGTCAGAGTAAGTATACCCTTGAGGATTGGAATACTTGGGCACACACCAAATCCCCTTTACAGCAGGGTCTTCGCTCACATACTTCTCAACCAGATCCATATCTGGCCCATCTTCCGTCATAGGAATATTGATCATTTCAATGCCAAACTGTTCTGTAATAGCAAAATGCCTGTCATATCCCGGAACAGGGCACAGGAACTTTACCTTATCCAGTCTGCACCAGGGTGTGCTGTCAATCACACCAAAAATCATGGCACGTGCAATTGTATCATACATAATATTAAGACTGGAATTTCCAAACACAATAATCTGATCTTCAGATACACCCAGCATATCTCCCATCAGCTTTCTCACCTCAGGAATACCATCCAAAAGTCCATAATTTCTACAATCAACTCCGCCTTCTGTTTTCACATCAGAATCAGAGTGAATCATATCAAGAAAATCTCTTTCCATATCTAACTGGGACAGCGAAGGCTTTCCTCTGGACATATCCAGCTTTAATCCTTTTGCCTTTGCTTCCTCATATTGCGCACTTAATTCTTCTTTCAGTGTAAGCAATTCACTTTCGCTAAGTTCCTTATATGCCCTCATTGTGCATATCCCTCCCGTTAATTTCTTAAATAGTATGATTGGATAATTGTATACAATCTCACGCCCATACTATTCTACTATAATCTGTTTCCATAAACAAGTTTTTTTTTCATTTTTTATGTTTTTTACCAAAAACACAAACTTTGTTTTATTGGCCCTCTCTGCAATGTAAAAACAGCAGAACTCATTTTTATGAATTCTGCTGTTTCTTAATCGTAATTTCAACCTACTTGGCGTAATCAATTACTCTGGATTCTCTAATTACATTTACTTTTATCTGCCCAGGATATTCCAGTTCCGCTTCTATCTGCTTGGAAATTTCCCTAGCCAAAAGTACCATATCGGAATCAGTAATCTGTTCTGGAACTACCATTACACGAATCTCTCTACCTGCCTGAATTGCAAAAGATTTATCTACACCTTTAAAATTGTTTGTGATATCTTCTAACTGTTTTAACCTGCTTGTATATGTTTCAAGAGTTTCTCTCCTTGCCCCCGGTCTTGCCGCAGATATTGTATCAGAAGCTTGTACAATACATGCGATCAGTGTCTGAGGCTCAACATCTCCATGGTGGGATTCCACCGCATTAATTACAATTGGTGACTCTTTGTATTTTCTACAAAGTTCAACCCCTAACTGTATATGGGAACCTTCCATTTCATGATCCACAGCCTTTCCAATATCATGCAAAAGCCCTGCTCTTTTAGCCATTCTCACATCAAGACCAAGTTCCGAAGCTAAAAGTCCTGAAAGCTGGGCAACTTCTATGGAATGTTTTAACGCATTCTGCCCATAGCTGGTTCTGAACTTCATCTTACCCAGTAATCTCACAAGTTCAGGGTGTATACCATGCACACCTACCTCCAGAGTTGCTGCCTCACCTTCCTCTTTAATCATGATTTCGACTTCTCTTTGCGCTTTCTCTACCATTTCTTCGATTCTGGCAGGATGAATACGTCCGTCCACAATCAGCTTTTCAAGCGCAATCCTTGCCACTTCCCTGCGGATAGGATCAAACCCGGACAAAATAACGGCCTCCGGCGTATCATCAATAATCAGGTCAACACCTGTAAGTGTTTCCAGGGTACGGATATTCCTGCCCTCTCTGCCGATGATTCTTCCCTTCATTTCGTCATTGGGAAGCTGGACTACCGATATCGTAGTCTCAGATACATGATCCGCCGCACATTTCTGAATGGCAGTAACCACATATTCTTTTGCCTTCTTGTCCGCTTCTTCTTTGGCGCGATTCTCCATCTCTTTGATCATCACAGCCGTTTCATGTTTCACTTCATCTTCAACAATTTTTAATAAATACTCTTTTGCCTGCTCGGAGGTTAAACCTGAGATTCGTTCCAGTTCCTGTAATCTTTGCTCATTCAGCTTGGAAACTTCCACCCGCAGTTTTCCCAGTTCTTCTTCCCTGGCTGCCAGACTTGCTTCCTTCTTCTCGATCGCATCTGATTTTTTATCAATGTTCTCTTCCTTCTGCTGAACCCTGCGCTCATATCGCTGTGCTTCGGCACGGCGTTCCTTAATCTCCTTGTCCAGTTCGTTTTTGGTACGGATTGACTCTTCCTTCACTTCCAGCAAGGATTCACGCTTCTTGGTTTCGGCAGTTTTCAGAGCTTCATCAATAATCTCACGTGCCTTCTCCTCTGCATTTCCGATTTTGGCTTCAGATACCTTCTTGTAATAACCGGTGGCCAGAACCCATGCAGTTGGAGCTGTCACTATCAGAGTAACGAAGATCGCTATCAAAACTTGCGGCATTTACAGGAGCACCTCCTTATTAAATTTTCATTGTACTCTGAGCTATATAGAATGTATATTCAATAACCGGCACAACGGGATGTCAGTTTATTGTAATATAAACATTCTAAAAGCAATTTACAACACTTAAATTTTAAACGCAAATAGAAGTTATGTCAAGTGAAACTGCACTTCTTATACTTTCAATTGAGAATCCTTTCCGGTATAAAAACGCCATCATCTTCTGTTTTTCCTGTAAAGACGCGGTTTCCGGCAAAAAATTTTTTTTATTTATCCACCGCATTATTTGTTCTTTTTCCAGTTCCTGCCTCTCATCCCCCACAACTTCATCCCATGCCTCTTTGATAATCCGTTCTGGTATCCCTTTTCTTAACAGGTCTGTAAAAATTCTGGTCCGGCTCTTTGTCTCTTTGTTATATTCAATAAAGTCAAGGGCATACTGGTTATCATTTACATATCCATAAGAAGCGGCATAGGCTATTGCCTCCTGCGCAATCTGGTGAGGATAGCCGCCCAATTCCAGTTTATCTTTCAACTGGGCAGATGTATAGGAACGGTTTTTGAGCAGATTCAGTACCCTCTTTTTAGCCCTCTTTGGCAGAAGTTCTCCCATGATTTCCTGATAAACCGTTTCAGTAATCTCTTTGCCTTCCTGTATCCTGTAAGTGCGCAGCTCTCCCTTATACAGCACAAAAGAAATATCCTCGTCTGTCCTTATTTTCGCTCTGGATTTATTTATTTCTGTAATCTCTGTTACTGTCATTGGTTTTAATACCTTTCCTCAAAGTCTCCGCAACTGGCAGAATACTTTTAAACCGCATCCTGCTTACTCTTTCTTCCGGCCTTGGTTTCTTTCGTTTCCTTTGTTTCTTTTGTTTCCTTTGCTTCCTTTCCTTCTCCTGCTTCCTTAGTCTCCGCTCCGGCAGAAGAGCCGTTAGACTGGAGTCCAAAGTGTTCCCTGACCTTGCCGGATATCTCAGCAAATACTTCCGGGTTATCCTTTAAATACTGTTTGGTATTTTCACGCCCCTGTCCGATTTTGGAGCTTCCATAGGCGTACCATGCACCGCTTTTATTTACAATATTTACACTGGCAGCCAGATCCAGCACGTCTCCCACCGCTGAAATTCCTTCGCCAAAAATAATGTCAAACTCCGCTTCCTTAAAAGGCGGGGCTATTTTATTTTTGACTACCTTAACCCTTGTTCTGTTTCCTATGGTTTCACCGCTTTGCTTCAGGGATTCAATTCTTCTTACGTCCAGCCTTACAGAGGAATAAAATTTAAGCGCCCGTCCGCCTGTGGTGGTTTCCGGGCTGCCAAACATTACCCCCACCTTCTCCCTAAGCTGGTTGATAAATACCACTGTACAGTTAGATTTACTGATAACCGCTGTCAGTTTACGCAGGGCCTGTGACATCAGCCTTGCCTGCAGGCCCACATGGGAGTCCCCCATATCTCCTTCAATCTCCGCTTTGGGAACAAGCGCTGCCACAGAGTCCACCACCACTATGTCGATGGCGCCTGAACGGACCATCGTTTCCGTAATTTCCAATGCCTGTTCCCCGTTATCCGGCTGGGAAATATATAAATTATCCACATCCACACCGATATTTTTGGCGTATACCGGGTCAAGGGCATGTTCCGCATCAATAAAACCTGCGATACCGCCTCTTTTCTGGACTTCCGCAATCATATGTAAGGTAACTGTTGTTTTACCGCTGGACTCCGGTCCATATATTTCTATAATTCTGCCTTTGGGAATACCGCCAAGCCCCAGGGCGATGTCAAGACTTAAGGAACCTGTTGGTATGGTTTCCACATTCATCTGTGCCGTAGGGTCCCCAAGCTTCATAACCGCTCCCTTTCCAAATTGTTTCTCAATTTGCCCAAGCGCAGCTTCCAATGCTTTTAATTTGTCATCTTTTTCCATAAATAATTTCTCCTTTAATCCGAATCTAAAATATATTATACAGCATCATATGTCCAATAAAACTCCCTTTATGGCATCTTCCTCCCATCTTTTTATATTTTTGCTTTGGATGATTGGCAGAAAACGCCGGATATGCAAAGCAGATATCATCAGCTGCCTCAGAGCGTGCCAGAAGATAGGTTCCACAGCGCTGATTAACTACTTAACAACTGTACCACATTCTCCCCCTTTTGGCAATCGCAAATTGATTTCCCGTCAGCTCTGCTGACATACCTCCTTACTGCTCACGGGGCAGAAAGGGGCACTGGCTGCGCATAAACAGAGCCGGACCTGAATGTTAAGTCCGGCTCTGTGCTGCAAACTAAATTGTCCGTCAAAATCTGTTAAAATCCTTTTTGGAACTTCTGGTAATCCTGATAAGTGACTGTTACCCATCCATAGTAATAGTTGAATCCAACTTCCATGCCCACAGGTGTATACACAATAATCAAGCTTTCATCACTTGTAAGCATATCCGTAATATCCTGGTCTGAAAACATAGAAAGAGAGTCTATTTCCCCGTTCTGGGCTTCGCATCTGTTCCTGAAATCTATGGAAAACGCATCATCAATGTCAAGTATCTGGGAATTGGTAAGGGCCATTCCATTTTCCATATCAATATTAGCCGTAATTACATAACTCTCATATACTTCATTATCCAAATACCCATATTCCACATATGCCACGCTCAAAAGCTTTTCATCCATATATGTAACATAGCTTTCCGCCTGAAAAGAATAGCTCTGTTCTTCAGAAATCCACTCCGCCACATATTCCCCGTATTCCTTCACTTCCTGCAGTTCCCTTTGAATGGCATTATTTATCACAGACAGTTCGGAGGCGGTTTTGCCGGATATTACGGGATAGTTCATTTCCACCTGGACATTTTCCCCGAACAGGCTGCTGAAATTTTCAAATTCAACCTGATAAGATAAGCCCTCCCGAATCGCATCATGAAATTCATAATACTGATTACTGTCGTTGTCATAGCTTTCCGGATATTTGGGGGGTGAAGGAATTATCTCATTTTTATTTTCGTCATCATAATCATCATCCTGACCATAATCGTCATCGCCATAATCATAATAATATGAACGGTCCCCATGTTCTCTCAGCCAGTCCTCAATCCCGCTGCGGATATCCTGGGAGCTTTCCCGGCGGGCTCTTTCCTCCATCCGTCTTCCCTCTCTTTCAAAGGTAAGAACATCCTTTGCCAGCTGAGTTACCCCCAGACAGAAAGAACCTGCAAGCACAATACCCGCCCCAATACCTCCAAGCACAACAGCTGTTACCTTTCCCGGACTCCATTTTCCCTTCATTGCTTATTCTCCCTTATTAAACAAACCCAAACCTGGCAGGCTTATATCCCAAAGTCAGCATCACTTGCCAAGACAGTTAAGAAGCAGCGAAAGCGCTGCCTGTGTTGTCTGCTGCCTGATTTCCATCCGGTTTCCATGGAAACGGTTTTCTGTGACAACTACTTTTCCATTTACAAAACAGCCAATATACACCAGTCCCACTGGCTTATCCGGCGTACCTCCCCCAGGTCCTGCAATTCCTGTAACTGCAATTGCAGCCTGGGCGCCTGCTGCATCTGCTGCTCCCCTGGCCATTTGTTCCGCCACCTGCCTGCTAACTGCCCCATACTGATCCAGAGTCTGCAAAGAAACCCCAAGAAGTTTATGTTTTGCGGAATTTGCATATGTGACATAGCTTTCCATAAATACATCAGATACTCCTTCCACATTCACAAGGGAAGCGGCTATCAAGCCTCCGCTGCAGGACTCTGCACAGGTGACCTGCCATTTCTTTTCCTTTAATATGGCTACAATTTCCTCTTCAATCATATTTGCCCCTCTCTGAACCCTGACTCTGACTTAAACGCTCCAGAGATTTTATTTTCCTTCCTTCATTACATCTTTATTTTTTACCAGATAGTCGATTAATGATACCACTGTCAATATCACCGCTATCCACAGCACAATCTGGGTCAGAACACAGAGCGGTGCAATATCCGCAATCAAAAGGCAGACCGCCGCCATCTGAAATGTGGTTTTAAACTTTCCCCAGTAGCTGGCGGCAATGACAACCCCGTTATCAGAAGCCACCAGACGGAAACCACTGATAATAAACTCTCTGGCAATTATGATTATAACCATCCATGAAGGTATTTTATTCAGTTCAATCAGACATATAAGAGCTGAACAAACCAACAGTTTATCCGCCAGAGGGTCCATAAATTTTCCAAAATTAGTAACCAGATTATATTTCCGCGCAATTTTTCCATCCAGCAAATCCGTCAGGCTTGCAATAATAAATATGCCAAGGGCAATCCATTTATCGTAAGCCGGGGTAACCGGCACCAGTAGGAACACGATAAAAAACGGAATCAGAACCACCCGGAACATGGTAAGTTTATTTGGCAAATTCATTTACTGTTATCCTCCATTTCCCCAATTAAATCATAAGCATTGGAACCTGTTACCACCACATCCACAAAATCGCCGCTAAGAAGCTGTCTTTCCGTATTTATAAAAAGATAACCGTCCACACCGGGCGCATCCTTGTAAGTCCGGGCAACGTAAACATCCTCCTCCGCCACCTTTCCCTCAATTATGGCTTTTACCACTCTTCCTTCCATCCTGGAGGCAGCATCAAAGGCAATTTCCTGCTGCAGCTCCATAATCTCATCCCTGCGGCGTTCCTTCGTTTCTTCCGGGATTTGGCCCGGCATCTCTGCAGCCGGAGTATCCTCTTCTTCTGAATAAGCGAACACTCCCAGCCTGTCAAATTCCATTTCATCTACAAATGCAAGGGTTTCCTCATGGTTTTCCTCTGTTTCTCCCGGAAAACCGGCAATCAGCGTTGTTCGGATACAGATATCCGGGATTTCCCTGCGCAGCTTTGAAACAATGGCCTTTATCTGCGCCGTATCGGTTTTTCTCCCCATTCGCTTTAAAACGGCGTCGCTGCCGCTTTGTACAGGGATATCCAGATAGTGGCAGACCTTTTCTTCTTTTTTTATTACCTGAATCAGTTCATCTGTAATTTCTTCCGGGTAACAATAAAGAAGCCGCATCCAGCAAAGTCCCTCTATCCGGCATAGTCCTGTTATCAGCTCCGGAAGCGCTTTTCTGCCATACAGGTCCATTCCATAAAGGGTAATCTCCTGGGCCACCAAAATCAGCTCTTTTACCCCCTTTGACACCAGTTCTTCCGCTTCCTGAAGCAGTGTATCCACAGGCACACTCCGGTAGCTTCCCCGTACCTTAGGTATTACGCAGTAGGTACAATGTTTATCACAGCCTTCCGCTATTTTTAAGTATGTATAATAGCCCCCTGTTGTCATTACTCTCTTTTTTCCAGAGACAGGAGGTTCATTCAGAGGAGCTATAAAATTTTCCGGGCTGCCCCACAGGGCTTTATTTACTGCTTTTACAATATCCATAATGGCCGTAGTGCCGACAATGGCATCCACTTCCGGAATTTCCTTTTGTATCTCATGCTGATAGCGCTGGGCAAGGCATCCCGCCACAATAAGCGCCTTTACCTGACCGCTTTTTTTAAGCTCTGCCATTTCCAGTATCGTATTGATGCTTTCTTCTTTGGCGTCATTTATAAAGCAACAGGTATTTACCACTACCACATCAGCCTCTGTTTCATCATCCGTAAAACCATAGCCCTGTTTTGCCAAAGCTCCCAGCATAACTTCCGAGTCAACCAGATTTTTATCACACCCAAGTGAAACAAAGTAAATTTTCATCACAAAATTTTCCTATTCCTCATCAGAAAGAATTTTTATTTTTCCCTGATTCAGTTCTTCCACCGCAATGGAAAGAGGTTTCGCCTCTTTAATGTTGATCAGCGGTTCCTCCCCGCCAATAATCTGTCTTGCCCGTTTGGAGGTGGCCATAACAATTGAATATCTGCTGTTTACCACAGGCGCTTCCCCAGGCTCAACCTCGCTGTTTACTACTTTCATTAAATCAGAATAAGATGGATGTAACATATTTTCTCCTTTCAGGCACGTTCTAACAAAGTGCTTCCAGTTCCTTTTTCATATTTTCAATAAATTCTTTATTTCTAACCGGCGCATCATGGGCTGCCAAAATCAGTGTGTGCATTTTAAGAACACACTCTTCCAGTTTATCATTAATCACAATATAGTCATATTGTTCTATGCCTTCCGCCTCTTCCGCTGCCCGTTTCAGACGCTTGCTTATTACCTCCGGGCTTTCTGTTCCCCGTCCTTCCAGACGTTTCTTTAATTCCCCAATGCTGGGAGGCATTACAAACATAAGAACGGCTGAGGGAAACTTTTTCTTAATTTTAAGCGCCCCCTGAATTTCAATCTCCAATATGACGTCCCTGCCCTTCTCAAGCTGTCTCTCCACATACTCTCTGGGCGTACCGTAATAATTGTCACAGTAAAGGGCATATTCCACCAGTCCGTCCTGTTCAATTTTCTTCTCAAATTCTTCCCTGCTTACAAAAAAATATTCTTTTCCCTCTTCCTCACCCGGACGCGGGCTTCTGGTTGTCATGGATACCGACAGTGCATAATTTTCATAAGTGCGTACCAGCTGCTTCATAAGGGTGCCTTTACCTGCCCCTGAAAAGCCGGAAACCACAATTAAAATTCCTTTACGCTTCATCTTCCTCCCTGCTTTCTGCCTGTGCTCTCTGGGCAATGGTTTCCGGGAGAAGCGCCGAAAGCACCAGCTGCCTGCTTTCCATTACAAGCACCGCCTTTGTTTTTCTCCCCTGTGTGGCATCAATTGCAGTGCCTTCTTCCTTTGCCTTTTGAACCAGACGCTTGACCGGCGCCGAATCCGGGCTGACAATTGCAATAATTTTGGCTGAATTTACAATATTTCCAAACCCGATATGAATCAGCTTTCCCATAACAGTTCCTTTTTCTATTCAATATTTTGAATCTGTTCCCTTACTTTTTCGATCTCTGTTTTAAGCTCAATGGCACGGTTGGAAATTGCAAGATCCGATGATTTTGAAAGAATCGTATTTGCCTCCCTGTTCATCTCCTGTGCAATAAAATCCAGCTTGCGCCCGATGCTGCCTCCCTTAAGAAGGGTATCTTTGGTTGTTTCAATATGGCTTTTTAAACGAACCAGTTCCTCGTCCACACAGACTCTGTCCGCAAAGATAGTAACCTCCATCAGCAGCCTGTTTTCATCAATTTTCGTATCTTCTAAAAGCTCCTTCACCTTTTCTTCCAGCTTCTGCCGGTATTCCGCAATGATAACCGGAGAACGTTCCGTTATAAACGCTACATGGTCAAGCATTCCATCCAGCTTTTCCAGCAGGTCATTCCGCAGGTGCTCCCCCTCTCTTATTCTGGTTTCCACAAACCCTTCCGCCGCGCCTTTTAACGTCTTTTCAAGAAGCTTCCAGAGCATTTGCTCATCAATGCTGCTCTCTTCCATGGTAAAAACTTCCGGATATCTGGAAAGGCAGGAAACTCTCACATCATTTTCAAGAGAAAAATCCTCTGCCATCTGATTCAGATAGTTCATATATTCCGCCGCCAGTTCTTTATTGTACTTTACGCAGATATTCGCTTCCGTATAATCCTCATAGGTAATAAAAATATCTACTTTTCCCCTCTGGATATAATTTTTAAGTTCACTTCTGATGGCTGCTTCAAAAAAGTTCAGTTTCTTGGGCATTTTGATATTTACATCCAAATACCGATGGTTTACCGACTTCATTTCCACAGTAATCCTGCGTTCAGCTTCCTGTATTTCACACCTGCCAAACCCCGTCATACTTTTGATCATGCCATTCCTCCTGCTTTCGTACCTTCCCTGTAAAAGCGCATCCTGCCTGTATTATAGCAGTTACGTACTTCTTTTCATTATAGGCGATGCCTGGGAAAACGTCAAGGATTTCCGTATGTACCTTTTTGCAATCTGGACGCCTTTGTTACTATTCACGGGTCAGGAATGCGCACTTGTTGCGCATTCCGTGAGAACATGATGCAGGAGTGAGGGGCGATTTTTGCGAAGCAAAACTTGGAATATCGCTCCGAATTGTTACTATGAGCGGCTCCCAGGCCGTGAATAGTAACACGCCTTTTGAAACAGGCAAATTTATTTGTGACCTGCCTTGAAATTTCTTGTAGGTTTTATTCCTCTGCTATATAATAAGTCCAGCTAAGAAATGTCAATAGGTAAAATAAAAATGTTTAAAAAGTTTTTTTC
>CANCXX010000072.1 GCA_947381965.1 uncultured bacterium
TAGCTTATGTGGTTAAAATTCATAAAGCCTAATCGGTTAGGCCATGAATAGTAACTATTGAATGGCTTTGGAGGACATATTGATAAGAGAAAAATGGGAATGTCTGTACGGAGAAGCTGATTGGTTTTGAATTTCCACTGCTGGCTGCGCAAATGTAAAGGGAGATATATAGAAAAGCTGTAAGATTTTTGATATTGTTCAGGTATCAATAGGTAATTGCGAAACTCGTAAACTTGCTGAATATTCTGACAATCTATTCTGCGAAAAGCCTTATGCACCATGGAATCAAGACCATAGAAGGCAGGAGGGACGCTCCCCGACTGTCTTCTGTCCTACTGGGCTTGATGGAATGCCCGGTGCAACAGGATTTGAGTGGAATAGATTGTCAGAATATTTCCACAACTTCAAGTTTTGCAATTACCTATCAGGTATCAAAACAAGGAGGATATAATTTTATGGATTTTTCAGAAAAACTTTTAACTTTACGAAAGGCTAACGGTCTGACACAGGAGCAGCTGGCTGAAAAACTTGAGATTTCAAGGCAGTCCGTCTCAAAATGGGAAAGCGGGCAGGCAACCCCGGAATTGGATAAAATAGTGGCATTAAGCGTTATATTTGATGTTACAACTGATTTTCTGCTTAAGTCATCAGAAATAGATGATTTATCAGTGAAAACAGATATGCTGGAAAAACAGCAACAAATGCTGCTTAAGCGGGAACAACAACAGAGGCAGATTTTTGGATGTGTCATGTATTCACTTGCAATATATCTGATATTTTTGGCGGTATATTTTATAGGACATTATTACTTTGAGATATGGAATCCTTCCGTGATTTTTTCAGAATTTTTAATTGCCACTGCCGCTGTTATTGTTATATGGGTAAAAAAGTATGGTCAAAAGTAGTTTTCTTATGTAAATGGCATTTTGGCTATACGATTTGAAAGGTGCTCTGTAACAGCAGCCAGTTAGGACGGAAAAACCGCATAATCTGCCAGTATCCCATACCCCGCAGGGAGTAGTAGGGAAGAAGAAAAAATTTTTCTTGATAGCTTCTGACGTCTTCAAACCATACTTCGTGTAGGACTCCGTTTTTTTCATACTGAAAAAAGGGAGACATGGCAGTTTCATCAAATTGGATGGGAACCCCGGCGTCTATGGCAATTTGGACAGCTTCCTGATTTCCAATAGTCCGGGCTTTTGATGTTCCTTTTACAAAGGGAAGTGTCCAGTCATAACCATAGTTTGGTATGCCAAGGTCAATTTTGCCGGACGGAATGCGGGTGATGGCATAATCCACAACTTCGCGGACTTTATTTATGGGGGCGACGGCCATGGGGGGACCATAAGTATACGGACATTTAAGCTACAGGTAATAAAAAGAACGCTATTTAGGCACTCTTGGGTACACATGGATTGTAAAGTTTGCATTTTTAAGTTGTCCTTTTTTGTTACGCTGCGTTTTCTCGTATGTTACTTTATATAATACTTCTGACAGCATTTTGTTTTTGGTGTCAATTGTGCTGTCAGAATAAGTGTCTATCAGATTTTTTATTTTGGGAAGAAAAGTGGAACGTGATGCTTCCGCCGTTTCTAGATCCTTAATTTCTTTCAGCAAGTGTTCGCGGCTATTGTTTAATTGGGAAAGTTCTGTTTTTAAGTCCTGCTGACGCTTCCTGAAGACGTCCAGGGTATATACCTCCTGTTCTAAAAGGGCATAAGTCTTTTGTATTTGTTGATTGATGGTTGTGATTTCTTTTTCTGTTTTATGCAGCGCCTGTACACGATTCTTAATTTCTTTATGTACAGGATGCTGCTGCATCTGTTTTCGCAGATTAAATTCATAGGACTGCATCCATTCTTTCAGGAATCTCAAAATTTCCTCTTCGACAAGAATTATCGGCGCTGAAACATTATCGCAATATCGGTTTGGACATTTTAAGGTTGAGTAATGATTGCGTGTGTTGGGGGCAAGCCTGGTCATCATAGCGCCACATTTAGCACATACAACGATTCCGGATAATGGATTTTGCAAAGGAAGGTTAGCTGCTGTAGTGCTTCGCCTTCGTATTCTTCTCACTTCCTGGACCTTATTAAATAACTGTTCATCAATAATTGGTGGGTGTATGCCTTTTACATATTGGCATTCGTTGTTTATTTTTCTGATTTTGCTGATAGAGTTATTTGTAAGTTTTTTTTCTTCTTTTTTGTATCCAAAGCGTACGATACCAATGTAAGTAGGATTTTTTAACATATCCATAATGGAGGCTTTGGACCACGAATCATTAATACATGGTTTTATTCCCATAGAGTCCAGCTTCCGGGCAATGGCATCAGCACCAAGCTGCTTGATTGTGCCATCACTTTGCATGATACCATTCCCGTACCAGTCATAAATCATTTGCACAATGCGTGCTTTCTCTTCATCAATTTCAAGTGTGTATCCTTTTCCATCGGAAATCTTGATGCGTTTATATCCATATGGAGCTGTGCTTCCTACATATTTACCTTCTGAAACAGATGTTATTCGTCCTCTCTGCAGGCGCCGTTTAATCGTTTTATATTCCCGGCGGCTCATAAAAAGGCCGAATTCAAAAAACTCTTCATCAAATTCATTGTTAGGGTCATAGGTTTTGACCGGAGTAATGATTTTAGTGTCAGAGTATTTAAATGTATCTGCTATTATTCCCTGATCCCTTGTGTTGCCTCTGGCCAAACGTTCTACTTCGACAACCAAGACGCCGTCCCAAAGATTGTCAGATACATCCTGCAGCAATTTCTGGACAACCGGACGGTCTTCAATTGTATCACCCGATACGACTTCTGCGTACACTTGGCTTATGGTTATGCCCATGCTTTGGGCAAGGTTATCAAGCATTTTTCTGTGACGTGAGAGGGTTTCTTCCTGTCCGCGCTGTTCGGCTTCTTTATCTGCACGGGATTTTCGTAGATACATGCAGAAGGATGGTTCGGAATGTAATGACATGTGGTAATTCTCCTTGTTTCGTTTTTTTGGTATATCTGTAAGATACAATATAGCATGTCTGATGTGGTATTGTTAAATAATTATGAATGAAATCTAATACAAGTTTATACAAACGTATGATAAGAGGTAATACATTGTGCGCACGGTATCATCAAGTGGTTGGCGGTGATGACAATGACAACTAGCCCAAAAAGAAAACCCTCGGAATGTAGTCCGGGGGAGTCGATTGTGAATACATGGATTCACTGACTTCTTATTGTCTACTGGCATTATAACATATGTCAGTTTGGGGGCAATATTCCCCTGGAAGGTTTATTTAGTTGTTTGATCCGCTCCTGTTGACTGCTGTTGTGGCGGGCATGTTCTTGAAATAAACTCTATTTCCAATTTTGTATCGTTATTTTTCCACGATATTAGAAAGTCTATAAATTCTTTTATTTCTTTTTCTGACCAATTACCAACTATTTCTGCTAATTCTTCTTTATTTGCATTTAACATATTCATGTATTTATTGGGTATTTCCATGGCTTTTCCTTTCTGTTAGCGTAGGGGGCAGGCATACAAAAGCCGTCCTTATCCCAAAGTATCTTTGCATGAAGTTTGTCATAAAACTTTTTCAATTGTAACAGATGTTCCATTGGCAGATACTGCAATCATATTATTCTTGAAAGTGGTATAATCAAAATCAACCCCTATAATTGCATTGCCGCCTTTTAAAGTAGAAGAATCTAGCATTTTGGAAGTTGCCATTTCCTTTGCTTTTACCATTTTAGTACTGAATTCTTCTGAAACAGTACCAAAGAAGTCGCTTAAAGAGGCTGATGATTCAGATAGAAAACCTGTCCCCAAAACTACTTCGCCAGAAACAATGCCATTGTATGACACAATTTTATATCCTTCAAAATTGTATCCAGAAGTAAGCATATGATTAATGCGCCGATTATTTATGTCTTTCTGTAATTCTAAGTGCGATTGTTTCCATTTATCTTTCAATAATGTTTTTTCTTCTTTGGTTTTTGAACGCCAGTCATCCTGGGAAACTCCTGTGTAATTCAAAATTTTTCCACATTGTGGGCATTTTGGCGGATTATTCGCTTTGTTTTGTTCATCACTTCCCGTAAAATCACAATTAGGACAATAAAAAATGTATCTCATATTAATCTCCTTATATATTAACATTATGTTTTGGCTAAAATTGTATTTTTAAATGTATTTTTCTGTTGGATTTTAGAATTTCATATCCAAATTATAATTTATCTATAACTTTCCCCATGCATCTTGAATTTTCAGTTAGAGGTATGTTTTTATAGTCAGGATTAAGTGAAATTAATTCGGTGTTTCCCAGCTTCTTTACATAGCTTTCATTATCTACCAGAAAGATCCCAATTTCCCCTATTTTAATTTCTTCCGCCATTTCTACAAGAAGCATATCCCCGTCATGATAAATAGGTTCCATGCTGTTTCCGTTTACACTTATGGCATAATCAACTTTTCTGTATTTAGGAATGTTGGGAATTTCTATTTTTTTTGTGGGCGGTGTGTCAAAAATAATTTGTCCGGTTCCAGCAGAAGCTAAACGGTAGTAATAATTGATGAAGCGTATGTCAGGAATATGTATATCATCTTGTAAAGTAGATGTTTCTAATTCTTTGATATGGTCAGCTTGTTTTTGCAGGGCAGTAACTCTTGCAGTTTCTCTGTCTAGTATGTAAGATACTGTTTCCTGTCCGTGGGGATCCAGAGAGCGGTATTTTTCTATGTATTCCCATTCTTTATTAGTAAACAGAACATCATCAACAGAATCAGAGAAAACTTCCATAATATTTTGACATTTATAGATTTGGCATAAAGCTAAGAACATATCAGCGTTTGTTGAATTTCTTCCACTTTCATACCCGTAAAGAGTCTTGTCAGAGATTTCCACCCCTAATTTTTTCAATTTTTCAACAACTTCTTTTCCCGTAAACCCATTTTCTTCTCGAAGCCTTTTTAATATGTTTCCTATATTGCTCATTTTTTCACCTCACTTTTTCATAATATAACAAAAAATTTTATTGCAGTCAACAAAAGTATTTGAAACGGAGAAAATATTTTCAAAAAGACTATTGACAGTATATAAAATAGAGAATATAATGAACGCATAGTCTCTAAAACAAAGAAAAGGAGGTGAAATAGGTGTCTGTAACGAAGAATTTGGCTGATTATACAAAAGAAAAGGCAATTAATCTATCGGCTATGTCTCGCGCAACGGGTATACAGTATACGGTTTTATATGCAAGTCTTGGGGATAAAAACAGGCACAGACCATTATCGATCGATGAAGCCATTGTGATTTGTAAGTTTCTTGGTGTAGATCCACGAGATTTTGTAGATAAGGAATGTGAAATCAAATTTTGAATGTTAATAATGGGTATGATTCTGTTATTGAAAATATCAAATGCATTATTAAGAAAAAAAGGTGTAAAACAGAGTGCTGTTGCAGAACGTGCCGGATTTACACCACAGGAGTTTAGCAATATTTTGAACCATCGAAGAAAGTTTTTGCGAGCCGAAAGTGTGATACCAATTGCTGATGCATTAGAAGTAGATGTTAATGCGCTTTTTGGTATTGCAGACAAAGAAGTAGTATGAGGATAAAATTCTTGAGACTCGGCTCTAAATGAAGAGTATTCAATTAGAGCCGAAATAATTGAAGAAATTGTTAGTTGCTGGTAGTTATAATGAAGTTTTCTGAACGAAAATAAGCACCGTATCCATCGTCCTGAATATTGTCATGACCGTTTTGAATAGAACCATGTTCACCATAATCAATGGTTATGGTGTCCCATAAATCAAAACAATTTTCAAGACTTAAAATTGCGTCTGTTATTGAAGAGGTACGTGACAACATAAGGTCTTCGTAGGAAAAAGGTGAAGGATTTCCGAGGGTGACACAAATAAGGAGATTTCCATTTTCAAGTGATATATTGTCAATGGAGTCTTCAGCACCAACTGAACCGTCTATAACATCCGGAATTTCACTAATAAACTCATCAGTGGATAAATGGACAGGTTCAGGTGTGGGTTCCAGAGAAACAGTTTCAGAAATTTCTTCGGTAGCATTATACGAATTGCCTATCACATTGGAAGCTGGACTTTCTTCAGATACGGATGTTTCTGCATCATATTCGGATTGCAAGATATCTGATTCACTCTGAGAGGCATTATGTTTTTCCTGAGAAGAATTACATCCGGTGAATAAGAGAATCGCAGATAAAATTGAAGCTAATACTAAAATTGTTTTTTTCATAATCAAATTTTCCTTTCTTATGCAATGAATTTTGTTGAAGGTCAGCAAGGATATTATACGGGTATGGCAAGAGAACGAAAATGAACTATAGGTGTATGCAAAACGAATGATTGTGGGATAAAAAGTGGTATGAGCAAAGCCGTAGGAGGGTAACATGAAAGAAATGATTTGCCAGATTGAACAGTCAATAATTAATGAATATGAGGCTGTAAGAAAAAAAGGAAAAATTCTATGTGGAATAGAAGAAATATTCCAGCAGGTAAGATTTGAGAATCCGGAACTTGCTGTTCATATTCGGAAAAGGATGTTGCAAATCGCTAAGGAAAAAGGAGATCTGCCATAACAGACAAATCTCCAGAGAACTAAGAAAGTTCTATTTTGACAATTGCATTTGAATTATAAGCAGTATCGTGATTGTGGTTAATGTAAAAGAAATCACATTTTAAAAAGGCATCCATGATAGAAGGGATTAACCCATTATGCACATGATTCCACAATTCAACGGCCGCATTCATAGAAGCAATTTCTTTCCCATCCGAATCAGAAAAACGTGATATAGGGATTATGTAATCACCCTCTTGTAATTCAATAATGCTCTTGTCAGAAAAATGAATAATTGCTTTATTCATAAAAACTCCTTTCTTACTTACTCGGCTTTGGCAGGAGCCTGTACATACAGTATAAGGAAAAAGAAGGGTAGTGGCAACGGAAATTTGGGAAAGGGTAGAGCCTTAACTTAACGGAGGGAGGGCTTAAGTAAATGGCATTGATGATAGACCCACATTTATTTTTCCCCTTTCTTATGTACTCGGCTGCTGGAACAGTCTGTAAGTGCAGTATAAGAAAGGTCAGCAGGAAAGAAAGGGAACTATAGGGAGGGAAAGATTAGATGAAAGAGATGCAGAAAGAAATAGATGAAACTATAAAAAATGTATGTGAGCGGATAAAAGATGGAAATGGAATGACAGGGCAGGAAATAGATATGATAAATGCCCTTGCTGAATTAGTAGTGGCAAGGGCATTTGCAGATTATGTGTCCAGATTTTGTGCAGATTCATCACCTGTCAGTGACGTATAAACCGTCTGAAAGAAATCAGCTATATTTTGTGCAGATTCTTTCGGGTCTGTACTGGAAGTGATCATGGAATGTTCCAGTGCAGTAATAGTAAATTGTTTAGCACAATCATATGCATATGTCGGTTTAAGTTTCATATATTACGCTCCTCCTTAGTACTCGGCTGCTGGAACAGCCTGTATATACAGTATAAGAAAAGGGATAGGTAAGGGCAAGAGAAATTTTAGAGAGGGCAGAGCCTTAACTTAACGGAGGGAGGGCTTAAATAAATCACATTGCATATGGTTTTCATATTTTTTATGGAAAGACGTACAGGCCGTGCTTCATAGAATTAACAGGGGGGTAACGCCATGGCAGTAATAGCAAAGTATACACATAATAATTGTAAGGTGATTGTCCATGATGACTATATTCAGGATACAGATGGTGTAAAGCGCACTATAGACAATCTCTGTCAAATAATTGTGAATGAGTATTTGAGAAATCAAAAGGAAAAAAGTGAAAGTCCATAGGAAGAGTATTTTTGAATGGGAAAATGACAGAAAGGGGATGGAATTAAAATATTTAATGTGAATATTTACATAGAAACATCCCTCAAGGGCCCATCAAAAAGGCGGGCAGCAGGGATGTACATACTTGAATATGAAAAGGACGGCGGCGCTCCTGTGACGCGGGATGCCGTGCTGTACATGGAGCAGACAACAGAAAATATCCTTGTTCTTACCCTGCTTGGGAATGCCCTTTCCCGGCTGACAAAAACCTGTTCCGTCAGAGTAAATACTGGGTGCAGCCACGTTTTGAACACCATGCAGAACCACTGGCTGCCACAGTGGAAAAAGAATGGATGGACAAATGCTAAGGGAAAGCCGGTTGCAAATGCGGACCTGTGGGCGGCGGTGTCAGAACTAATGGGCAGGCATCTTGTAGAAATAAACGGAGGGCGGCATAACGGCTACCGGGAACTGATGTATACGGAAATCCGCCGGGAGCTTGGAATGCCGCATATGCTTCCCGTAGAAGAAAAGCGGGATGTGCTGTCAGACAGCGGGGAAATTTACCGCTGTCCTGATGGAGGGGAGGCAGGTGCATAGTGGAAAGGACACAGAGGTGCCGCCACTGCTGTTACCTGGAAACAGGCGGCGTTATCAGATGCACGGAGAGGGATGAAATAATAAGCAGGGCGGCCGCGGAGTCGCCAAACAGGTGCCACAGCTTTGCATATACGCCTGTGGATGCCTTTGGGGGAGAAAGCGGGGACAGGCCCCGGAAACGGGGGAAGAAGCAGTGTGAAGGGCAGATGAAATTTTTTTAGGAGAATAAAAATGAGAAGACTTACAAAAAAATGCGGAGGCCGGTGGCAGCTGGAGGAGCCGTTCCCTGTTATGGATGGGAAATGTCCGCTGCAGGCGTGCGTTGACAGCCTGGGGGAATATGAGGATACAGGGCTTACGCCTGACAAAATCCGTGAGATGGACAAGCTGTTTGCGGAAAAGTGCCGTGAGGTGGCGGAGCTGGAGAGAAAAATTGCAGGACTGGAAGCATCTGCAGGAGAGGGGAAGAGGCGGAATGGCAAAGAAACCACATAAATATACCAGACTGCTCCGGTTTGACAGTGACACACGGAAAAGGATAATTGCAAGGGACCATGGCATTTGTATTTTCTGTGCCATGGGGTATCCGGCGGAGGGCGACGCCGGAATATACGACATCATGCACTTTATACCAAAGTCAGCCATGGGGCTTGGCGTGGAGCGGAATGGAGCGCTTGGATGCAGGTACCACCACCATCAGCTTGACAACGGAAACAAAGGCATGAGGGCGGAAATGCTGGAAAAATTTGAGTCCTACCTGCGGGGGATTTATCCGGACTGGTGCAGGGATGAGCTTGTGTACAGCAAATTTAAACAACAGTGATAAGGACAGGAGGACGGCATGGGAAATTTAGATCTGACAGAGGAAAATCTTGCCCGCCTCCGGGAGCAGGGCAAAAGCAATGCGGAGATTGCTGCAATGACGGGTAAATCCGTGAACTACATTAACATACTTTTCAGCAGATATAAAATAGCGTCAAGCAGGGGCATACCGCAGGAAAAAGTGGCGGAAATGGTGCGCCTAAAAAAGGCTGGGAAGAGCAGGAGGCAGATTGCAGAGGAAACAGGCTGCTCGGTCAGTTCGGTCAGAAATTATCTGATTCAGGAAGGGCTCCTGGACACAGCGGCCGGAAAAGAGGAAACGGAATGTTTTGCCCTCCCGGAGACGCTGGTAATGGCGGAGCCTGTGGAACCCCAAATACATAAAGTGCGCTACTGCAATCGGATACGTGGGAGACGGTGCCTGGTGCCCTATCTGGATGAGACAGAAAGATATATACCATACTGACATATTTACAAGGGAAAGGAGAGGTAGATGGAGTATTTACTAAATCTTGGGGAATTTGCAGGGGGCGCCCTGCAGGAGAAAGCGGAAGAAGCCATGCGGAAGGTCATTGGAAACATGCGCGACCCAAACACGCCATGGAAAAAGCAGAGACAGATTGTGATAAAAATATCCTTTGCCCAGAACGAGGACAGGGATGACGCGGAAGTTTCCGTGTCCGTTGACACAAAGCTTGCGCCTGTATCGCCTGTGGGCACCCGCATGTCCATAGGCGTGGACTTAAGGGATGGAAAGGCCTATGCGCAGGAATATGGGAAACAGGTCAGGGGGCAGATGAGTTTTGATGACCTGACGCCGCCGCTAAAGCAGGAAGCTGCAGACGGCGGCGCGCCTGCAGCGGAGGAAGAAAAAGCAGCAGTTAACAATGATGTAATTGATTTTCGGAAAGCAGTTATGTAAGCAAAAAGGAGGAAGAAGCTATGTTGGAAAAAGCATTAAAGTATCTTGTGGGTATGGGGCGTGCGGAAGTGAAGAATGTGACGCTGCCGGACGGAGCCGTGCAGGTTTATTCAGACAGGCATCTGGACAGGCTTGACAGATATTATCCCCTTGCGGAGCCTGTAAAAATGAGGACGCTGACAAGCCTTGTGGATTATATAAGGTCAGACACAGACACTATGGCGGAAAAAATGATTATACAGGTAGAGAGCCCGGAGAGAGTGGCGCTGTTTTCCCAGCTGAACGGCAGCAGGCAGAGGGAACGCCTTGCAGTCGTGGAGGCGCAGGTGCCCTCCTTTACCTATGACAGGTTTATAGACCATGAGGCTTTCCTCATTGGCATCCAGGCCAAGTTTCTTGACGATCCACAGACGGACAAGGCGCTGCTGCTCCGGTTTTCGGGCACTGTGGAGAGCGGGAGTCTTACAGAGTATGGGGATGACGGGGTCACACAGAAAGCGACAGTAAGAAATGGGATTGCATCCAAAACAGATGCGGTGGTGCCAAATCCCGTAAAACTGCGTCCATACAGGACATTTGCGGAGGTGGAGCAGCCTGCATCATCGTTTGTATTTAGGATGTCTGACACAAAAAACGGCATAAGCTGTGCGCTGTTTGAGGCAGACGGGGGAGCATGGAGGAACCTTGCCATGGAAAGCGTAAAAGAGTATCTTCAGGAGGAATTAAAGGAGTTTGGAGCGTTTACAGTGATTTCTTAAAAGGTTGGCGTCTGTGTCTTTGGCACAGGCGCTGGAAAGCGGAGTATTGGAAAGTATGGCAGCAGGCAGAAAATGCAAAGTGGGACTTGACTACTTTGAACTGGACTGCATCACGGAAGAACCGGTAAGGCTGATACGGGCGGAATATGGGATTAAAGCATTTGCGGTAATCGTCATGCTGTGGCAGAAAATATACAGCAGCTATGGTTATTACTGTGAATGGAATGAAGATGTGCTGTTGCTTTTTATGTCAGACAATGGTATATCAGGTGACAGCAAAAACTTAATAAAGGATATAGTATCAGCTTGCTTCAGAAGGGACATTTTTTCAAAGAAACTTTTTGAACTGTTTGGCATTCTTACATCTGTAGAGGTACAGGAGATGTATATAAAAGCTACTGCCAAACGGGAAAAAGTGGAACTGGTAAAAGAGTACCTTTTAATTAGTGACGGCATAAACAGGGAAAATATAGTCATAAATTCAATTTCTTCCGGAAAAAATCCGAATGTTTCCGTAAGAAATAAACAGAGTAAAGTAGAGAAGAGTAGAGAAGAGAATAAAAACACTGTGCACATTGCTGACGCCTGTGCGCTGTTTGAGGAACTATGGAAGCTGTACCCGGTCAAAAAGGGAAAAGGAAAAGTATCCCAGGCAGCAAAACTGCGTCTTCTGGAAGTGGGGAAGGATGAAATGGTAAGGGCAGTCAGACGGTACACGGATTATGTGGAGGGAATTGACTACCTGCATTACCAGAATGGCAGCACATTTTTTACCAGCGGATATATAGACTATCTGGATGCAAACTACAAACCGGACAGAAAAAAAGGTGGGAAGCAGGGGAATGGGTTTGGCAATATTATGCGTCAGGATTATGACTTTGAACAGCTGGAAAAAGAAATTTTAAGCAATTAGGGGCGCTGAAAATATTATGCTGCTTTTCAGTCCATAGGGAGGAAGATTTTATGATAGAAAACGAATACAGACACAACCACAGTTTTCGGGAATATGTTGATAAATACTGCAGCGAGCATAACTGTACGGTGGACGAAGCGTTTAAGCATTACGTTGTGCGGATGGCATTTTTACACTACACGGAGGTGTAAAGGAAAAATGAGAAAAGTGCTGAAATACCCTGGAAGCAAGTGGAATATAGCGGAAAAACTGGTAAGGCTGATACCGGACCATCACAGTTATGTGGAGCCATACTTCGGGAGCGGGGCGGTGCTGTTCAGCAAAACGCCGTCAGACATTGAGACAGTCAATGACCTTGACGGAGACGTAATAAATCTTTTCCGGTGCATCCAGCAGGATTCAGAACGCCTTGCAAGGCTTGTAATGACAACACCCTTTTCGCGGGAAACATATGACAGACAGCTTCCGCCGGGTTTTACCGGGTACGCAAGCAGGTACCAGCAGGCAGCAGGGTTTCTCACAAAATGCTGGCAGGGGCATGGCTTTAGGACAAATGGTTATAAAGCAGGCTGGAAGAATGATGTGCATGGGAGGGAGAGCATGTATGCCCTCTGGGACTGGTACCGCCTGCCGGGATGGATAGTGGACATAGCGGAACGGCTGCGGAAGGTGCAGATAGAAAACCGTCCGGCGCTGGAAGTAATTAAAAGATTTGACCATCCGGATGTATTTATTTACATAGACCCGCCGTACCTGCCGGAGGTGAAAACGGGAAAGCTGTACAGGCATGAAATGACAGGGGAGGAGCACGAAGAACTGTTGGAAACCGTCCTTGGCAGCAGGGCCAAAATCATGATATCCGGGTATGACTCGGATATGTATAACAGCCGGCTGAAGGGATGGAAAAAAGAAAGCTTTATGAGCTGTGCGGAGCATGGGAAGCCAAGAAAGGAAGCGGTATGGATGAACTATGAGCCATCCAGGCAGATGACGCTTTTGGATTTTCCGGGAGTGACGCCAAGTGAACAGGAGGAAATATGAGTAAAAATTATAGTGCAGAACTGCTTTATGCACTGCTGACGGAACCAGACGAAGACGGAATATCATGGGTGGCGGAGCTTGGATGGATAAATGAAAGGCAGTTTTGTGTGTGGGTGTATTATAGCGGACTAAATAAATTTATGAAAAATCTGGAAAAGATTTTTGGATGCGGGATATATGATGACGGAGGGTTTGATGCAAACATGCAGCAGGGATGTGTATGTATTGATCTATGTGAGGCGCTGGGAGGGTACCTTGATATTGGGGCGGTGTTTCCAAAAGACCTTTATGAACATTAACAGAAGGGATAACAAATACGTTTAATTGATGCAGAGGCAGCAGGCATAATTAGACCATGGAAGGAGAAGAAATATGGAATGTGGAAAATGTGAATATTACAAAGCGCATAACTGCAGGCGTCAGTGTATGAGGCTTCCGGATGGAAAAACATGTGGCGACTGTGTACATGTGGAAAAGTGTGTGGCCATGTGTGGCGCAAGACGGGAAAATACCAGCTGCGGATTTGAGCCGGTCCGGTTTGTACTGAACAGACAGGAAGGAAACAGCAGGGAATGAAATGTATACACCTGGAAACGGAAGAATACGGTGATATCTGCCATGCAGGAAAGGGTGACGAATGTCCGCACCCATTTGACTGCCCTGCTTTATATGATGTACATGGCAGACATTTGCAGGAAGATATGTCAGGACTGGACATTGAAACATATGGATTTTATTAATTCTTACTGGAGGCAGAAATGCAGATTGAAAAAATAGAGCCAAGAACAATTACATACAGACTCACTCCTGATAAAGGGGACGAAGAATACCGCTCCTGTATGTGGGCCCGGTATATCTTTGACTGTGACAACGGGAGGCTGAATATTAACAGTGATGCAGGCGACTACAGTTACGGGTGGGGGCATAATGTCCACGAAGAATTTATGCACCTTATGAGCCGGGTGGACCAGGGGTACCTGCTGAATAAACTGTCATCCCTGTCAGAGTTTGATATTGGGAAAAGCAAAGCAGGGACAATAAGAAATATCAAAGAGTATGGAGAGGACTATCTGGGGATTAGGTACGGGAAGCAGTTAGAATCCGTAATAGAAGAAATCAGCGGTATTGATAATGGAGCCAGTGAAGAGACATTTATACGTGAGGTGTCTGAAATTGTCCCGGATATAGACTGGGAGGATATAGAGATTGTAAAAGAATATCCATACGGGGCAGAAGTGGCTGTTGGAATGTTTATAAAATATCTGCAGCCTGAAATAAAAAAGGAATTTGGAGAGCAGGCGTAAGAAGGAGTGAGTATGAGTGGAATGATATGCGATGTAAATGGATGCCGCTGGAATAATGGAAATGGTGGATGTAATTGCGATGGTATTTATATATCCGATGCGGAGACGGGAGAACCGAAATGCGGGTCAGCGGAGTTCCCGGAAGATTCAACCTTAACGGAGTATAAGAATGGATAAATTAACACATTTAAGCCTGTTCAGCGGGATAGGAGGGCTTGACCTTGCGGCAGAATGGGCGGGGATAGAAACCATAGGGCAGTGTGAATGGGCGGAATATCCGACAAAAGTGCTGGAAAAACACTGGCCGGACATGCCGAGATGGAAGGATATCAGGACATTGACAAAGGAGAGCTTTTATGAAAGGACAGGTGCCAGGACAGTTGACATTATTTCAGGCGGGTTTCCCTGCCAGCCCTTTTCCGTTGCCGGGAAGCAGAGAGGCACGGATGATGACCGCTACCTCTGGCCAGAAATGGTCAGGGTTGTCAAGGAACTGCGGCCGTCTTGGGTTGTTGGAGAAAATGTTGCTGGAATCGTTAGAATGGCACTCCCCGATATATTATCTGAATTGGAAGCCAGTGGATATAGGACAAGGACATTTCTTATACCGGCTTGCGCTGTCGGAGCCCGGCACAGGCGTTACCGGACAGCGATTGTGGCCTGCGCCGAAAGCGTCAGCAAGAGGGGACTGTGCTTCGGAGAGGAAACGGAGAAGCCCGGATCTGGATTCAGCGGTCAGGATGTACAACACCCCGACTGCCCAGGATGCAGAGAACAGCACACTTCCGGAGAGCCAGAAAAGCAGGGATTCCCTTGTAGGGGATGTGACGTGGGAAATGTTTGCAACGCCGCAGGCAAGGGATTACCGGACAGGGCAGGCATGCAGGTGGGAGGACAGGGAACACCGGAGCCGGAACCTGAACGACCAGGCAGCGGCGTATCCGACACCGACAACCGGAGCGGGACTGTGCGGCGGCACAGGAAATTTCCGGCAGCTGAAAAAGCTGGAGGCGGAGGGAAAGATCACGGAAGAAGAGTGCAGGAATATGAGACAGGGAAACGGAGGAAGTTTAAATCCGGAATGGGTGGAGTGGCTGATGGGATTTCCGGCCGGATGGACGGATATTGGGACACAGAGCCGGACATCCCAAGAATAGAAAAGGGAGTGCCGCACAGGGCTGAAAGATTAAAGGCCCTTGGAAATGCAGTGGTGCCGCAGCAGTTTTATCCGGTGTTTGCGGCTATAGTGGCAGCAGAAAATGAATTAATTGGATTATAAAGGAGTGCAGGTATGGCAGATAAATGGCTGAAATGGGAAAACGGGAAGGAGTGGGGCGAAATCAGATGTCCCATGCTGGGCGATACATATGTTATGACATATTATCCGGAAGGAGTGCCCTGCTATTATTCCTATACAGCGCCGTTTGTATGTGATGGTGATGTCTGCTATTACAGATATGACCATGATGAAGGATGCTGGGATGCAGATACTCTTTTCTGCATGGGAGAATATGAAGAGGGTGTAAAGGTCAGGTTTATAAATTGAACTTTAGCGGAGGTAGGGAATGGCAAATGCAGAGGAAACAAGACGGTACAAAGC
>CANCXX010000073.1 GCA_947381965.1 uncultured bacterium
AGTTGCTATTTCTGCTATTAAGTTTTTTACATCCCCACCAGAGTTCGCATCTAAATTTACACGAAGCATTACTGCCGGTGAAAAGTGATTCCATCCATCCATTTCTAAGAAGTATTCTTCAGAAACCATAGCCGCATATAAGGAACGGTCAATTCCTTTCGCCCCTGTTTTCAGGTATCCTGTTATTAGAAAGGATGTTTCCCCAACCTTGTTTGGGTCTGGCAATCGAATGGTATCTCCAATTTTTGCATTTATCTTCTGCCGAATTAAGTATTCCTGTTCAATCAGGATTTCATTGTCTTTCTCTGGCATTTTCCCCTCAGAAACAGACAGCCCATTTAATGTAAGTGCATCATTGTTGGAATACGAAATATTAAGGCGGTCATTTCCGGATTTAACACTGCCAATGGAAGCTGTGAATCCGCATAAATCCACCCGCACATCATCAGACAATTTCTGATATTGTTCTTTTTCTATGCCGGAAATAAGCGCATGATAAGACCCTGTTATGTTATTGCCTCCATTTTGGTTCACTGTAATAATTCCAGAAACCAGAAGCAATACGGATGCCATCAAAAATGTTGCCAATGAAATTGCAATAATCGTAAAAATTTTCTTCAAACGCTCTTTCTTTAATTGAGCAGACGCTAATTTTTTAATAACAGCGCTGGTGTCATTCTCAAAAGGCCATGTCATGGTCTGCCACCTCCTAATTGCCGCCTGCGGCAATTTTTCCCACAATCCTGCCGTCCTCAATCCTTACGATCCGGTCAGCAAGCTGGGCAATCTCGTTATTATGGGTAATCATAACAATGGTCTGGTTAAACGACCTGCTGGTACGCTTTAAAAGCCCCAGCACATCGGCGCTGGTCCTGGAATCCAAATTTCCGGTGGGCTCATCGGCCAGAATGATGGCCGGTTTGGTGATTAGGGCGCGGGCAATGGCGACACGCTGCTGCTGTCCGCCGGAAAGGTTATTGGGCATATTCTGCAGTTTATCTTGAAGTGCCAGCATCCTCACGATCTCGTCCATAAACTTCTCGTCTGCCGTATCGCCGTCCAGCTCCACAGGCAGGACAATATTTTCATAGACATTCAGGATCGGGACAAGGTTATAGTTCTGGAATATAAAGCCGATGTTGCGGCGGCGGAAGATGGTCAGCTCCTCGTCGCACTTTTGCGCCAGCTCATCCCCACGGACAATGACGCTGCCGGAGGTAGGCGTATCCAGCCCGCCCATCATGTTAAGCAGGGTGGATTTACCGCTGCCGGACGTTCCGACGATCGCCACAAACTCACCCTGTTCCACAGAGAGGCTGACGCCATCCAGGGCGCGGGTAATGTTTGGCTCACTGCCATAATACTTTTTCAGATCGATTGTTTGTAATACATTCATAAATCAAATGCTCCTTTCCTTATCTCTGTCCTGTTTTTCAGGACATACCGGTATACCCTTGTGGTGTTTCAAGGCTTTCTGCCTGTTGATAAGGACATTATAAAATCCAAATGTCACAGAAATGTCCGAAGCGGCATAAAAAATACGGCTGAAATGTTACAAGTCTGGGACATTTCAGCCTGCAAGCAGGCATGCGCTCATCCCCATAGAGCCGTACAGTAATAGCCAGTGAAGCGTGATATCCATACCGAAACAGGCAAGGACGGCGCAGGGCTGTCAGCATTCCCAATACGGCAAGCAGGATGTAAAACAAAAACTTCTCACCGATAACCTGATTCCTTGATTTATGCGGCTTTCAGAGCATGGAAAACACTTGGACGATATTTTATATCCCTACCCTCAAAAATGGCGTTCTACTGCGTAACAAAAAACAGAGAACCGATCACTAATCAAAGTGATGTGTTCTCTGCTCTTGTTTGCACCCTGTTTGTCAGCGTTGATAATGAGTTGTTGTGAATAACTTTCTTTTCACCGTAAAACTAACATTTTCCAAGGTTTTCTGAGAGGCGCAGACCGGATTTGAACCGGTGCGTACTGGTGTTGCAGACCATTGCCTTACCGCTTGGCTACTGCGCCATTTATAAATATTATATCAAAACAACATATAATCGTCAACTACATTTATATGTAATTTATCGACAACATGACTCCGACGGGAATCGAACCCGTGTTACCGCCGTGAAAGGGCGATGTCTTAACCGCTTGACCACGGAGCCTTCTTTTCATTCCTGATTTAATTCCTTACCGCAGATAATATTATCATAACCAGACGCATTTGGCAAGAAAAACTTTTATATTTTTCAGGCGCATCAGCCAAACTGTTACTATTCACGGCCTGAGAGCCGCTCATAGTAACAATTCGGAGCGATATTCCAAGTTTTGCTTCGCAAAAATCGCCCCTCACTCCTGCATCATGTTCTCACGGAATGCGCAACAAGTGCACATTCCTGACCCGTGAATAGTAACGCCAAACTTCAGAATCTGGCAGCTGTTTACAGTCTGAAATTATGTCCATACTATAAGCAGCTGCCTCTTATTATTTATTCAATGATTCTTCCTGTAATCTGTCAAATTCCGCCATGCACTCATCTACTGTAGCGCCATTTAGCAGGTCCCGTACAATAACACATGTATTTCCCCATTGCTCCATTTTCATTCCTGCATTAGATCCAAGAACATAAACATTTTCTTCTATCCTGTCATTTAAGGGTTTAAGCGCAGGAATACATTCCACCTCAATATTTCGGGAGGGAGAAATAACCTTATTTGTCTCTGTATATACCTGTAGCGCTTCGTCGGAAAGCATAACGTCTAGGGTACGCATAGCGTCCCCGGAGTGTTCCGCCTCTGTCCCTATGGCGAATCCCGTCATAGGCATAACCGGCATTTGTCCCCGGCTGCTGGGGAATCCAATAACCAAAAGTTCAAAATCTGGATTTCCATAAGCAGTTTCCGTATTTGCCGCCCCCCAGTATGCCATTACAATTGGCGTTTTCTGTGCAAGAAAATCTGCCCCTTCTCCTTCAATTGCCTCACTCACATATGCTTTTTCCGCATCAATATACCCTTTATCCATCATCTCTTTCAGAAATTCAAATCCAGAACGCATATAGTCACTGTATTTACTCTGCCCGCTATTTAGCGCAGCGATTTCTGCCTCTGTATTGCCTCCATTATACAAGTCTGCATATGCCTGTGCTAAAACAAAAGTCTCCAGCCACCACCTGTTTGCTCCCACTGGTGTCTCAATTCCGTTCTCCTTAAAAACCCGGCAACACTCCAAAAATTCCTCTGGCGTTTCCGGCAGATCAAGATTATATTGATCAAACATATCTTTATTAATAAATAATCCATATGCCACAACTTCCTGTGGAACTGCTACAAGCTTTCCATCAATAATATTGGCCGCCTTTACAACATCCCGCAAATTCTTTGCACATTCAAGACCAGATAAATCCATCAGCTTTCCTTCTTCTCCCAATGCCTGAATGACATCCGGATTCAATAGATAAATATCATCCATATTGTTGCGGGCCCTGTCAAGGGCCACTTCGTCATACGATTTATCCTGATAGCTTTCCGCTGTATAAGTTACATATCTTACTTTTATCCCCAGCTTTTCCTCTGCCATAATAACTGTTTTATCGGCAGCTGTTCTCGCAACATTGTCGGCGTCCGGATCCGTTTTTTCCATGGGGCTGAACATAGTTACAATCCTTTCATCTTCCTCCTTTACGGCATACAGATTTCTACCTAATTCCTCCCTACCTCCGCAGGCTGTCAGCATAAACGCAAGTATGCCAATCAGTCCAACGGCACATTTTTTATTTTTACTATTTTTGCTGGTTCTCATTCTGTTACCTTTCTAATAAATATTGTCTAATCACTTTCTTTAATAATGCTACATCAATAGGCTTTGCCAGATGCACATTCATTCCTGCATCCAGCGCATCCTTTTCATCCTCCGCAAACGCATTTGCAGTCATAGCAATAATAGGGATTTTTTCTGCATCCTTACGGTTTAATGCTCTAATCGCCTTTGTTGCCTCATAACCATTCATAACAGGCATCTGGACATCCATTAAAATCGCGTCAAATTCACCTTCCTTCGCCTTCATAAACCGCTCCAATGCTATCTTTCCATTTTCTGCAATTTCACAGTCCGCACCTTCCATAGATAAAATCTCTGTCAGTATTTCCGCATTAATCTCATTATCTTCTGCTGCAAGGAAATGTAGCCCCTCCAAGCCTTCGCCCTCCAACGTCTCCGGAACCTTATTTTCCTTCTCAAGCGTCCGCATTTCCATAATCTTGTCTTTTAACGCAGATACAAAAAAAGGTTTTGCCAAAACTCCGGTATTTTCCATCCGAAGCAATCCCTCAACCTCATCTGCGCTATGGTCTGTCAAGAGCAAGACCGGTACTTCATACGGCACAGCTTCCCTTAGTTTTTCCGCTGTCTTTGTATCATTTTCCTTTAATCCATCCATATCCAGTAAAACCAGCTGATATTCATTTCCAAATTTATCTCCCTTTAAATAGCGTGTCAATGCCTCTTCCACCCCCAGGGCAGTATCTACTGAAACATCCATATCTTTCATAAGCATTTGTATATTTTTACTGCTCTGCTCAGTTCTGTCCACTGCCAGAACCCGCAAAATGCCATTCTTTTTCCAGAACTGCTTTTCGGACTGCCCTTCTGGTATACGGAACTCTATTTCCACCCTGAAAAGACTTCCCTTATTTACTTCACTGAATACGTCTATTGTTCCCCCCATAAGCTCAACAATATTTTTGGTAATCGCCATCCCCAGTCCGGTTCCCTGGACCTTATTTGTTGTGCTGTTTTCCGCTCTGGTAAAAGCGTCAAAAATTGTCTCAAGATATTCAGGCGTCATGCCATACCCGTCATCCTCCACCTCAATTCTTACATGCTCAAACTGATCAGACCTTTGTCTAAGCCCAATAATCCGAAACCAGATATTTCCTCTCTCCTGTGTATATTTTACTGCATTTGAAAGAAGATTAATTAAAATCTGGTTAACCCTTGTTTCATCCCCCATAAGATACTCATGCTTAATATCTGTTACTTCTACATGAAACTTCTGCTCCTTTGCCCTGGCCATAGGCCGGATAATTGCATCTACAGAAGATACCAGGTCATTTAAAGTAAACTCTTCCACGCTCAGCACAACTTTTCCGCTCTCTATCTTGGAAACATCCAAAATATCATTAATCAGATTAAGCAAATGCTGACCAGAAGCCATAATTTTTTTTGTGTATTCTTTTACTTTATCTGGGTTTTCCGCATCTTTGGCTAGCAAAGTCGTAAATCCAAGGACCGCATTCATTGGTGTGCGGATATCATGTGACATATTTGAGAGAAACATTGTTTTGGAGTTACTTGCAATCTGCGCGGCCTGCAGCGCCTCTGCCAGCTGTTTATTATGAATCTCCCTCTCCGCCTCCTGTTCCCTTCTCATTTTGCTATTTTGTCTCTGGTAAAAATAATATAAAATACAACATAAGAAAAAAGCAATCAACATAACTATAACAACAATAAAAATATTCTGATTGACAGCCCTTCCCTCCTGCTGGATTGCCTCAATTGGCACATAGCCAATCAAATAAATGGAACCATCATTAACTGTCCACATATAATTCAGAGCGTCTTTGCCTCTGATATCATGGTAAAACATAAAGTTTTCCCCATTTTTCAAAGCTTCTGCCACTTCTTTTTGAAGGGCTTCCTCCTGAATATCATTCGCCCGGTAAAAATCCATCAGATTTACATGCCCTGCATTCCTCTCCCCCATACCTGTAGGCTTTAACACAAGCCTTTCTGTTTTGGCGTCCATAACATAAAGCATAGCTCTTTTGTTATAAAATCCATCAGGAAGCGACCTGTCAAGGGTGTCGTAAACATATTCTATATAAAGGGTACCAATTTCCTGCCCCTTTCTGACCACAGGACATTTCATTGTATACGCCCATGTTCCCATATAATTTAAATATGATTGGGCAATCGGCAGACCATTAACAGTTTTTCCTGATGAAAAATCAAGCCCCTCTTCCGTAAATTTTTCTCCTGTATTAGAAATTCCTTCCGTTTCCCCTTTCCGTATCAATGATATTTTTACCATTGTCTGATTCTTTGCATAAGAAAGAATATAAGTCTCCGGTTCCTGCGCGGCAGCAATTTCCTGTGCCATTAGCTGCTGGAACTCAGCTTCTTTAATTAAGATAGCCTCTATTGTACTTTTTATCAAATCAAGACTTTCACTTAAATTTTCCACCGCCGAGGCAGACATTTGCGCCGATATTTTCTGTGCCACCGAAAACACTGCAATCCCCAAAAACAAAAAAACCAATACAATAGAAAGAAGCAATGAAACTCCTTTGTCTATTCCGCCTTTATTCTGCTCCTTTTTCATCCTATACCCCCGCATGCCGCAGCCCCGCCTCCATTTATGCAGCTGTGTCTTTCTCTTCTCCACTATATCTTATGCCTGCTGACAAAAATCCGCTTCGGTCTGCTTTATACTGTTTACCCGCTGCTCTTTTACTTTTGCTTATCTTATCATAAATTACCCCCCTGGACAAGAAGAAGGACAGCCGCTTGCTGTCCTTCCAAAATCTTATATCAATATTCCAGGCTCATAACAATACTTTGTGGATAATCGCCATACTTTTCTCCAAATAAGTTAAAGCCTCCTATATACTTTGCGTCCTCCTTATTCCCAATTCGGAGTATAATTGCCTTCTCCGGCACAATGCCCAGCTTTTCAACGGTGACATTTCCCACCCGTTCCTCGTTAATATAACACCCATCCTGGCGTACACTCCAGCTGGTAAGCAGACCATATTGTGTGCTGCCAGACTCCCACACCGGAGGGGTATAACGCCCTCGTCTTGCGCCAAAATCCCCCGGAGATAGAAAGGTACCACATTCCATGCCATTAATCCACAGGGTAATTTCCGACTTCCAATCCTCTCTGTAGTTGGCAGCTTCCGAACAGATTTCCATGGTAAAGCTAATGCTTTGCAAAACCCTGCTTTTGGGAAGTTTATTGGGGAAACGGTATTCCACATAGCCGCTGGCGCTCCAAAGAAGTTGTGCGCGAAACCGTTCAGGCAGATAAAAGCAGGTTTCCAGATCCTCATTTCCTATAATGCCATTTTCATCCGCAATGCCGCAGGTTGGTCTGGCATCACAGACAGAGTAAGCGCCTACCGGCATGTCCACCGTTACAACCTCATGTACATTCTGCGCCACATCCGTCAGGTCTATATTGATTGTATCTCTCTTCCGGCTGCAAAGCTTTACCGCTCCCCGCGTTCCCGGCTGCACTTCCGCATTAATCAGCCCTGCCGTTTCCAGCATTTTTACATGAAGAGCGGCGCTGGAAGGCGCAATACAAAGCTTTTCCGAAATTTCCACGATACTAAGACTTTCTGTATAAAGCAATTTTAAAATATCAAGCCGCACTGGTGAAGACAGCGCTTTTCCAAGATTACAAAGTTCCTGCGCATCCGATAAATCCAATGATAGGGGCTTTGCCATATCGCACCTCGTTTCCTGTTTTTCCCCATTGTAACACATTGGAACATCTCCTGCCATCCTTTTCGACAAACCATCTTAAATATACGACAAAAGATATTGTATCGCTTTAGAGAATTTATTCCTCATTATCGCTCCAGCTGCCTTCATTAATCTCCCTGATGGTGTTCACAGATACCTTCGGTTCTCTGTCATAAGTAAGAAGACCGTTTATTTCCTGTTCCACATCTGTAAGTTCCGTATAACAAAATCCCTGTACATATGGGGAATTAAGCAACGGAGCAATCACATTATTATAACGTCTTGCGAAATCCTCATCCGACACCGCGTTAGAGTATCCCCATCCCTCCGTTTCATCTTTCTTATATGAAATGCCTCCAAATTCCGTTATCAGAATGGGCTGTCCCTTATATTCCCAGCCATTTGCAAAAAGAGGCCGGCCCCCTGTGCAAAGCTTCAGAATATTTTCAAGATTACTATATCGATCTTCCAACACTTCTCTGCGCCATTCATAATCATGAATTGTCAGCAAATCTGTGCAGGTATGCTCCCATCCATCATTGGAGATAACCGGACGGGTTGTATCCAGAGACTTGGTAAGATAAATCATCGCCGCACTGTGACTCTGCTGTTCCGGATTATCTTTAATATTAGGCACTCCCCAGGATTCATTGAGCGGTGTCCACACAACAATACAGGGATGATTATAATCCCGCAGGATTTCATCAATCCACTCTGTCGTAATTCTGCGGACGTACTTGCGGGAATATACATATGCCGCCGCAATCTCCCCCCATACCAGAAATCCCATTTTATCTGCATGATACAAAAAACGCGGGTCCTCTATCTTCTGATGCTTACGGACTCCATTAAATCCCATAGATTTGGCAAGCTCAATATCCTTTACAAAATCCTCGTCTTCCGGCGCCGTTAAAAGAGACTCCCTCCAGTACCCCTGATCCAGCAAAAGTTTTTGGAAATAAGGGCGGTTGTTTAACAAAAACCTTCCATTCTCTACAGATATCTTCCGCATGCCAAAATAAGAAACCGCTTTGTCAATTTCCTCCCCATTCAGGAGTAACGTAAAAGTTACATCAAACAGCCTGGGATTTTCCGGCGTCCAGGCAAGCTCCTCCTGGAAATTCCAGTTTTTTAAAAGCTGTTGATCTAAAAGTACTGAAAAGCTTCCTTCTTCCCGCTCTGTCTCTACTGTCAGCGACGCCATTTCACAGCCTTCAAAGCTAATCTGCGTTTTCAGCTGTGCATGTCTTACACCACGAATTTCATATTGAAATTCTGCTCTCATATGATCTAAATCCGGTGTAATAAATACATGATCCAAATATCCCTCATTCACAGCCTCCAGCCATACGCTCTGCCAGATTCCCGTAGTCCGTGTATAAAAGATACCTTCGCTTTCTTCCTTCCAGAATTGTTTTCCTCTGGGCATCTCTAAATCCTCTACACGATCCTGCACCATAACTGTAATTATATTTTCTTCCTCAAGCAAAGCTTTGGTGATCTCCATCTCAAAGCTGATATGTCCCCCTTCATGGGTTATCTGATGTTGTCCATTAACCCATACCTGACACAAATAATCCACTGCGCCAAAGTGAAGCAGGATTCTCTTTCCCTTCATTTCCTTTGGAAGTTCAAATCGCTTGCGGTACCATACCACATCACATACATCATTCAGGCCAATTCCTGATCGGCTGGACTGATACACATAAGGTACAATAATCTTTCTGTCAAAGTCATCCGTTCCAAAGGAAAAATCCCACTCTCCATTTAAACTCATCCAGGATTCCCTGACAAACTGGGGTCTGGGATATTCCCCTCTTGGAATTTTTATATTACTTTCTGTCTGCATACAATATATTCCTTTCTAAAATATAGTTTTTATCCTTTTACGCCTGAAGAAAGAGAAATACCTCTCACAAAATACTTTTGAGTAAAAAGATATAATATTATCATTGGTACGATAGCAACAGTAGCAATGGCGCTCATCTGGGGAACCTTATTACCATATACCCCCTTTGCCAGCTGCAATCCGGCTGTCAACGGCAGTCTGTCCAGATTGTTGATTGCAATTGAAGGCCATAAGAAATCATTCCAGCTGCCTGTAAAGGTAAATAACCCCACAGCAATCAGTATTGGTTTACAATTAGGCAGGACAATCTTCCTGAAAATATGGATTTCCCCAGCCCCGTCAATCCGTGCAGACTCTAAGATCACATCAGGAATTGCCATCATAAACTGACGAATCAGAAAAATATTGGATACGCCGGCAAGTCCTGGCACAATCAGGGCAACCAGTTGATTTAGCCAGTGAAAGCTGTGCATCATCTTATACAATGGAATGATATTGGTTATTGCCGGAAAAGAGGACAGAAACATTATTGTAAGAAAAATAACATCTCTACCTTTAAAATGCAGTTTCGCATATGCGTAGGCAGACATAGAGTATACAATGACCGCCAAAACTGTCTGGGTGCCCGAAACTATAATTGAATTAACAAACCAGTAATAAAAGCTGCTTATTGCTAAAGGATAACAGGCTTTTAAAATTGTCCAGTGTCCACGTCTTTGGGAGATATAAAAAACCGCCTGCCTGAATCACTTCCGCTTCTACTTTAAATGAAGAAATAAAAATCCACAATAAGGGAACCAATGTGATAAATGCCATAACACACAAAATAGCAAAGGCTATCCAGGATACTTTCGATGAGCAGTAAGCAGCCTCCTGATTCTCCGTTTCTTTCTTTTGATTCTTTCTCATACCGTTTTCCTCTCTATTGAAAGCTCCGCTCCCGCCTGTCAGCGCCAGCCGTACAATATAATTTTTGTCCAAAGTATACTTTCCAACCACTCTGGCGCTGTATAGGCGTTTGCTGTTTTATTTGTCCCTGCTTCGCTGGTCTAATCTTCCTGCCTGCGCATTAATATAAGCTGGAAAACAGATACAACGCCAATCAACAAGCCAAGACAGGTAGACATGGCGCTGGCCATTCCTGCCACGGATTTACCTGTACCAAATGCCAGATTTCTTATGTACATCAGCAGCACATATGTAGACTCATTGGGACCGCCTCCCGTAATAATCAATGGCTGTCCATAAATATTAAATTGTGCAATTATAGATATAATAATAGTATAAGTCAACGGGAATTTAATACTTGGAATAATAATATTCCAGAATTTTCTAAGGCCGGTGGCGCCGTCCAGCGCCGCCGCCTCCAATACTGACCGGTCTATTCCTGATAATGCTGCCACATAAATAATCAGATTTCCTCCAAGCCCCCACCAAAGGGTTGTAATGACTATCGTCATCCAGGCATACGGCTGTTCTCCATACCAGTTAATATCCGTCCCAAACAGATGATTAAATAATCCCAAAGAGCGGTTAAAAATAAATAACCAGGTCAGAGTTACTGAAGTAATGGAAAAGAGGGTCGGCATATAAAAAATACCCTGAAAAATATTGCGTCCCTTGGGCCTCTTATCCAGCAGAATTGCTATTGTCAATGGTATCAGTATCTGAAAGGGCACACATATAATAACAAACGTTACCGTATTTTTAAGACCATTCCAGAACTGGCGGTAAAATGTTGATTCTTTATTAGTAAAAATGGTTGCGTAATTCTGCAGTCCCACCCACTGGGGGCTGCCGAACAAGTCCCATTTCGTAAAAGACGCATATATCCCGTAAATCATTGGGACCAGGAAAAATATCAAAAATAACAGCAAATGCGGCGCTATAAAAAGATATGGCACGAGCTGCCGTTTTCTTTTGGCTGCTGATTTTGTAGTTGATACCTTCGTCATGCCTTCTCCCTCCATTCTTCTTTATCGTGCCTATTCGCTCATTTCAATCTTATCTTTTGTTTCCTGTACTGCCTGATTTAACGCTTCTTCCGGCGTCATACGTCCCCAAAGCACCTCACCCAATACTGTGTCAAGACTTTCCACTGCATAGCCATAATATTTATAATCATAAATCTTCAGTTCATCATTTTCGTCAGCCAGAAATGCCTGCGGCATGTCCTTAAATTCCGTTACATCTTTAATAGATACATGCGCCGGACACTGACCTGCTTTCGCCCATTCCAGAGAGTTATTTCCCATAAAGTTAATAAAATCTAAAACCGCCTTTGTCTTTTCATCATCACGATTGTCATTTTTAGGAAGCACAAACTGATGGGATGAAGTCCAGTTTCCCTTGGTTCCTGCGTCAAATACAGGATAATCGTATATCTTTGCATTCAGTCCCGCTTCTTTTACATTGTTATACATCCAGATTCCTTCCGGGCAGAATAACACTTTTCCTGCAAGAAACAGCTGCCAGGGGTCATCGCCTTCCTTCTGTGTATATCCTGCTTCACGAAGCTTTACCCAGTTGTCCAAAACCTTAATTGCCGTCTCATTATTAAAATCCGGTGTATTGCCATCTGAGCTTAATGTGCCGCCCATTTGTGCATAAGACGCTAAGAACTTCACACGCAGCCACGCCATTCCCATAGGCATAATTTCATCCGCCACACATGCGTCAGCTACAGAGTTAAGCTCATCCCATGTCAACACACCGTCATCCAGAACACCATTTCCATACTGATCATAAAGATCCATATTTACATACAAAGCATAAGAGTGTACATCCAGCGGAATACCAAAATGCCCGCCACCAAGCTCTGTCATTTTCCATGCTTTTGGATTATAGTTTCCTGCACTGATTGCAGAACCTTCCAGATAATTATTATAATCTACAAGAAAACCCTGTTCCTGAAAAAGAGGCACACGTTCTACATGATTGATACACACATCCGGCACATCTTCGCCTGACTGGATTGCCAGAGGCATCTTCAGATAAAGGTCATTCGCCTCCATTGCACGGTGATTTACCGTATAGTCAGGATTCGTGGCATTATAGGCATCCACCATAGCCTGCATGGATGTGCCGTCAGCGCCTGTGAACACTGACCAGAATTCAATTGTTCCCTTAGCGCCCGGCGCCACCTGCGGCTGCTCTTCCTGTTCGCTGCCTGCATCTGCTGTATCTCCTGCTACATCCGCTGCCGTATCTCCATTTGATGTATCCCCACCTGCGGATTTTTGACTCTGACCGCCACATCCCGCTAAAGATGTTGTCATAACCAATGCCATACATAATGCTGCAAATTTTTTAAATCGCATTCTTTTTCCTCCCATTAAATTAGTTATTGTCATTTTGGTTACTTTGTGCCTTTGCAAAGACTTTTAAACAGAAATTTTGTCTGTTTTATATATTTAAACAGTTATTCTGTTTTAATTAAATTCATAATACAACAAAATGACAATAATGTCCACAAAAATTACTATATAGTTTTATAATATTTTCAATTTCACTGACTAAAAATTTCCATTTATACAAAAAAACTGTTTTATTGTTATTATGTACAATAAATTACTTCACTTTAATAATTTTATTGTTTATTTTGGATTTTCACTTACAAATCGTTCTTGAACAGAAGTCAGATTATTTTTATTTACAGGAATTTTATTCTAAACCTGTTGTAAATTCCTTGTGATATAAGATAAGGTATGCTATATTGTTTTTGTTCATCAAAGCATGTTTGAAAAACTTCTACAGAATGTGCCTGTCAATTTGTAATAGTTTTAAGGAAAAAGTTTGGAAATAAGCCAAACTAACGTTATGTGCTGTATTACGAGCACTGCCTGGGATATGCGGGGTATAAAAATGGAATTACATGGAAGTATCTTTTTTCCTATAGAAATAATTGGAACTGTCGCCTTTGCCTCGTCTGGCGCTATGGTTGCAGTTCGGAAGAAACTGGACTTATTTGGCATTATTGTTCTTGGTGTAATCACAGCCGTAGGGGGCGGAATGCTCCGTGACCTAATGATTGGCAGTATCCCCCCTAATATGTTCCGAAATCCGGTTTATGTTTTCACAGCTTTTTTGACTGTTCTTATTCTGTTTCTTTTGTTCCGTTGCCGGCCCCTTTTGCTGGAAAGCAGATATATAGAAAGCTATGAAAAAATTATGAATATTTTAGACGCTGTCGGATTAGGCGCTTTTACTGTCACAGGTATTGATACAGGTGTGGAAGCCGGTTATGGCAACTACCATTTTTTAATTATTTTTTTAGGTGTGATAACCGGCATCGGAGGCGGTATCCTCCGGGATATCATGGCGGGGGAAACTCCCTTCGTCCTGAAAAAGCACGTTTATGCTTGTGCATCAATTTCCGGTGCCTGTCTGTATGTTCTGCTTCTACAGTTTACCCATTCTGATTATGCCATGCTCTTAAGCGCTCTTCTGGTAATTGCCATTCGGATTCTGGCAAGTCATTACCGCTGGAATCTTCCAAGTATCCGCGGATAACTATGGCATCCGGCTAATTCACCTGGCAAACTTATAAACGTTACTAGTACAGCATTGCCTCCTTTCTCCGCCTTGTCCTGACACAAATATCAGGCACTGTTTTTCACCGTTATTTTGGCAATGCTGTACTAGCAATCGAGTAGGAGGCTAATCATTAATTGATTAGCCGACCTCTCACACCACCGTGCGTACGGTTCCGTACACGGCGGTTCCTTAGTTTTCACAAACTACCAGATAATAGTCAAGCATGGATGTATATCCCAGCTTGGCTATTATTTTATTTGAAAAGATTTGGTTTAGGACTTGCGCCATACGCCAGTAACCTTTTCTGCTACATGCAAGTTCTTTTGCCCTCCAATGTTCCATTCCCAGTGCTTTCAGCATTCGGTACTTTGTTTTGATTTTCTTCCATTGTTTCCAGTAGACCGCCCTGATTCTGCGTCTTGCCCATTCATCCGTTTCTTTGAGAAGACTCTTCATTTCTGCAAGTTTGAAGTAATTTATCCATCCCCTCACGAATTGCTGATATTTCTCTTCTCTTTTCGTATTGCTCATGCCTTTGTTTCTGTCTGTCAGTTCCCTGATTTTATTCTTCATCTTTGTAACTGTCTTCGGATGAACTCTAAATCTGCATTTCCCCTTGTATTTGTATAAGCTGTAACCAAGGTATTTGACCCTGCTGATGTGAGCCACCTCTGTTTTCTTCCGGTTTACTTTGAGAAATAGTTTTCCTTCAATAAACGGAATGATGTTTTTCAAGGTTCTTTCTGCGCTTTTCCTGCTCTTGCAGAAAATCATACAGTCATCGGCATAACGGACGAATCTATGTCCTCTGCGTTCTAATTCCTTGTCCAACTCATTTAACATGACATTGCTAAGTAACGGACTAAGCGGACCTCCTTGTGGCATTCCTATTTCTGTACGCTCAAACATCCCATTTGCTATAACTCCAGCATTCAGGTATTTGTGTATCAGTGAAATAACTCTTCCATCCTCGATGGTTCGTGACAATACCTCAATCAGTTTACTCTGGCATACTGTGTCAAAGAATTTTTCCAAATCCATATCCACCACATATACATAGCCATCGTTCACGTTCTTTTGGCATTGTCTGAGGGCGTCGTGCGTCCCCCGTTTCGGTCGAAAACCAAAGCTGTTCTTTGAGAATTGTTCCTCATAGATTGGTGTGAGTTCCTGTGCCATTGCCTGTTGTATCACTCGGTCAACCACAGTGGGAACTCCAAGCTTTCTAAACTCGCCTTTTGTTTCCTTGGGTATTTCTACCCTCCGGACAGGGTTTGGCTTATATTTGCCATCCCTTAACTCTTGGTTTAGGGTTTCCTGGTTTTCTCTTAGGTAGGGCAGAAGTTCATCCACCTGCATTCCGTCGATTCCACCGCTTCCCTTGTTTGATTTTACCTGCTGATATGCCTTGTTGAGGTTTTCTTTCCGCAGAATCAATTCCAAAAGATTGTTCG
>CANCXX010000074.1 GCA_947381965.1 uncultured bacterium
ACAATCCAATCAATTTTTAGCCATAAGTGTTACAAAAAAGCTTGACCACTACAATGTACTATGTAAAATAAATGCGGTCTGTTTCAAGGATGCCTGCATTTTCTATTAAAAAAGTACATGGGGCAGTATAAAATATGCTGTCAGATTGGTCTGCCCCGCGTGATGGGCAGGTAGAAGATTTTACCTGCCCGATTAAGGAGAATGGGATGATTAGAAAAATATTGAAGACATTTTTTACACTGGTTATATCACTGGTATTAGTATTCTTTATTGTGAAAGCAATGCCAGGGGATCCGGTAGAGACGTTGACACAGCAGTATATGACTGCGGATAAATTGCCTTATGAGCAGGCATATGAGAGAGCCAAAATTGCTTTGAACTATGACCCTGAAGTGCCGGTAATGCAGCAGTTTTTCAGTTATATTGGACAACTCATTCATGGTGATATGGGGCAGTCCATGTCCTATAAGGATTCTGTGATAAACATTGTTCTGGGGGCGCTCCCCTGGACGCTTTTAGTTTGCTCTATTTCATTGTTGCTTTCCTTTGCTGTGGGAAACATTGTAGGGCTGTTTATAGCCTGGAAGCGGAGCAGGGTATGGGATGGAATACTGACCGGATATCAGGCGCTTTTTGGTTCCATACCGGATTATATTGTTGCATATCTGCTGGTGGCGTGTTTTTCCATTGGCCTTGGCATTTTCCCGGCAAGGGGGGCTTATGATTCAGAGTCAGTGCCTGGATGGAATTTAGCTTTTATTATGGATGTGCTCTACCATGCCTGCCTTCCGGTATTATGTTACTTTCTTACCACTGTGGCTTCCTGGATTATGGGGATGAAGGCGATTTGCGTGGGACTTTTAGGCGAGGATTATATGAATTATGCAAGGGCAAGAGGACTTAGCAGGAACCGTATTTTGTTTACCTATCTGGGGAGAAATGCAATGCTGCCCCAAATTACAAGCCTTGCCATTTCTTTTGGGCTGATGTTTGGCGGATCACCGGTTATAGAAAACTTATTTGTATATCCAGGCGTGGGATACTATCTTAACTCTGCCATAAGCAGAAGGGATTACCCCTTGATGCAGGGAATGTTTATGATGATTATCATTATGGTGCTGATTTCGGGATTGGCTGCGGATGCACTTAATAAAAGGCTGAATCCCAGATTGAGAGAAAAATAGAGGTGGGGTTATGACAAAAGACCGAAATAACAGTATTGAGAAAAAAGGAACACTGACGGAGGGACTTAAGGACTTTTTTAAAATAATATGGAGAAATAAAATGTCCAGAGTAGGTCTTATTATTGTGGTCATATTCATTCTGATTGCCATATTTGGGCCATTGCTGGCAGCGGAACCGAAAAGTGACTTTGGCGTGCGCCTTAAGGCTCCGTCAGCGGAACATTGGCTGGGGACGGATTATGCAGGAAGAGATATTTTTTCCATGTTTATTAAAGGAACAAGGACAGTATTAATGGTTGCTTTATATGCAGGTGTTTTTGCAGTAATCATCGCCTGTGGTGTAGGCATTACGTCCGGGCTTTTAGGCGGGAAGGTGGATACGGTACTGATGATGATTACGGATATTGTGCTTACCATGCCTCAGTTTCCCGTCATCATGGTTTTATCCATGGTCATTAATGTAAGCAATAATATATTATTTGGATTTGTACTTGGAATATGGTCCTGGGCGGCGCTGGCAAAAGCAATTCGCACGCAGGTGCTAACTTTGAAGGATAAAGACTTTATTGAAGCCAGCAGGATTATGGGGCTGCCTAATATTGATATAATAACAAAAGATGTGCTGCCTAACATTGTCTCTTTTGTGGCGATTAATTTTATTTCCATTATGCGGGGGGCGATTGTTTCTTCGGTGAATTTGATGGTTTTGGGACTTGTGCCTATTAATGGCGCGCATTGGGGGATGATGCTCCAGATGGCGATTGCGCAGACTTCATTGTTATATGGAGGACTTCAGCCAGTTGTGAATTTTATGACACCCATTATGGGAATACTGCTGTTCCAGCTGGGATGCTATTTATTTGCCATGGGACTGGATGAAGCCATGAACCCAAGACTGCGCAGATAGGGGGAGACAAATGGAAAATATAAGAGAAAATGTCATTATAGAAGTGAAAGATTTATCCATTGATTTTAAAGTGGAGAGAGGAATTTTGCGGGCATGTGATCATACATCCTTTGACATTTACAGAAATGAGACGATTGCGATTATTGGAGAGAGTGGAAGCGGAAAATCTACTTTGTGTTCAGGAATCCTGAATATGGTTAATGTTCCCGGAAAGGTTTCTTCCGGATCAGTTACTTATTATTCAGAGTATCAGCATGCCAAAGTTGATATTCTGAAGATGAAGCCTCAACAGGAAACAGAGTTTCGATGGAAGGAAATATCAACAGTATTCCAGGCGGCACAGAATGCGTTAAACCCGGTGTTGAAGATAAAAGAGCATTTTTATGAAACGATTCTTACTCATGAACCGGACGCAAAGCAGACAGATATGGATGAAAAGATAAAAAAGGTTTTGGGGTATGTGCGGCTTGACACGGCTGTAATGGAATATTATCCCCATCATCTTAGTGGGGGAATGAAGCAGAGGGTACTGATTGCCCTTAGTCTGGTACTGGACCCGAAGGTGATTATTTTAGATGAACCCACCACAGCGCTGGATGTGGTTACCCAGTATTATATTCTGCAGCTTTTGTCCAATATACAAAAAGGTTTCAAAATTACCATGGTTTTCCTGACTCACGACATTGCGGTAGTGTCAAATATTGCAGACAGGATAGCTGTTATGTATGGGGGTGAAATTGTGGAATATGGGAGAACAGAAGATGTTTTGGGTAATCCTTCTCACCCCTATACAAAGGGACTTGTGGATGCAATTCCTACTCTGCATGATGACGTTACCCAGAGAAAGGCAATTCATGGTACGCCGCCAGATTTGACAAGAAATTTTGCATATTGCAAATTTAAGGACAGATGTCCCGTTTATAAAGAAGGAAAATGTGAAGCCAGCTACGAAAAGACCAGAAAAATGTATAAGACAGGTGAAGGAAGGTACAGTAGATGCTATACTTGGGCGGAAAAAATGGCAGAACAAGTGCGGGACATATAATATAAAGGAGAAAACTATGGACATTTTAACTGTAAATAATATGGGTATCTCTTTTGACAGCAGAACGAAAAAGAACGAGAAGGTTAAAATTCTTCAGGATATCAATATTTCCATTAAAGAAGGGGAGATTGTGGCTTTAGTGGGGGAAAGCGGATGCGGAAAAACGACCCTTGGAAAGGCTATGGTTGGAATCCATAAGCCAACTGCAGGAACAATCTGCTATAAGGGAAAAGATATACATACGATGGATAAAAAAGAGTTTATGGATTACAGGCTGGGAGTTCAGATGGTTCATCAGGATTCATTTGCAGCATTGAATCCAAACAGGACGATTTTCCAGTCATTATCGCTTCCGTTACTTCATAATAAAATTGCAAAAAACAAAAAGGATGCGGAAAAAATTTTAAGCGAATATTTTACAGAAGTGGGACTGACTCCTCCGGAACAGTTTTTGTATAAATATCCTCATCAGCTAAGCGGCGGACAGAGACAGAGAATTCTGCTTGCCAGAGCCTTGTCGGTAAAGCCAAAGGTGATTGTTGCGGATGAGCCGGTTTCTATGGTTGATGTGTCGCTTAGAATAGCGTTAATAGACTTAATGACACGGATGAATCAAAAATATCATATTTCCTTTGTATATATTACCCATGATTTGGCTACTGCCCGTTATGTGGCAAAGGACGGAAGGCTGGCAGTTATGTATTTGGGAAAAATTGTAGAAATGAATAATATCAGAGAGGCAATTGACAATCCAAAACATCCGTATTTTCAGGCGCTGATAGCCGCCGTTCCCAGCCATATTGGACTGGGAAAAAGTGAAATGAAGGATCTTCCGCTGCGCTCACTGGATATGCCAAGCGTTAATAACCCGCCTTCCGGGTGCAGTTTTCATACCCGCTGTCCATATTATAAGGAAATATGTGAGAATGAAAGTCCCCAATTACGGGAATATAAGGGAGGTATGATAGCATGTCATTACGCAGAAGAAGTAGGATGAACTATGAAATTGACTTAAAAGCAGTTGTATCTTTTTTACATGTGATTTGGTGTATGGCAGCAGGGATTACGGTACTTACTCTTTTAGGAATGGTGTTATCGGCACATTTGAAAGGACAGCTGATTATTTATCAGATGACCCTGATAGTAAATATGATATTGTTGGTGGGTGGTGGAGCAGCAGTTAGATGGCTCAGGCTAAAAAGCATTAAGCTGGCTAAAAAAAGTGAAGATAACGTTACTGGCATATAGGGAAAAATAAAAAATCAAGTCTGTGTTTTCCCTGGCGCCCATCTGTTTTTGCGGGGAAAATGTCTGTCTGCGGATGACATTTTCCCTGCAGGATAATTAAGGTTGCTTTTAGGATAAAGAGGTATATAATGAAAATAGAACTGGACAGAAAAGAATTGAGTTATAGTGGAAGAATTGACAGGAGCATTCCTGAAAAACCGGAATTTATTTTTCCGGCTTCTTCTTTGCATTTCCGTTTTTATGGAAGATGGGCTCGCATCAGGGTCACAAATCGTCACTGCTATTGGAAAAACGTACTTGGTGCTATTGTAGATGGCGCGCAGAAGAGATTTGACCTGAATGATGAAGGAGAGACTGTGATTGATTTGCTGGAGGAGGCAGAAAACAGTGAACATGATGTTTTAATTTTTAAAAGAATGGATAGCTGTCATGAACTGGTTTTAGAAGAACTGGAGCTGTCTGAAGGAAGCAGTCTGATGCCTGCGGCGAAAAGGCCAAATCGCAGAATAGAGGTCTATGGTGATTCTGTATCCGCAGGAGAAGTGTCCGAAGCAGTTTCTTATATTGGAAAAGAAGATCCGGAACATAATGGAGAATATTCAAATAGCTGGTATTCTTATGCCTGGATTGCTGCAAGAAAGCTAAATGCAGAAATACATGATATTGCCCAGGGAGGCATTGCGCTGCTTGACGGTACGGGCTGGTTCCAGGAACCAGCGTATATTGGAATGGAAACTGTGTGGGACAAGGTACACTATAACCCGGCATTTGGAAAAATGACAGAATGGAATTTTACTGAATATATTCCACAAGTGGTTATAGTTGCCATAGGACAAAATGACAGTCATCCTGATGACTATATGAAAAGAGAGCCTGACGGGGAGAAAGCCTTGTTATGGAAGGACAGGTACAGTATTTTTTTAAAGAATATACGAGAAAAATATCCCAACGCTTATATTGTATGTTGTACCACACTTTTGGAGCATGACCCATCCTGGGACGAGGCAATTGACGAGGTATGCCGGGAGATGTCGGATGCGAGAATTTCGCATTATATGTTTCGCAGGAATGGACGGGGGACAATGGGACATCTCCGTATTCCGGAGGCAGAAGAAATGGCACAGGAATTAACAGAGTATCTGGAGAATCTGGCGATAGAAGGGTGGGATGACTGATGTATCAGATTGATTTGGGGAGATTGAAAAGAAATATGCAAAGAGCCTGTCAGGGAGAAGAACTAACGATTGGTTTTTTAGGCGGTTCCATAACGCAGGGAAGTAACGCGGACTGCAGAGAAAACACTTATGCGTATAGGGTATTTTCCTGGTGGAAGAATTCATTTCCAAAAGCAAAATTTCATTATGTTAATGGTGGGATTGGAGGAACCACATCCCATTATGGTGCAGCTAGGGCAATTGGGGATGTTCTAATGTATCAGCCTGATTTTGTTGTAGTTGATTTTAGTGTTAATGATAAGGGAAACTTGTTTTTTCAGGAGACTTATGAAGGAGTACTAAGAAAACTTTTACTTTGGCCTTCCAATCCGGCAGTAGTGATTCTTAATAATGTTTTTTATGATACAGGAGAGAATGCGCAGGAGTATCACAATAAGGTAGGGGAATGGTACCGGATACCTTATGTGAGTATTAAGGATACCGTTTACCAGAAAATGAAAAATGGAGAATTTACCCGGCAGGAATTGACAGAGGATGGACTTCACCCTAATGCCATGGGACATAAGCTGGTAGCGGGAGAAATTATTGCATTTTTGGAAAAGGTGAAGAAACAAATGTGGGAAGAAGAGGCAGAGCAAATGCTCCCTCCACAGTTGACAGCAAATGCGTATGAATATGCACGGTGCCTGACAATCAGGGATATTTGCCCTCAGCTTTTGGGATTCCGTGCGGATACAGAAGAAAAAATGGGACATTTGGACTTCTTTAAAAATGGATGGATTGGGAAAAAAAAGGGAGACAGGATTGTATTTAAAGTGGAAGCTTCCTGCATCGCAGTACAGTACAGGAAAACATTAAAACAACCGGCGGCCAGGGCAAAACTGATTTTAGACGGCGACAGTGAACAGACATTTCTTCTGGACGGGAATTTTGATGAAACATGGGGAGAGTGTTTATGGCTGGAAAGAATACTGCATCATGGTGTGCGAAAAGAGCATACAATAGAAATCGAAATGCAGGAGGGGGAGGGGTTAACCCCGTTTTATATGATGTCGTTGATTGTGGCATAAAAACAGATTTTGGAGAAAGCACATGAAAATTGCAGTATGTGATGACGAAGAAGTGCAGTGCGTGCTCTTGTCTGATTACCTGAGGGAATGGGGAAAGAGCAGGGGAATATTTCCGCAAATTTCCTGTTTTACCAGTGGGGAAAGCTTCCTCTTTTCCTGGGAGGAAGAGGAATTTGACCTTCTTATTTTTGACATTGAAATGGGAGCCTTAAGCGGAATGACGCTTGCCGGGAAAATACGGAAGGAAAATGAAGATATTCCTATTTTATTTATTACAGGTTATGACCAGTACATGGCTCAGGGGTATGAAGTGGCAGCGCTGCACTACTTATTAAAGCCAGTCCATAAAGAAAAGCTTTTTCAGGTGCTTGACGGAATGCTGCGAAGGAAGAAACCGGAAGAAAAGCTGGTTTTTCCTGCCATGGAAGGACACATTTTACTTCCGGCCCGTCAGATCTGGTATGTGGAGGCTATGGGACATGACTGTCTTTTATGCACGGCGGAGGAAAGAAGACAGATTCGCATGTCCATGGGAGAGATGCTTAAGTATCTTGGAAACAAAAAAGAATTTGTACAGTGCCACCGTTCGTACCTTGTGAATCTGCAGTATATTTCCGCTATTGTCAGGGCGGAGCTTGTGCTGGACGATGGAACAAAGCTTCCTGTAAGCCGCAGAATGCACAAAGAGGTAAATGAAGCCTTTATCCGAAATTATAAACGGAACGAGTGTCTTCCCGGCTTAAGCACAGCAGGCAGATGGAGGAGTGGAAAATGACTTTTATAGTTGCCATTGCAGTCTGTCTGCTGGTTTTCATTAATTTTTTGTTGTGGCGTTTCTGGATGCCCTGGTATGTGGAACGCAGGATTTCCCGGTTTCAGAATGAACTGGTGGACAGGCACTATAATGAAGTGGAGATTATGTACCGGAAGATGCGGGGATGGCGTCACGATTACCATAATCATATTCAGGCGTTGAAGGCTTATTTAAGCTTATCACAGAATGAACAGGCAGTCAGTTATCTGGATGGGCTGGAAAAGGACTTAGCGGCGGTGGATACGGTATTAAAAACAGGGAATGTGGTGGTGGATGCAATTTTAAACAGCAAGCTTTCTCTGATACAGGAGAAAAAAATTGCGGTGGATGCCACAGCGGTTGTACCAGGAAACATTGCAATTTCCGGTGTGGATTTATCTGTGCTGATTGGAAATCTTCTTGACAACGCAATGGAAGCCTGTATGGAGATTGCCGAAGAAAAAGAACGTTTTATACGGATATATATTGATATTATAAAAAAACAGCTATACATTTCAGTGACCAATTCCATGAAAGGAAAAGCTGGAAAAGTGGGAGGACATTTTCTTTCACATAAAGAGGGAAGTCATGGATTTGGCCTTTACCGGATAGATGGAATTGTTGCCAAATATGGAGGTTTTTTAAACCGTCAGACAGAAGAAGGGGTGTTTGCAACGGAAATTATGCTGCCGCTTGTATAGATATAGCGCCGTCCGCATGCTGTGAATGCAGCGAAATTCTCTATGCCTGGGGAATAATACAATTCGTGCGAAATGGGGTACCATTTATGCACGGATTTTTTTTGCGGAAAAATTTGTGATATGATAGGGAAAACTTAGAATATCAGGGAAAGAAATTATTTATCATACGCGCTCTAAGAAAGGCGGAAAGAGAGATGGAAAACAAAAAGATACAAAGCAGGAAAAAATATGGAATGGCCAGTAATGTAATCTACAACATGAAGGCGTCGAAAATATGGGATAAAAAGCTTTTTTATTATCAGCTTTTGATGATGCTTCCTGACGTAGCCTCTGCTGGTCTGGGGGTTTTGCTGCCTGCACAGCTTGTAAGGGGACTGGAAGAAAAATGGAATATGATGCCGCTGCTTTTTTCCGTGTTTCTGCTTGCCTTTGGAATATGGATTTTTGAGATGCTAAGAGAAGGGATGCAGGAATATTTGTACCGTAATTCTTTGTCTTTTCATCTTTATTATGAAAAATGCTGTTTTGAAAAGGTCATGAATATGGATTATGAAATGCTGGAAGACCCCCAAAGAAGGGAGTTGATGGAAAACACCTGGAATGTGGTACGAAATGAATTTGGCATCCGCAATTCTTTTTTGAATCTTCCCAAACTGCTTGGAGGGGTTCTTGGTGCAGGTCTGTATGGATTTTTAATAGGAAGGGAAAGTCTGTTGCTTCTTTTTATACTAATCCTTAATATGTCCGGAAGCTTTCTGCTTCTTTCCCTTGTGCAGAAGAAGCATGAGAAATTCCACAAAAACCTTGGCAGGTTTACGGCCAAAGCCTCTTATATCAGCAGACAATCCATGGAAAAGACAGCGGGAAAGGAAATACGGATTTACCGGATGATGGACTGGTTTTTACTAAAGTATGAACAGTGCCTTAAGGAAATTGACAGTATTTACGGTCATATCCATAACTGGTATTTTGTAAAAGGGGCGGCGGAAGCTGTTCTTTCCTTTCTTTCGGAGGGATTTTCCTATGGATATCTGATTTACCGGATGGTGCAGGGCGGAATTGATGTGCCGGAGTTTGTGTTTTATATGGGACTGCTTGGGGGATTTGGTTCCTATTTTGGTCAGGCAGTTTATGGGGTTTTGTCCCTGAATTCTGTGGACACATCCATCGGTTACATCAGAGAATTTCTGGATCTTTCTGAAAGCCTTTGGGATAAAGAAGGGATTGGGGGGCAAAAACTTGCCTTCATAAAGAAAGCAGGCTTAAAGGTGGAGCTAAAGCAGGTGGGGTATACTTATCCTGGCGCAAAGAAACCGGTTCTTTCAGATATCAGCCTTGTAATACATCCCGGTGAAAGACTGGCACTGATTGGATTAAACGGCCAGGGAAAGACTACACTGGTGAAGCTTCTCTGCGGATTTTATCATCCTACGGAAGGGCAAATACTGCTAAATGACATTCCTGCGGATAGGTTCAAAAGAGAAGAGTATTACGAGCTGGTATCGGTTCTGTTTCAGGATTTTTGTATGCTGCCTATGACGCTGAACAAAAATCTTACAGGCCATTTTGGGAAGGAAATTAATAAAGAAAAGCTTACATGGGCGTTAAAGATGTCTGGTTTTTATGAAAAATATGAAAGCCTTCCGGAAAAGGGAGAAACCCTTCTTGTAAGGGAGGCCAATAAGGATGCCTTGGATTTTTCAGGAGGAGAGAGGCAGAAGATGCTTTTTGCAAGGGCCTTATATAAAGAAGCGCCTTTTGTAATCTTGGACGAACCTACAGCGGCCCTGGACCCAATAGCGGAAAATGAGCTGTACATGAAATTTGGCAAAGCCGTAAAGGGAAGAACCTGCGTTTACATTTCCCACCGTTTATCCAGTACACGGTTTTGCGACAGAATCTGTCTCCTTTCCGGCGGAAAAATTATAGAGGAAGGCACCCATGAGGATTTGATGGAAAAGAAAGGGAAATACGCTGAAATTTACGAAGTCCAGAGCCAGTATTACAGGGAACAGGACAGGAGAATAAACAGGGAGGAAGCAGGCGATGAACAGAGAGGATTTTAAATATATATGGCTGCTTTTTAAGGACATTGCAGGCAGGGAAAAAAAGATAGTGACATGTACATTTCTCCTGTCCGTACTGGAAGCGATAACTCCGTACATTACCATATTGTGTACAGGCCTTTTGGTAGACGGTGTATACAGGGGAGAAGAATGGAGGATGTTATTTATTTATGCCATATCAGCTTTGGCAGTCCAACTTCTAAGTCAGTTAATGTGCTCCCGTATGGCAGAGTGGTTTAACCAAAAGCTGGACTATACCAGAGAACTGGACGAGGAACAATTGAACCGCATGAGCCTTTTTATGGACTATGAATATTTGGAAGACACCGGCGTCCAGGAACTGCGGACCAGAGCGCTTGCCAGGTCGTTTTTTGGAATAAGAGGATGGCTGCTTTTGCAGGCAAAGGAATTTCTTAAAGGAATTTTATCTGTTCTTTCAGCGGTAGTGATTGTATGTCCCATGGTTATCCAGGGCGCCTCTGGGAAGAGGGGCGGAATGTTTTCTTTTTTGATTTCCCTGCTTTTATTTCTTGTGATTGGCGTGCTGGTGTGGGGAAATTACAGGGCCGGAATTCGCTACACCAGAAAAGCGGTGGAGATATTAGACGAGCTGGATAACATTCATAACAAAAGCGCATATTATCTGGATATGCTCTCTGGTGTGGAATCACAAAAAGATTTAAGAATGAATGGACAACAAAAAGAGATAAATAAAGATGTGGATACTTTGTTTGAAGCTTCCCAAAAAGGGGAGCGTCGAATTGGTCAAATGTATATAAAACGTCAGTTTTTAGGCGTTACCTTTACAGGAATCAGCGGTCTTTTTGTTTATCTGTTTGCAGGCATAAAGGCTTATCTGGGACAGATCACCATTGGAAATGTGGTGGCTTATACGGCAAGTATTGTCCGGCTGGCCCGGTCAGCCTCCCATTTTGCCGCTTGTGTTGGGCGGCTGAAATCCACAGCTGATTATGCAAAGGATTATATCAGCTACAGAGATTTGGAAAGGAGAAAGCAGGCAGGTACCATTCCTGTGGAAAAACGCAGGGACAACCGATTCCAGATTGACTTTGAGCATGTGTCCTTTCGCTATCCGGGAACAGAAAACTATGTAATCCGGGATCTGACCCTTTCTTTTGTTATAGGGGAGAAAATGGCAATTGTTGGAAAAAACGGTTCCGGAAAAAGTACCTTTATCAAGCTGCTTTGCAGACTGTATGATGTGACGGAAGGATGTATTAAATTAAATGGGATTGATATACGAAAATATGATTACCAGGAATATTGTGCGCTTTTTGCCGTTGTGTTTCAGGATTTTTGTATGTTTGCCTTTCCTCTTGGCGAGAACATTGCGTCAGGGAGCCGCATGGAGGAAGAGAGAGTCCGGGACGCCCTTACAAGAGCAGGGTTTGGGGAACGGCTTTTGGAACTGGAGAACGGACTTTTTACCTGTGTGGGCAGGGAATTTAGCGATAGCGGCGTTTCTTTTTCAGGCGGGGAAAAACAGAAAATGGCCATTGCACGGGCAATATATAAGGACGCGCCTTTTGTAATCATGGACGAACCCACGGCGGCTCTTGATCCTGTGGCGGAATGCGATGTTTATGCCGGGTTTGATAAAATGGTTGGAAAAAAGACGGCTCTTTACATCTCCCACAGACTTGCCTCCTGTCGGTTCTGTGAGGATATTCTGGTGTTTGATAAGGGGACAGTGGTACAAAGAGGAAGCCATGAGGAATTGGAAGGAAGAGAGGGGATTTACCGGGAGCTTTGGAATGCGCAGGCCCGATATTACCGGTAATATGAATTAACAGATTTGTTAGCAAAAGGCTTGTTCTGATTAAAAAAATGTATTTCTCATATTTTATAATTATTGTCATCTATAAGTTTCACAGTAGGGATTGAAAATGATATTTTTGACAGAACATTCATACAGGCGTCAAACAATATAGAAACAGAAGGGGGTTCGTCCTTTGTTATTATGTCAATTTTTATTTCTCCCAGATATTCTTTTCCAAATATGAAATCGCGTGTGGATTTGATAGCCGGATAATATTTTTTTAGCGTGTCAAACTTAAAGACGCTGAATTTGCACAATGCTATGTATACAATGACATAATTAATGGATGCAATTTCGGAAATAGTAGTGGAAAAAAGGTGTGTGGAAGTCTGGGATTCTATGGAGAGAGCCCTATCATCCGGAATTGCGTCTTAACCGGTTTTTTATAAACAAAAGCCAGCTGCTTCTGGAAAATTTGTCATTATAGCCAAAGCTGCCAGAACCTGTATTATAAGGAACATCCCAGTATACCATACGGACTTTGTCTGCATATTTTTTATTCAGTGAACTTAAGGCAAGGAGATGGTTGCCTTTGATTACGAAATTGTCATCCGGACGGATACTTATTTCTTTGGAGTATCCGTCTGGAGTGTACCGTTTAACATTAGATAAAGCTTTGGGATAGAATAATCGGTCTACCTCATCAGGCGCAAGGGCAGTTTATAAAAAATTTCAGATCGTTTCTGGTCTTCCTTTGTCTGACCGCCTGCTAAAACACATTCCTTATAGGGAAAGACCAGTTCCACATCATTAGAGGAAGAAAATAAACTCTCCTTCGGAATTTGTGAGTCCGATTTTATTCTTATACCTTGTATACGAATCCGGCAGAAATTCCCGATTGCTGATTACCCAGCCAAAAGCAATTTTGTCAAATACAGCGATCCCATCTATGTCTGTGAAAAATTTATTTTTCGTTTTCTCAATTGGAATATAACTGTTTTATCGGCTTTGGGTCCATCTGCATTGTTACCTCATATAAAGCATTTTTAAGCAGAACACCGTTTTGTGAAAAGAACCGGTTATCCTTTCTGATTACTTCAAGAACCCTTTCATAAAATTGGGTCATTTTGACTCATCCTTCATCGGATTGGAAAATATTATTTGGGGTAAATTCTTATAAAGGTACAGGCTTTGATGGATACAGATTAAGTATCAGCTGGAAATTCGCTTGTCGCTCTGTTTCTAAAATAGAAACGGAGTTGTTGACAATTTTATTATACAGTCAGAAGTCCTGTAAATCAACGATGTGACTGTGTAGTCAGTGCGCATTCCTGCTCTGTGGTTACTTTTCACGGGGTGGGAAAATACGACACGATAATAGGGGACTCTTTCGGGTTCCTCTTTCTACCTTTCATTCAGGCAGCATTGTATTAGTATCAGTAGATTCTGAATTCTTAGATTTTACTCCGGCCTGTTGTGGCTGTGGCCTTTTGAAGATTTCCTTTATGGATTGATAAAGATTATTTTTATCATCTGCTGCGAAATGATCAAGCACGCTTAAGCATTCGCAGAAATATCCCAGATGCTCGAAGCTTCTCAGCGAAATGGCCTGGTTTATTTTCCTTTTCAGTATCCGGGCTTTCCGTTCGCAGAGGTTGTTGTCGGGTTCCACAAGGAGATTTGACAGGAACAGAAGATGGTTGTGCTTATACTTGACCATTCGCAGATACAGGTTATACCCATCCCTGTAATAGTCCGATGGAGGGCTGGCTTCATATTCTTCTTCTGCCGTCTGCACGATGGAATCGCAGCGCGCCTCAAAACCGACAATCTTTTCCTGGGTTATCCCTCCTGCCGTAGCCGTGTTGTTTTCGTGTATCATTTCCTGTATGAGAGCAAGCATCTGTTTGTTCCATGTGAGCTCTTTTTCATTCTCTATGCTGTCTTTTAAATAACGTTCTATATGTACCATGCACTCCTGGTGGTCGGAGCCATAGCTGTAAAAACATGCCTCATGGTCATGGATCAGTATCCCTGCGAAGGTTTCCACGGGAGTATCTTTGATTCCAGCATGCCCTTTATTCTCCCTTGCAAAATACATGGTCGCTGCACCATTGCTGCATACAACGACATTATTATTGTTTCCATTGACTCTTGCTGCCGTGCCGTTCACATGCATCACCGGCGCATCAAGAAGGGCCGCAAACAGCGCGTCCTGCTCCTGCCTGCTTTTTGATGAAAACTTACGGCACAGCCCGTTTATCATCCAGACGGAAGGCGAGAGCGCCCCGTCAGTCACATCACGGACAAACTGCGCCGTTTTCTCTAAGGACACGTTGCACCTGCTGTTAAGCAAAAAAAGGACCGCTTTCATGGATTCATCATAATTCATGTCATCCGTTACCCCGCACGGAATGCGGAATGTACCTTTCTCCCTTTCTTTTTGTCATAAAATTCTGCGGTACGGTATTGCGTGACAACCGGAACGATAGAGATCCCTATTGCCTGTCTGGAGATAATATTTCCGGTAGGGATATATCTTGAATCATCTTTAAACTTTTCTTCCGCCGCTATCTCTATCACCCGATCCGGTTCCGCGGGCCTGCGTGGATGGTGGGGATGTCCTGTCTGTGCGCCCGGCTTTTTTCCTGTCTTCTCTCTGTTGTTTTGTAGTGGTCAAGCTTTTTTGTAACACTTATGGCTAAAAATTGATTGGATTGT
>CANCXX010000075.1 GCA_947381965.1 uncultured bacterium
TATTGATTATATCTCATTAGCCACTCCCGTTACAACTTTAGTATAGCACTTCACTCCTTCCCGAAATATTTTCCTAATTCCGCTCCTGTCAATATCGCTTTGTCTACCTCCTTTTTATCTTCCATCATGATTCCGTCTATCACATCCCCGTTCAGCACGCCCTTCTGATCCAGCTCCCGCATACGCTGAGCCTGGGAAAGAGAAGGACTGGACTGCTGGCTGTCAATAGCAACGGCAATATAATTCTGGTTTCTGGGCTTGATATAGGCCAGCTCTACGGCGGGGGTGAACTTAATCCGCCCCTCGTCCATCATTTTCTGTAAATCCGGCACAAGGTCATTGAGCTTGATATAGCGCTGAACCTGCTTTACGGTCATTTTGTTGCGCTCGGCCACTACCTCGTTTGACCGTCTCCACGCCTCCTTCGGGTCAAGCTGGCCCGAAGTGAAATTCTTCGCCTCCTGGTGCTTGATGGCCTCAAGCTACATTTTTAAGGCTTTGGCCCGCTCGCTGGGGAGAATGTTTTCACGCTGATTAGTGTTGTCCTCCACCATCTGCGTGATGGCCTGCTCGTCCGTCAGATTGCGGATGATACACGGCATATCTGCGTAGCCTGCAAGCTCGCTGGCCTTCTGGCGGCGGTGGTCGGAGACAATCTCATAGCCGCCGTCCTCCCGTGGCCGGACGATAGCGGGCTGGGTTACGCCCTTATCTTTCACACTGGAGACCATTGCCTTCATTTCTTCGTCATTGCGAACTTGGAAGGGATGGTTCTTGAAAGCGTGGAGTTCGGACAGTTTCAGATAGACAATCTGCTCGTCACCACGGCGGGGCGCCTCCTGGGGCTGTGTCGGTGTGGGCTGTGCGGAAGGTTTTGTCTGTACCGCCGGCCCTCCTGCTCCCGGCGCTGCCTTCGGAGGTTCCGGGGATTTAGCAGACTTTTCTGCTTTTCCAGCCGGAGGGACTTTTTCCGTTTTTTTCTCCAGAGAGGTTTTCTTTGCTACCTCTTTTTGAGGAGCTGCCTTGCCGGAGGGTTCTTTCTCCTTTTTCGGAGCGGCTTTGTCACCTGCCGTTTCTTTGTTCTTTTCCGTTTTCTGTTTCTCCGTTTCCTTTTAGGGAAAATCAGAAGGAGCAGATTTTTCCAGTTGTTTCGCAGAGTTCTGAATTTCCTCCGCCTTAGCCGGCGCCGGTGATTCCTGCACAGGAATATCAGTCTGCTTTTCCTGCGCGGCCTTTACCGCTTTCACCATATCCGCCAGACTTTGCTTTCCGGATTCTTTTGCGGTATCGGTTTCCGGCGAGGGGGGTACTTTTGCTTTTTCATCAGCCAATACAGATTACCTCCTTTTCGTGGCATGAAAAAAGGCCCAACCTTTATGGTCAGGCCCGGTCAATGGGAACTGATATAATATTTTTCGCCTCCTTCCGGTCTATATATAGGAAAAAGGACAGGTCTGGCCTGTCCTTCTTCTGGCAAAGTAAGTAAATGTAGTTGTGCTATGAGACGGAAACAACCTTTTCCTCATATTTAAAAGCCTTTAAATCCGGGGCTTTCCGGCTTGTCTACTTATAAATCCCTCTGATGTGTTCCCATGTTACATCGTGGCTAGGCATACCGCCGGCCCGGCCGCCAAGAACAGAAAACCCTTTTATCATATCCCAGCTAAAATTATCAATTGGTTTTCGGGACACAAGGAAATTACCGGCACGTTGGGTAAGTTGTGCAAAATTGACAACATAATCTTTTGTGCCGCCTGCATAAGTATAGATGGTTGATTCACTTCCCATGAAACCGATATCTGCTTCATCTGTAAGAACTGCTGTCATGGTTTTGTCAGCGCCGAATCCGGTGACAAGTGTTAAATCAATGCCTTCATCTTTAAAATATCCTTCTTCTATTGCCACATACATGGGTGCATAGAATATGGAATGGGCGACTTCGTTCAATGTCACCTTTTGGGAAGCAGAACCGGACGTACTGCCTTCTTTTTCGGCATCCTGCTTTCCACATCCGGCAAGAGTGAGGGCAAGAAGCAGCATGGAAAACAAAAGTCCTGCAGCCCTTCTTCTAATGCAGGATATTTTTTTGGGCATTGGTAAAATTGATTTTTCCTTCATAATAACCTCCATAAATGTTTTGACCGGCTGAAAATGGCCGGTAAATGATGATTTATCATATGTAAATGAGGATGAACTGTTACTTATTACAGGAAGAACTTTAAAAGCAGTATGTATAGGTGAAAATTGCTTTTAGGTGGTGCGTATATATAAATATACTAATATGAATCAGTGAAAATAATTTTATGGAATTTCTATAGCATTTCTATTGCAGTTTTGTGGGAATGCTGGACAACAAACGACAAAAAATATATAATAGTCACATTAGGGCCATGTCCGGCAGCAATATTACGGGCAAGGTTATCCAGGTACCTGTTATTGGCTATTGGGACTTGGCGGGGCAGGAGAGGAACTTTAAATAAGGAGGAAAAAATGGGTTTAATTAGAGCAATTACCAGTGCAGCTGGTGGTGTAATGGCAGACCAGTGGAAAGAATATTTTTATTGCGATTCGCTGGATGCGGAGGTGTTGGTGGCAAAGGGAAGAAAACGCACCAGCAAAAGAAGCGGGGGAAATAATAAAGGTGAGGACAACATTATTTCCAACGGTTCTGTGATAGCTGTCAATGAAGGACAGTGTATGATAATCGTAGACCAGGGGAAGATTGTCGAGTTTTGCGCACAGGCAGGGGAATTCACCTATGATTCTTCTTCGGAGCCAAGCTTATTTTCCGGCAATCTCGGAGATAGCGTCAAAAAAACTTTTGCGACTATTGGCAAGCGGTTTACTTTTGGAGGAGATACTGCCAAGGATCAGCGTGTCTACTATTTTAATACAAAGGAAATCATGGGTAATAAGTATGGAACGGCAAATCCGGTTCCCTTTCGTGTAGTGGATGCCAATATTGGTCTTGATATTGATATTTCTATACGTTGCAATGGAGAGTATTCTTATAAAATCACAGATCCTTTGCTTTTTTACACCAATGTGTGCGGAAATGTAACAGATGATTTTGAGAGAAGTGAAATTGACAGTCAGTTAAAGACAGAATTGATGACCGCTCTTCAGCCTGCCTTTGCAAAAATTTCTGCTATGGGAATCAGGTATAGCGCGGTTCCCGCCCATACCATGGAGCTGGCAGACGCCTTAAATGAAGTGCTTTCTGCAAAATGGGCACAGCTTCGGGGAATTGAGATTGTATCTTTTGGCGTTAATGCCATGAAAGCGTCTGCAGAGGATGAGGCAATGATTAAAGAACTGCAAAAGAGTGCGGTTCTGCGTAATCCCAATATGGCAGCAGCGACTCTTGTGGGGGCCCAGGCGGAGGCAATGAAATCAGCGGCTTCCAATACATCAACAGGTCCCATGATGGCATTTGCCGGTATGAATATGGCAGGTCAGGCAGGAGGAATGAATGCCCAGCAATTATTCCAGATGGGGCAGCAGGCAGCCTATGCACCCCAGCAGACGCAACCTACATCTCCGGTGCCAGATTCCATACGGAAAGAAAAAACAGCAGGTTGGACCTGTACCTGTGGAAAAGCGGGAAATACAGGAAAGTTTTGCTCTGAATGCGGTGCATCTAAGCCCAAACAGGATGGTTGGACCTGTACCTGTGGAACAGTGAATAAAGGAAAGTTTTGTTCAGAGTGTGGGGCGAAGAAACCGGCCGGGGAACCTTTATATAAATGTGATAAGTGCGGATGGGAACCAGAGGATCCGAAAAATCCCCCTAAATTCTGTCCAGAATGTGGCGACCCGTTTAATGAAAACGACATTCAGTAACATATCAATGTATTAGAGCGTATCTGAAAATCGTTTCTTCCTGCTGCACGCCTCACTTTGTGTGATATTTGCCCCGAATTTATTCAATATAGCCCGTCAGGGCTCTTCATTCGGGACAAATTTCCTACAAATTGGGACATATATCCGGCAGAAGGTATTTTTCAAATACGCTCCGAAGGGCGGATTCATAATTTACCAGTTTATAAGTTGGAGAAAAATTTTTTATGAGTGAGTTTGAGACGAATTTGGATGCCCAGACGGTATCTACCAAAGAAGAGACAGATAAAAAATGTCCCTCCTGCGGAGGGGTTATGGATTTTGACCCCAAAACAGGAGGACTGAGCTGTCCGTATTGTGGGCATATGGAAGCAATTCCCGTGGAGGAAGAGGCGCCTTTATCTGCAGAGGAATTAAATTTGGAAGATGCAGATAAAGTGGAAAATTGTGACTGGGGAACGGCAAAAAAAACAGTAATATGTAAAGCCTGTGGAGCGGAGTCGGTATATGACGCCCTTGCAATTTCTGCAGAATGCCCTTTTTGCGGTTCCAATCAGGTAATGGAAGCTTCCGACCAAAATACCATGGCACCAGGGGGTGTCGTGCCTTTTCAAATAACGGACAAGCAGGCTTCCGAACTTTTTAAATCATGGATAAAAAAGAAATGGTTTTGCCCTAAAATGGCGAAAGACAGCGCCAAAGCAAAGCATTTTAAAGGTGTTTATCTTCCTTACTGGACTTTTGATGCTTGCACGGACTCTGATTATAAAGCAGAAGCCGGACGGGATAAAGTGAAAAGGGGAAACGATGGACAGGAGCATATAGAAACTACGTGGTATCCGGTTAAAGGGCGCTATAAAGAAAGTTTTGATGATGAACTGGTATGTGCGACCACCAGTCAGAGTCAGTCTATGTTGATAGATTTAGAGCCTTACCGCACAGAAGAAAATAAAGCATACAGGCCTGAATATGTAGCTGGTTTTGCGGCGGAGCGCTATTCAATTGGAATAAAAGAAGCCTGGGAGATGGCAAAGGAGAGCATCAGATATAAGCTTCAGGGAAATATTGAAAGAGATATCAGGGAAAAACATGATGCGGAACATGTGAGGAATTTAAAAATACATACATTATTCCATCATTTGACATATAAATATCTTCTTTTGCCTGTGTGGATATCAAGCTATAAATATAAGGATAAGGTATATCGGTTTATGGTAAATGGACAGACGGGAAAAGTGTCTGGTAAAATACCTCTGTCAGTGCCTAAGATAATTATCACAACAATTGCTGTTATTATAATGATTGTGTTAATTTTGTGGCTGGGCAGTCAGTATGGCTATTAGAATAACTGGCGCCAGAAGGAAATGCCCTCCAGCAGTCTGGGGGAGTAAAATAACAGGAGTTATAAAATAATGGGCATTTATGATACCTTAAATGAACAGCAGAAAAAGGGTGTCTTTACTACAGAAGGACCAGTTCTTCTGCTGGCAGGCGCCGGTTCAGGAAAGACCCGTGTGCTTACACACCGTATTGCGTATCTGATTGATGAACTGGGGGTAAACGCGTGGAATATTATGGCGATTACTTTTACCAATAAAGCAGCCGGAGAGATGAAAGAGCGTGTGGAGAACATTGTAGGAGTGGGGGCGGAGAGTATCTGGGTCACAACCTTTCATTCTACTTGTGTGCGGATATTGCGGCGTTATGCTGACAGACTGGGTTATGATAATAATTTTACTATTTATGATACAGACGACCAGAAATCCGTGATGAAAGATATTTGTAAGCGGCTTAAGATAGACACAAAAATGTTGAAAGAAAGAACCATTCTTTCTGCCATATCTTCTGCAAAAAATGAACTGGTTTCGCCGGAAGAATATACCCTTAATGCAGTGGGAGATTATCGGAAACAAAAGATATCCCAGGCATATAATGAATATCAGTCTGCTCTGAAGAAAAGCAATGCTATGGATTTTGACGATCTGATAATGAAGACAGTGGAGCTTTTTAAAACAGATGGGGAGGTTCTTGGCAATTATCAGAAACGGTTTAAATATATTATGGTGGATGAGTATCAGGATACAAATACAGCGCAGTTTGAATTAATCAGACTTCTTGCGGATGCCCATCATAATCTGTGTGTGGTGGGGGATGATGACCAGTCCATTTATAAGTTCCGTGGAGCCAATATCAGAAATATTCTTGATTTTGAAAAGGTATATCCTGAGGCAGAGGTGATACGTTTAGAGCAGAATTACCGCTCTACTCAAACCGTTCTTGATGCTGCTAACGCTGTAATATGCAATAATAAAGGAAGAAAAAGCAAAACTCTGTGGACAGATAAAGGAGAGGGGGGCAGTATTCACTTCCGGCAGTTTGAAAACGCATATGGGGAGGCGGAGTTTATTGCAGATGATGTGGCACGCAAGGTGCGGGAAGGTGTAACAGATTACGGCGGCTGTGCAGTGCTTTACAGAACCAATGCCCAGGCAAGACTGATTGAGGAACGTTTTGTGGTGGAAGGGATTCCTTACAACGTGGTGGGCGGCACCAATTTTTACGCCAGAAAAGAAATTAAAGATTTACTGGCTTACTTAAAAACCATTGATAATGGAAGAGATGACCTTGCAGTTAAGCGGATTATCAATGTGCCCAAAAGAGGGATTGGAGCTTCCACTATTGCAAAAGTGCAGGACTATGCAGATATGTGGGGAATTAGCTTTTATGATGCCTTAAAACGTGCAGATGATATTCTGGGTATCGGCAAGAGCGCTGTAAAGCTGACTCCTTTTGTAACAATGATACAGACCTTTCGGAGTAAGTTGGAGTTTTACGGGCTGGAAGATTTAATAAGGGATATTATTAAAACCACCGGATATGTAACTGAACTTGAAGCTTCCGGTGATGAGGACGCAGAAAACAGAATTGAAAATATTGATGAACTGATAAGCAAAATTGTTGCTTTTGAGGAAATCCATGATCATCCCACATTAGGAGAATTTCTGGAAGAGGTGGCATTAGTAGCAGATATAGACAATGTGGAGACGGGCAGCAGTAAGGTGTTGCTTATGACACTGCACAGTGCCAAAGGACTTGAATTTCCCCATGTATATTTAGCAGGGATGGAGGACGGCGTGTTCCCGGCATATCTGTCAATTGTTTCAGATGACCCGGAAGATATAGAAGAGGAACGGCGTCTTGCTTATGTGGGTATTACAAGGGCAAAGGATGATCTGACAATATGCTGTGCAAAAATGCGTATGGTTAGGGGAGAAACCCAGATAAATGCCATTAGCCGCTTTGTAAAGGAAATTCCGGCAGAGCTTATGGATAACAGACCGCCTGCGCCCAGATATGTATCAGCAGACTCAGCGTTTGAATCTATGTCAGGTGATGAGCAGATAAAGCGTTACGGATTTGCGCAGGAGCCGCCGTATCAGGCTGGAAATGGAGCCATTTCAAGGCCCAGAGCTGTTTTATCAAAAGGCACTGCGGCAGAAAATAAGCCATTTATTGCAGGGGGCGGGATAGGTTCCTTGCATGGGGCTGGCATCAGCAAGGGAGTGGGCGCTGTTACAGGCGGAAAACCGGACTATGATATTGGGGACAGAATAAGCCATATAAAATATGGAAAAGGTACAGTTACTGCTTTGGAGCCTGGGCCAAGAGATTATAAGGTTACAGTGGATTTTGACAATGCCGGACAGAAAATTATGTATGCGGCATTTGCTAAGCTACAAAAGATATGATTTACATTGGTAAATTTTAAAAATTTTGTAAACTTTTTCAAATTTCAGTAGTAAAACTTTGTGGAAAATGTTATATTATTAAACAGAGAGGAAATAATAAAATCAAAAAGCATTTTATTAAAGAAATGAAATAGCAGGTATTGCGAGAAAGGGAGGCATATACGATGAATACATGGAACAAAATTGAAGAATTAATGGACTTCGTCAAAACCCATGACATCAAAGAGCTGAAAGATTACTGGAACCGTAAGGAAGAGGACAAGAGAACGAATAATACAATTCTATGGGTTCTGGCAATTATCGGTGCTGTGGCAGCAGTAGCAGCAATTGCATATGCGGTATACCGTTATCTGACACCGGATTATCTGGAAGACTTTGAGGATGATTTTGACGATGACTTTGAAGATGACTTCTTTGAGGACGAAGACGACACTGAAGAAGAAAAGTCAAAGGAAGACACAAAGGAAAATGAAGCTAAGGAAGAAGACTTTGCAGAGTAAATTATTGTGAGTAAAACCCCGCCGTCAGGCGGGGTTTTTGATGCACAGACAGGAGGCTGCTTTGAAAAAAGGACAGGTTTTGGCTGGTATAGTAAAGAAAATTGATTTTCCAAATAAAGGCATTGTGGAAACGGAGGAAGGAAGCTGCATTGTAAAAAACGTACTTCCGGGTCAGAAGGTAACTTTTGTGGTACAAAAAAAGCGTAATGGTAGGGCAGAAGGAAGGCTTCTTCAAATTGATGAGAAGTCTTCCTTGGAAACAGTCTGTACCTGTCCGCATTTTGGACAGTGTGGCGGATGCACATATATTTCTCTGCCGTATGAAGAACAGTTAAAGATTAAAGAAGCCCAGGTAAGAAAACTTCTTTGGAGTGTATTGGAAAAACAGACTGTGGATTGGAAGTTTGAAGGGATCAGGAGAAGCCCCGTGCAGTTTGAATACAGAAACAAGATGGAATTTTCCTTTGGAGATGAGTATAAGGATGGTCCATTAGCGCTTGGAATGCACAAAAGAGGAAGTTTTTATGATATTGTGACAGTTAACGAGTGCCGGATTGTAGATGAGGATTATCGGAAGATACTTGAATTTACCAGAGATTATTTTGAGGGGTGCAAATTTTATCACAGAATCAGGCATACAGGATACCTGCGTCATCTTTTGGTAAGGAAAGCGTCTAAGACAGGAGAAATTTTAATTGGACTGGTTACCACATCCCACCCGGACTTTGGAAAAAGGTGTGATGGAAGGGAATCAGAAGAAGATGATTTTGAAAAAACAGCTTGTGAAGGCGAGGAAAATGAAGGGATTAGATTAAGCAGATGGAAAGATGGGCTGATTGCTTTGAGTTTAAAAGGGAAAATAACAGGTATCCTTCATATTATCAATGATTCGACAGCGGATATAGTCCAAAGTGACAGGACAGATATCTTATTTGGGCAGGATTTTTTTTATGAAGAATTGCTTGGACTAAAATTTAAAATTTCTGCTTTTTCTTTTTTCCAAACCAATTCACTTGGGGCGGAAGTGTTGTACGAGACAGTAAGGGAATACATCGGAGAACTGGATGAAGGAGAAAAAAAGCCTCAGAAAGTTGTATTTGACCTTTACAGCGGAACCGGAACCATCGCCCAGCTTATGGCTCCTGCAGCCAAAAAGGTAATTGGAGTGGAAATTGTGGAAGAGGCAGTGGAGGCAGCAAGAAAAAATGCAAAACAAAATGGTCTGCATAACTGTGAATTTATTGCAGGCGATGTGCTTAAGGTGCTGGATGAAATAGAGGAAAAGCCTGACCTGATCATTCTGGACCCTCCCAGAGACGGCGTTCATCCCAAAGCTCTCCAGAAAATTATTCGTTATGGGATTGAAAGAATGGTTTACATTTCCTGTAAGCCTACCAGCCTTGTAAGGGATTTAGAAGTGTTTTTAGAAGGAGGATATGTTGCGGAACGTGTGGTGGCAGTAGATCAGTTCCCATGGACAACGGGGATAGAAACTTGTGTTCTTTTAACTCGTAAAAATATATACTGAATTATGCTCTGCCTTTAGAAGGATGAAATGAAAATTTTAAATCATTGAACATAGTTTTTTATCAGAGCAGGTTTGAGGCGGTTTTTAATGGGGATTGTGGGCAGGAACTTTAATTTTAAAGAAGAAGACAGGTTTTTTTACCATTATTTTACAAAAAGGACTGTTATCATACTCTGGTTAAAAGAGAATTTTTAATGGAATTACAGTCTAAAATAAAATGTTTTGGGCAGGTTGTTGTAACAACCTGCTCTTACAGTTTGGCGGGTTCTGCCATCCACACCTTTGAGTCAGGGTGACTGTTGTTTTTCTCTATTTTTCCTATAATATAACAGTTATGGTATTTTTCTATGATTGATATGGCCTTAGCACACTGTTTTTTGGGTACTGCCAGCAGCATGCTTATACCAAGTGAAAAGTTTTCTAAAAAACATTCCCTGTCCATCATTTTTAGGTCATATATATATTGAAATAGTGCGGAAAGAGGGATTGAGGATACAGAAATACATGCACCAAGGCCCTTTGGCATGGTGTTATAACACCGATTGTTAAATAATGACCGGTCAATACTGAACACACCATGCACGAGATTATGTTTGTTTAGCTCATCAATTGCGTTTACAAAGGAAGCGTTTGGCTTCATTAACTCATCCATAAAAATGTTATGGCCGTCAATTTTGGTGTTGATAATGTCGGGCTTTCTGTCAATAATTACTTTTATAAATGGATAGCTTATGGATGATATCCCCTCAGTACGCAGTCCAATGATAACATCTCCCTCTGTTATCTGCTCTCCGGTTATGATTTTTTCCCTGTCCACAGTACCGAAAACCAAAGCGCTTGTTTTATATTCCTTTGGAGAATAATTTACGGCCTGGGCCGCTACTTCCAGTCCTGCAAATACAATTCTGCTGATTTCACAGGCTTCCTTTAATGCTTTGCCCATAAGAAGAATCTGGTTGCTGTCGTTGTTTCCACAAACCATATTGGCTTGCAAAATTTCAGGTTTGACACCAAAGCGTATTAGATTATTGGCAGCATTCGATACCAAATCAATACATATTTCTCTGTCATATCCGTTTTCCATTGCAAAACGTTCTTTGGATCCGGGAACATGGTTTGCAAATACGCATACTGGTTCCTCCATTTTGGTAATTTCTGGCCTAAAAAATACCGGGTCAACATTTTGGGCATGGAGAAGCACCTCATTTTTGCCGACAAGGTCATATAATTTGTTTTTCACTACATGAATTCTTTGCGCATCCAAGCCGGAGTCCATGTAGCTGATAACCCGTCTTTCTTTTGGAAGACCACTTAGAAGGAAATCAACAGTAGTTTCAAAGATTTTGGCAATATCATAAATTAAATCTACTGATGGCAGACAGATACCTTGCTCCCATCTTGAAACAGCCTGGAAGGACACATTTAATAAACTGGCAAGTTGTCTTTGAGTCATATTTTTTATTTTTCTTTGCTCTGAAATAGCCCTTCCAACCTTTTCCTTATCAATCATTGATTTTCTCCTGTTTCTGCTTTTCTGTATCATTGTCAATAATTTTACCATATGATAAAATTATTGACAATCAATGAGATATAGAGTATTGAATTTGAACTCAATTGTGGAGGGAGAGAATGAAAAAAGAAAATATAAAAGCAATTATTTATGCAGTTGCGGCGGCATTGTTTTATGCAGTTAATGTTCCCTGTTCTAAGATATTACTAAAAAATGTGCAATCAGCTTATATGGCTGGGTTTCTTTATGTAGGGGCGGGAGTTGGTGTTGGGATTATGTATCTGTTTTACTGCAGGTCAGAAAAGCCAGAAGAGAGATTAGGCAAAAAAGACATGCCATATACTGTGGGAATGGTTCTTCTGGATGTAATTGCGCCTATTTTGTTAATGATTGGTGTTAGTATTGGAACCGCGGCAAACGCTTCGTTGCTTGGTAATTTTGAAATTGTGGCTACAACACTGATTGCCTTATTTTTTTTCAAAGAGGCTGTTTCAAAACGCCTGTGGATGGCAATTGGATTTATTACATTGGCCAGCATAATTTTGTCTTTTGGCAGTGGAAGTGCAGAGTTTTCATTGGGCTCCTTGTTTGTGATAGGAGCGACAGTCTGCTGGGGACTGGAAAACAACTGTACAAGAAACATATCAGGAAAAAGCACATATCAGATTGTGACTGTGAAAGGAATATTTTCAGGAGTGGGTTCTCTGACAGTGGCCCTGTTCTTAGGAGAAGAAAAACCACAGTTTGGATATATTGCAGTCACTTTATTTTTAGGATTTGTTGCCTATGGATTAAGTATTTTTGCTTATATCAGGGCACAGAAAACGCTTGGAGCAGCAAGAACAAGTGCTTATTATGCTATCGCTCCATTTTTGGGCGTGTTTTTGTCCTTTGTATTGTTTAAGGAATCGCTTACTCTCAGTTATGCTGCTGCACTTGTTGTTATGTTATTGGGAACAGGAATTATAATTTATGATACGCTGGTTTACAGTCATAGCCACGAACATCAGCATGTTTTGACACATACCCACAGTGGAGCTACACATGTGCATTTAATTACACACATCCATGTTCATAACCATTTGATACAAAATGATATACACAGTCATACCCATAGCATTTGTGAGTTAGAGAAGTGTTTGTGTGACCATTGAGGATTTAAATTTTATTTCATATAGAAGATTCATTTAATTCATTAAATAATAAATTAACGGAGTCTTTTCAGGTTGGGTGTAATGCTATTGTTAATAAACTCAAAGAGTTAGGTGTTACACCCGAAAGCAATAGTCCTGATGATATAGTGAAAGCAATTGAAACTGTTTATAACAACAGATATGACGAAGGGATTTCAAGTGTTAATAAATGCTCAGGTGGAAGGTATTATATTCATCGGGCGGCTCCCGATGCTATAGCTACTAATGTGCAGATTTGGCACAATGGTGTAATGGTGTGCAATAGAGATTTTAACCCTGGTTCAACGCCTCTTAGTGGGAGTTTTTAGTCAGGTATTAACAGGGCTGTAATGCTGTAAGAATAGGTTAATTATAAAATCTATAATTACCTTTGTATTCTCCGTTTCCATTTGGATATGTTACCCACATTGCATATATTGTTATTTTATCATAAGCTGATATATCATATTTAGTGAGTATTTTACTTCCTGTAAATGTTGTTATTTGGTTTCCAGCCGATCCGTGACTAAAAGTTTCATCAAATACATACATTTTACTCTGATTACCATTTTGAGATTCAGCGATTAGATCTAGATATTTATATTTTTTTGACAGGTTAAATGTGATGTATGCAGTATTATAATAATTTCCGTGATATTGAGAATGCTGAAGGTAAAAATCTCCAGACATTTCGCTACTAAAAGGGCAGAATGTATCAGCACCTCGTTGAGGATTGGTATTAAATCCATAACTGCCATCATGTATATCAGGGTAAAATTTTGTTCCGTCTGGGAATATTAAATTATTATTTAATAGTGGTAGGAAGAAGAAAAATCAGCTGTTATAGCTCTATTGTTTTACCTATTCTTATGGAAATAAAGGGTACAAAAAATAAGCCTCCAGAGGCAGGCTTCAAAAAAGAATTTCAAGAAATCAGTGCTTTAAAAGTTCATATATCGCTTGTGATTATGTTTTACCGCTTCCTGATTAACAGTACAGTAGATACGGGTAGTTTCGATGCTTTTATGTCCAAGCAGTTCCTGTACCTGTTCAATGGGCATTCCGGCATTAAGTAGGTCAGTTGCGCTTGTCCTCCGGAACCTGTGTGGATGGACTTTATCCACCTTTGCGGACAGGCCGATACGCCTTAAAATATCTTCCAGCCCGCAGCGGGTGAGCCTGGTATATGGCGCTTTGCTGCTTACAAACAGAGCCGGGTTGTCATCTGTACGGGAATTAAGATAGTTCTGCAGGTGAATATTTGCACGCGCGTTAAGGTAAGTTATACGTTCCTTATTACCTTTTCCTAATACAATGATGTCGTCTTTGGAAAAAGAAATATCTGCTCGGTTAAGCTGAAGAAGCTCAGAGGCCCTGACTGCTGTGCTGTATAGGCATTCAATAATGGCCAGGTCCCTTTCGGATTCACAGGAAGAGCGAATTAATTCCACTTCCTTTGCGGATAAGGGTTTTTTTACTTTTTTTTGGCATTTTACAGAATCAATGGTATCAACCGGATTGGAAGAACGGATCCGCTTTTTAATTAACCATTTGAAAAAACCATTTAAAATCAAACGAAGGTGGTTCAGGTATGAATTGCTTACAGTGCGCCTGTGCCGGTAGTTATACAGGTAAGTATAGATATCATCATCACTGATGTTTGTAACATCTTTGTTAGCATAAGACAGGAAACGCGACAGATGAAAACGGTAAAGGTCTATTGTGCCCTGTGATTTGCCAGCCTGTTCACAGGACTCCAGATACATTTGTAAGTAGTGCAGGCTGCTGTTATTAACTGTCTGCAGAGCAGTTTCTTTTTGGACAAGCTCATACTTACACAATACAATCCGGATAGCTTCTTTGATTTCAGCCAGCTGTCCGGACAGACATGATGATAAGTGATGCAGGATTTCGCAGATAAATTGTTCTTTCATAGTTAGAACCTCCATTTTTGTTTTTAAAATATAATAGCAAAAATGGAGGTGTGATAAAACTAAATAATAATTTAACCAACAAACTTCCCAACGATGTAAAGCTGATTACAGAGGGCAGTGGTGCCGATACCAAATATTATATCCAGCGGGGTGCCGATACAGCATCAAAAAAACAATTGGGTAGTGCCTGTCTGCTTCTGGAAGGACTGAATTATATTGGTGGTGCTGGAATAATGGAATTTTCTGTGTCAGCAATCCGTAACATGGATAAATTTATCATACGGCCGGAAACCTCTTCTTTGAAATATACAACTAAAAACGGGCATATTGGTATTTCGGAAACGGTAAACTGGATAAGTATACCTGCAAATAAAGATTTTAATTTAAAATTATGGGTGAATTTAGATTATCTCTTTAGAAGTTCTTATATGTCGGTAT
>CANCXX010000076.1 GCA_947381965.1 uncultured bacterium
AAGTTTCAAAAAGGGCTTCCCGATTTCTCGGAAAGCCCCATAAAATCTAGCTTTTCAGCAATTACTCGATGATAGTAGCCACACGACCAGAACCAACAGTCCTGCCACCCTCACGAATAGCAAACGTAAGTCCCTGCTCCATAGCGATAGGATGAATCAGCTCAATTGTCATCTCAACGTTATCACCAGGCATGCACATTTCTGTACCCTGAGGAAGATTGCAGACACCAGTTACATCAGTTGTTCTGAAATAGAACTGAGGTCTGTAGTTATTGAAGAAAGGTGTATGACGTCCACCTTCATCTTTGGTCAGAACGTAAACCTGTGCGGTAAATTTCTTATGGCATTTAACTGAACCGGGTTTGGAAAGAACCTGTCCTCTTTCGATTTCTGTTCTCTGAACACCACGAAGCAGTGCACCAATATTATCACCAGCTCTTGCTTCATCAAGCAGTTTACGGAACATTTCAATACCAGTAACAACTGTCTTACGTGTTTCTTCCTTAATACCAACGATTTCAACTTCCTCGTTAAGATGAAGCGTACCACGCTCTACTCTACCAGTAGCAACTGTACCACGGCCTGTGATAGTAAATACATCTTCTACAGGCATAAGGAAAGGCTTATCTGTCTCTCTTTCAGGATCAGGAATATAAGAGTCAACTGTGCTCATAAGTTCCATAATTTTGTCGCCCCATTCGCTGCTGGGATCTTCCAGAGCTTTAAGAGCAGAACCCTGGATAATCGGACAATCTGTAAATCCATATTCTTCAAGCTGTTCTGTGATTTCCATCTCTACCAGTTCAAGCAGTTCAGGATCATCAACCATATCGCATTTGTTCATAAATACTACGATATAAGGAACACCTACCTGACGGGACAGAAGGATATGTTCCTTTGTCTGAGCCATAACACCATCAGTAGCAGCAACAACAAGGATTGCGCCGTCCATCTGAGCAGCACCAGTAATCATGTTCTTAACGTAGTCAGCATGTCCCGGACAGTCAACGTGTGCGTAATGTCTGTTTTCTGTTGTGTACTCAACGTGTGCAGTGGAAATAGTGATACCTCTTTCTCTTTCTTCGGGAGCCTTGTCGATGTTCTCGAAGTCTGTAGCAGTATTACCCTCAACTCTTGTAGCCAATACCTTTGTGATAGCAGCTGTTAAAGTTGTTTTACCATGATCAACGTGACCGATGGTACCAATATTACAATGGGTTTTCGTTCTGTCAAATTTAGCTTTAGCCATTTCTAAAGTCCTCCTTTAATTGATAAGAAATCTTGTTTCGTTACATAATCGGCTACTTTCGATTATATTAAAATTTACCGGAATTTTCAAGTATTATTTGCCTTCTGCCCTCTTGTTACCAGCATAACAGCCGCTGTTCACGGCCCAAGGTAGGTTCATAATAACCGTTCGGTACCATATTCTAACTTTCGCTGTGCAAAAACACTCCTCACACTTGAATCATGTTCTTACAAAATGCGCAGCCAGTACACATTCCTGACTCGTGAACAGTAACGTAAATACCCTTTTATAGGAAATTACGCTGATTTTTCGTTGTGTCCTAAAGGCTTTGGCAAATAAAAGGTCTAAAATCCTTATTTGGTCTTGGCTGCCAGGACTTTCTCCTGTACATTCTTTGGTACCGGTTCATATTTTTCAAAGAACATGGAATAGTTGCCTCGTCCCTGTGTTTTGGAACGGAGGTCGGTGGAATAGCCAAACATTTCGGAAAGCGGTACAAACGCTCTTACCATCTTGCCGCCGCCAATATCGTCCATACCTTCAATACGTCCACGGCGGGAATTGATATCACCGATAACATCTCCCATATACTCCTCCGGCATGGTAACTTCCACTTTCATAATCGGCTCAAGCAGGATAGGGGTTGCTTTCTGCATTGCCTCCTTAAATGCCATAGAACCAGCAATGTGGAATGCCATTTCTGATGAGTCCACTTCATGATAGGAACCGTCATACACAATTGCATGAACGCCAAGAACCGGGAAGCCGCCAAGGATACCACATCTGGAGGCTTCTTCAATACCCTCTCCAACAGCTGGGATGTATTCTTTGGGAATTGCACCACCCACTACCGTGGATTCAAATTTAAATAATTCCTCTCCATTTGCGTCCATAGGCTCAAATCTAACTTTACAATGTCCGTACTGTCCACGACCACCGGACTGTTTTGCATATTTGGAATCAACTTCAACGGTCTTGGTAAAGGTTTCCTTGTAAGCAACCTGAGGAGCGCCTACATTAGCCTCAACTTTAAACTCACGAAGAAGTCTGTCCACAATAATTTCCAGATGGAGCTCTCCCATACCTGCGATAATGGTTTGTCCAGTCTCCTGATCTGTATGGGCACGGAAAGTAGGATCTTCTTCTGCCAGCTTCGCAAGGGCTTCGCCCATTTTGCTCTGTCCTGCTTTTGTCTTAGGCTCAATGGCAAGCTCAATAACAGGTTCAGGGAATTCCATGGACTCTAAAATTACCGGATGCTGTTCATCACAAATGGTATCGCCGGTAGTAGTAAACTTAAAGCCAACTGCTGCCGCAATATCACCGGAATAAACTTTATCCAGTTCTGCTCTTTTGTTTGCGTGCATCTGAAGGATACGTCCTACACGTTCCTTTTTATCTTTTACTGCATTCAGTACATAGGACCCGGATTTCATTGTACCGGAATAAACTCTGAAGAATGCCAGCTTTCCTACAAAAGGATCTGCCATAATCTTGAATGCCAGCGCAGAAAAAGGTTCTTCGTCTGATGAATGTCTCTCCACTTCATTGCCGTCCAAATCAGTTCCCTTAATTGCAGGAATATCTGTCGGCGCCGGCATATATTCAAGAACTGCATCCAGAAGTTTTTGTACGCCCTTGTTTCTGTAAGCAGAACCACAGCAGACAGGAACGGCCCTGCACTCGCAGGTAGCGGTCCGAAGCGCTGCCTTCATCTGCTCTACGGTAGGTTCCTCACCTTCCAGATATATCATAGTAAGGTCATCGTCCAGTTCACATATCTTTTCAATCAGTTCGGAACGGTATAATTCAGCATCATCTGCCATGTCTTCCGGGACATCAACAACAGAAATGTCTTCTCCCTTATTATCATTGTAGATATATGCTTTCATTTCAAATAAATCAATAATTCCTTTAAATTCATCTTCTTTGCCAATAGGCAGTTGAAGAATAATTGCATTTTTACCAAGCCTGGTTCTAATCTGGTCTACGGCTCCGTAGAAATTAGCGCCTAAAATGTCCATCTTGTTGATGAAAGCCATTCTCGGTACATTATAGGTGTCAGCCTGACGCCAGACATTTTCTGACTGAGGTTCAACACCACCCTTTGCACAGAACACACCTACAGCGCCATCAAGTACGCGGAGTGAACGTTCTACTTCAACAGTAAAGTCAACGTGTCCAGGTGTATCAATAATATTGATACGATGCTCTAACGCACCTGGCTTGGGTTTGCAGTTTTCTTCCAGAGTCCAGTGACATGTGGTGGCCGCTGATGTGATTGTGATTCCTCTTTCCTGTTCCTGCTCCATCCAGTCCATGGTGGCAGTTCCTTCATGAGTATCACCAATCTTATAGTTTACACCGGTGTAGTATAAGATACGCTCTGTAAGAGTGGTCTTTCCTGCATCGATATGAGCCATAATACCAATGTTTCTGGTTCTCTCCAATGGATATTCTCTTCCAGCCAAAGGTTTTTCCTCCTTATATTAGTCTGGGCATTGCATGAAAGCTTTATACCGCTTACAGCAAATGACTGCGTCATCAGCTTATAACGATTAGAAGCGGTAGTGTGAAAACGCCTTGTTTGCTTCTGCCATTTTATGCATGTCTTCTTTTCTCTTGACTGCTGCACCCGTATTATTGGAAGCATCAAGAATTTCATTTGCCAGTCTGTCCTTCATGGTCTTTTCGCCTCTCTTGCGAGAAAACGTAGTAAGCCAGCGAAGGGCTAACGCCTGACGTCTGTCAGGTCTTACTTCAATCGGTACCTGATAAGTTGCACCGCCAATACGTCTCGCTTTAACTTCCAGCACAGGCATAATGTTATTCATAGCCTCTTCAAAGACCTCAAGAGCCGGCTTGCCCGATTTTTCTTCTACTGTTGCAAATGCCCCATACACAATCTTCTGGGCCACACCTCTTTTACCATCTAACATAATGTTATTGATCAGTTTGGTAACCACTTTATTGTTGTATAAGGGATCTGCCAATACATCTCTCTTTTGAATATGTCCTTTACGTGGCACGGTTCTTCCCTCCTTAATTATTTATTAATCGCAAATCTGTTCTGATTTACGACCTGCGGATATTTCGTGGCAGACCTGCCATCCGCATACATTAAATCATCGGTACTCACAGTGTTTCGTTCTAATTTTACAACTTGTGTACGTGCGGTATATCTAATTACAAACAATCGTAACAGAATTCCAACACAAAATTAGCTTACGTTTTGTGGGTCCAATTTGCTTCCTGAAAATTATTTGGAAGCCTTAGGTCTCTTAGCGCCATATTTGGAACGAGCCTGCTTTCTGTTTGCAACTCCCGCAGTATCAAGGGTACCTCTGATAATGTGGTATCTTGTACCGGGTAAATCCTTAACTCTTCCGCCTCTGATAAGAACAACGCTGTGTTCCTGCAGGTTATGGCCTTCTCCGGGAATATAGCTTGTCACTTCGATTCCGTTGGAAAGACGTACTCTGGCGATTTTTCTAAGAGCTGAGTTAGGCTTTTTAGGAGTTGCTGTCTTAACAGCAGTACAAACACCTCTCTTCTGAGGAGCGGAAGTATCGGTTGCTTTCTTGTGAAGGGAGTTCCATCCTTTCTGAAGAGCGGGAGCCGTTGACTTCTTCACTGATGTCTGACGTCCTTTTCTGACTAACTGGTTAAATGTTGGCATTCTGTTTCACCTCCTGTTTATGAAATCATCCTGTATCATATTTCTGGTATACTGCATTTTAATTCTGCAATACACACTAAACTAGTATACGTGTTCCATTTTTTCTTGTCAATACAATTCCCGGCAAATTTTATGCGGAAAATGGAACTTTTTCACAGCAGTATTACCAAAAATCTCCGTGCCTACCATATATAGTATACACGGAGATTTCCTGTAATAATCAATTTCTGCTTTTATATTTCTACTTACTGTTTATTCATTCAGAACTTCTTCCGGCACAGCTTCCACTTCCTCGGCCTCTTCTGGTTCCTCTATGTCGTCAAGTTCATCCAGCTCTTCTGGTTCTTCTGTATCTTCACCATCAGCATATGCCAGGCCATCCATGTCTTCCGCTTCTTCTTCCTCGTCGCTGTAGTCGTCGAAGTCGATTTCCATATCTTCATCCAGCGCTTCGTCCATTTCGCTGTCTTCCGTCAGATGGCTGTCTGTGGAAAGGCTGGTGCTGCGGTACCTCTTCATGCCAGTGCCTGCAGGTATCAGTTTACCGATAATAACATTTTCCTTTAATCCTACCAACGGATCAATCTTCCCCTTAATGGCCGCCTCTGTCAGTACCTTGGTGGTTTCCTGGAAGGATGCCGCTGACAGGAAGGAGTTGGTTGCCAGAGCCGCTTTGGTGATCCCTAGCATTACCTGTTTGCCCTCTGCCGGTTCTTTTCCTTCATGGAAAAGCTGTTCATTCATGTCTTCATATTCCAGCACATCCACAAGGGTTCCGGGAAGGAATTCCGTATCGCCGTTATTTTCAATCCTGATTTTCTTCAGCATCTGACGGACAATAACCTCAATATGCTTATCGCTGATATCAACGCCCTGCAGCCGGTATACCCTCTGCACTTCACGGAGCATATAGTCCTGTACGGCACGTATGCCTTTAATCTTTAACAAGTCGTGAGGGTTCACGCTTCCTTCTGTCAGTTCATCACCAGCCTCAAGCACCTGGCCGTCCAGCACTTTAATTCGTGAACCATAAGGAATCAGGTATGCTTTCGACTCCCCTGTCTCGTTGTTTGTGATTACAATTTCACGTTTCTTTTTGGTGTCCTTAATGTTCGCCACACCGCCAAACTCGGCAATAATTGCAAGCCCTTTGGGTTTTCTTGCCTCAAAAAGCTCCTCCACACGGGGAAGACCCTGGGTAATATCATCACCTGCCACACCGCCGGTATGGAAGGTACGCATGGTAAGCTGGGTGCCAGGCTCACCAATGGATTGTGCAGCAATAATTCCCACCGCCTCGCCAACCTGGACAGCTTCCCCAGTGGCCATGTTCGCTCCATAACACTTTGCGCAAATTCCAATATGGGAACGACAGGTAAGAATGGTACGGATTTTCACTTTTTCTACCGGTTCCCCATTTTCATCCACGCCAACGCTTAAAATCTTTGAAGCGCGGCTGGGCGTAATCATATGATTGCTCTTTACAATCACATTGCCGTCTCTGTCCCTGATATCTTCACAGGCATATCTTCCTGTTATCCTGTCTTTTAATCCTTCAATGGTTTCTTTTCCATCCATAAAGGCCGATACCCACATACCTGGTATCTCATCCCTGCCTTCCATACAGTCAACCTCACGAATAATCAGTTCCTGTGAAACGTCAACCATACGCCTTGTCAGATAACCGGAGTCTGCGGTACGAAGAGCCGTATCTGACAAACCTTTCCGGGCTCCGTGGGCAGACATAAAGTATTCCAGAACGTCAAGCCCTTCACGGAAATTTGATTTAATCGGCAGTTCAATGGTTCGTCCGGTAGTATCCGCCATCAATCCACGCATACCGGCCAGCTGCTTAATCTGCTGGTTGGAACCACGGGCGCCGGAGTCCGCCATCATAAAAATATTATTGTATTTATCCAGACCTGCCAACAGCACATCTGTCAGCTTTTTATCTGTCTCATTCCAGGTTTCAACTACGGCACGGTATCTTTCTTCCTCCGTAATAAGTCCACGCCTGTAGTTCTGGGAAATCTTATCTACCGTCATCTGCGCCTCATCCAGCATTTCCTGTTTCTGGGCAGGTACCGTCATGTCAGAAATTGAAACTGTCATGGCTGCTTTGGTAGAATATTTATATCCTGTGGATTTAATCAAATCCAGCACCTCTGCTGTAATGGAAGCCCCATGGGTATTAATTACTTTTTCAAGGATCTGTTTTAACTGCTTTTTGCCTACATGGAAGTCGACTTCCGGCAAAAGAAGGTTTTCCGGTTTGCTTCTGTCAACATATCCTAAATCCTGGGGAAGAATTTCGTTAAACAAAAATCGTCCCAAAGTGGATTCCACGATACCCGAAACAAGCTCCCCGTCCCCGTTCTTCTTGGTAATTCTGACTTTAATCCGGGAGTGAAGGGTGCAGGCACCATTTTCGTAAGCTAATATAGCTTCGTTTACATTTTTGTAAGTTCTTCCTTCCCCTACAGCGCCGGGCCTCTCCTGGGTAAGATAATAAATACCAAGCACCATATCCTGTGAGGGCACCGCAACCGGACCACCGTCAGACGGCTTTAACAAATTGTTAGGAGATAGCAGCAAGAACCGGCACTCCGCCTGTGCTTCCACAGAAAGAGGAAGGTGTACTGCCATCTGGTCCCCGTCAAAATCGGCATTGAAGGCGGTACATACCAGAGGATGCAGTTTAATTGCCTTACCTTCTACCAAAATAGGCTCAAATGCCTGAATGCCCAGTCTGTGCAGGGTAGGGGCGCGGTTTAACATTACAGGATGTTCTTTAATAACCTCTTCCAGCACATCCCACACCTGGGTATCCAGTCTCTCCACCAGCTTTTTGGCATTCTTTATATTCTGGGAAATTCCTCTTGCAACCAGTTCCTTCATAACAAAAGGCTTAAACAGCTCAATCGCCATTTCCTTTGGAAGACCGCACTGGTAAATTTTAAGCTCCGGCCCCACCACAATAACGGAACGTCCTGAATAGTCTACACGTTTGCCAAGAAGGTTCTGACGGAAACGTCCTGACTTTCCTTTCAGCATATCTGACAGGGATTTAAGTGCCCTGTTTCCAGGTCCCGTTACCGGTCTGCCCCGTCTGCCGTTATCAATCAGCGCGTCCACCGCCTCCTGAAGCATTCTCTTTTCGTTGCGCACAATAATATCCGGTGCGCCAAGTTCCAGAAGTCTTTTCAGACGGTTGTTGCGGTTGATGATTCTTCTATACAAATCATTCAGGTCAGAAGTGGCAAAACGCCCGCCGTCCAGCTGTACCATGGGGCGTAAATCCGGCGGAATAACCGGAATGGCATCCATTATCATCCAGGCCGGTTCGTTTCCGGATTCCCTGAATGCCTCCACAACTTCCAGTCTTTTAATAATCCTTGCTCTTTTTTGTCCGGTGGATTCTTTTAATCCGGTTTTCAGCTCTTCGGCTTCCGTTTCAAGATCAATTGCCTGGAGCAGTTCCTTGATTGCCTCCGCTCCCATTCCTACCCGGAAACGGTTTCCCCATGTCTCTCTTGCATCCTGATATTCTTTTTCGGACAGCACCTGTTTATAGTCCAGCTCTGTTTCTCCCTTATCCAAAACAATATAGGAAGCAAAATACAGCACCTTTTCAAGCACTCTGGGAGACAAATCCAAAATCAACCCCATCCGGCTGGGAATTCCTTTAAAATACCAAATATGGGATACAGGAGCTGCAAGCTCAATATGTCCCATACGCTCTCTGCGGACACTTGACTTTGTCACTTCCACGCCGCACCTGTCACAGACAACGCCTTTATATCTGATTTTCTTATACTTACCACAGTGGCATTCCCAGTCCTTGCTGGGTCCGAAAATCTTTTCACAAAATAACCCGTCCTTTTCAGGCTTTAATGTTCTATAGTTAATCGTTTCAGGTTTTAATACTTCCCCCCTGGACCACTCTTTTATTTTTTCAGGTGATGCAAGACCAATTCTAATGGCATCAAATGTCATCGGCTGATACATTTCCTGCTTTGTTTCTGCCATGCTATATCATGCTCCTTTCCACAGTCTGGAGATTTTGCCTTCGGCAAATCTCTGTCGGCGGCACAAAATCCTTAAATCACATTTTTAAATCTCATAGGAATCGGCATCAAGTACTTCGTCAAACTCTTCATCAAAACTATCGTCCAGATCTTCCTCATCCTCATCTGCGCTTATTAGTTCGCCGCTGTCTTCATCAAACTCCTGCTGCTGGTATCCCATCGCACCAAAAGAGCCTTTATCATAATCATAGTTCTTATCGTCCCCTTCAATCTCATACCGGTAATCCGTATCGCCGTAATCAATTGACTCCATAATCTCAACTTCCGTATTGTCCTCACGCAGCACGCGCACATCAAGGCCAAGAGACTGCAGTTCCTTTAACAGAACCTTGAAGGACTCCGGTATACCGGGTTCAGGGATGTTATCTCCCTTAATAATTGCCTCATAAGTCTTGACACGTCCCACAACATCATCGGACTTAACCGTCAGGATTTCCTGCAGGGTATAAGAAGCGCCATAAGCCTCCAGCGCCCAAACTTCCATTTCCCCGAAACGCTGTCCGCCAAACTGGGCCTTACCACCTAAAGGCTGCTGGGTTACAAGGGAATAAGGGCCGGTGGAACGGGCATGAATCTTATCGTCTACCAAATGATGGAGTTTTAAATAGTGCATATGGCCAATGGTAACCGGACTGTCAAAGTACTCACCGGTTCTTCCGTCACGCAGCCTTACCTTTCCATCTCTTGAAATGGGAACTCCCTTCCACACCTCTCTGTGGGCACGGTTTTTGTATAAATAGTCTATTACTTCAGGAAGCAGTTCTTCTTTATGCTTTGCCTCAAACTCTTCCCAGCTTAAATTAACATAGTCATTTGCAAGCTCTAAGGTATCCATAATGTCAATTTCGTTTGCACCGTCAAATACAGGCGTTGCCACGTTAAAGCCAAGGGCCTTGGCTGCCAGAGACAAATGGATTTCAAGTACCTGTCCAATGTTCATACGGGAAGGCACACCCAGAGGGTTTAAAACAATATCAAGAGGACGTCCGTTAGGAAGGTAAGGCATATCTTCCACAGGAAGCACTCTGGAAACAACACCCTTGTTTCCATGACGGCCTGCCATCTTATCCCCCACGGAAATCTTTCTTTTCTGTGCAATATAAATGCGGACTGCCTGGTTTACGCCTGGGGAAAGCTCATCCCCATTGTCTCTTGTAAATACCTTGGCATCCACAATAATGCCATACTCACCGTGAGGCACCTTTAAGGAAGTATCTCTCACCTCTCTAGCCTTTTCTCCAAAGATGGCGCGCAAAAGCCTCTCTTCCGCTGTCAGTTCTGTCTCTCCTTTGGGAGTAACCTTACCAACCAGAATATCGCCTGCCCGTACCTCCGCACCAATGCGGATAATTCCTCTCTCGTCCAGGTCTTTTAAGGCTTCATCACCCACACCAGGAACATCCCTTGTAATTTCCTCCGGTCCTAACTTGGTGTCACGGGCTTCCGCCTCATATTCTTCAATATGCACGGAGGTATACACATCCTCCTGCACCAGTCTTTCACTTAACAAAACCGCATCTTCATAATTATAGCCTTCCCAGGTCATAAATCCAATCAGCGGATTTTTACCAAGAGCCAGTTCCCCTTCTGATGTGGAAGGGCCATCGGCAATTACCTGTCCAGCTTTCACATGCTCTCCTTTTAGCACAATAGGCTTCTGGTTATAGCAGTTTGACTGATTGCTGCGGGAGAATTTGGTCAGATGGAATTCCATCTTTTCTCCATCGTCACATGTCATACGGATTAGCTTGGAAGATACATAATTAATGACTCCCGCTTTCTTTGCCACCACGCACACACCAGAGTCCACAGCTGCTTTGGGTTCCATACCTGTACCAACGGCAGGCGCTTCTGTTGTAAGAAGGGGCACTGCCTGACGCTGCATGTTAGATCCCATCAGGGCACGGTTGGCATCATCATTTTCCAAAAATGGAATCAGCGCTGTTGCCACGGAAAATACCATCTTAGGCGATACGTCCATATAGTCAAACATGGCTTTAGGATACTCAGAAGTTTCCTCCCGGTAACGGCCGGATACGGAATTTCTCACAAAATGTCCTTTTTCATCCAATGCCTCATTTGCCTGCGCCACATGGTAATTATCCTCTTCATCAGCGGTCATATAAACAACTTCATCCGTAACCCTTGGATTCGCAGGGTCGGATTTATCTATTTTACGGTAAGGTGCTTCCACAAAACCATATTCATTAATTCTTGCATAGGATGCCAGAGAGTTAATAAGTCCAATGTTAGGACCTTCCGGCGTCTCTATAGGACACATTCTTCCATAGTGTGAATAATGGACGTCACGAACCTCAAATCCTGCACGGTCCCTGGAAAGACCGCCGGGGCCTAAGGCAGAGAGACGTCTTTTGTGGGTCAGCTCACCTAAAGGATTATTCTGATCCATAAACTGGGATAGCTGGGAGGATCCAAAGAATTCCTTTACTGCCGCCTGCACCGGTTTAATATTTATAAGAACCTGGGGAGAAATTTCCTCCGCGTCATGAGTTGTCATACGTTCCCGGACCACTCTCTCCAGACGGGAAAGACCAATCCTGTACTGGTTCTGCAGCAGTTCTCCCACCGCACGGATACGTCTGTTGCCCAAATGGTCAATGTCATCATCATTGCCAATCCCATACTCTAAATGGATATTGTAGTTAATGGATGCAATGATATCTTCTTTGGTAATATGTTTTGGAATCAGTTCGTGAACATTCTTCTTGATGGCATTTGCAAGTTCCCCCGGATCTGCGCCAAACTCATCAATAATCTGGGCAAGCACCGGATAATAAACATGCTCTGTAATCCCCAGCTCTCTGGGCTTACAGTCGACAAAATTTGTAATATCAACCATCATATTGGAAAGAACCTTCACGTTCTTTTCTTCTGTCTGTATATATACGTAAGGAACTGCCGCGTTCTGGATCTGGTCAGCCATCTCCATGGTCACTCTTTCACCGGCCGCCGCTAACATTTCACCGGTCTGGGTATCCACCACGTCCTCTGCTAACACATGATTTCTTATTCTGTTCCGAAATGACAGTTTCTTGTTGAATTTATATCTGCCCACTTTAGCCAGATCATATCTTCTGGGGTCAAAAAACATTGCATTGATAAGGCTTTCCGCACTCTCAACACTTAAAGGCTCGCCGGGACGGATCTTTTTATATAACTCTAAAAGACCTTCCTGGTAGTTACTCGAAACGTCTTTGGAAAAGCTGGCTTCAATTTTCGGTTCATCTCCGAACAGTTCTCTGATTTCGTCGTTAGTGCCTACGCCAAGGGCCCTTACAAGAACTGTAATCGGGACTTTTCTGGTTCTGTCAACACGTACATAAAAAATATCATTTGAGTCTGTTTCATACTCCAGCCATGCCCCACGGTTTGGGATAACAGTTGAAGAAAACAGCCTTTTACCTATTTTGTCATGGCTGATCGCATAGTAAATACCGGGAGAACGGACCAACTGGCTTACAATAACACGTTCAGCGCCGTTTATCACAAAAGTACCTGTCTCTGTCATAAGGGGAAGATCGCCCATGAAAATTTCATGTTCGCTGATCTCTTCTTTTTCTTTGTTGTAAAGACGAACCCTGACCTTCAAAGGAGCCGCGTAGGTCGCATCCCTCTCCTTACACTTTTCAATAGAATACTTGACATCATCTTCGCACAGCTCAAAGTCTACAAATTCAAGGCTTAAATGCCCGCTGTAGTCTGCAATTGGAGAAATGTCGTCAAACACTTCTTTCAGTCCCTCTTTCAGAAACCATTCATAGGAATCCTTTTGGACTTCAATCAGGTTTGGCATTTCCAGAACCTCTTTCTGCCGTGAATAACTCATACGCATGTTCTTGCCCGTGGCAATAGGACGTATTCTGTTCTTTTCCATTGACTATTCACCCCGTTCTTTATATGATTTAAGGCAGACAGTGCCCAATACACCGTCTGCGTTACAAAAAAGCATACCACACCACAATAGTGCACTTTCCATTCTACTACAAACCCAAAAACCAGTCAACTAATATTTTCCTAATTTTTTACAACTGATTTTTTACAGCTATTCCACTACTTGCCGCGCAGGGCGCGTGCAGCAAGGCCGCTGATTTCCCTACGCGCCTTTGCGCATAAAAAGGGGCTGTGTACTTTTGATGTATGCGGGAGTTTAACACTTAATCATCTCAAAACATCCTGCAAAGCTAGTAATGGCTT
>CANCXX010000077.1 GCA_947381965.1 uncultured bacterium
AGAAGTTTATTAATTAAGTAGTTTTGATTAACTACATCATTATTATACAAGGAGGGAAGGGAATGATTTACACAGTTACATTTAATCCGTCACTGGATTATATAGTTACGGTGGAGGATTTCAGGCTGAGGGTTACGAACAGGACCAGTTCGGAGCTGATGCTTCCAGGAGGGAAAGGGCTGAATGTGTCTATAGTTCTTGGAAATTTGGGAATTGCGAACACAGCACTTGGGTTTGCAGCAGGCTTTACGGGAGAAGAGATTATCCGCCGGATAGAAAAGATGGGTGTAAAATCGGATTTTATTTTTATTGACAATGGATTTTCAAGAATTAATTTAAAGTTAAAGTCTATTGACGGAACGGAAATTAACGGATGCGGGCCTGAAATAGGCAGGGAGAAAGTGGGGCTTTTAATGGAAAAGCTGGATATTCTGAAAGAGGGGGACGTTCTGGTTCTTGCAGGGAGTATTCCCAATTCCATGCCTGATGACATTTACAGAAAAATATTAGAGAGATTTTCAGGCCGTAATGTGATGATCGTTGTGGATGCCACCAAGGAACTTTTGGTCAATGTACTGGAATATCATCCGTTTTTGGTAAAACCCAATAATCACGAGCTGGGAGAAATTTTTAAGACCAGTCTGGGAACAAGAGAGGAAGTAATTCCTTATGCCAAAAAGATGCAGGAAATGGGGGCGGTCAATGTTCTGGTTTCCATGGCAGGGGAAGGGGCAGTGCTTGCAGATGGAAACGGAATGATTCATGAAATGCCGGCGCCAGAGGGAAAACTGATAAATGGTGTAGGAGCCGGAGATTCCATGGTAGCCGGATTCCTTGCAGGATGGATGGAAAAACAGGATTATGAACATGCTTTCAGAATGGGTGTGGCAGCGGGAAGCGCAAGCGCGTTTTCTGAACTACTGGCCACCAAAGAAGAAATAGAAAAATTATATAAGAAAATAAGAAATTAGATTCAAGCACTTGGGAAGGCAATTACGGAACTGGAAACAGTAAATGCCGGACCAAGAGCCCAGAGAAAAGACTGGATGCAAAGCAGACAGATTTTTCTCTGCCGGTTCAAGGCACTTGGGAAGGCAATTACGGAACTGGAAACAGTAAATGCCGGACCAAGAGCCCAGAGAAAAGACTGGATGCAAAGCAGACAGGTTTTTCTCTGCCGGTTCAAGGCACTTGGGAAGGCAATTACGGAACTGGAATAGGAGGGAAAAAATGAGGATAACAGAACTTTTGGACGAAAGAAGTATTTCACTTTGCGCTGCACCCCAAAATAAAAATGAAGCTTTAGATCAGGCAGTGGAACTGATGGTTAAGAGCGGGAAAATCAATGACAGGGAAGCTTACCGCAGGCAGGTATATGCCAGAGAAGAAGAAAGCACCACTGGAATTGGGGAGGGAATTGCAATTCCACATGGCAAATGTGATGCGGTAAGCCGTCCGGGGCTTGCGGCAATGGTGATAAAAGAGGGTGTGGATTTTGATTCTCTTGACGGCGAGCCGGTTACGCTGATTTTTTTAATAGCGGCGCCAAACACAGAGGATAATGTCCATTTGGATGTGCTTAGTAAGTTATCTGTGTTGATGATGGATGAGGAGTTTTCGGACAGTCTGCGCAATGCAAAAACTACCAGTGAATTTCTTGCGATTATTGACAAGGCGGATGATGAAAAAGAAAGTATTGACGAAAGACTGGCGGATACAGGAGCGGCGGATGAAAATCAGATAAAAATCCTTGCGGTTACATCCTGTCCCACAGGTATTGCCCATACCTATATGGCAGCGGAGGGAATTGAAAAGGCAGCTAAAGAAAAGAACTGTTATGTGAAAATAGAAACCAGAGGTTCCGGCGGGGCAAAGAATGTGCTGACGGAAGCGGAGATTGCGGAGGCATCCTGTATTATTGTGGCGGCGGACGCACAGGTGCCCATGGACCGTTTTGATGGGAAGAAAGTGATTGCCTGCCAGGTATCTGATGGAATCAGCAAGGCGGGAGAGCTGCTTGACCGTGCCATTTCAGGAGATGTTCCCATATATCATAGTGCGGCGGGAACAGTGGATACGGTTCGGAAGACGAAAAAGAGCGGCAGCGTAGGGCATCAGATTTACACGCAGCTTATGAACGGGGTATCCCATATGCTTCCCTTTGTAGTGGGAGGAGGAATCCTGATAGCGCTTGCCTTTCTGATTGACGGACTTAGTGTGGATATGAATGCGCTTGATGTGGCGGAGAGAGGAAATTTTGGTACGATCACGCCTGTGGCGGCCTGGTTGAAACACTTGGGAGATACGGCATTTGGGTTTATGCTTCCTGTACTTGCGGGATTTATTGCAATGGCCATTGGCGACCGTCCGGCCCTTGCGCTTGGATTTGTGGGAGGTATGATTGCTTCCGGCGGAAAGTCAGGTTTTCTGGGAGCATTGGCGGCAGGATTTATGGCAGGATATGTAATTGTATTTTTGCGTAAGCTTTGTGACCATCTGCCAGAATTTTTGGAAAAGATAGCGCCGGTGCTGATTTTTCCTTTGATGGGCATACTGATTATGGGACTGATTATGTCTTTTATTGTGGAACCTGTTATGGGGGGACTGAATACAGCATTAAATAATGGACTGACCAGCATGGGAGGAACAAGTAAAGTTATTTTGGGAATGATTCTTGGCGGTATGATGGCAATTGACATGGGAGGTCCTTTTAATAAAGCGGCATATGTTTTTGGAACGGCTGCAATTGCAGCAGGAAATTATGACATAATGGCAGCGGTTATGATTGGCGGAATGACGCCTCCTTGTGCCATTGCCCTTGCAACTTTGTTGTTTAAGAAAAAGTTTACGAAAGAAGAGAGGGAGTCGGGCCCTACAAACTTTATCATGGGACTTGCGTTTATTACAGAAGGAGCCATTCCCTTTGCGGCATCTGACCCGCTCCATGTGCTTCCGGCATGTATTGTGGGGTCCGGTGTGGCAGGCGCGCTGTCCATGTTGTTTAACTGTACACTGATGGCTCCCCACGGCGGTATTTTCGTGTTTCCTGTAGTGGGTAATCCCATGATGTATGTGGCGGCGCTTATAGTGGGAACCCTTATTTCCACAGGAATGCTGGGGATTTTAAAGAAAAATGTGGAATAGAAGAAAAGAGTTGAACTGATAAAAATAAAATTATAAAATAAAAAGAAAAGGAGAATTGCTATGCGAGAATTTAAGTATGTAATCACTGATCCGGAAGGAATCCATGCACGTCCGGCGGGGGAATTGGTAAAGGCGGCGAAGGCTTTTGCATGTAGCATTAAGATGACAAAGGACGGAAAGGCCGGAGACTGTAAAAAGATTTTTGGACTTATGGGACTTGGCGTGAAAAAGGGAAATGAAGTGGTTCTGACCTTTGATGGGGAGGACGAGGAAGCTGCTTATGAAGCAGTAAGCAAATTTATGCAGGAAAATTTATAAATAAAATTTCATATTATGCCAGAAGCCCCGCAGTTTATGCTGTCAGGGGCTTTAGAGGCGTTATTTTCTGCTTGTTTATAGAAGCGGCTTTATGGCCCGGACTTGGAACAGGCAGGCGAGGAAAGGGTGAAAGGTATGCTGACGGAACAGCGGCATGAAATGATTTTAAAGATTCTGGAAGAAAAACGCAGTGTTACCGTTTTAGAGCTGACAAGGCTTTTGGATATTTCAGAGTCAACGGCAAGAAGAGATATTACGGAACTGGATAAAGCAGGCAGGCTGGTAAAAGTGTTTGGAGGGGCGGTAGCTTCCAAGCATAATTATCTGCTGACAGAACCTACCGTGGCACAAAAAAAAGAGGTACACAGAGAGGAAAAAAAGCGGATTGCCAGATATGCCGCATCGCTGATTGAACCTCAGGATTTTGTATATCTTGATGCAGGCACTACAACCGGATACATGTTGGATTATTTGGGGCAAACCAGCGCTACCTTTGTGACAAATGCAGTGGCCCATGCGCAAAAGCTTGCGGCAGGCGGCGGGCATGTTCTTTTGGTGGGAGGAACCTTAAAAAGCTCAACAGAGGCGGTAGTAGGAACGATGGCAGCCCTAACCCTTAAGGATTATCATTTTACCAAAGGTTTTTTTGGAACCAATGGCGCAAACCGGGAAGCGGGATTTACAACCCCTGATGCAAATGAGGCGCTGGTAAAAAGAACAGCGCTGGAGCAGTGCCAAAAAGCTTATATTCTTTGTGACAGCAGTAAATTTCATATGGTAAGTTCAGTGACTTTTGCCCCTTTCTTAGCCGGAACAATCCTGACAGACAATAGGCCGGAGGAATTTAAAGATATTGCGGATATTGTCTTATGCTAGAGCGTGTTTGAAAAATCCGCTTATATGGGAGAATAAATTCTACTATTTTTTTGTGATTCTAAGAGACGAAGTATATCATGATTATAAAATGACATTCTATAGTAAACGGCAAAAACTATACTGTTATGATATTTAAGGAGGTACAGACTATGTGTACAGCGGCAACTTATTGCACAAAGGATTTTTATTTCGGGCGTACTCTGGATTATGAATTTTCTTATGGGGAAGAGATAGTCGTTACGCCCCGGCATTTTCCTTTTTCTTTTAGAAAGATGGGATTAAGGGACAGTCATTTTGCCATGATTGGTATGGCTCATGTGGCTGATGGCTGCCCCCTATATTATGACGCGGTAAATGAAAAAGGGCTGGGGATGGCTGGGCTCAATTTTGTGGGAAATGCAGATTATAAGGAAGATGTGGCGGATAAGGACAATGTGGCGACTTTTGAATTTATTCCCTGGATTCTTTGTCAGTGCGCTACCGTAAAGGAGGCGGAAGTGCTGATTAAAAAAATAAATCTTACGAAAACCCCTTTTAATAAAAATCTGCCTGTGGCACAGCTTCACTGGCTGATTGCGGATCGGAAGGAAGCTGTTACTGTGGAATCGGTAAAGGAAGGAATTAAGGTTTACAATAATCCGGCAGGGGTTTTGACTAATAATCCGCCCTTTGACCTGCAGATGTTTCAGCTGAATAACTATATGAATTTATCTGCCAAATCCCCCGGAAATAATTTTTCTAACAGGCTGCCGCTTGACATATATTGTCGTGGAATGGGGGCTTTGGGGCTTCCCGGCGACTTGTCTTCCACTTCAAGGTTTGTCAGGGCAACATTTGTAAAAATGAATTCTGTTTCCGGAGATTCAGAGAATGAAAGCGTCAGCCAGTTTTTCCATATACTGGGTTCTGTGGATCAGCAAAGAGGCTGCTGTGAGCTGGAAGACCCCCTTAAGAATGTGAACGGTTCCGATAACGGTTCGCAGGAGCATAAATATGAGATTACGATTTATACCTCCTGCTGCAACGGGGATAAAGGAATTTATTATTATACAACCTATAATAACCACCAAATAAGCGCAGTGGATATGCACAGGGAAAAGCTGGAAGGAGAGCAGATTATAAGGTATCCTATGATAGAGGGAGAGCAGATTCAATGGCAGAATTAACAGTGCCGGCAGGCCGGGGACAGTTTTTTGTCCCTTAGAGCTTGCGGCGGGGTTTTTGACTGGCAGAAAGCTCTGCAGCGTTAATGTAGTATAAGTAATCCTCAATACCCGGAGTTACCTGAAAATTTGGATTGCAGCAGCCGCATCTCCATATTGTGCTGTCATTAAGCTGATAGGAGATCCCGGAAACACAGTTCCCTGAAATTCTGTTCCTACAGCCCTTATCACTTACTGAAAAAGCACTGATAACACTTTCAGGACAATTTTTAATATATGCAAGGACCTTGTCCATATTTGCTATCCGGAAATATAGTTTCAATTCGGTATCCATACAAGCAAGCCAAAAGCTGGCATTTGTATTTCTGTTGCGGTCACTTTCTTTTTGATAATACCTTATCTGGGGGCCTTCATTCCAATCCTGAAAATTATAATAATAATTCCGTTTTAACAGTTCGTCGTGTATTAAGTGGGCCGTAGTTTGCTCCTGCTTCGAATGAAAAAAAACGGAAAGCACATCAACGCCATTACCATATTCTACTGTATTCCAGTCACTTTCAAACAATTTATAATTCATACTGCAAAAATCTTTGAACCGGTCCGTATGGTCTGATTTTACTGCCATAATATATAAAGCTGTGATTAAATGCTTATTTCCTGGAAATGAAATAGTGATGTGAGTATGATTTTTAATTCTGCCATTAACAAGGCCCTCTGTTACAATCCCATAATTACCAAGTATATTTAAAAATGTGTGGATATTTGTGATTTTCAGAGCCTTGCATTTGTCCTTTAATTTGTCAGCCTGAATATATAGCTTAACATTTTGCGTCAACTCGCCTGAGCACCCCAATACATAAAAAATTTTCGCATATTTGTAAGATTCTATCCGGGATGTTCTTGCTTCTTTAGAAAAGTATCCGTATTCATTCATATCATATACCGGAAGCATCATTTTGGCTGGATTATTTAATATATCTTCATAACAATGAATGAAAATCTGATACAATTCTTCAAATCCGCTTATCAATTCTTCGGGGGAACATAATGCTTGGTATACCTCATGAATGGGAAAGTCATGGGGATAAGATATTAATTCTTTTTTTCTAAGCTGTGCCCAGCGTTCAATCCAGTATTTCATCGTTATTTTATTTCCTTTCATTAATTTTGCTTTAGTTTTACAGGCGCATAAAAATTTAACTGATGATAGCCTAAACCTTTCCTGATTTCATCGTCAACATAAATCATGTGCACCAGTGTTGGGCTGCGTTTATCAATAACAAAATTTGTTTTTTCTATCCATTTTTCAATTTTGTGCAGAACTTTGCTGCTGCTTTCGTCATCGCCGTCTATACTTACTGCGGCTGCATATAGTCCGCCCGGATGTTCAATAATTTCATAGGGAGCAACATCAGCTTCCGTAATAGTGTCTTTAATACGCCAGATCCATTCAAGGTTTTCATTTACTTCCCACAGAAAATCCGGCGAGTCAAAAATAATTGGTTCATAAAAATCATTGTGCGCTTCCTGCCAAAACTGGAATTCTCCAAAAAGCTTGTCGTATGCCATAGGGCCTGATGTAACAGCTCTGAATTTGGGAATTCGGACAATCATTATATCAGGCACCTTGTTGTTTAATCTTTCTGTGACTTCAAAGAAACGATTTGCAGTTGTTGGATTGCCGTTATAGTCTATGTTTTCTATTTGTGTTTCAATGTCTCTGGCTTTTTCATACAATAGTTTTACATCTGTTTCTTTTTCAAAGTCGGATTTCTTTATTTGATTAATAAATTCCAGGACAATTTTCTTTAATTCATATAAAAGAGATATTTCTTCATCAATATGGTTAACTTTTTTTCCCAGTACATCTAAAACAACTTCAGAGCCTGTGGTGTTGAATATGCGTTTAATATCTTTAATGCTGATATTGAGTCTCCGTAAAATCAAAATTTTTTCCAAACATTTTATTGCAGATTCATCATATAGTCTGTAGGCATAGTCATCGCTCCGTATACTCTTAATTAAACCCATATCCTCATAATAGCGAAGAGTACGGGCGGATATGTTATATTTAACAGATATTTCTCTGATTTTAGCTAAATTTTCCATATTATCTTTTCCTTCTGTTGATATTTAACGTTTAATGGTGCAGGTGGGGGAATCCATAACGTATAATAAAGATATTATACAGTATTCCCCAACGGAAGAGTCAATAGAATAAGAAAAAGTATTACCTGTTGTCCGGAAGGTCTGTTCCATTCATCAGGTAAATGCTGTATAATAAAGCCTGTAACAGAAGCGGAGCTGATAAGTATGAGGATATGGCAATGAGATTGTATGATTTGAAAGTGAACCATCTGACCAACCCGCTGGGTTTTCGGATGGAACGCACGGTTTTTTCGTGGAAGGTGGCGGACGCCCTGGGAAAGCGGCAGCAGGCGGCACGCATTTGTGTGGCATCTGATGAGAAAATGCAGGAGATTTTGTTCGATTCCGGTTGGGATGAACAGGCAGATTCTTTAGGGTATCGGGCGCCCATAGAGCTAAAGCCCTGTACCCGCTATTATTGGACGGTATTTGTCCAAAGTGATAAAGGGGAGGAAGCAGAAGGAGAGGTACAGTGGTTTGAAACCGGGAAACGACAGCAGCCTTGGCAGGCAAAGTGGATTACCTGTGACAATACCGAAAAACGACATCCGTTTTTTGAAAAAGAAATTGTGCCCTCAAAAAAGGTGGCATCTGCAAGGCTTTATATCTGCGGGCTGGGGCTTTACGAGGCTTTTTACCGGCCGGATGGCACCAGGGAGGCGGAGCGGATAGGGGAGGAATATCTGACTCCTTACAGCAACGATTACAGGGAGTGGGTGCAGTATCAGACCTATGATGTAACCAGGCTTATACAGCAGGCGGGAACGTTGTCCATTCTTTTGGGAAATGGGTGGTACAAGGCGCGTTTTGGATTTAATGCTTTGGAGGATAAAGGATTTTACGGAAATGAGTGGAAGCTGATTGCAGAACTTGTGCTTACCTATGAGGATGGCAGCAGGGAGGTAGCAGGTACAGATGAGAGCTGGAAGGTACGGCGCAGCGCCATTACTTTTTCCAATCTCTATGATGGGGAATGGAGGGATGATACGCTGGAAGAGCTGCCCCTTAAACAGGCAGAGCTTTGTCAGCCGCCGGAAGGGGAGCTGACAGAGCGTATGAGTCTTCCGGTAACGATTCATGAGCGCTTTGCGCCTGTAAAGCTTCTGGACACACCAAAGGGTGAAAAGGTATTTGATATGGGGCAGGAGTTTACGGGGATTTTTGCTTTGCGTATGAAGGAACCGGCAGGGACAAAGATTCATATCCGAACCGGAGAAATCCTGCAGGGCGGGAACTTCTATAATGAAAATCTGCGTTCTGCCCGGTCTGAATACATATACATTTCTGATGGAGAGGAAAAACTGCTGACGCCTCACTTTACTTACTATGGGTACCGTTATGTAAAGATAGAAGGAGTAAGGGAACTTAGAGAAGAAGATTTTACGGGATATGCGTTATACAGCGATGTTGAAAACAGGGGAAGTCTGCATACGGGCCATGATTTGGTAAATCGGCTGATTGAAAATGTACGCTGGGGCCTTCAGGGAAATTTTCTGGATGTGCCTACGGATTGTCCTCAGAGAGACGAGCGTATGGGATGGACGGGAGACGCGCAGGTGTTTTCACCTACAGCGACTTACCTGAAGGACACTTATGCTTTCTATGCCAAATATCTTTATGATATGGCCAGGGAGCAGAGAGCGCTGGGAGGAAAGGTGCCGGATGTGGTGCCCTCTTGTGGTGTGGAATCCACAGCCTGTGTATGGGGGGACGCCGCCTGCATTATTCCCTGGAATCTGTATCTTTTTTATGGAGATAAGAGCATTTTGGAGGATCAGTTTGACAGTATGAAAGCCTGGGTGGATTATGTACGCAGGGTGGATGGAGATAATCATGGGTGGCGTTATGTGTTCCACTATGGGGACTGGCTGGCGCTTGATAATATGAATGGCAATGCGGAACAGGTATTTGGAGCCACCGACGAGGAATTTATTGCTAACTTGTACTATGCAATCAGCGCAGGGCTGGTGTCAAAGGCAGCGGCTGTGCTGGGTAAAAGAGAAGAGGAGGAAGCCTACCGGAAGCTATCGGAAGAACAGCTTAATGAGGTAAAAAGAGAATACTATAGTCTGACCGGACGGTGTTGTATCAAGACCCAGACAGCTCTTTTGCTGACTTTAAAATATCATTTGTCAGAAAATGCGGAGCTGACCAAAAAGCAGCTGATGAAGCTTTTTGAGGACAGCAATGAAAAACTGCGTACAGGGTTTGTGGGAACGCCACTGCTTTGCAATGTATTGTCGGATAACGGGTTTGGGGAGCTTGCGTATAAGCTTTTGCTGAATGAAGAATATCCGGGCTGGCTGAATGAGGTGAAATTAGGGGCAACTACTGTGTGGGAGCGTTGGAACAGCCTGCTTCCGGACGGCAGGATTTCCGGCGTTGGCATGAACAGCATGAATCATTACGCTTATGGATCCATTGTGGAATGGATGTTCCGCCACAGCGCCGGCATCCAGCCTGTAGAAAGTGCGCCTGGTTTTCGGAAAGCAGTGTTTACACCAGCTATAAACAGGGAGCTTGGCAGTATGACAGGAAGATATGACTCTCCTATGGGGGTATATGAATGCAGCTGGGAATTTCCGGACGAGGCCCATGTACATCTGTCTGTCACAGTACCTTTTGGATGCAGTGCAGAATTAAAGCTTCCAGATGCAAAGGAGGAAATCTGTGAAAATGAAGAAAATCCTATGTTTGCCGACTGCAGAAATGGGAGCTGTTATCTGGAAGCGGGAACCTATGACGTTACTTATGAGATGGTAAGTACCAGGTAAATGCGAAACAAAAAGCTGTGGAACATATTGTTAGAATATTCGGCAAGTTGATGAGTTTTGCAATTCTTTTTGGTTACATACAAAAAATCCCATCGCCAGAGCGTTTTTCAAATACGCTCTAAGGCAATGGGATTTTTGTAGTTCTGGATTTTGTCACAAATCATTTCTGAACAGCTTCCAAAAGAATTATAAACACTTATATCTTGACAACTGCCTTATAGTGTAATATGCTGTACTTGTATATATAATACAGTAAAAGACAGAAAGGCGGTGATGATTTGGAGATTGTTGTAAGTAATAAGGTAAGTCATCCGCTGTATGAGCAGATTGTATCCCAGGTAAAAGCACAGATTATAAATGGCGAGCTGAAAGCCGGAGAAGCGCTTCCCTCTATCCGCTCCCTTGCAAAATCGCTGCAAATCAGTGTTCTGACTGTACAAAAGGCGTATGATAATCTGCAGGAGGATGGTTTTATTGAGACAACAGCAGGGAAAGGCTGCTATGTATCTGCCAGAAACCAGGATTTCTATTTAGAGGAACAGCAAAAAAAGATAGAGGGATGTTTCAACGACGCCATAGAAATAGCCCGCGTGAGCGGAATACCCCTTGATAAATTAATCAGCTTATTAACACTATTGTATGAGGAGGATTAGCGATGGCAAATGCTTTAATGGTATCAGGACTTACCAAAACTTATAAGGACTTTGTTTTGGACCATGTTTCATTCTCTGTTCCAAATGGTTCCATTGTTGGACTGATTGGAGAAAACGGCGCAGGAAAAAGTACAACGATCAATGCTGCCTTGGGATTAATTCAAAAAGAAGATGGCGTTGTTTCAATTTTTGACAGAGAGGAGCTGGACAGGGAAATTAAAGAACAGATCGGCGTAGTGTTCGATGGCAGCAATTATCCTGAAATTCTTTCTCCCCATAAATTGAATCGGGTCATGAAAAATATTTATAACTCCTGGGACGAACAGGTTTATTTGCGCCTGCTGAAACAATTTTCCCTGCCGCCCCACAAGCAGATCAGACAGTTTTCAAAAGGAATGAAGATGAAGCTGGCTATCTGTGCTGCATTTTCCCATCATTCCAGGCTGTTGATCCTGGATGAAGCCACCAGCGGTTTAGATCCGGTTGTCCGGGATGACATTCTGGATATGCTTCTGGATTTTGTGCAGGACGAGGAGCATTCCATCCTGTTATCTTCCCACATTACCAGTGATCTGGAGAAGATTGCCGATTATATCGTATTTATCCATGAAGGGAAAGTGGTTTTTGAAAGGCCCAAAGACGAATTGACCGAGCAGTATGGAATCATCAAGTGCGGCGCGGCGCAGTTTGACGCGGTGGATAAATCTGATATTATCTCGTACCGTAAAATGGACTATGAATGGCAGCTCCTGGTTTCAGACCGGGAAAAGATGCAGAAAAAATATCCGAAAGCTTTAGTCGTCCCGGCAACAATTGATGAAATTATGTTGCTTTATGTAAAGGGAGAAAAGACTGAAATATAAAATTTTAAGTCGCAAAGTTTGTGTCTGCGCGGCATCCGCAAACTTGATATGCACAAAACGCCGCGCAGAAATGAGGAAAAATGATGAAAGGTGTTTTAGTGAAAGATCTTTATATTGCCAGAAGCAATATCCTTGTAACTGTAATCAGTCTGGTTGTTTTAGGCTTTGGGTTATCCTTTTTGCTGGAAGCCAGCGCCCTTCTGGTTTTGGCTCCGGTTGTTTCCACAACGGCAGCCTTTATCAGTATTACCAGCGATGCGGCTTCCAAATGGAACAAAAATGTCATTACCATGCCGATATCAAGAAGCCAGATTATTGGCGAAAAATTTTTGCTTTATATCCTGCTTGCCCTGTTGGGAATGTTCACGGCGCTGATTCCTTGTATTATTCTTGCCTGTTTCGGTTTGGATGTAACGCCTTATGCAATATGTCTGTATAGTTCCATCGGAATAAGCGTATGTCTTGTGGCAGGGGGCGTCAGCCTGCCATGCGCGTATTTATTTGACCCGGAAAAATCCCAGATTGTCTTTATGATGTCTTTTATGGCAGGGACAGGGATCATTACGGGGCTTGTGCTTCTTATTAATTTGGTTTTTTCTGTAAAGGAAAATACCCTTCTGACTTTCAATATTGTGCTTATAATTTCTGCTGTCTGGTTTTTTATTTCATACAGGATTGCGGTAAAGGTATATGGAAAGCGGGATATTACCTGACGAATATAAAGTGTTTGTTTTTAGGTAATTGCGAAACTTGAAGTTGTGGAAATATTCTGACAATATATTCC
>CANCXX010000078.1 GCA_947381965.1 uncultured bacterium
ATAGCGACCATCGTTTTTATGCGGGGATGGAGGAGATGGAAGAGGGAAAAAGCATTCTCTGGCAGTCTCTGAATGGTGTGTGGAAATTCCGGTATTCGGTAAACGCCAAAGAGCGTCCTGTGGATTTTTATAAAGAGGGTTTTGATGCGGAAGATTTTGATGAAATTCCGGTTCCCTGCCATATTGAAATGGCAGGTTATGATAAAATCCACTATATAAATACGATGTATCCATGGGAGGGGCATTCATTCAAAAGACCAGCCTATAGTTTGGATAGCGTGGGAGATGGAGAGGGAATGTTCAGCGGGGCATCCTATAATCCGGTAGGGTCCTATCTGAAGGAATTTGACCTGGAAGAAGGGCTTGTGGGAAAAAGAGTGCTGGTTTGTTTTGAAGGGGTGGAACAGGCCATGTTTCTTTGGATTAATGGAATATTTATAGGATATTCAGAAGACAGCTTTACTCCGGCGGAATTTGATTTAACTCCCTATATTAAGGAAAAAGGAAACATTCTGGCGGTGGAGGTGCACAAAAGAAGTACGGCAGCGTTTTTGGAGGATCAGGATTTCTTCCGTTTTTTTGGTATTTTCAGGAATGTTACCCTATATGCAAAGCCGGAAATTCATCTGGAAGATTTGTGGGCAAGGCCGGAAATGGATAAGGATTTTATTGGAAGTCTGGCATTGGACCTTAAAATTTCCATGAAAGAGGGAACAGTGGGAAGAGCTGAGGTTATTCTCCGGAATAAGGAGGAAAAGGAGCTGCTTTATTATAATATGCTCCTGCCGGGGAATATAAAAGCGGTATCAAAACAGAGGGCGGGACAGGACAGGATTTTGATGATTGATGGACAGATGCGTCCAAGAAGTGTAGGAAAGGTTGTTCCCTGGGACTATCAAAATCCCAGCCTTTATCTTTTACTGATTAAGCTGTACGACGGAAGGGACAGGCTTGTGGAGGTGGTGCCCTATCCCATCGGTTTCCGGACCATTGAGATTGTAGATAAAGTGATTTATTTAAATGGGAAAAGACTGATACTAAATGGCGTTAACCGTCATGAGTGGAGCGCTGAAAGGGGAAGGTGTATCGGATTAAAGGAAATGGAACAGGATATGGAAATTATCCTGCGAAATAACATTAATGCGGTGCGCACCTGCCATTATCCGGATCAGATCCCCTGGTATTATCTCTGCGATGAAAATGGTATTTATGTGATGGCTGAAACCAATCTGGAATCCCACGGAAGCTGGCAGAAAGCGGGAGCATTAGAGCCTTCATGGAATGTGCCGGGAAGTATTTTGGAGTGGAAGGACGGAGTGCTTGAAAGGGCTAAAAGCAATTTCGAATATTTTAAAAACCATGTTTCCATCTTGTTCTGGTCCCTTGGAAATGAATCTTATGCAGGGGATAATCTGGAAGCTATGAATGCGTACTTTAAAAAGAAAAAAGACGGCAGACTGGTGCATTATGAAGGAATATTCTGGAACAGGGATTATGAGGATACTATTTCTGATGTGGAGAGCCGCATGTATGCTACCCCCGATATGGTAAGGGAGTATCTGGAAAATGATCCAAAGAAACCGTTTATTCTCTGCGAGTATATGCACGATATGGGAAATTCCATGGGAGGAATGGGATCTTACATAAAGCTTCTGGATGAATATGAGATGTATCAGGGAGGTTTTATATGGGATTTTATTGATCAGGCAGTGCTGGTTAGGGACGAGCTTACAGGAGAGAAGGTGCTTCGTTATGGGGGCGACTTTGATGACAGACCTTCTGACTATGAATTTTCAGGCAATGGAATTGTTTTTGCGGACAGGGTGGAAAAGCCGGCCATGCAGGAAGTGAGGTATTATTATGGATTACACAGATGAAAACAGGCAGGAAGAAGGGAGGGAGAAAAGTCGGCTGAAGGTAGTCTATGGAGACTGTACTCTTGGCGTTCATGGAAGTTTTGAAGGGAAGGAATTCCACTATATATTTTCTTATGTGCACGAAGGAATGGAGTCGCTTGTTGTAAACGGAAGAGAATGGCTGTACCGCTTTCCGCGTCCCTGCTTTTGGCGTGCAGTGACAGATAACGACAGAGGAAGCAAATTTCCGCAAAAAAGCGGCATGTGGCTTGGGGCGGATATGTTTATTTGTTGCGCAGGGTACACGGTTTATATAAATGGCCAGGAAATCCCCTTTCCCGGTGGGCCCCAAAACAATAGATACACAGATAATGAAAGTGCGGAAAGGGTCAAAATCGTTTACATTTATGAAACGGTTACGCAGCCTGCCACGCAGGTGGAAGTTGCCTATGAGGTAGATAAATCCGGGGAAATTGAGGTATTCGTCCATTATCATGGCAAGAAGGAGCTTCCCCAGCTGCCAGCCTTTGGACTCCGTTTTGTAATGCCTACCTGTGCAGATAAATTTGTTTATGAAGGGTTATCGGGAGAAACTTATCCTGACCGGAAGGCAGGAGGTGTGCCAGGGGTTTATGAGGTGGAAGGACTTCCGGTAACACCATATCTGGTGCCCCAGGACTGCGGAGTGCATATGGATACAAAATGGCTGGAAATATACAGAAGCCGTGGGCTTGACAACCGCTTTGGGGAAAGAAGGGAATCCTGTCTGCGGTTTGAAGCATCGGCCGGAGTTTTTGCTTTTTCCTGTCTGCCTTATACGGCATCAGAGCTTGAAAATGCCACCCATATGGAGGAACTTCCGCTGCCCCGCCGGACTGTTTTGTGTATTTACGGAGCGGTAAGGGGAGTGGGCGGTATTGACAGCTGGATGTCGGATGTGGAGCCGGCTTACCAGATAGACGCGGGGAAGGACATTGCTTACTCTTTTCGTATAAGGGGGATATCCTGATAAGACGAATAATTTAGAAAACAAAAAGCTGTCAGAGGCTTGATAAGCCATGCTTCTGGCAGCTTTAACTGTTTAGTGTAATGGCGCTGTCTGGTGTTGCCTTTTCCGAAGGAACTGGCCCTGTGGAGTTTCTCACAATAAGCTGTGCCCTGAGAAGGATGGAGCCGATTGCCACATGGTTGAGCAGGCAGGATAAAGCATAAAAACCGCATTTGCCAAGGGCAAGCCGATCCTGCCGGATGGTGGTAAGAGGCGGTACGGTATATGCGGTCATGGGAAGGTCGTCAAACCCTACAATACTGATATCTTCGGGAACATGAATGTCTCTGTCGTTACATTCCGTGATGGCGGAAATGGCACGCACATCGTGGGAAAAAAGAATAGCGGTTACGCCCTGGGATAACAGCTTTGGTATATACTTTCTGGTGGATTCAGCCACATAATATCCAAGTCCGATATAGTCTTCGTTTACTTCCAGTCCGAATTTATATAAAGCATTAATATAGGCATTATATCTTGCCTTCAGAATATAGGAATCTAAGGGACCGGATATCAGTCCTATTTTTTTGTGACCCAGTTTCATAAGATGTTTGATAGCCAGTTCAAAGCCTTCCTGACTGTCACAGCCAATGGAGGCAATGTTGGGATTTTCTTTAATGTAGTTATCATAAAGAACTGTAGGCACTCTGGAAGAGCGAAACTCCTGCATCCAAGGGTCTAACAGGGAAAAGCCAAGAATAAAAGAAGCCTGGTATCCACGCTGCATCATAAACACGCCATAAGGCGTAAGCTTCTGGAAGTCCATGGTAACAGGAACCACATCCACAATCCATCCTTCCGGCTCAGCCATCTGCTTAAATCCAAGAACAATATCATGTCCGAACTGGTTGGGTGTGTCATAATCCATATTTTCAATTAAAATGCAAAGTTTTTTTTCCTTTTTCTGCAGGCGCTTGTTGGCATAACCAAGTTCCACTGCCGTCTCCAGGATCTTTTTGCGCATTTCTTCACTGACGTCAGTGGCGTTATTCAGAGCTTTTGAAACGGTACTCTTCGAAACCCCCAGTTTTGCTGCAATATCATTAAGCGTTGCCATTGATAAGCCTCCCGTAAATTTTTGTTAAAGATGACAATAATCTATTTCCCAAACACACCAATTATAACAAGGTTAAAGATAAAAAACAAGGCACTCATCTAAACTTGAAGGCCCATATCTGTCTTGTGACGAGCCAATATGCTGAAATTTCCTGCCATACAGGAAGAATATGGACGAAACATAATTGTAAAAAGTTTCGAAAACAAAGTTTATAAAAAGTTTCGATTTAATGTACAAAATTAACAATAAGAAACATTTTTAACCCATTTATGGGTAAATATGCACGAAAGACCATCTTGACTATATCATTTCTTTATGATAATGTAAACACAGCGAAACTTAGAGAAACTTTTATAAATCCAAGGAGGTAAGTAAAATGAAAAGGTTTTTAGTCGCTTTATTGATGGCAGCAATGACCGTTACTGCCGTAACCGGATGTGGAAGCAAGGGAGGCGATTCCGCAAAAGGTGATTCCGGAGCAGCAACAAATGCCGGAACAGAAGCAAAGGAGTCTGAAGCAGCGGACAATTCAGGGGCAGCAGGTGATTCCGGAGCGGCCGCTTCAGGAGAAACAGCAGATATTACTTTAAAAGTATGGTGTCCCCAGAACCAGGTGGATACCGGAATTATGGATGAACAGCAGAAAGCTTTCGCTGCAGAGCATCCTGAATACAACATTACATGGGTTACTGAAATTGTTGGTGAAGATAAATGTCAGGAATCCGTTCTTAAGGACGTTGGAGCAGCAGCAGACGTATTCCTGTTTGCAAGCGATCAGCTTCCTTCACTGGTAGAAGCAGGAGCAATTGCAAGACTGGGAGGCTCCACAGAAGAAATGGTAAAAAGCACAATTGCAGAATCTGTTGTAGCAACCGCTATGGTAGACGATGCCCTGTATGCAATCCCCTTTACTCACAATACATTCTTTATGTATTATGACAAGACAATCCTTGATGATGCAGACATTACATCACTGGAAAAGATTATGGCAAAAGAAACAGCAGATAATGTATATAACTTCTACTTTGAATCTGCAGGCGGCTGGAAGCTGGGATGCTACTACTATGGTGCAGGCCTTAGTATTTTCGGACCTGACGGAAGTGACCTTGCAGCAGGCGTTGACTGGAACAGTGAAAAAGGTGTGGCAGTTACCAATTACCTGATTGACCTGATTAACAACCCTAAATGCGCATATGACGGTGAAATTTCCGTATCTGAGCTTGCAGGCGATCACAGAATTGGCGCATGGTTTGACGGTTCCTGGAACTATGACTTATACAAAGATATCTTAGGTGATGACCTGGGAATGGCAATTATTCCTACCTTTAATCCTGATGGAACAGATTACCAGCTGTTAGGCTTTTACGGCTCCAAATGTATCGGTGTAAACGCACAGTCCCAGAATATGGCGGCAGCAGTTGCTTTTGCAGCATATCTTGGAAACGAAGAAAATCAGATTTTACGTTATGAGAAGTCTGCACAGGTTCCTGCAAATATGGCGGCTGGTGAGAGCGAAGCGGTTAAGGCGGACCCTCTTGCAACAGTTCTTGTAGAAGAAGCGAACAAGGCAAGTGTGGCACAGCCTGCAAACTCTACATTCAGTACCAGATACTGGACCTATGCAGGTGCAATTCCTACAGAAATCAGAAGCAAAGAAATTACGAAAGATAACGTACAGGAGAAATTGGACGCTTTCGTTACAGCAATGACACAATAATGGATGTTTAAGGAGGTTTTCAGATGGGGATCTTTAAGAAAAAAGCCCAGTCTGTTTATTTCAAGCCCAGTGATGCCAGCGTTTCACAGGCATTTAAGAACGGCAACCCAATGACAAAGCTGTCTTTCTTTATCTTTGGTCTTGGAAATATTGCAAATAAGCAGATAGTGAGGGGTCTGATATTTCTTGCAATAGAAATTGCATATTTAGCCTACCTGTTTTCCTTCGGCATCGGCGCTCTGGGTGATTTTATCACCCTGGGCACCGCAGAGCAGGGGCAGGTATATAATGAAGCATTAGGAATTTATGAATACACTACGGGCGATGATTCCATGTTGTGCCTGTTGTATGGCGTTATTACTCTTGTACTGACGGCAGCGGCCATCTTTGTGGGATGTATGTCAGGGAAAAGCGCTTACTGCACACAGTTCCGAAAAGAAAAAGGAATGGAAATTCCTACATTTAAGGACGATTTAAGGTCACTGACAGAAGAAAACCTCCACGCATTCCTGTTGGCATTTCCAATTTTCGGAATCTTATGTTTTACAATTGTACCTCTGATTTTCATGATCTTAATAGCGTTTACAAGTTATGACCATGAGCATCAGCCTCCCGGAAATTTGTTTGACTGGGTGGGGTTTGATAATTTTAAGGCAATGTTTTCACAGGGAAGCAAGCTTGCGGCAACCTTTTGGCCGGTATTGTCCTGGACATTAATCTGGGCGATATTTGCAACTGTAAGCTGTTACATACTTGGTCTTTTGCTTGCTCTGTTAATTAACAGAAAGGGAACAAAGGGAAAAGGCTTTTGGAGATTCATGTTTGTACTTTCCGTAGCGGTTCCCCAGTTCGTTACCCTGCTTAGTATGAGAACCATTTTCAATGCAAATGGCCCTGTAAACGTACTTCTGCGAGAATTTGGCGTGATCGGGATGACGGAGTCCATTCCCTTTTTTACCAATCCGCTGTATGCAAAAATTACAATTATCTGTATTAATATCTGGATTGGCGTGCCTTTTACCATGCTTTCCACAACAGGTATTTTACAGAATATTCCTGGGGAATTATATGAAGCGGCCAAAATTGATGGTGCAAGCGCTCCGACAATTTTCAGGAAGATAACCCTTCCTTATATGCTGTTTGTTATGACACCCAACCTTATTACATCTTTTACCGGAAATATTAATAACTTTAACGTAATTTTCCTGCTTTCAGGAGGCGGTCCTGATTCACTGGATTATTACTATGCAGGAAAAACCGACTTGCTGGTTACCTGGCTGTACAGACTGACAATTACACAAAAGGATTACAATCTGGGAGCGGTTATCGGTATTTTAGTGTTCATTATCCTTGCAACTGTGTCACTGATAACGTACCGTCGTACAGGTTCTTATAAAGATGAGGGGGCGTTCCAATAATGAAAGCAAAAAGAATGATTACCAATGCAGCCTGCTATGTTTTGCTGACTGTCCTTAGCATTATCTGGGTATTGCCGATATTTTATGTGGTATTGACCTCGTTCCGTGAAGAGAGCGGTTCTTATAAGAGTTATATATGGCCCAGAGGCTTTACGCTGGATAATTATATTAATCTGTTTCATGGAAACAGCAATATTGACTTTTCCAGATGGTTTATGAATACATTTATCATTGCAATATTCAGCACGATTCTTTCCGCATTTTTTGTACTCTGTGTCTCTTATGTAATGAGCAGACTCCGTTTCAAAATGCGTAAAACATTTATGAACATTGCACTGGTGCTGGGAATGTTCCCAGGCTTTATGTCCATGATTGCTGTTTACTATATTTTAAAAGGGCTTGGCCTTTTGGAATCGGGCATATTAAAGCAGGTAGCCCTTGTGCTGGTGTATTCCGGCGGAGCGGGACTTGGCTTTTATATGGCAAAAGGATTTTTTGATACGATCCCCAAAACCATTGACGAAGCCGCCTACATTGACGGCGCGTCCAAATGGGATACTTTTATTAAGATTACAATTCCTCTGTCAAAGCCGATTATTACGTATACACTGATCACTGCGTTTATGGGACCCTGGGTGGATTATATTTTTGCCAAGGTTATTATGGGAAATGAAACGCCATACTATACCATTGCCATTGGTTTGTGGACGATGCTTGAGCAGGAGTTTGTGGAATATTACTATACACAGTTCTATGCCGGGTGTGTTGTCATATCAATCCCCATTGCGATACTTTTCCTGCTGACACAGAAGTGTTATGTGGAAGGTGTATCAGGAGCTGTAAAGGGTTAGTAGTTAATTGAAATTGAAGTTATAGAAGGGCGGCTGCAAAATAGAATAAATATTTTGTAGCCGCCCTTTTTAGGAGAATGTGATTATGACCAGTAGAGAGTTTGACGGAAAATTCAGATATGATGGAAAAGATCTGGGCGTAAAATGTAAAAAAGAGGAAACGGTATTTAAGGTGTGGAGTCCTCTGGCAGAGCGTGTGGAGCTTCGTTTATATAAGGAAGGAGCCGGAGGGGATGTTTGCCGGAGGGAAGAAATGAAGCAGCAGGAAAGGGGGGTGTGGGAGCAAAGATTTCCGGAAAATCTTCACGGAATGTATTATGATTATCTGGTGCGGATAGATGGAAAGGATACCCGGACAGCAGACCCTTACGCGGCGGGATGCAGTTGTAATGGAAGCAGGAGTATGGTAGTGGACTTAAAGCAGACAAACCCGGAAGGGTTTGAGGCGGATATGGCGCCTTTGCTGGAAGGGGAACAAATTATCTATGAACTGCATATTAAGGATTTTTCCTACGATAAAGACAGCGGTGTGCCGGAACCCTACAGAGGAAAATATAAGGCGTTTACTGTAATGGGAACAAACGGCAGGTATCCCACCTGCATGGAATATCTCAAAAAGCTTGGAATTACCCATGTGCATCTTCTTCCCTTTTTTGATTATGGTTCTGTGGATGAGGCGGGAGACGAAAGCCAGTATAACTGGGGATATGACCCGGTAAACTTTAACGTACCGGAAGGATCCTATGCCACCGACGCAGAGGATGGCACTGTACGAATCAGGGAATGTAAGGAGATGATACAGGCATTTCACAAAAACGGTATCCGGGTAATTATGGATGTGGTTTATAATCATACGTACCGGGAGGACTCCTGGCTTCAGAGAATGGTGCCTGGGTATTATTATCGTCATCATGAGGACGGAAGCCTATCAGATGGCTCCGCCTGTGGAAATGACATTGCGGCGGGCAGGCCGATGGTGGATAATTATATTGCGGACTCGGTGATGTATTGGGCAAAGGAATATCATGTAGATGGCTTCCGGTTTGATTTGATGGGACTTTTGACGGTAGAGCTGATGAACCGGATACGGCGGGAGCTGAACGCGGAATTTGGGGAAGGCGAAAAGCTGCTTTATGGGGAGCCATGGCGGGCAGATAATTCACCTATGGAAAATGGAACGAAAGCGGCGTTAAAGGAAAATACCAGCTGCCTTGATAATGGAATCGGTATTTTCAGCGATGATACCAGAGATGCAATCAAGGGGCATGTATTTTATGAGGAGGAGCCGGGGTTTGTCAATGGCGGAACCAACCTGGAGGCTTTAATTCTTCATGCAGTGACCGGGTGGCGTGACGGGGGCGCTTCTTTCCGGCCGAAAAGTTGTGCCCAGATTGTTAATTACGTGTCAGCTCATGATAATTTTACTTTGTGGGATAAGCTGGTGCTGTCTATGCACAATGGAGAATCGGATTTTTCTATAAGATATGATGATGTTTTTGCTGCCAATAAACTTGCTGCTTTTATTTATTTTACCTGTCAGGGAAATCTGTTTATGCAGGCAGGAGAGGAATTTGGCCGGACAAAATACGGGGAGGAAAACAGTTATTGTTCCAAACCGGAGCTTAATATGTTAAGATGGAGCCGCACAGTGGAATATGGGGATTTAGTGGATTATTACAGGGGATTGATACAAGTCAGAAAGAAGCTGCCAGGCTTGTGCGATAAGTCAAGATCCGCCGCTGCCCGTATAGGAAAGAAGACGATTCATGGAGAAAAGGTAGTTTCCTTCCGGGTGGATAACCGGGATTTTGATACCAGCAGCGGAAAGTGGGAAGAATTGTTTGTTATATATAATGCGTCTTTTGACGGATATACAGTGGGTCTTCCAGAGGGGACCTGGGAGGTTCTGGTAGATGATGAGGAAGCGGACTGCTGCCGGAAGCTGCCAAAGGGACAGGAAAAAATATTGGTAAAAGGGCAAAGCGGTATGCTGCTTGGCAGGTGCGAAGGGTAAGTGCGAAGAAAAGCTCTGATGGATATTCTTCACATCATGTTTGTACCGCTGCCTGCGACAGGCGGGATAAAAAACACAAAAAGTCAGGAGTGTGGAAATGAAGTTTATTTATGGAAAACAGGATTGGAAAACTTTTGAGAGAGGCGAAGAAAACTGTTATCTTATGACAAACGGGCTGGGAGGTTTTTCCTCCCTTACCATGACAGGGTCCTGCGGGCGCAATGACCATTCCGTATTGATGGCGTGTGTGCATTCGCCCAATCAGCGTTATAATATGATCCACAGACTGGAGGAGATACTTTATATTGGGGAGGAAAAAGTATATATTTCCAGTCAGGATTATGAGGAGCATGAGAAACGGGAAGAAGGGTATCTTTTCCAGTCAGGGTTTTCTTATGAGGATTATCCTAAGTGGACGTATCTGGTAAAAGGCGTTGAAATTGTAAAAACCCTTGTTTTGGGGCAGGGGGAAAATACAGTGGGAATTTCTTACGAGATAAATAACAGGTCCGGGAGAGCGGTTGTGCTGGAGGTATTTCCCCATCTGCAGTTTGTGCCGAAAGGCAGCCTTCTTTCCAGGGAACAGAAATTTACAATCGAAGGGCATCAAATTACCGCAGGCGGACAGTCTCTTTATTTTCAGACAGATGGGGAAGCAGAGGAAGTGCCTGTGAAGTTCTTTGAGGAACTTTATTATGCCTATGATGCCTGCGACGGAAGGTGCAGTACCGGACGGAGTGTGGTAAATCACCGGATATGGGCAAAGGTGTCTGCCAAAGAGACGAAGACCCTGCATATGGTATATGGCATGGAAGAGGCGCTCCCTACAGTGGATGAACTGTGTCTGGGCGTAACAACATACAGAGACGACTTAAAAAGGCGGGCAGGGTTTCAAAGCCAGGCAGCCCAGGCCCTGTCTGCGGCGGCAAACCAGTTTGTTTCCCACCGGAATTCTACCGGGAAACAGACCATACTGGCAGGCTTTCCTTTTTTTGAAGACTGGGGACGGGATACCATGATTGCCTTAAATGGCTGCTGCCTGTCTACAGGACAGTATGAGACGGCAAAAAGCATTTTGGAGACATTTATGGCCTATTGTGATAAAGGGCTGATGCCCAACCTTTTTCCGGAAGGAGGGAAGGAACCAAGGTATAATACAGTAGACGCCTCCCTTTTATTTATCTTAACGGTCTATGAGTACTATAAGAAAACAGGGGATAAAGGGTTTGTGAAAAGCGCCTGGAAAACCATGACGGATATTGTGGAATGGTACAAAAAAGGAACAGATTTTGGCATAGGAATGGATACGGACGGCCTGATAATGGCAGGGCGTGATTTTGATCAGGTAACATGGATGGATGTAAGGGTGGGGGAGATTCTCCCTACTCCACGGCACGGAAAGCCAGTGGAAATTAACGCCTATTGGTATAACGTCCTATGTATAATGGATGAGCTGAAAGGGACAGCCGGAGAAGATGGAGCAGAGAGTGAACCTTCGGACCGTTTGCAGGAGGATAAATGGGATTACGCTTCTCTTGCGGCTAAGGTGAAGGAAAGCTTTGAGTTGAAGTTCTGGAATGAAGAATCCGGATGTCTTAGGGATGTTTTGTCAGGTACAAAAGCAGATAACCAGATTCGCTGCAACCAGATATGGGCTGTTTCCCTGCCCTTTGCAGTGCTTTCCCCCAAACGGGAAAAACAGGTGGTGGATATGGTCTTCAGGAAATTGTATACGCCTTATGGACTTCGGACACTGGACCCTGAAGATGAAGAGTTTCATCCGGTTTATGGAGGAGAACTGTTGGAGCGTGATCTTGCATACCATCAGGGAACAGTCTGGACATTCCCCCTGGGAGCTTATTATTTAGCTTATCTGAAAGTGAATGGGTACTCCAAGGAAGCGAAGGAATATGTTGGCAGGGCCCTTGAAGGCATAGAAGCTGCTCTTAGAGAGGGATGTATCGGGCAGCTGCCGGAGATATATGACGGAGAAAATCCTGTATCCTCCAAAGGATGTTTTGCCCAGGCCTGGAGCGTGGGAGAGATTTTGAGAGTGTATGAGGCACTGGAAAGATAATTTAGAATAGAGACAGGAAGCGGGGCTGCTTATCATTGGGGATAGGCAGCTTTGTTTTTGTCATTATTTATTTCCAAGGGCAACAAGTTTGACAGATGAATATGTCTGATTGTATTACAGTCGAAATGTAGTTCAAAGAACTGTTTATAATTTTCTTAATTTTCCATTAATTCAAATAATAGAAAATATTATAGGTGTCAGTTTGCACAAATAAAACACATAAAATTATGCAAATATGACGAAATTGCAACCGGTTTCACTAAAGTGATTGACTAATAATAGGAAATTGTGATTAAATATAAATATGCAATCGGTTTCGAAACTGGCAAATGAATCACAAGGTAACAATGGAAAGAGAGTGAGGGTAAAAAATGAAAAAGCGCAAAAGTGAGTTGACTTTCTGGCAAAAGGTGGT
>CANCXX010000079.1 GCA_947381965.1 uncultured bacterium
CCTCATCTGATGCCATGCAGTTATAGACTGTGGAATAATAAAAATCGCCGCGCATGTCGGAGAGCGCATAAAAATAGCAGAGGGTGCCAGTCCAGCAGACAGCCGGATATGCGTTGTTTACCCCGTCCCCGCAGGCGGCAAGCCTTTCTTCAAGCCTCTTCTTTTTTTGCATCCTGCGCCTCCTTCCATGCCCGGTAAGCCTCACTCATGGGCGCCGCAAACAGGCGTAACAGTTCCCTGTGCGGGAGCGTACCCGGCCCGGGCCTTTTGTGCCTGCCTATCAGGCGTGCCGTCTCACGGACGGTCATTTTTTCAAGCCGTTCCGTCGGGATGCCGAGCATCATGGCGAGCCTTGTGAGGTAGTTGTCGTTTTTCATGTAATCAGATAACGGCATCCTGCCAAATGCCCGGATGGCACAGGCATCATACTCCGGGTGTATGCGTTCCCGTCCTGCCTTTTCCAGCTGTTCTTCAAGCGGTATCTTTTTGTATGCCATGGAGCCTGCCCCTTTCGTATTTTTCCTGTTGGGGATGCGGTAAAGAATCCCTCATAAAAAAGACCGGCAGCGGAAGCTGCCAAGCCTCATAAGGAAAAGTTATTTTGTTGGGATATGTGGAAAGAATGTCCGTTTCATTTAGGCACATGGGAAAAGACAGGATGATATATATAGAAGAAACTGTCCATTTTCTCCGATATGCACATGGGAAATGGGAGGGGGAAACTACGCTGACTACGATAGGACTACGGTAAAAAACAAGGGCGTAGCGGCCATAAATCCAGTATTTATGCGGGTTTTATGGATGATAACTACGCTACTACGATAAAAACAGAAAACTTTATAGGAATAATAAAAGACACACCTGTATGGTGTTAAAATAGATATTATATATAATAAAAAAGTTTCTACCGTAGTAGCGTAGTTACCGTAGTTGGATTGCCTAAAAGCCGCATAAACACTGCACTTGTGCAGACTACGGTAAATTTCCCCGTGTAGTTTTTCACTCTTTTGCGTAGTTCCCGCCGTGCAGAAGAAAGAATCACCTTGCGTTCAGGCTCCCGACAAAAACAAGGTAACAGGCGAAATCGCCTATCCGTTTCCTGTCTTCTCCGAGGACGTCACGCCACATGGCAGCTTTTCCCTGTGCTTTCAGGTATCTTGCAAGGATGTTTAGGCTGTCTATTACCTGGTTGTGTCGGGAAGTGCGGGCGGAATCCTCCCCCATCCGTTTCTCCCTGTCCCATAACGGCCAGCCGGCCCTTGACTGCGAATACTTTACTGCTGCGGCAAACACGTTTTTGAATAGATCAGCGGAATCCGCATCGAGTTTCGCATCGTCCAATATCTGTTTATGCAGGCCGGCCATCTCTTCAGGCGTAAGGCTCCCCGGCATGGATTTATAATCTTCATAAGTTGAAAACAAAATGTACACCTCCGGATTGATTTTCATAACAGAAGTATAACAGGGGAAAGGGCTGGCAGGCAACCGGGGGGGATGCTTTTTCTGTTTCGGGCTGTGCCTGGCAAATATAAAGTTCTTATAGATTATTTTCTGTGTAAGCACAGCCAATACGCCCGGAACGTCCTGGAACACATTTCCCCTTGTGCCTGTTATCCATAAAACTATATCAAGCTGTGCCGGAGACGGTCAGCCGTTCCCGGCTTTTCTCTGTAATCCACTCGGCTTCTCCCCTGTGAGGGGCTGGATGCAGGCGATATGGTCAGCAGCATAAAATGCGTTTGCGGTCAGCTGCCTCTGCCACGCCCCGGCCTTGGGAGACCACTTGAAGCTGTTGCTTTTCAGTTCGGAGCGTGCGGCTTCGTCAGGTTTTTCATCAAAATATATCCTGAGCCGGTTATCCTCTTTGCAAGGCTCTGCATATCCGCCGTCGAACTCCCAGCCGGCATAAACGGTCTCTGCTTTCCGTTCCAGTTCCCCAATCCGCTGTTTTACCCTGCGGATTTCAGCGCCGTTGTTGGAGAGCTGCCAGGGCAGGTAAGGCGCGTTTCCATAGTGCCAGTCAGATTCCATGTCGGATTTTAAACTCTGGACCTGTTCCGGCGTGAGGAACGGGCAGCCGTCAAGGGTGCCTTTCTCCCGGAAATAGCTGTTGACCAGCTTCATGGTCTCCTGTGATTCTTCCAGATTTTCAAGCTTCTTTTTCAGCTTCTCCACCGCATCCGGGTCGTCAGAACTGATTCCCCCTGTGCCAACGCTCCTTATCTTATTAAGGATTTCCTGAATCTCTCTCCATTCCTCCATGTTGCGGTCACGAGCAGCATTCTGTTTCTCCTTCTTCCGTGTAGGGAAATTCGCAGGCCCGCAGATAAAGACAGAGGGAACTCTGGCATCAATGGCATATCCGTTGTTCATGTTCTGCGCGAGTTTGCGGGAATAAGAATCAAGAAGCCTGTCTATCTTCTCATGGTATATAGGGTCAACCTGCTTTTTCTGGTTTTCCGCAATCTCTGCCGCCCTGTCCATCATGGTCCGGTATTCCGCAGTGGCGCTCCCCGCCTTATATTCCGAAAAGCTGTTCATCTCCTTTGCGCGGCGTGCCGCATCCTCATTGATTTTGTAATAGGTAACGTTATCCATCCGTTCTCTCCTTTCATCCGGGCCCGGAATCCTTCCATACGCTTGGAGGGGAGCCGGGCCCATGGGTCTTCACACGATACTGATACAGCCGGTCTCCCGGTCATAGCGGTAGATATTGTCGGACAGGAAATCCTTATCCCCCGTGCTCTCATGGTTCACGTTCCTGAGAACGTTCTGCAGTCCCGCCGGGTCATTTCCTTCCTCATCTGAAACAACCGTCATTTCATTTATTGAAGTGGGCAGGATATAAAGGTCCCTGCCCAGTTCCCGGGCAAAGGAATCCAGCAGGCCGTCATAGAGGACTGCCGCCGCACCGTAGAATTTCTCGCTGTTGGTGGCTATGTACATGCGCCCGCCGCCGTCATCATCCTCATATCCCGTTTCGGGTGCGTTACCGTAATCTTTGAAAACGTCCTCCATATCCCGGACGCTCCCGGGGAAGATTTTCTGCGTGTTGGCGAAAGCTTCCGTGAAAAGAGCATCCGTGTCCGTGACGCCCCATTTCTCCACAAGGGGGTTATCCACCGGGAGATACAGCCCTTTCCCGTCTTTTGCCGCCACTGGGATATACAGCACGGCCGCCAAATCCAGCCAGCGTATGCACGGCATTGTCTCCAGCAGTTCTTTGTTTCTCCCATAGTTCATCAGCCTGAAGCAGATGCGGCGGCGTACCAGCTCAAAATCCTCCACAAGGTCCAGAAGGCCTGAGCCGTGGGAATCGTATTCCTCACATGCGGAAGTGATTTCACAGAAGACTTTCCAAAGGCTGCACCCATCTATGTACTTGTTATATAGGCCGTCCAGGCACACTAATGTGGAGAGGGTCCGCGCAGGGTTTATGATCGCAAGCCCCGTCACGTTCTGGCTGCGCATGATTTCCACGGTCATTTCCGGGTGGGATGCGGCAAACACGGCCTGGAAAAATTCAGCGAAAGCCTCCATGGTCTGTATCTTCTGGGAAAACAGGTATTTCTTATCTTCGTCCATAATCTCGGTTCCCTCCTTTTTTGTTTCCGGTATTTCTCCAAACGCTTGGAGAAGAAACCGTAACGCATTGAAATATCACCCCGTTTTTCTGTTGGGCCTGTCCGGGGATGCAGCCAGCTCATAAGCCTCCGCCAGCTCTTTGGCCAGCGGCTTCCTGTAGGTCAGCTCCCCCCATGCGTGCAGGTTTCCTCCCGCAACCGGCCGCCTCCTGTCCTCGTCATAGTTGACAATCACAACCGGGGCGTTGCCATCAGGCTTGGGGTAAGCGCCGATGTCCACCGGCCTTTGCGTAGAGTAATAGCGGTAGTATCTGGCCGGATTCTGTCGTGGTCTTTGCCCTGCCTTGCAGAGGCATCTGTAATTATCCGCCCTGCGGCGGTAATCCCTTTCAGCTTCGTCCGTCAGCACAAAACTGCGCCCATGGTAAAAATCACGCCCGAAAGGCGTTTCCGTGAACTGCCAGACCATAAATCCCTTATCCCTGTCTTTTGCCTGTGCAAGTATGAAGCCATGGCCTGTTTCAAACAGTATGCTGTTTTGAATCCCATAACCGTCCAGCGTTTCCATTAAAATCAACCCTCCTTTCACAGTGATAACCGGCACAGGGGGACCTGTGCAAATGCGCAGGGAGAGGATTATGCGGAAAAGGACATAAAAAAAGCCCGGCATTCCGCCAGACCGTATGTGTGCAGCTGTTTGATAATCCGCCATCCTCCAAACGCTTGGAAAGAAAATTCATTTATAAAAATTCCCCTGCATGGTATGCAACCGCAGGGGAAAACATGCTTTTTGTTATATAAATTTTGGAAGGGTTTAGAAACCTTGGACACTTGGCACAGGCTTCCCTTTTGTGCCTGCCTTCGCCTGATGCCTCCGAATCCTATATATCCAGTCCAGAGGAATAGCGGTTAGAAGTGTCCATATCCTTAATCTCCCATGTGTCCCTGCTGATAAGGAAAAAAGTAATTTCCGCCTTTCCTGATACCAGATTACTGCCGGGGGCTAAATCATCCTGGCTCCTGATGTCCTCATGGCAGTTGATGAACTGGTCATAGCATTCCTCATTGTCAAGCACAAAAGAATACCTGTCCTGTTTATTATCATAACTCTCATACTGGCTGACTATCTCTTTGACAGCAGAATCATCCGGCCTGCCGGAGAACTGGTAATAAATGAAATGCCATTTGCTCTGGCATTCACCTTTTTCCCGCTTTAGGATTATATGCCGGATATCCGCGTCAATATCCTGCCCTTCATCAGATTCGTATATCTCCTGTGACTCCATATCATCAGACACTTCATATGTCTGATGGTATTGGCTGTATATGTAACGCTGCAATGCTTCCGGGAGTGGCGGAATCCTGTATATGGGAACATAAGCAAGCTCCTCCGCACGTTTGATTAGTTCCAGCTGCCCTTCGTCCGATAGTCTGTCAAAAGCGGCTGTCAGCTTTTTAAGCCGCCGCGCATGTACATTTTCAACACGGCGTACCGTTGGTATATCTTCACTGCTGTTTTTGTCTGTGCTTTTCTCATATAGTTCAGAGACCGGGACGCCCAGCGCATTTGCGATTGCTTCTGCCGCTGGGTATTGCGGGCATCGCTTGTTGCGCTCATAATTGGACAGGCTCGCTTTTGTAATGCCAGCCGCATCAGCAAGTGCATCCTGCGTCATATTCTGCGTTACCCTTAGCTGTTTTACTTTTTCACCGAAAGTCATCGTTATCATCTCCTTTATTACAGTATATATTAATATGAAAAAAATGCAACCAATTTTATAATTATTTAAAAAATGTTTTTGTTAAAAATATGTTGACATATGAGGCGCAGTAGACTAATATATAATTACGTTGATTATTTAAACTATATATTTTGTTATAATAATGACTATAAAGGAGGAAAATGCCATGATGATTGACAGGGAACGAATCGACACACTCCTTGCAGAGCAGGGTATCACCAAAGCGGTCTTGGCAGAACGCTGTGGAATATCCAGGCAGAACATCAGCATAATTACCCGCCGGGGCACTTGTGAGCCCCGGACTGCCGGGAAGTTAGCCGCTGGTTTGAATGTTCCGGTATCGGAAATCATCAAACAGTAAAACGCTGTCTCCAAAATGATGCCGTCACGCGCTAAGCGTGGATATTGTACCTTGACAACTAAATATGGGAAAAGAAAAAGATATAGGAAGGGAGAAGATATTATGGCTTCGAAATCACGTAACCAGCTTATTATGGAAGCGGCAACAAGCTATCTCTCAACGCTCAATCCAGGTTCACTGCCATGTGCCGCTGATATGGAATCGGAACTTTTAGAGTATGCCAACGACCAGATTGAATTGGCTAATGCGAGCATTCTGTCCAAAGACAGAAAATATAAGATGCTCAGCAGTCTGCCCGCAAGAACCATCGCCCAAATCATCCTACAGTTCTATCCTGTCGCAAACCTTAAATTAGAGGGCGGCACAAAAGCGCTTGCTGTCTATTGCGGTTCGGGAAAGAATAAAGGGCTTTATGATATGGATGAAGATGCGATAAAAAGGATAATCGAGCAGTATGGGGCAGACATGTCAGAAAAAGAGATTTCTGATGTATTCGCAAAACTTGAACGTAATGCGCCGTTCCTTAGTCTGACAAAAAATAAGGACTTAATCCCGGTCAATAACGGCGTTTTTGACTATGAAAAGAAGCTTTTGCTGGATTTTAGCCCGGATATGGTGTTTACCTCAAAATGCGGCGTTGATTACAATCCTTCCGCTCAAAACATTACTATACACAACCCGGAGGACGGGACCGACTGGGATGTGGAGAGCTGGATGCAGTCATTGTCTGATGATTTGGAAATCGTGAACCTCCTTTGGGAAATAACGGGCGCGTGTATACGGCCAAATGTTGTATGGGATAAGTCAGCCTGGCTTTTTGATGCAAACGGCAATAATGGCAAAGGAACGCTTTGCCGGATGATGCAGAATTTATGCGGCGAGGACTCCTGCGATTCTATTTCCGTGGAGGATTTCGGGACAGATGCCTTCCTGGAAAACCTTATGCGGAAAACCGCCATTATCTGTGATGAAAATAATGTCGGCACTTACCTCGATAAGGCAAAAAATTTTAAAAAAGCTGTCACGGGCGACCCCATCACAATCAACCGCAAATACCGTTCCACTGTGAAGTTCAGGTTCTGCGGGTTTATCGTGCAGTGTATGAATGCGCTCCCCAAAGTCAAAGACCGTTCTGAATCCTTTAACAGGCGGCTGATCATAATCCCAATGACCAAATGCTTTACCGGGATAGAACGGAAATATATCAAGGAAGATTACTTGGGTCGCAGGGAAGTATTAGAGTATGTCCTCCATAAGGTGCTCCATATGAATTACCACAGCCTTAGTGAGCCTAAAATCTGTAGGGAGTTGGTTGCTGAATTTAAGGTATACAATGACCCTTTGGCCGAATTTTGGAACGATTTCCGCGGGCAGTTTGTCTGGGATTTGCTCCCATTTGCGTTTTTATATGATTTATTCCGTGAATGGTCACGGCGGTTCTGCCCCTCTGGCAAGATTATAGGCCACAACAGCTTCTGCCGTGAACTGCGGAAATTGGCCGCAAACGATATGGAATGGGAAGCGCCAGAGACCCCAAGCACCACTGGCCGGAAATTAGACCGGCCCGAACCTCTGATTGATGAGTATAACGTAAAAGGCTGGCAGAACCCTAACGTGTGTGCTGTTTATACACTCCAAAGGCAGCATACAAAAAGCTCATACAGGGGCTTGGTGAGGAAGCTGCCGCCAGTCTGCCCGTCTAACGCAGATGGCTGTGAAGAACATTAAAAATCCAGAAACAAAAGCGCCTCAGCCGGCAAGCAAAAAAGCGCATAGTGTTCTGGATCAGTAACTGGATACGGTTATTATAATACAGAATATATGTAAATGGAAGCATTTTTTACCGCCCTTGTTGCTTTTTACAGCGGCACTGAGGCGGCGCCATTCCAAACCGTCTGGAAAATTTTGGGGTTTTTATTATCCTTTCTGAACGGAAACTTTTTACAATGCAGGCACTTTTTAAACGATTTTGATTCTCAGGCATCGCTATGTATGATGCCTTATAACAAGGAGGAGATTATTATGAACGATACCACTACAGTTCCAATCAGTGAAAAATATGTCCTCACAATCAAAGAAGCTTCGTGCTTTTTTTGCATCGGTGAGAATAAACTCCGGCGTCTTGCGGCAGAGAGGCCCACAGCGAGATGGGTCGTCATGAACGGAAACCGAATCCTGATAAAGCGCTGCCAGTTTGAAAAATTCCTTGACAGCACGGACGTAATTTGATTAACTATCAATTTTTTCAGCCAGGATGGACCTGGCAGGAAAGGAGGCCATTATGCCATATGATTTTAGGCCTAATGAGATTTTCGGCATTGAGGATGCTGCGCCATCCAGTCTCACGGGCACGGAACTTTTGTACGAATCAGAGCTCGGAAAGCCTGGAGGTCCTGACTATCTTAGGGAAGAGGTAAGGCGCAACAAGGCTGGCAAGTATTACATGTATGTAAAACGTGGCGGGCGTGCCTGCTATTTCAACAACTTATCCTATGATTCTGCGGGTCAGGAATTTACTTTCCCAGTTACGCCAAAAGCGCTTGCGCTATGGGCTGGGAAGCGTTTATGCGGCAGCGATTTCTCCCGTGCCTTTAAGGGCTTTAACAGCAACGTTAAAATCAAGGAAACGGTCTGGGAATACCAGCGGGGCACAGATGAGACCCAGCCCGGATTCATCTATGAATACCTGAGGAAAACGGATACCGATACATATGCACTGTTTTCTACAGACTATGCCTACCCATGCTTTGGGTGCAATATCGCAGAAGCGAAACTGGGCAGACGTAAAGTGCGTTATGACCTGTATCTGTATTATATAACGGAAGACGCCGCACGCCGCTGGGCGGAAGCAAGGGGTATGGACCAGTATACCTTCAGGGAAGTCTTTGGCTGATGAAGCTGCTGGTTTAGTCTAAATCCTTGACGGCCAGGACAAAATCCAATGTGATTTATACGTAATACAAAATAATAACTTATCAAAATATGGTTGACAAAGAGCCCGGGATATGGTATAATATAAGTAGCATATCTGGGCCCTTTTCAATCAGGAAAGGGGCTAAATATGTCAGAGAAAAGACGTGATAATAAAAACAGGATATTGCACAAAGGGGAAAGCCAAAGAAAAGACGGTCGATATTGCTATAAATATGTAGACAACTGCGGGAAACCACAGTTTATTTATAGTTGCAAATTAGTGCCCACTGACCGTGCGCCCAAAGGCATGCGCGATGATATTTCGCTGCGGGAAAAGGAAAAAGGAATCCAGCGTGACCTTGAAGATGGGATTGATGCGTCGGGCAGAAAAATGACTGTGTGCGAGTTGTACGAGAAATATACACGTGTCAGGGGGAACGTCAAGCCAAAGACCGTGGATGCCCGTAACAGCCTCTTAAGGAAGCTTAAAGGCGATAAGCTGGGCAATGCACAGATAAGCGCCGTAAAGCCCTCTGACGCCAAAGAATGGGCTGTCAGGATGCGTGGCAAGGGGATTGCCTATACGTCCATCAGCTGTGATAAACGGTCGTTATCTGCCGCATTCCACATGGCTGTGCAGGACGACTTAATCCGAAAGAACCCTTTTGACTTCAAACTCAGCACAGTGATTGAGGACGACAGGGAGGCGAAAGCGCCGCTCACGCCGGAATTGGAAAAAAGCCTGATGGGATTCATTCAGGGGGATTCCATATACAGAAAGCATTATGATGAGTTTATTATCCTTTTGGGCACAGGGCTCAGGATTTCAGAGTTCTGCGGGCTTACGGCAGGAGACATTGACCTTGAGGGGCGCAGGATTACCATTGACCACCAGCTCCTTAAACACACCGGGAAAGGCTACTATGTGGATAAGCCGAAAACCCAGAGCGGGACAAGGGAAATCCCAATGGGCAAACCTGTGTATGAAGCGTTCAGGCGTGTACTCGAAAACCATAAGGACACGGGCATTGTGATTGACGGGTATGGCAATTTCCTGTTCTGCACCCGGAGGGGATACCCAAAGACGGCTATCAGCTTTGAAGACACTTTCCACGGCCTTAAAGAAAAGTATAACAGATACCATGAGGAAAAACTGCCTGAGAAGTTCACGCCGCATACATTAAGGCATACGTTCTGCACGAAAATGGCATGTGCCGGGATGAACCCGAAAGCATTGCAGTATATCATGGGGCACAACAGCATCAATATGACTCTGAACTACTATGCACACGCTACTTATACTTCCGCCCGCGAGGAAATGGAACGGCTGACGGCCTGATTTACGGAAGAATTTACTACTGCTTTTACTACTTTGGGGAGCAAAAAGATGTGATGAAAAGTGACGAAACGTGAAGTTATGCAGTAGGCTGAAATAGCGGAAACGCCCATAAACACTGGCAATTCCGCTATTGACGCGGCTTCCGGGGCAAGGGTAAAAAAAGTATAAACTATTCAGGCAAATAGTCAGTACTAAATAGCCCCTTTTTAATTCCTGGTAATTTTCATCCTGCAATGAAAAACTGCCAGGCTGAATCTGTCTGGCAATCCGGATGTTGTGTAACAATAGCTTACTTTTCTATTCAATACGTACTTTATTAATAATTATGTCTTGTTCTTCTTTCTGCTTTCCGTGAAGATGTGTATAAGTCTCCCTTGTAACCTGTTCTGATGCATGTCCAAGCCGTATGGAGATTGCTTTTCCATCTGCTCCTGCCTCATATGCCAACGTTGTATAGGTATGCCCTTACGGTATAATAAGGACAAATCGGAAAACCCCTTATTACCAAGGTTGCTCAAGTGTTGAAAAGCGCGCATAAGACACTAAATACAGAATGAAACAACGTATATATCACTATATATTGTTGTTTCCTGAAAACAGAGAAATTCATGAGCAATCTTTCTCAAAGAGGAATTTCGGATTTGCCACCATTCTTTTTCCATAAAAAAACGCCCTTTGGTGGGGGCAAGCCGGGAGGTGATAACGAACCATTTCACATAAAGGACAAACGGGCAGCAACCCGGTAATACCGATTTTTATTCATATCAGCCGCGCAGTAACTGACGGATGTTCAGCTACTGCGCGGCTTTTTTTGTTATACATCGCTTTTCCCCGACGACACAGATCGCCGGGGCTTTTTTCATTTAGACAGGAGGCTTTGAAAATGCCGGAAACTTTGAATCTGAATTACTACTACGGGAATGAAGCCGACCAGTACAGCTTCTACCGTATCCCGAAAATCCTTTTGACCGACCGCCGCTACAAGGGCGTATCGCTGGAAGCAAAGGTGCTGTACGGCCTGCTGCTTGACCGCATGGGGCTGTCTGCCCGCAACGGCTGGCTGGACGATAACGGGCGCGTGTTCCTCTACTTCACCCAGGAGGAAGCCATGACTATGCTGGACTGCGGCAAGGACAAGGCGACAAAGCTGTTCCGCGAGTTGGAGGGCATCGGCCTTATGGAACGGAAAAAGCAGGGCCAGGGACACCCCGCCCGGATTTACGTTAAAAACTCCATTCTGGAGCCGGAACCCTCCGCGCCGGTTCAGACTGCGGAAAACCAGCAGTCAAGACCGCTTGACAGTGCCGCAGTCAAGACTGCTGAAAAACCGCAGTCTGCACCCCTGAAAACCAGCGGTCAAGAGTGCGGAATTTCCGCCCCTAATAATACTGAGATAAATAAAACTGAAAAAAGCGATACTGATCTATCCATCACACCCCCTGCCCCCTCAGCGGTTTCTTCCCCTGCTGGTAAACGCGCTCCGCGCAGGATGGGATTGGATGAGATGGAAAGCTACCGCGAGTTGATTTTAGAAAATATCGACTATGACATTCTTCTGGAACGGAACCCCTGGGACAAGGAACTGATGTCAACCGATGAACTGGCGGTGATGGACGGCGGCAAATGCATCTTGCGGGTGCAGGGCGTAAGGCCGTTCTTCAGCGACAAATTTGACATTACCAAGCATCCGCAATATAAATACCTGCTGGATTCCAGCAAGAAGAACGCTTTTGATATTGCAAAATATCTGAGCCGGAGATTGACCGTCCGACCGGACGACGTTTTTAAAAGCTGTGAACTCGAAGCGCCGCCTGTGTCTGATGCGCCCGCCGATTGACCTGTTCAACCGGCAGGCTTTTTTGTTCCTGTCAACCAATCACAACAAATTTATGGAGGTAATTTATGGCATTTTTTACGAGCGCAATCGACACTTTGAAGGTACTGGTTATCGCGCTGGGCGCTGGCCTTGGCGTGTGGGGCGTTATCAACCTGCTGGAAGGTTACGGCAACGACAACCCTGGCGCGAATGCTCATGTACGGTAAAGAAGCAAGCAACCGAAAACAAGAGATAGACCGCCAGCACCACACTATTCCGAACCAAAGAAACCAAAGACCAAAAGACAAGCACCGTGGAAATGTGTATAACTTGCTATTCCGTCATGGAAAAGTCCGTTCACAGAACATGGAAAAGCTAAAGTGCAGCTTTCCCACATTCTGCAAACAGACTTTCCCACAACTCCATAAGACAGCCAGTTATGCACATTACGCACAGTGCCGACTACTACGGAATCCCTATCATTCCTACC
>CANCXX010000080.1 GCA_947381965.1 uncultured bacterium
GTATTTCCTCTGGGCCCTGGCTGGGTATATGCTGTTTCCAGTTCCGCATATCCCCGGCCTGAGCCGTTTTTCAGCATATGCGGTTTTAAATTTCCATTATTTCCTGCTCACTTTTAAATTTAAGTACAGACTGTACCCCGTTTTCTATATTTTCCACTGTCAGCTCCAACCCCAGAATTTTGCTGTAATATGCCGCCACATAGAGTCCAAGCCCCTTTCCCCGGCCATCCATGCTGCTGACAAAAGGTTCAAAAATGTTTGGAAGCAGTTTTTCCTCTATCACCACCCCGTAGTTTCTGATACGCAGATTCCCGCCTTCCACTTCTATCTCTATCCGCTCTCCTTCCGGCGTATACTGTACCCCATTGGAAATCAGATTATCTATAACCTTCTTCATCAGCTCCCTGTCTGTAAGCGCTGTTCCGCTTCCTTTAAACTCCACAGCAAACCTCTTAGCTTCTGTCTGAACCCCATAACTTTTCAAAGTCTCCCTGACAAGTTCATCTACAGACACCATCTCCCGTTCTCTGTTCTCTGCCTGATAGTTTAATTGAAGCATATCTTCCACAATCTTCTGCATAGACAAAAGCTGCTTCTTTACCTCCGGGAGATAGGCTTTCACATCCTTATATTTTCCAATTTCATTCCTCATACCCTCCACCAGCAAAAGCGCGGCAGCAATGGGTGTTTTAAGCTGATGGGACGCGGCCCGCAAAAAAACCTCCTGACGCTGATTCTTCTCTTCCAGCATACGGTTTTTTCCTTCCAGCTCCCGGTAACTGGCATGGAGCTTTTCATATAATTCATTTAAAGTCTCCCCCAAAGCTCCAATTTCATCATGACTGTCCGACACAAACCCATGACTGTCGAATCCTTCCATCTGTTTTGCACTTTCCGCATAATCGGCTAAACGAATAATCGGTTTCACGATTTTTCCTGAAAAATAGTGGGAAGAAAGGAGCACCAATAGAAAAACAACGGCTATGATCATTGGCAGACTCCCCATTACCACTGGCGTGATTTCCTCCATCCGCGGCGTCATGGTGGGCAAAACCGTAAAAATATAGGCATCCTCCTCCTGCCCCATGGCAATATATGTGGTATAGCTGAAATTTCCATCGGATACCCCTGCCTCATATACAAACAAATCATCCGATATTCTGTGAAATTTAAAATACTCTTCCCTGTAAACCCCATCGCCGCCCTTAGCTTCCACTTGTATTTCTACCGGAAAATCCTCCGAAAACAGATCCTTTTCTGAAAATTTTTCCTTTAACTCTTTCCATATATGGAAAAAATCCTCTTCCTTATACTCTCTGATTTCTTCTTCCTTAAGGCTTTCTATCCCCTTTACCATGGCTCTCATACGGTCAAAAAGTCCCTGTAGTTCCTCATCCCGGACCTTTACTGTCATCTTGAAAAACTTTCCTGCAAGGTAAAATTCCCTTCCTTCCTTCGGAATTTCCAGAGAATAAACCGCCGAAGGATTTTTCACTGACAAGTCCTCATAGGTCCTGCTCTGCCTATAGCCCTTTTGAATATCCACCACAGAATCTAAGTTACTTTCCATCACATAATCCACATATAGGGAAGGCAGCATAAACACAAAGTACCCCACAACAAAAGCAACCATAACCACCGCAAGGGCCATGCTGTAAAAAAAAGTTTTTTTGGATAATCCCATTTTCATATTTCCTCCTTAAACTGATAGCCAACGCCAATCACAGTCTTAATAAAATTTCCAGGGAGCTTTTTCCGGAGGTTTTTGACATGGGCATCAATAATTCTGTCATTCCCTACATAGTCCTCATTAAAAATCCGCAGAATTAACTGTTCCCTTGTGAAAGCGCGCCCTGGCTCCCTGCTTAAAACCTGCAGAAGCAAAAATTCACTTAATGTAAGGGATAAGGGCTCTCCATCATAAAATGCCTGATAGGAATCCTCACAAATCACCAGCCCCCGCTCATCTCTCTGTCCCGCTTTTTTTACACGCCGAAGAATGGTTTCCATCCTCTTTAGCAGAATAATAGGCGATACGGGCTTAATCACATAATCGTCCGCATAAAGATTAAAAGCCTGGACCTGCGTCTTTTCATCATCCAATGCGGTCAGCATGATCGTTGCCATTTCAGGTTTGTGCTCTTTAATAAAGGAAAGCACCTTCAGCCCACTAACTCCCGGTACCATAATGTCCAGCACGGCCATATCAAAAGACTGGCTTTGTAAAAGCATCAACGCCTTCTCACCATCCGAGACGCCAATTACCTCATAGCCCTGCACTTTCATGTACTCTGTTAAAACCTCCCGTATGGCAGGTTCATCTTCCAAAAATAAAATACGCATACTTACACCCTGCGGCCATTTATACCGTTCCTTCCATTTCTGTTGTATCAGAATACGGAGCCAAACCCTTTGCGTCTGTTTTAGTTCCCCGTCAGTAATATGATTGTAGCACACCCCTATGAATTTCATATGAAGATTGTGTGAGAGGCATTAGAATGTTTAAGAAGCGCCAGCGCATTTTTCAAACACGCTCAATCCGCCAGAAATCCCAGATATTCATCAAATATATTAAAAAGCATGTCCCCGGAACAAACTGGTATTTCCGCAGTTGTTCCTTCTAACCTTATATATTGATACAAATCCTCCGCCCTTGTAAGCACCAGAACCGGTATCACATCATAAGAAGGTCCAAACAGGATCTCCTGATAAGCGCTGTACTTTGCCGCCTGCGAAACTTCTTTTTCCTCTATCTTATCATTCATTTTAAATTCCAGACTAAACACGTACTTTTCTGTAATTACAAGCACATCCGCATAAATCCTGACCCCGCGGGACTTCTTTATACGAAGCTCAAAAACAATCTCCCATTCCCTATAGTCCACGTCCTCCAGGTCTGTAAACAACTTCCTCATAGTTTCCGCCGTATCCCTAAAAGAATGAAACAGCCCTCTGGTATTATTCAGGTTCCGCCCAATCCTGCGGCATCCTTCCTTTAACGCTCCAAACCATTCATCCTCCCCCAGCGCAAGAAACTCCCGCACTGTGGAATAATAGCCGCTAAACTCCTCCAGCCCCCTATGGGGTCTTGTCTGGCGGATATACCCATGCCATTTAAATGCGCTGTCACAAAAGCACAGTTCTTTCATATATGGTGAAGAATAAAGATAATGATTGATTACCTTTCTCTCCTTCTTCAGTTTTCCTGCTATATCCTTTGCCTTAATTCCATCATTGCTGCAAATTAAAGCAAAAATATCCCTCTCAATAATGTCCATCTTTTCAACACTCTTAGTTTTCTATAACTATCTCCAAAACCTTTGTCACAAAATTATGGTAGCTTTCACCGCAAAACCTGTCAAGTCCGGGGAAATAAAATCTTTTCCCAAAATAAAAAAGCGGTTTTTTCCCGCTTTTTTACTTATAAAATAAAAAGAATTTAAACTGCTTCTTACTGACCGTCTGTGTACTTATATTTCCGCAAAATGCGTCCAAACACCAGACACACTGCCACACCCCCAACGCCAAGGATAAACATCATAAGAGCCGCCCCGGATCCCTTTCCACTTCCAAAGAGCATCTCCGGCAGTCCCTTTGCTTTCTCTGAACTCATAAAAGGTTCACAGACTTTATCAACCATAAACCCTCCGGCATAAAGCCCTATGGGAATTGTAAAAAACTGCAGGGTGTTTCTGCAAGAATATACACGCCCCTGCATCTCAACCGGAATCGTACTTCTCAAAATAACATCCAGATTAGCGTTCATAACCGGTACCAGCAGCCATCCGATAATTTGCCCCAGACACCAAAAAATGGGCGTTCTGCAAAAAGAAAGCAGAAAATTTTCCGTTCCCAGGGAAATCAGCATTGTTATATATATAACACGAATCCGGTTCTTGGGCGCCGGAAGCAGCGTTGCAAGCAGGCTTCCTGTCAGCATGGCAATCCCTGCGCAGGAAGTAACAACGCCCAAAACAGTTTCACCGCCGTTTTCCCTGGGCAGCACAAATGCCGGGAGAACCGCATCAAACGCAGAGGCTACCAGATTAACGCCTGCAAGAAAGAGAATCAGCACAAGAACCATATCATTGTCCCGTAAATACAAAAGCCCTGATTTTATACTTTCCAAAACAGAGTCTTTCTCTGTCTTTTTTTCTCCCTCAGCTGAGGGAATCTTTATTCCAGCCAGCAACACTAAAAATGCTATTATAAAAGTGGCCAGATCAGTATAAATTACCATTTCCATACCTGCAAAGGAGAAAAGCGCCGTTGCAAGCACAGGATTTAAAATAGTAATCAGCGACCCCGAAAAGGATCTCATACCGCTTGTTTTCTGATAATATTTCTTGGGCGTAATCATTGTAATGGCTACATCACTGGCAGGCTGCTGTACAGTATTCATCAAACCGTTTATCACATTAATAATATATATATGTCCTGGCATCAATAAATCCATTTTCAAAAGGACCAGAATCACAACTGTCCCCCCGGCGGCCAGTGTATCACAGATCAGCATTACTTTTTTCTTATCCCAACGGTCGCTAAGCGCACCTGCCCAAATGCTCACCAGCACATACGGTGCATATGTACATATGGATAAAAGCGCCGTCTGTAACGCCGAACCGGTTTTTTCATAAAGCCACAGAGTAAGCGCAAAGCTCGTCATGGCGCTGCCAAGCTGTGACAGTGACTGCGTGCTCCACAAAAAAATAAACGTTTTTAATTCTTTTATTAAGTTTTTCATATTATACTTTGCTCCTTTGATTTTTATTTTATCAAGTCGCAAAGTCTGAGGACTAAGTCATTTTCGGACCTGTACCTCCATGCAGCGTCCTCAAACCTTGCATGGAGCGCTTACAATACACAACACCATAATCCTTTGCCATCCTCCCTTCATATACTTAAATGTCTTCCATTGCCTTTCCAGGCAAATTCTGCCGCCCAGATGAAAACAGGCCCTGAAAGCTGCCCTTCAAAGCCTGTTTTGTGTTCTTTGGAAAACAATGTTCAGAAGCGGTATTCACCAGATTGATAAAGAAAGGTCCGTATCTGACAGTCGCGGTCGTAAGTGACCGTATGACAATCCATGGAAGACTTCCGGGTTTCTTCTTCTGCATTTTCAAGTACTTTTGCAAAAGACCCATTGGAATTTTTCCCACCTGCCTCAAAACGGGCAGCGTTATGATGCTCGCGCTTTACCTTACCAATATTGGGAACAGCCGTTACTGACTGCACCATAAAAATACTCGAAAATCCGTTTGCTGCGTCAATCCCTCCCTGGAAATGTATTTCAATAGTGTCTAGTACTTTCTTACTATATATTTCGTACCAGACAAGCCAAAAGTTTAGATTTCTTTTAAAAATTATCAAAATTAATTTTTACTTTTTTTGCGCTTATCTTGACTTTGCCCTATATCCATGATACACTCAAATCAGTTCTATATAGAACTATTCTAATAAGATATGAGGTGATTTATTGGAGACAAAAGGCGGTTTTTATATCACGCAAATTAAACAATTACAGGACAGGATTTTTGAAAGACTGCTGCAAAAAAACAACATTGAATTAAGCGGCGGCCAGGGAAGAATTTTATTTATCCTGTGGAAAAACGATAATCTTTCCATTAGCGAAATCAGTCAAAAAACTTCCCTTGCCAAAAATACAATATCTGTTGTAATAGACGGAATGGTCCGCAAAGGAATTGTTTCAAGAAATATCAATCCGCTAAACCGTCGGCAGACCCTTATTTCACTTACGGAATACGCCAAATCTCTTCAGGGAAAATACGAAACAGTATCACAGCAGATGAACGCATTATTCTACCAGGGATTTACAGAAAACGAACAAAAACAGTTTGAGCAGTTTCTTGCCCGGATACTGGATACACTGACCCAAAACATGCCGGACAGGAAACAGCCTTAAAAAGAAAGGACTATGATGAAAACAAGAGCACATATCATTGAATTTATCCAGAAGCAAAAAACATCCTTTGTCGCCTCCATAGATGAAGAAGGATTTCCCAATGTAAAGGCCATGTTTGCGCCGCGTAAAATTGATGGAAATTGCTTTTATTTTTCCACAAATACCTCCTCCATGCGTTCCAGGCAGTATATGAAAAATCAAAAGGCAAGCATATATTTTTACACCAGGGGACGTTTCCGGTATGAAGGCCTAATGCTTATCGGCACAATGGAGGTTTTGCAAGATGAAGAAATCAAAAAAGAAATATGGCAGCTTGGTGATACCATGTATTACAAGCAGGGAGTCAATGATCCTGATTACTGTGTGTTAAAGTTTACAGCCCAAAGGGGCCGGTATTACTGCGACCTGAAAACAGAAAGTTTTCAGATTGAGGATTTACATTAAAGGGACAGGATAAAGCCTTCCGGCCAAAATCGCTATAGCGTGTTTCAAACACGCTATAGGGCAAATCAGTACAAGTGTGAACAGAATTTTCAGGTTTAACCGTCTGTAATAAGTATCTGCAGGAAGAACTAAACAAGATGCCCTGCAAATGATTCAGCAGGCAATAGGATATATAGAAAATATCCGGGTAAAATTTATGTAATGCAAAAGTAAAATGGAAAATCGAGCAATCGTGTCAGTCGAATGACCCGATTTGACCCGATATTTTCATTATGCCTACAAATGAACAAAGTAATTGACCCTGTTGTTTTATATTTGTTCGAGTACCTTCCCAATATCTGCATCAATACAGATGGAGCGGTCACTGATTTCCCTTGGTGCGCAGGCTTCCCCTAAATTGACACAGGCATAGGTTGCCTTTGGATTTTCCGCTGTCATGCTCCAGAAAGAAAATTTCACTATACCCGGCGTGTTATATCCAACGCCAAGTTCTAAAAATATAATTCGAAGATTCTTCCTGGTGCATATAAAATTGTTGTACCTCTCCGCCGCCAAATACCACCCCTCATCCTGAACAAATTTGCTGTCTGAACGCAGATTCATAGTTAATGGTTTTCCACAATGAGGACAGATCGGCACAAGCTCCGTGGGAATCCGCATATCCTGCTGCCTCTCCATCATTTTGCGCACCACATCCTCATTCTCAAAAGTTTCCTGACAGCAGGGCTCACTGCATTGGAACAAACCGTAATCCCCCTGCGTATAAAACAGCCTTTTCTTGTCAAAACCTGCTTTCTGAAAACAGTGATCCACATTCGTGGTGATTACAAAATAGTCTTTATCCTTCACCAGCTGAAAAAGTCTGTCATATACCGGTTTCGGCGCATCCATGTACCGATTAATATAGATATAGCGGCTCCAATACGCCCAATGCTCTTCCAGCGTAGGATACGGATAAAAGCCTCCCGAATACATATCCTGAAAACCGTAATTTGCTTCAAAGTCGGAAAAATAGCGCCTAAACCTTTCCCCGGTATATGCAAAACCTGCGGCGGTGGAAAGCCCTGCGCCGGCCCCAATGACCACCGCATCCGCCTGTGCAAATTCTTTTTTTAATTTTTCAATCTGCTCCAAGCAGGTTTTTGTAGATTTCGTAATCCTCATTCCTGAAAACATTGAATATCACCTCCATACCGCTGTGCTGTTTTCGGTATTCCTTTACCGTTCTGACTGCAATCTCTGCTGCCTTGTCATTTGGGAAGTGAAATTCCCCTGTGGAAATGCAGCAGAACGCAATGCTTTTTACCTTGTTTTCCTCTGCCAGATCCAGACAGGAACGGTAGCAGGATGCCAGCATTTCACAATCCTTATTGGTAAGCCGGCCGTGAATCATTGGCCCCACTGTATGGATAACATAACGGCAAGGCAGATTAAAGCCCTGGGTGATCTTTGCCCTTCCCACAGGTTCCTCATATCCCTGCTTCTCCATCAGCTTCCCACAGGCAGACCGAAGCTGAATGCCAGAAAAAGTGTGAATTGCATTGTCAATACAACTATGGCAGGGACAAAAACAGCCCAACATCTGACTGTTGGCTGCATTTATAATCGCATCACAGGCAAGCGTCGTAATATCTCCCTGCCAGAGATAAATTCCCTTTTGTACCGGAGTCAGCTCAGAGAACCTTGTAATTCCCTTTTTTCTTGTTTCTTCCTGCAAATAAGCATCCTGTATCTCTAAAAATTCACCACTTGCAGGCAAAGGCATTCGGACATTAAAAAGAGAACGCAAAAGCCTTTTTTGCCCATGGGCATCCTCCGGAATCTGCAGCTTTGCATAATCCGGCTGCTCTGAAAGCAATTCTTTCAATAAAAATAATCTTCTTTCCGTCTGATTCATTTCCCACCTCGTTTCTGAACCGCCTTTACAGGACAGTTTTCGTAACAGCTTCCGCAATGCAGGCAATGTTCCTGCTGTATATGATAGGGCTTTCCCTGTACGATACACCTCTGCGGGCAGCTCCTTTGACATTTTCCGCATCCAATACAATTATCGGCAATGCAATACCCCTTTTCCGAAATTGTCCCTGCTCCAAGGATATAGCTTTCCCGGAAAATTGGATTTACACCAAGATTAAAATATTCAATTTCGGCATTTCTTACCTCAAAAATAATCCCGATTTTTCGGGTGTCCCCCGGATACACATTTGCTAAATAAGGCTGTTCGGAAAAAATTCTATTAATTTTCTCTTCCTGCTCTGAATCGGGGGCAGGCACAGCCTTTGCAGACAACCGTATCATTTCCTTAAAGCGGGTATATGCAAGTATTTGAACTTTCCCGTTTTCAAGAAGTTCCTGACAAAAGTTTTTTCCTCTTGCCGTAAAAAAATAGAGGTTGTCATTATCAAAATGAATCGCACTGATACAGCGAATCTGCGGATTCCCTTTACTGTCAACTGTGGCGAAGGATAAAACACCCACAAGCTTTAATTTTTCCATACAGGTTTTTGCGTCCATGTATCTGTCCTCCTACATTCATTGTTTCAAACACGTACAACGATTTTTCCATTTACGCTTCCGCTCTCCAGTGCAGCGCAGGCGTCCTTTATTTGTTCAAAGTCATATTTGGCACCGACAGCAGGCTTTAGATTATATCTTTCCAAGAATGCAAAAATATCAAGTATTGCCTCTTGTGTAGGATAGTTAGAGAAAAAACCTGTAAGGTAAACGCCATTAGGAATATTTTTGATTGGATCAAAGCCGTTTAATGCGTATATGCCGCCTAAAATTCCTGTGTTACAGACAATCCCGCCTTTCTCTACACACCAGAGCGTATCTTTTATAGTTTTAGGACCGACAAGTTCTAATGCTTTTGTAACACCTTTAAGTGTTCCTGCAAGCTGTCCGGTATCAAGAACCGCTTGGTCCGCATTTTTTAAAAGCGGAAGCTTGCCGATTCTATGTGTGGTTGCAATCACCTTGCATCCTATTGCTTTTGCAATCTGTATAGCAGCATATCCAAGCGCGCAGGTTCCGCCGCGGACCAGCAATGTGTCGCCTGCTTTCAGGTGGAGGCACTCAAAAAGCGACCCCCACGCTGTAAAATAGGTTTCGGGCACTGCTGCCATATCCGTCCACGAAAGCGAAGATTCTACGGCAAATACATGGTGAACCGGCAAAAGCGCATATTCTGCATAGCTCCCGTGAAAGCTGCGCCCCATACCGCCCATAAGCGCCACCACCTTTTGTCCGACTGCAAAACCACTGTCCGACGGGTCAGCGATTTCTCCAACGCACTCAATGCCAGGAATGATGGGCTTTTGAATGTAGTCCGCCCTGATCTCTCTAAGCCGCAGGATTTGTTCAGAGTGATTCATGCCGAAAGCATGTACCTTTACCAGCACCCAGCCTGGCTTACCTTTGGGAATCGGGATTTCACTAAACGCAATCCTCTCTGCTCTTGTAGGTTTGTCAATCAAAACCGCTTTCATTTTTGCATTCATTCAATCCTCACTTTCGGAACAGATCACTGTTCTCATCTGCCCAACACTGTGGGTCTGCAGCATAAAAATCTCCGTTTGTTCCCTTTGCAACCGCAGGACAGCCCCGACAAAATGCAAGCAACTTGCATTTTGCACATTTGCTGAATTTCGTGTATTCCCGATAATGCTCCATATTTGTTACCCATATGTCAGCAAGGCGTTCTGTAAAAACATTGCCTGCACCACTGTCGGCTACCCGGCGGCAAGCATAAACCTGACCGGTGGGAAGAATCGTAATATGACAGTTTCCGCAGTTACAACCACCATAAATCATACCTTCCTCTGCCAATGCCGGGATTTTAAATTCTCCCGTTTCATATTCATATAGCGTCCAAAGATGATCTTTTTTATTAAAATAGGTATCACAGCCTGCTGCCTCATACTCCTTAAATTTCTTATCACACATAACAAGCAGCTCCCGGTATTCCTGGGGCGTCATGCTTGCATCCAAATCGCCGCCGCTGGGAACATAGCGTGAAAAAGCATATACATTTACACCCGCCTTTACAACAGCATCAATAATGCCGGGAATTTCCATTCGATTGGTTTTAGAAACCGTCGTCATAACTACGCTGCGGATTCCCGCCCGGTTAATGCAGCCGATCTTTTCCAGCGTACAGTCGTAGGAGCCGGGTTTACGGAACCAGTCGTGGGTTTCACGAAGCCCGTCGACAGACAGTTGATATTTCTCACAGCCGTACGCTTTCAGCTTGCGGCATATCCGGTCGCTTAAGTGAAAGGGATTTCCGAGAATAGTAAAGGGTATACTATGTCTGTGAAGCAATTCCAACAGTCTCCAAAAATCCGGATGTAGAATCGGATCGCCACCGGTAATGTAAAAATAAGGCAAACGGTTATAAACCTTACAAAAATCAAGGCAGTTATAAAACGTGTTTTGTATTTGCTGCCAATTCATAGAATCTATTTTTTTGCAGGCATCTTCCGAAAAAATGTAACAGTGTTTGCACCGCTGGTCACACTCATCCGTAATGTGCCATTGAAAAGCAAAATATTGTTTCGCTTCAGAAAAATATTGCTTCATTTCGCATACCTCGCTTTGTATTTTATGTTAGGTAATTGCGAAACTTGAAGTTGTGGAAATATTCTGACAATATATTCCACTC
>CANCXX010000081.1 GCA_947381965.1 uncultured bacterium
CTTCCGTGAGAAATCTGATATTATTAGGCAGTTTATCAGTTAAATTATGATTTAGCGGAGGTGAATAGAGAAAAGAATTTAATAGTGAAATATAGATAGGGAAATGTAGATATTTGTAGATGAATAACATATATTGAAATTATTTGTCTAATGGTATAATAAATAATGATGGCGGCAGTTGATAAGTAAAACAAAGAGTATTTCAAGAAAAAATCATCATGAGTACATTACACGTTGCTGGTAACAACGTTTTCCCTAAGTAAGTATCTTATCTACCGTCTGGTAGCTTTATCATTGATGTAGTTTATCCAGTTTTTGTATAAGGTGTTAGCGACACTGACAAATGTAAACAGTGTGCAGAAGTCTATGCTATAGAATTCATAACCAATTACTGAAATGACTAATGCAATGATAGCGTCCATGAATCAAGCTCCTTTCGGGTATATGTCCGCCATCACTATTTTAATATTATCAAAATACATTCCAACTATCAACTGATGGTTGGAATTTTTTGTAAGTTTATAATAAAACTTTAGTGGAGGTAAGGAACGTGAAGAATGTAGGAGATGTAAAAAAAGTATATCAGGCAGCAGAGTTATTAGAGGATTTCTGTTCAGAAACAGCGTGCAGGGTATGCTCAATAGTAAAATTGTGCAATTGGATTTCCTGCGAGAAACCGATAGTACAGGCAATCATGGAAAGAATTAGGAATTATTATTTAATATGGAAAGAAAGGACAGCAGAAAACATTAAAAAGAAACTGTAAACAAGAGAGCCAAGTGGCTCTTATTTTATTTCATTATAAAAAAGAAAGGAGAAAAGAATGGTTAATCTTACCTATCTGGGGGAAGCAGTGTCTTACCCAGTTTTATTTGATGCCATATCAGGGCATGTTGTACAGATAAAGGGGGCTTTCCCCGTCAGGCAGTCTGGTTTTGTGCTAAACAGGATCGGCAGGGATGATGATAACTGGGATTATTCCGGCTATACAACTGTATACAGAATAATTGAGGGAGGCGTGCAGTTCTCGGATGACAGCTCAATTTACGTGGCGCCGCCTGAACCAGAACCTGTGCCTGAACCGGAACCGTACGAGCCGACACTGCAGGAAATAAAGGATGCGAAAAAACAGGAAATAAGGTTTGCCTATCAGGAGATTAAGGCAGCAGGCGTGGATGTGGAATTGTCCGGAGGGACGGAACGTTTCCCACTCTCGGATGAGGAGGTCGCTCTGCTCTTTGGGAAGCAGTTTGAGCTTGCATCCGGAAGCAGTGACACTGTCTCTTACCAGGACTCCGCCAACCGTTGTAAATTTTATTCCAGGGCGGATATGCAGACGATTATACAGGAGGCTTTTAAATTTGTAAGTTATCAGACAACGTATAGAAACAGCCTCTGGGAGTGGGTGGACGAATGCAGTACAAAAGAAGAGGTGGAGGGAATCATTTATGGGTGCGCGATACCGGAAGAACGTCAGAATGATGTCCTTAAGTCATATATGGCACAGATGGAAGGAGAAATAAAATAATGGAGGCTGTTTTGTTTTTAACAGGAGGAATGATATATAGCCTGATTGAATTAATATGGAGGGGATATACACACTGGTCTATGTTTATCCTTGGGGGGTTTTGTTTTGTGGTTATGGGGCTGCTTAATGAGTATAAGATGCCATGGCACTGGTGCCTTTTGAGACAGTCAGCAGTAAGCGCCTGCATTATTACAATATTTGAGTTTTTAACAGGATGTATTGTTAATTTGTGGCTTAAGTGGGATGTCTGGGATTATTCCGGACTTCCTTTTAATCTTAGGGGGCAGGTGTGTCTTTACTTTTTTCTGCTGTGGATACCGTTATCCATGGCAGGGATAGTGCTTGATGACTGGATTAGGTATTGGAGATATGTCATTTGTAAAAAGTGGTGCCCATGGAAAGAGGTTAAAATCCGGGAACGTCCGCATTACCGGCTGATATAGGATTTGGAAAATTTGGATAGAGAAAAATAAATTTTCAGAAAGGAAGAAATTATGGAGATGAAGATTATGGAATTTATTAATGCGGCAGCACACAATAAGGTGATAGCTCTGGTTATCCTGGCAATTGTATTTGATACTGTTTTTGGAGGGATGCGGGCAGTAAGGGAAAAGAAGTTTAACAGCTGTACAGGAATTGACGGCGCTATCAGGAAAGTAGGGATGCTTATTTCGCTGATATTCATGCTGGCGGTGGATACGCTGGTAAAGATTAACCTTATTGGCTTTATTCCAGAGACAGCAAGGAGCTATCTGGGGATTAACGCAGTAGGAGTAGCGGAGTTTTTCGGTATTCTTTATATAGCCTATGAGACTACAAGCATTTTTAAGAATATGGCATTATGTGGTCTGCCGGTCAAAAAGGTCTGGGCAGGCGTAAGGTCGTTTCTTTTAAAGTATACGGATGAGCTGCCAGATACGGACGGATTGGACGGGAACGGTGCCACGGGCAGTGTGGAGGAACACAGGCAGCAGGAGAGGTAAGGAGGAAAGCAAGTGACAATAGGAGTTAATTGTGGTCATACGGCCAGCGGCCCCGGATACGGGGCCGTTGGCATTATAAAGGAATCAGAACATACCCGTCTGGTTGGACATGCCCTTATGGAACTGCTCCGGCAGGCAGGGGTAACAGTAATTGACTGCACTGTGGACAATGCAGGCACCCAGAAGGAATATCTTGCCGCCACAGTCGCGCTTGCCAACAGGCAGGATTTGGACTGGTTTATCAGTATACATTTTAACGCGTCAAAAGAGCATACAGGGCATGGGGCAGAAATATATACCTACAAAGGCAGACAGTATCCTGATGCACTGGAGGTATGTGCGGAGCTGGAAAAGTTTGGATTTAAGAACAGAGGCGTCAAAGAAGGGACTGGTCTGTATGTAATACAAAAGACAAAAGCCAAGTCAATGCTGATAGAAGTATGCTTTTGTGATAATCAAACAGATATAGGTATTTATCAGAGGGCTGAAGCAGAAGGAATTGCAAGGGCAATTTACAAAGCATTATATAAGGAAGTTATTGGGTCTATGTATACTCCAGCAGAGAATCATAATCCGACAAAAGGAGAATTTATTGATTTTGTTGGAGCAATTGCACGGAAAGACTGGATGGACCGTAAACTTGTGCTTCCTTCGGTGGTGATTGCGCAGGCAATAAAAGAATCTGGATGGGGTAAGTCCGAATTGGCAACGAATGCGAATGCCCTGTTTGGAATCAAACTGAATGGATGGACAGGCAGAAGTTATGTCAAGGATGCTGTAGAGCAGAACCCGGATGGGAGTTACCGGACAGACAAAAACATGCTATGGCGTGCATATGACAGCTGGGAACAGTCAATTCTGGACCACAATACATATATTGCCGATAGAAAAATCGGCAGTCAGACAGAACCGAACTGGAAAAACGTCATTGGATGTAACAATTATATTCTTGCAGTGCAATACCTGCAAAATGCACAATTCCCTTACGCCACATCAAAAACGTATGAACAGTCATTGATAAATGATTATATTGAAAAGTATAATCTTACAAAATATGACGAAATCGAACCGGAACAGATTGCCCCGGAAGGGTATTTGTGGGTTGTACAGGCAGGTGCATACAAAAGCCTTAATAATGCCAAAAGGATGCAGGAGCGGTTGAAAAAGATGGGAGTTATTTCCTTAATTAAAGGGTATTTACAATAGGCAAGGCAGGCTTACATCGTGTATATTATTACCTGTATCTTAAATGTCCATAAGTATACCCCCATTCGTACGTCATAAGCAGTACACTGTCTGCGGCTGCTCCCAACAGTCCATAATCTTTTCCTGCATAAAGAAGCCCGGACTGCATGTCGGAAGTTTTAGGGGCCAGCGCCACAGACACATGATAGCCATAAGGTGCAAGGGTGTCTCTGGTTTTGGCCACAAATTCTGCAAAGGGAATCCGGTCTGCGGCAAGAATATATTCAAAATCAATGTCTACGCCCTGAAATCCTTTTTCATCAAGAATCTTCAGGAGATTTTCAATCAGCCTGTTTTGGGCGGTTTCGTTATTTACAATAGAAGTAATCAGATAATTATTAAAATTTCCATCCGGTCCGAAAGGGGTAAGGGTCAGAATAGGACGGACATTTAGGTTCAGGGCGGAGCGTATCATAAAATCGTCATCAAGGGCGGGAGGCACCAGTTCTCCTTCTGTTGTAAAACCGTAAGAAAAGACAGACAGAGAAGTAAGATATGGCAGGGTGTCGTCAAGTACATCCTGTGAGATAAATGGATAAGCGTACCCATTGACGTATGCCGGATAAGCAGGCGAAGGAGAGGGGCCGGCAGACACAAGGAGAGCCTGCCCGATGGCAAGGGCATAGGGGTAGGAGAGTTGATTGTCAAAAATAAGGGAGGATACCATAATTCCATATTCCTGTGCAATGGAATCTACGGTATCCCCTTCTTTTACCACATATATTTCCATAAATATATTCCAGATGCTTTTTATTTATTATATGCGTGTTTTTCTATTTGGTTATTGGAATGTGCTTGTGAATTCTCCGATAGACCTTCCATATAATAACAGCAGGAAGCGATATGGTAAGATAAAGAGTGGATAAAACACCGGCGGTTCCGCCGATCAGTGCTACAATAAAAATAAGTATGTTCATAATGATACCTCCATATAATACAGGTCTGTTTTCCGGCCAACATGTTCTGGCGGTTGTGCTTTGCATATCTTAACAGAAGTGTGAGGCGGGGAAAAGTAAATAAACGGTTTCTTAACGACAGTTTAACGTTATCTTAACGCTTCCTTTACAAGGTAATATTTTTGAAAAGAAAAGAGGCAGTGGTTGCATAATAAATAAAAAAAAATTATAATGAAACCATAATAGTTATAGGCTGCAGATTATGTAGAAAGGCATAGGTAATTAAATATGAATTACGAACAGGCATTAGAAAAGCTTGCAGGTGCAGGGCAGGAACATGTACTTGGATATTATGATACGCTGACAACGGAACAGAAAGAAACTTTGCTTGCAGAGATTGAAGCAACAGATTTTAAAGTTCTGTCATCTTTAAAAGATAGGAAAGATGGGGATGACAGAGGTGTGATTACCCCCCTTGCGGCTATGCAGCTTTCCCAGATTCGTGAAAAGGAAAAAGAGTTTAGGGCAAAAGGGCTGGAGGCTATCCGGCAGGGAAAAGTGGGGGCTGTACTTCTTGCCGGAGGCATGGGGACCAGGCTGGGTTCTGATGCGCCTAAGGGTGTGTATAATATTGGAATTACGAAGGATGTATATATATTCCAGCGGTTGATTGAAAACCTGATGGATGTGGTGGAAGAGGCGGAAGCGTTTATTCCTCTTTATGTTATGACCAGTGATAAAAATCATGAAGCAACAGTCAGCTTCCTTAAAGAACATGATTTCTTTGGCTACAGGGAAGAATTTGTCACTTTTTTCATGCAGGAAATGGCGCCTGCCTGTGATTATGAGGGCAGGGTTTATATGGAGGAGCCATGGAAAATTTCCACATCACCAAATGGAAACGGCGGCTGGTATTCTTCAATGTTTAAATGGGGAGTAGCGCAGAAAGCCATGGAGGACGGCGTGGAGCTTTTGAATGTTTTTGCAGTGGACAATGTGCTGCAGCGAATAGCGGATCCTTGTTTTGTGGGGGCGGTAATAGAAAACAACTGTGCTGTTGGTGCAAAGGTAGTGCGTAAGTGTGCCCCGGATGAAAAAATAGGGGTTATCTGTCTGGAGGATGGCAGGCCTTCCATTGTTGAATACTATGAACTGACAGATGAATTGATGAACGCAAAGGATGAAAATGGAGATCCGGCATACAGCTTTGGCGTTATTTTAAACTACCTGTTCCGCATAGCGGATTTGGAGAAAATCCGGGAAAGAAATCTGCCGCTTCATGTGGTGGAAAAGAAAATTCCCCATCTGGATAAGGATGGCAGAAAGGTAAAGCCGGAAGAACCAAATGGTTATAAATTTGAACAGCTTGTGCTGGATATGATTCATGAGCTGGACAGCTGTCTGCCCTTTGAGATTGAGAGAAACAAGGAATTTGCGCCTATTAAAAATAAGACAGGTATAGACTCTGTAGAGAGCGCAAGACGGCTTTGCGGGGAAAACGGAATTGCGCTGTGATTTTGTCATAAAAAGCCGGAAACAGACGGCGAAAATGATTTCATGAATATGTCCATATATTCCAGCCTTCCTTTAACTAAAGGGTGTTTGAAAAATGTTCTGGAAACTAAGATAACATTTTGACAGGTATGAATAACATTGTAGTCTTGTTAAATTAAGTGTTATAGGGGTAAAATAATATCAGTTAAAAAACATTTAACAATTGGACATGTGACAATTTGAAGGAGGAAGCAAAATGGCAATACTGGTTACAGGGGGCGCCGGATATATTGGCAGCCATACAGTGGTTGAACTGCAAAATGCAGGGTATGATGTGGTAGTGGTGGATAATTTAAGCAATTCCAGTGAGAAAAGTCTAAAGAGAGTGGAAAAAATTACTGGAAAGCCGGTTACTTTTTACCGGGCAGATATACTTGACAGGGAAGCATTAGATGACATATTCAACAAGGAGACAATCGATTCCTGTATTCATTTTGCAGGATTAAAGGCAGTAGGTGAATCGGTGCAGAAGCCCTGGGAATATTATGAGAATAATATTGCAGGAACTTTAACTTTGGTGGATGTGATGAGAAAGCATGGCGTTAAGAACATTATCTTTTCTTCCTCCGCGACTGTTTATGGGGACCCGGCAATTATTCCCATTACAGAAGCGTGTCCCAAGGGACAGTGCACCAACCCTTATGGCTGGACCAAATCCATGCTGGAGCAGATACTTTCGGATATGCAGAAGGCGGACCCGGAATGGAACGTAATTCTGCTTCGTTACTTTAATCCGATTGGAGCTCATAAGAGTGGAACCATTGGAGAAAATCCGAACGGCATTCCAAACAATCTTATGCCTTATATTACACAGGTGGCGGTAGGAAAGCTGAAAGAACTGGGTGTGTTTGGCAACGATTACGACACGCCGGATGGAACCGGAGTGAGGGACTATATTCATGTAGTGGACTTGGCAGTCGGACATGTAAAGGCGCTGAAGAAGATTGAAGAAAAAGCCGGACTTTGCATATACAACCTGGGAACAGGCACCGGATACAGTGTGCTTGATATTGTGAAAAATTTTGAAGATGCCACTGGGGTTAAGATTCCCTATGTGATTAAGGAAAGACGGGCAGGAGACATTGCCACCTGCTATTCGGATGCGACAAAGGCAAAGAAAGAACTTGGCTGGGAGGCCCAGTACGGTATCAGGGAAATGTGTGAGGATTCCTGGAGATGGCAGAGCAATAATCCAAACGGATATGAGGAATAAACATAAAAAAGCGGCACAGCATATTGATAAGGCTGTGCCGCCTTTTTATGGGCAGGGGCGCGCAAGGAAATCAGCAGGAAGTCATGCTACATATAAATACATGAAAATAAAGTGACAGACGCTTCCTCCCATAACAAACAGATGGAATATTTCATGGGAGCCAAAATACGCATGTTTCCCGTTAAATACCGGAAGCTTTAAGGCATAAATCACACCGCCCACCGTATAAATGATGCCCCCCGCAAGCAGCCATCCAAAAGCAGCGTGGGGCAGTACATTCCATAAAGGACCAAAAACCCCTACACAGACCCAGCCCATGGCAATATAAATTAAAGAAGAAAACCATTTGGGACAGGTAATCCAGCAGGCCTTTAAAATCATGCCAAGCAGGGCAATGGCCCAAACCACTGCCAGAAGGGTATAGCCAATCTGACCGCCAAGCACGATCAGGCAGACAGGAGTATAAGAGCCGGCTATCAATACAAAAATCATCATATGATCCAGCTTACGGAAAATCCGAAGCGCCTTTCCGCCAATATTTAAAGAGTGGTAAGTGGCGCTGGCGCCATAAAGCAGTATCATGCTGATACAGAAAACGCTGAGGGCTAAAAGGGATCTGCTGCCAGATGTAAGGGCAGCTTTTATTAACAAAGGGGCAGCGGCAAAAACAGCCATTATCATACCTATAAAATGAGTGATTGCGCTGCCTGGTTCACGAATTGTTATTTGCATAATTATACCTCCATAATGACAAAAACAACATGTAGTTTTTAAAACTATGTTTAATATACTATGATACTACTACTAATTGTTCCGGTTGTCAAATAAAATTATGCAAATACTCTCTGGTACAAGAATAAAGCAATTTTGAAACACTGGCAAAAAATGATTATTTGTTGTATTAATCCTCTTCAATTACATGGATTTCCAGATAATCAAAATCAATGGATTCAATGAAATTGTCCTGTGTAAACCGGGCTCTGTCATGACGCTTAAATTCCGCAATGGTGGCGTCCAGCCAGATTGGTTTTCCCAGGTCAAATTCATAGCAAATATCATCTAATGCCTGAAAAACCTTGTGTGTGCGTGTGTCTTCACTGTCATTGCAGATAACGGTGTCTTTCAGTAAATGCGTATCTTTAAAAATTTTTGCCCAAATTCTAAACATATTGTATGCTCCCTGTAATATGATTATAAATAAGTAATTGCGAAACCCAAAGCTTTGGAAATATTCTGACAATATATTTTACTCAAATTCTGTTGCTGTAAAAGGCAAAGCCTGGGAATAGTTTGAAGGCCTGCAATTTCACAATTGTCCGTGATATTACAAATATCATATCATAAGAAAATGAAAGATGAAAAGTACTAATAAAAATTAAATATTAATAAATTTATTGTGAAATATGTACATTAATGTATAAAATATGGTAAAATACTTTATAAGCTGCAAGCAAAAGATACGTGTTTTACATTGTCTTTGTGTGCGGATTGCTGGCTATAGAATTTATTATGTTAGGCGGTATGACATATGGAACTAAGAGTAGATTTGGAACGTGACAGTGATATTGACAGCTGGAAGGAAGTCACGTTGATTTATAATTCTGCACTTAAGCAAATTTCAACGAAACTGGAGATACTGAATGACGAATTTCAACATGTACACAGGTATAACCCCATTGAACACATCAAGTCCAGAATTAAAACACCTGAAAGCATTGTCAAAAAACTAAAGAAACATGGATATGAATCGAATATCACGAATATGGTGGAGCATGTAAATGATATTGCGGGAATCAGAGTTATATGTTCCTTTACATCTGATATTTACCGGATTGCAGAGATGATTAGCAACCAGAGCGATATTAAGGTGATTTCCGTTAAGGATTATATTGTTCACTCCAAACCCAGCGGGTATAAAAGCTACCATATGCTGGTGACGGTGCCGGTATATTTATCTGACCGGATTGTGGACACCAAAGTAGAAATTCAGATTCGTACGGTTGCCATGGATTTCTGGGCAAGCCTTGAGCACAAAATTCATTATAAGTTTGAAGGCAACGCCCCGGAATATATTAAAAACGAACTGGTAGAATGCGCAAGGATGATATCTGCGCTGGAGGCCAAGATGATGTCTTTGAATGAAGAGGTTGCTGCCAAGTGCAGAAAGAACGATGAAGGCATGTGAACTTACATAAAAGTCCCGGTATTACCAAAACGCCGCTCTGACAGGAGCGGTGTTTTTTGCGCAGGGGCTGTAAGAAAATTAGCTGCTACGCTGCACGTACCCTGCGGCGAGTGGGAAAGTCTTTCCTGCTCAATTGGAAAAGACCTTGCTGCTGTGAAGCGCTCTATTTAAGGTAATTTGATTTTGTATTTCTTCCTAAAATGAGGAGTGCCCAGACACATTTCTGCGCCTGGGCTATTATGAAAAAATTTATCTATGCGT
>CANCXX010000082.1 GCA_947381965.1 uncultured bacterium
GAGTGGAATATATTGTCAGAATATTTCCACAACTTCAAGTTTCGCAATTACCTAGGGGTTTTAGGAAGTAGAGAGGAGAGTATTGATTAATGAACAAACAGGAGAACATTGAAGGGAAACTTATTAAATCATTTTTTCGGGTTGCGTCAATAGCCGCAATTGGAACCATATTGGGGCTGATTGCGCTGATTGTAGTGTCCAACAGATATTCTTACGCATTGCACAACTTTGGTTTTGCACAGGGAGATATCGGAAAGGCAATGTTTGAATTTGCAGATATCCGTTCATCGCTCCGGGCAGCTATCGGTTATGATGATAAAAGCGCAATTGACGCAGTTGTAAAGCAGCATGATGATACAAAAGTGGTATTTGAAAAAAGCTTAAGTGCGGTTGAAAGTTCCATTGTATCCGAAGACGGCAGAAAAACCTATGATGAGATTATTTCGGAGCTGGATGATTATTGGACGCTGGACGCCAAAATTATGGATCTGGGAGCAACCACAGACAGAGAACTTTGTAAACAGGCCCAGGAAATGGCTATGAACGAGTTAAGCGTTGCATACAACAGCATCTACAGCAAAATGGAAAATCTCTTAAACGTAAAGGTCAATGAAGGAAATAATCTCTCCGGTACTCTTGTTGTACTAAGCTGGGTTCTGGTTGCCATTCTTGCCGTTGGAGTTTTTGTGGCAATGGCTTCTTCTATCCAGATAGGAAGAAAGATTGCAAAAGGAATATCTGTTCCTTTAAGAGAGCTGGGAGAACGGCTTAAAACCTTTGCCGCAGGCGACCTTTCCTCTCCTTTTCCACAGATAAACACAGGGGATGAAGTGGAAATTATGGTAGAAGACGCTTCCGAAATGGCAGACAACCTGAACGTCATTATCCATGATATTGGCGAAGTGCTGGGGGAAATGGCTGGCGGCAATTACGCAGTCAGGTCCAAAGCGGAAAGCAGATACACTGGTGACTTTAAGAAATTGTATGCGTCCATGCGGGGGCTGCGTGACCAGATGACAGAAACTTTATTATCCATCAAGGATGTATCCAATCAGGTATCTGTTGGCTCCGAATCCCTGGCAGATGCGTCCCAAAATCTTGCGGAAGGCGCAACAGAACAGGCCCACGTGGTACAGGAACTGACTTCCACAATTTCCGATATTACTTCAACCATGGAGCAAAGCGCACAAAGTGCAGGCGACTCCTACATAAAGGCACAGCAATATGCCAATGAAGCAGACAACAGCCGCAGGGAGATGAGCACCATGATGACCGCTATGGAGCGAATCAGCAATGCCTCAGCAAAGATTGGAAATATTATCTCCGAAATTGAATCCATTGCCAGTCAGACCAATCTTCTTTCCCTGAACGCTTCCATTGAAGCAGCCAGAGCCGGTGAGTCAGGCCGGGGTTTTGCCGTTGTAGCAGACCAAATCCGTGAATTGGCAGGTCAAAGCGCCAAAGCGGCAGTGGATACAAGAGAATTAATTGAAGGCTCTATCAAAGAAGTAACCGAAGGAAACCGGGCGGCGGAACATGCGGCCAGCGCAATTGAAACTGTAGTGGACGGCATTCAGCAGATAGCGGATTTCTCCAAAAACCTGAAGGACATGGTAGAAAACCAGTCAAATGCAATGCACCAGGCGGAAACAGGCATTATCCAAATTTCAGAAGTTGTACAGAGCAATGCGGCAACAGCGGAAGAATCCGCCGCAACAGGTGAAGAATTATCTGCCCAGGCTAATATACTGGATGAACTTCTTGGACATTTTATATTAAAAAAGGTAAAATAAAAATAAATCAATGTTAAAAAGCAAAACCCTTTCCTTTGTTTTCTGTTTCCAAAGAACAAAAGAAAGGGTTTTGCAGAGAAACAGTAAATGCCTTTCCAAGAGCCCAGAGAAATACCGGATGCAACGCGGACAGATTTTTCTCTGCCAGTTCAAGGCGCTTGGGAAGGCATTTGCGGAACTGGAAACAGCGCTCGCACTTTCAAGCACCCAGAGAATTTTGGAACGCTTTTGGCGGTCTAAAATTCTCTGACGGTTATTGGTGCTTGACAGGGCGGGCGCGGAACTGGAATAGGAGAACAAAAATGGAAATCAGACGTGCAAGAGAACAGGATATGGAAGGCATTAACCGGCTTCTTAAACAGGTTTGCCTGGTCCATCACAAGGGACGGCCGGATTTATTTAAGTATGGCGCTAAAAAGTATACCGACGACCAGCTAAGGGCAATCATACATGATGACAGCAGTCCTATTTTTACTGCTCTTGATGAAAAGGGCAATGTGGCAGGCTACGCCTTTTGCATTTTCCAGCAGCATTTAGACAGCAATATCTTAACGGATATCAAAACATTGTATATTGATGATTTATGCGTGGATGAAAATCTGCGGGGACAGCATATCGGCAGGAGCCTTTATGAAGCTGTACTTGCCTTCGCCCAAAAACAGGGCTGCTATAATGTGACGCTAAATGTATGGAGCCTGAATGAACCTGCCATGAAGTTTTATGAAGCCTGCGGATTAAAACCACAGAAAATAGGAATGGAAGTGATCTTATAACCACTTCCATTCTTTGTTTTTTCATCTAATCTACCGATTTCAGGGACTCCGCCATATTAATTTTGTCCAGTTTCACTGACATTACCATATTCACCACACAGGCAAACAGCACCGTAAGCAAAATGCTGTAAAGGTAACTTATTGGCCTGACATGTACATCAAATGCAATCATATCAATATTCACCTGACTCATAACAAACCGGTGAAAATAATGTCCCAGAAGCATTCCTGCTCCAATTCCTATTCCGGTCAGTATCAGATTTTCCCTGAAAACATAAGAAGCCGTTTCTTTTTTGAAAAACCCAAGCACCTTTAAAGTGGCAATTTCCCTAATCCGCTCTGTGATATTAATATTTGTCAGATTATAGAGCACAATAAATGCAAGGAAAGCCGCGCATAAAATAATCAAAATCACTACATAGTCAAGGCTTGCCATCATGCTTGTAAAACGCTCCTTTGTGTCTTCATTCACTGTTACAGAAGAAACATCCCCCAGTTTCATAAATGCCGCCGAAGCCTGATGAACGTCCTTTCCTTCCTTTAAATTCATATAAGCTGTTTTACATACAGGCGCTTTGCCCGAAAAACCAGCGTAAGTATCTGCGTTTATATAAACATAGTTGTAAACATAGTTTACAAATACGCCTGAAACTGTTACTTCAATCTCCCGCATCTCCTCATCCCGGAGAACAATCACATCCCCTTCGGAAATCCCATAATTTTCACTTATCTTATGGGAAATAAGCGCACCGCCGGATTTGAGCAGTGAAAGCTCTTCCCCTGAAACTTTGTGGAATTTAAGAAAGTCCTCCACAGACCCTTCTTCCGGCACCACAAGATTTATCGTTTTAACCTCCCCCATATATACCAGATCTGCAGACTCTTCGCAAAAGAAAGCAAAGCTTTCCGCCTGCTCTTTTGCCAGGTCTGCAAATGTTCCGTCTCTTCCCTTTACATCCTTTAAGACGACGCTCATATCAAAAATCTGGATTTCCTCAAACTGCTGGCCTGCCACACCGGAAACAGAATCCCTGATGCCAAATCCGGTCACCAGAAGAGCCGTGCAGCCGCTGATGCCTGCCACCATCATGAAAAACCGCTTTTTGTACCGGAAAATATTCCGAAGGGATACTTTATGAAGAAATTTCAGCCTTTTCCATATAAAAGGAATTCTTTCAAACAGCACCCTCTTTCCTGCCTCCGGCGCTTTGGGACGCATCAGACTGGCAGCGGCTTCCATAAGCTCATTTTTACATGTAAACCAGGTGGCTCCCATGGAACACAGCAGCGCTACCAAAAGAGAAACTACTGCCAGCCACGGATCAAACAAAAACCTTACCGAAGACATATTGTACATAATCTTATAGGCTTCCCAGATAACCCACGGAAACAGACGGGTACAGCCAAAAAAGCCTGCCAGAGCGCCCATAGTGGCGGCGCTTCCTGAATAAAAAAGGTACTTGGACATAATAACCCCCTCGCCATATCCCAGAGCCTTCAATACTCCAATCTGTGTCCGCTGCTCTTCCACCATCCGGTTCATTGTGGTCATACACACCAGTGCCGCCACCAGAAAGAAAAACAGGGAAATTACATTGACAATATCGTCAATAATCGCAGAATCATTTTCAAAGCATACATATCCCACATTAGTGTCTCTCCCAAGAACATAGGAGTCCGGCTCTTCCAAATCGTCAAGCTCTGCCTGGGCATCGGCAAGCTTTTTCTCTGCATCCTTTATCTCTTCCTCAAACTCCCCCTTCGCATCCTCATATTCCTGCCTTCCCTTTGCCGCTTCCCTTTCACCGTCTGCAAGCTCCGCTTCCTTTTCCTTTATTTCCGCTTCCCCTTCCGCTATCTGCTCTTTTGCCGCTGCAATCCTGCTTCTGGCTGCAGAAATTTCTGCCTGGGCTGCTTCCAGCTGGGCGGCCGCTGCCATCTGCGCTTCTTTCATCTCTCCATTCTGCCCATATCCAGAGTGGGCTCCCATGGGATAACCTGCCATGGCCCCATCCATACCTGCCGCCAGATAATCTGCCGGTATTCCATCTGCCGGAACCCCCTCCCCGGACATCCCCGGATAAGCGCCATCTGTTCCATTTAGTAATGCCATCTGGCTTTTAAGCTCTTCTTCTTTTTCATCCAACAGTTTACTCTGGTTATCCAGTTCTTTTTTGGCGTCGGCAAGCTCCTTCTTGGCCTTTTCCAGCACTTCGCGGCCTTCTTTCAACTCCTTTTCCCCATCTTCCAGTTCTTTTTGGGCGTCGGCAAGCTCCTTCTTGGCCTCCGCCTCCTGACTGTTTAGTTCTGCCCTTGCGTCTGACAGCTCATTTTCCGCATCATCCACAATCCTCTGATACCGGCAAAGCGCCTGCTCCTTGCAGATTTCCTTCCATTTAGCCTCATGCCCGTCAATATAAGACTGGTACTGGTCACTGTATATAATACAGTCCTGGTCAAATTTTATAAATACTTCTGTGTAATAATCACAGTCAAAGCCATCCATGGGAATATACATAAACCCGCTGATTCTTCCGGAACCAAGAGATGTGTTGCCTCTCTCAAAGTTGGCATAATAGGATGACTTGGCCAGTCCCACCACCGTATATTCCTTATAAGCAAATAATTCCCCATCTTCCTCTTCATTATTGGCGGAAAGACGAATCTTCTCTCCTATCTGGTCCGCTATATAAAGATTGGAATCCACAACACATTCATTCCCCTTTTCCGGCATCCTTCCCCCAACAAGGGTGATTTGGTTCAGCTTCTCCGGAAGGGAATGAACCTTCATAACATTTTCATTTTCACTTCCATCCATATAAAGAATATCTGCCGAAACCGCTCCTTCCACCGCCCGGACGTCCTCTTGTCGGGCAAAAGCGTCCACATTCTCCTGTTCAAATCCCATAGTGGAAAGCAGGCGGAAATCATACAGCTGTTTATCCTTCCAGTAATTATCCGCCATATCTATCATCACAGGTTTGGTAATTTTAAGCCCTGCAAAAAAACCCACTCCCAGCGCAATAATTGCCAGAATTGCCATATACCGTCCAAAGCTCTGTTTTATTTCACGTAAAGTTGTCTTTATCATGCCGCCTACCACTCAATCTCTTCTACGTCTACAATCTGCTCATTCATCACCATACTCTTTATAGTACCGCTTTTTACTGTAATTACCCGGTCCGCCATGGCTGTAATTGCCTGATTATGGGTAATAACCACCACTGTCATTTTATTCTTCCTGCAGGTATCCTGTAAGAGCTTTAAAACGGCTTTCCCTGTATTATAATCCAGGGCGCCTGTAGGTTCATCACATAAAAGAATCTTGGGGTTTTTGGCCAGGGCCCTTGCAATTGCCACACGCTGCTGCTCCCCGCCGGATAACTGGGCCGGGAAATTTCCCATCCTGTTTTCCAGCCCCACTTCTTTTAACACATACGCAGCGTCCATAGGGTCCTTACAAATCTGGGAAGCCAGCTCCACATTTTCCAGAGCCGTCAGATTCTGGACCAGATTATAAAACTGAAACACAAACCCCACATCATATCTGCGGTAAGCGGTAAGCTGTTTCTTCTTCAGCTTCGAAACCTCCTGCCCATCCAATATCACACTTCCCTCTGTAAGCGTGTCCATTCCGCCCAGAATATTAAGAATCGTTGTTTTTCCTGCACCGGAAGCCCCCACAATTACACAAAACTCCCCCTTTTCTATTTCAAAATTCACATCATGCAGGGCCTGAATCTTAACCTCCCCTGTCTGGTAAACCTTGCTTACATCCCTAAACGTTACAAATGATGCCATACCTATTCTCCTCTTCTGACTTCGCAGCTGTCCCTTCCGGCTCCGTAACATTATTATTGCTGTTTTACTGGTTTTGATAATCACAATAAGGGCAGGAATTGTCTTTCCCACCCTGAATCTCTTTTTTATTTAATTACTGATTTCCAGTCTGCTCCATTTCTTCAAATATCCGGCTTTCACAGGAACGCATGGCGAGAATCGTCTTTTCAAATAAATCATTTAACTCCCACCCAAGCCTTTGGGCGCCTTCTGTAATCACATCACGGGAACATCCGGCAGCAAACCTTTTATCTTTAAACTTTTTTTTCACACTGGATACTTCCATATCCATCACACTTTTGGAAGGACGCATCAGAGCCGCCGCACCGATTAGCCCTGTCAGCTCGTCCACTGCAAAAAGCACCTTTTCCATCTCATGCTCCGGCTCTATGTCGCTGCACAGCCCATAACCATGGGAACAGACAGAATGAATCATATCCTCTGTGGCTCCTCCTTCTCTCAAAAGCTCCGGCGCCTTCTTACAGTGCTGTTCCGGGTACTGCTCAAAATCAATATCATGCAAAAGTCCCACATTTGCCCAATAGTCAGCCTCTTCCCCATATCCAAGGGTATCGGCAAACCACCGCATAACGCCCTCAACCGTCAGGGCATGTTGAATATGAAAGGCTTCCTTATTGTATTTTCTTAATAGTGTAAACGCTTCTTGTCTGGAAAGAGCATTCTCCATTGTGATAATTCCTCCTGACCCAAATTTATTCCTGCTGCCGCCTGTACCGAAAGCAGCCATATTTTTCCGTTATTGAGATATCATATCACATTTTATAGGAAATCACAAATAAATTTGACTTCCGGTTTTCCCACAGGGTCTTATCCGGTAAGCGCTAAAGACTGAGATGCAAAAAAAATTGATATTCCTATCATCAGCGCCCATAAAACAAACCGGCCTGCTTTAAGAAGCTTTTGTCTCTCCCTTTTCGTTTCATCCTCAATAAAAAAATCTGTATACATAAAATTTTCCTCATAAATCTCTTTGTTATAAATTTAACCTGTTTTCTATCATACCACATCTTCCCTCCTGGCGTCAGCGGCAATAATGCCCAAAAATTTGTTATGCCTGCAAAATTTCCGGGAAATTACCTTCTTTCATAATTAGCTGCAGCTGCTGATAGTAAAGCTGGTTGATCCATCTTCCGTTTTGTGTCTCCTGGCACGCTCTCCCGTTTTCCTGTCCGTCTCCATCATCCCCGCACTCTCTGCTGTCTAAAAGCTCCTGACACCTGCCGGATGCTTCCTTCCACCGTTCCCTGCTTTCCTGCCATATTCCTGCAAGCCGGCTTCCTTCCTCGTCCAGCTGTTCATAAAATTCCATGGTTAGCAAACCAAGCTGATTGCAAAGCGCAAGAGCAGCATCTTCCTGGGCAGGGTTCTGCCCATAATACGGCTCCCCTTTCATATCCATTCCAAGAGCGCACTGGTAGATCTGTACACTGTACCAGAGATTTTTCTCTCTTCCCACTGCCATATAATCCATCAGCTTCTTCTGGGCATCCACTGCACTGCTTACGGCGCTTTGATATTCGTCCAGCGCTTTTCGTCCATCCTTGGTTTTGCACTTGCTCCGGAAAAGAGCAAATTGTTCCTCCATCTGCTCCCTTAAAACCTGCTCATACCCTAAAAGTGCCTGCGTTTTGCTTTTTTCAACCCCCTCCTCCAGGAGAGAGAGAAACCTGCCATCTACAGAACTTCCATTCCCAGCTTCTTTTCCAAATCCAATATTCCATTTCCCTTTTGTATATGCCGGGCCTTCCTTTGCCCATATACACTCCCCTTTGCAAAATCCTTCTATCAATATAAACGTAAAAAACAAAATAATTACTACAACTTGAGATAGAAAACATTTTCTGCCTTTTCTCTTTATGTACATAAGACACTCCTCCTGCGCATATTCCGTCAAAACTCCAAAGTCTTATATCATGAGTTTACACATCCGCTGCATCAAAATCCCATCATTTTTGCATCAAAGTTGCATCATTTTTCTGTCCTGTTTTCTATTCCTAATCTTCCATCCGCTGTTCAAAAACATCTTTATCCTCATAATAGTATATCCTATGGCTAAATTGCCAATGCCCGCCTTCCTCACCAGGCTTCTCCACATCAAGCTCATGAACAAAGCCGCCGTCTTCTTCCCAGCAGTCCCGGTAATACAAAAGCACCGGGCTGCCTTCCAGTAAGCCTATATAAAAATTTTCCGGCAAGGGGGCGCCTATAAGCTTTTCACAGGTTTCTCTGATTTCCTCCGAAGTATAACAGGGAACCGGAAGCGGCACGGCATTTTCGAGAAACTTCTCCGCCGCCGTTTCCAACACCTGTGAAGGCTGCCGTTTAACAGGATAATCCACAATATAATACTCATACCAGCCATCATGCGCCGGTTTCGCCTCACTGCTAACATCTTTTGGCAAATCCCTGCCTATCCTGCTGCCAAATTGTGCTATTTTTTGCTCCATTTCTTCTTTCAAT
>CANCXX010000083.1 GCA_947381965.1 uncultured bacterium
GGCATAATGCCAGCCTATTTTATATCCTAATATACCTAAAGTTCAGAAAGAACCCTGGTCAGAAGGTCAGTTCTTTTATTTTACCGGATATATTTTCTGTCTGCCCATATTTTTCAAATAATTCTGCAGCTGTCATTGAAGATTAGATATTACTCAGGGGGCAGGATTACGTATTTTGTGAGAATAGGATTCAGGTGCGAGGCTGCTTGATTTTCTGCTTGCATTCTGTCAGCCTTTTGATTATAATAAATGGGAAATCGTTTTCCAATAAGTTCCAGGAAAAACGGAGAAAGGAACGGAAACAACAGATGGTATCAATTAAGGATGTGGCGAAGCATGCAGGGGTGGCAATATCCACAGTATCCAAGGTTATAAACGGTTATCCAAATGTCAGTGAAGAAACCCGGATAAAAGTAAACCAGGTGGTGGAAGAACTTAACTTTGTACCTAATTCAGTGGCGGCAGCCCTCTCTTCCAAACAGGCAGGACGGGTAGCATTGCTTGTGAACTTAAATGTAAAGACGCAGGCAATTGACGAGATTGACATGCAGTATATTCAGGGAGCCATCAACAAGGCGATGGAACTGAATCTGGATGTAATTACGTTGTTTTTTTCCATGTTTAAGAGCAAAACAATGGAAGAATTGATTAGGTATCTGAAGTCCCAGAGCATAACCGGCATTATTATTTATGGAATGTCTAAGGAAGATAAGGTGCTTCATGGTCTGATAGCAAGTATGGAATTTAAATGTGTGGTAATTGATGCCCCCATTGTCAACGAAAACACATCTTCTGTAGGCATTGATCACCGGAAGGCACAGTATGAAGTGGCAAGAAAAACGATTGAAGAAAACAACTGCAAACGGGTCCTTTATATTGCGGGTAAGAGGAACGGATATGTGACGCAGGAGAGGCTTCTTGGCATGGGTGATCTGGTTACGGAGCTGGAACTTACCATGCTGGTCCGCTGGGGAGACTTTTCGGAACTGCAGGCACGCAATATTACTATGAAGTATGGAAAAAACAAAGATATAGTGGTATGCGCTTCCGACCTTATGGCAATTGGCGCAATGAAGGCTCTGACAGAGATGGATATTTTCCGGCCGGTGTGCGGGTTTGACGGCATTATACTAATGGGATATGTGGGCAAACAGATGAATACGGTAAGGCAGGATTTTGCAGGCGTTTCCGCAAGAGCAATGGAAGAGCTGGCGCTTCTGATGGGCGGAAAAGAAGGATGTATTGTAAATACGCCATATTCTCTTGTGAGAATGAAATATATGGATATTATCTGTTAAAAATTTTTTATTTTGGTACTTGCGGAAAACGTTTTCTTGTGTTACACTCGTATGCAAGAGGGAAAAAATTGGTATAATTGAAAGAAGATAAAAAACATTATTAAGTGGAGGGAATTATGGCATCACAAACAAACTTACAGAAGGATGTATTGGTTCTGAATATGGAGCAGCAGTTAGAGGAAGTTGCAAAAGAAATGTTCGGCAAGTCTGTGGCTGAATTAAGCGACCAGGAAACCTACTATGTGGTACTTACATTTACCAAAAGACTTATGGCTGTCTGCGGTTCAAATGAAGGGGAAAAGAAGATTTATTATATTTCAGCGGAATTTCTGATTGGAAAACTTTTATCCAACAACTTAATTAATCTTGGGGTCTATGATAAACTTGACCAGGTGTTAAAAAGTAAAGGGAAAAGCCTTTCTGTAATTGAGGAAATTGAGCCGGAGCCGTCTCTTGGAAATGGCGGTCTGGGAAGACTTGCAGCATGCTTCCTTGATTCAATTGCCACCCTGGGGCTGCCTGGAGAAGGGATTGGCCTTAATTATCATTTTGGTCTTTTTAAACAGGTGTTTAAGGATAAACTTCAGACGGCTGAAAAAAATGACTGGATAGAGGAAAACTCCTGGCTTACCAAAACGGATGTGACTTTTGACGTGCACTTTGGGAAAAAGAAGGTTACTTCACGCCTTTATGATATTGATGTTGCCGGCTATGACAGTGGTGTTAACAAGTTAAGACTTTTTGATATAGAATCCATTGATGAAAGTATTGTAGAAGAGGGCATTACCTTTGACAAAGAGGATATCGAAAAAAATCTGACTCTGTTTTTATATCCGGACGACTCCGATAAGGCAGGCCACCTTCTCCGCATTTACCAGCAGTACTTTATGGTGTGCAACGCAGCCCAGCTGATTTTGCGCGAGATGAAGGAAAAGAAATATGACCTGCGCAGAATGTATGAGCATGCGGTTATCCAGATTAACGATACCCATCCCACGATGGTAATACCGGAACTGATCCGTATTCTTGTGGAGGAAAAAGCGTTTACCATGGATGAAGCGATTGAAGTGGTAAGCAAAACCTGCGCCTATACCAATCATACCATCTTAGCGGAAGCATTGGAAAAATGGCCATTGAAATATCTGGAAAAGGTAGTTCCCCAGCTGGTGCCTTATATCAAGGAGCTGGATAAGAGAGTGGCTAAAAAATATGATGACCCTAAGGTGCAGATAATTGATGAAGATGACAGGGTTCATATGGCCCATATTGATATTCATTATGGATTTTCTGTAAACGGCGTTGCGGCTATCCATACGGAAATTTTAAAAGATACGGAATTAAATAGCTTTTACAAGATTTATCCTGATAAATTCAACAATAAGACCAATGGCATCACATTTAGAAGATGGCTTCTTAGCTGTAATCGTGAGCTTGCAGGATTTCTGTCACAGACCATTGGAGACGGATTCAAAAAGGACGCAGATAAGCTGGAAAAGCTTCTGGAATACCAGGAGGATCAGGCGGTACTTGACCGTCTTGCAGAAATTAAAATGAATCGCAAGAAGGAACTGGCCGACTATGTAAAGGAAACAGAGAAAGTTACGTTAAATCCCGATTCTATTTTTGATATCCAGATAAAGAGGCTTCATGAGTATAAGCGTCAGCAGATGAATGCCCTTTACATTATACACAAATATCTGGAAATCAAGGGCGGTAAAAAACCCTCAAGACCTCTTACCTTTATTTTTGGAGCAAAGGCAGCGCCTGCTTATGTAATTGCACAGGATATTATTCATTTGCTTTTGGTTTTGGAAGATATTGTAAATAATGACCCGGATGTAAGTCCTTATATGACGGTTTTGATGGTGGAAAATTATAATGTAAGCTATGCGGAAAAACTGATTCCGGCCTGCGATATCTCCGAGCAGATATCCCTTGCGTCTAAGGAAGCTTCCGGTACCGGCAATATGAAATTTATGTTAAACGGTGCAGTGACGCTGGGAACCTCAGACGGAGCCAATGTGGAAATTCATGAACTGGTGGGGGACGAAAATATTTATATCTTTGGTGAAAAGTCTGAAACTGTTATTGCACACTATGATAAGGCCGATTATGTGTCAAAGGATTATTATAAAAAGAGTCCTGTAATTAAAGAAGCTGTGGATTTCATTGTAGGGAAACAGGCGCTTAAGGTTGGACACAAGAAGAACCTGGAGCGGCTTTATAAAGAGCTGATTAACAAGGACTGGTTTATGACGCTGCTTGACCTTGAAGAATATATTAAGGCAAAAGACAAGGCATTTGCAGACTATGAAGACAGGCAGAAGTGGAAAAAGATGATGCTTGTAAATATTGCAAAGGCAGGATTCTTCTCATCTGACAGAACCATTGCGGAATACAACAGAGATATCTGGAAACTGAAATAAGACATTATCTTACAGAAACAGGCAGCTTTTATGTGTAATACAGGATGTTCTTGCAGATACAACCAGGTTTGCTGCCTGTTTAAACAAAATAGAAATAATGACAAAGGCTATGCAGAACTGCATAGCTTTTGTGCTATAAAAATGGATGAAATATTTTTGAAAATTGGTTTCTGCTAAGTTACCTAAAAAACAGTTGACGGGCATAAAAAAGAAAACTAAAATGAATGATAAGGTTTATTTTCAGAAGCGGCGGACAAAGGGGGAATGACTTGTGCAATACCGGAAGGATAAAAAGGGGAATGATATATCGCTTTTAGGCTATGGGTGTATGCGCTTTACAAGAAAAGGCGCTTCTATTGATATTGACAAGGCGGAAAAGGAAGTCATGGCGGCCATAAACGGCGGAGTAAACTATCTGGATACTGCCTATATCTATCCGGGAAGTGAAGTGGCAGTGGGGGAAATCCTCAAACGGAACAAGTGCAGGGACAGGGTTTATATTGCCAGTAAACTTCCCCATTATCTTATCAAATCTATGGATGGGGTGGAGAAAACTTTTAAAGAGGAGCTTAAGCGTCTGCAGACAGATCACATAGATTATTATCTGATGCACATGCTGACGGATCTGGCTACCTGGGAGAAGCTAAAAAAGCTGGGAGTGGACAAGTGGATAAAAGAAAAGCTTATAAGCGGGCAAATCCGCAACATTGGATTTTCCTACCATGGAAACACGGATATGTTTAAACAACTGGTGGATGCTTATGAGTGGGACTTTTGCCAGATTCAGTATAATTATATGGACGAGCATTCCCAGGCGGGAGTGGAAGGGCTGCGGTATGCCAGTGACAGAAATCTTCCTGTTATTATTATGGAACCCCTCCGGGGAGGGCGTCTTGTCAATCTGTTGCCGGAGTCTGCAAAAGAGCTTTTCAGAAAGGACCCGGAAGGGCGTATGCCGGCGGATCTGGCATTTAAATGGCTGTATGATCAGCCGGAAGTTACCTGTGTGCTGTCAGGAATGAATTCCCTTGAAATGGTGGAGCAGAATGTGGCATCCGCATCCGGGGCAATTGCAGGATGTATGACAGAGTCAGATAAAAAACTGGTGGAACAGGTCAGAGAAGAAATCCGCCGTCAGGTAAAGGTGGGATGTACTGGCTGCGGTTATTGCATGCCCTGTCCCAAAGGTGTGGATATACCGGGAACTTTCCGATGCTATAATGCCATGTACTCAGAAGGAAAATCATCTGGAAGAATGGATTACTTACAGTGTACTGCCATGCGTCAGAATACCAGCAGCGCATCACAATGCGTTCAGTGTGGCAAATGCGAGAGCCATTGTCCTCAGCATATTGCAATACGGAAAGAGTTGAAAAAAGCGGCTGCAGAACTGGAAACTCCCCTATACCGGATAGCCAAATGGGGGGTACGCCGCTTTAAATTATGGTAAAAATACAGGAAACTAAAAACAGCAGGAGCCCGGAGAAGGCCCAGAGAAATTCACGGCCGGAAGAGGACGAGAAATTCTCTGCTGGAAAAGGCGTTAGAAGGGCGGATGCGGAACTAAAAAAGGAAAACACATGAAAAGAGTATGTAAGCAATGCGGGAAGGAATTTGAAATTTTCCAGTCGGAAATTAATTTTTATAAGAGTAAAAATCTTCAGTTACCCAAAAGGTGTAAGGAGTGCCGGGAATCAAACAAACATAAGAAACCGGAAGACAAGGAAAGCGCTATACAGGAGAAAAAGCCAGTGGCAGCGGAGCAGGTGAGGCCCTTATCTAAGGAGTCAGAAGCAGATACATCAGCCCTTGTTCCAAAGATGGAGCAAAGCAATAAAAAGCCAGGGTTTAAAAATAAGATTTTGTATTTTGCAGCGGCAGTATTAATTGTAATTTTCAGTCAGCTGTTTACAAACTCCCCGGAAAATCCGCCTGCGGTAACAACAGAATCTACCGAGCTTGATACAAATGCCAAACTGGTATTCCGCAGTGAAAAATATCTCAATGACCATTACCAGAAGCATGGGATAGAGATGGGATTTTCCTCTGCTGAAGAATATCAGGAAGCGGCAGCAGCAGTGGTTAATAACAAAAATGCACTACATAAAACAGAGGCGGAAGATGGTGATGATGTATACTATCTGGAGGATACCAATGAATTTGTAATTGTCTCCACTGACGGGTATATCCGTACATACTTTAACCCGGATGCCGGGATTGACTATTATAACAGACAATAAGGGGCAAATAAAGATAGTAAACAATTTGAGTTTTACAGTTTTATGGAAAAAATATTATAAATGTTTTAAATCCCAGGAAATCAACATTTCTGGGATTTTTTGATGGATTGAACAGCGTGTTTGAAAAATCATTACCTTAACAAGGGAACATAATATAATCACTCTCGTTACGCAACATCCCCTATTTTGATGATAATGGTACAAGATACCGTAATCATCATTTTTACTGTTAAATTCCTTATAAAATAGGCGTTCAAAATCCCCTAAAGCGTAACAATGCTTTTTTCATCTTACCTACAAATATGAAGTTTTTTATTTTTTCTTTTTCGGCTTTGGAGTAGGTAATTCCTTGTACATAGCATTAAACAAACCTGCCAAAAACTCTTTATTATCAACTTCATCTACCAACAGCATTTCTTTTGCGCCCTCATAAGGTAATTCATATAGGGCTGTGGACATATAACTAATTGCTGATTTTACTGGTTTGACAAGCAATCTATCATCATAGATGCCGCCTACAATTTTGCCACGATAATAGATAATAAATTCTCCCATCATAGATCGATAAGTAATTTCTTCTAACTCGGATAACTGTCCTAAAATAAATTCTAAATATTCTTTACTAGATGCCATGACTTTACCTCCCGATTTATCCGGTTCTATAAACCAGAATTTGGGGTTAAGAATGTTCCTCCACATATTGCAGAAACTCCGGTGTCCTTGACCAGTACTTAATACCCCAGTTTTCAAAGTTCCACTCCTCCATGTAATCGTTGCACTCGAAATCTACATAATATATTTCTTCGTTATATACCACAAAATTTGTCGGGAAATAATCAATGTTTGTATGGGCGGCATATAACAAAGTACACATACTGTACAACTGATCAATGTAGGTAGACTTCATCTTGTCTTGCAAAACCAACTGATAAATCGTATCACCGTCAATAAACTCTTTCAAAATGCATTCGTTTTCCACATCTGTTTCAAGCATGGCAGGCATTTTGATTCCGATTGCTTTCAACCGCTTATAATCTCTGATTTCTGCTTCAAGCTTGTTTCCAAATTGATAGTAGTTACAAGGCTCATGGTGTATCTGCTTTAAAACATACCTATTATTTCCGTCATCTGCCAAATAAGAATATCCACCTTTCCCCTTTCCCAATAATTTAATTATTCTATAGTTTTTTCCATTTACGATCATATCTTTATTCATATCTGCCTTCCGCAAATTCCGATTATTTAACAATGTATGCCGTGATAATTGTATAACTATATGAATTGATAGTAATTTTGATATTTTCAACCTCACAATACCAATTTTTGCCCTGTTTGTATATGTTACAATTTTTATCTAACACTTTATTTTTGCAGTACTCAACAACATCTGTTGTATCTATTTTCAGGTTTTTTTTTAATTCTATCAATTCCCATTTCGGTGGTATGAATTTTATCAATATTATCAAGCAATATCTTTTTATCTTCCATTTTTCTTTTCTTTAACTCCTGCTTTGTTCATTTGATTATACCACTTTCATTCCTTATTTACCACAAAAAATGAAAGGTATAGCAACCGCCACGTCCTTCATTTTCGATGGTGATAAGGAGACTAACGGATCAGAACACAAGAAAATTTATCTGTAGTTTATATATCTGAAAATAAAATATGGTACAGTAAAACGGAATGAAAGCAGGGGATAACATAATTCCGGCGGGTGATTTGCTCCAATACCGTGGATTTATGAAAGCTTATCGGGAGTTTAACACTTAATCATCTCAAAACATCCTGCAAAGCTAGTAATGGCTT
>CANCXX010000084.1 GCA_947381965.1 uncultured bacterium
AAGTCATCCATTCCTTTGCCTCCTCGCTTGCTATGGACTAATTTTATCTGCTATGATATAAATTATTAAGCGATTATGGTTGATAAAACTCTTCCATGATATGTATAATGAGCAGTGAGGGTAAAAATATAAGGAAATGTGGAAAATATAACAGAAAAAGGAGAAGTAAAATGTTAAATGATGTGTGGTTGAAGATCGCCCAGTTTTTAGGAACTTTGAACGGGGAAAATGTAAAACGGGAAAGCTATGTGCGTACCCCGGAATATGAAGCGGCTCTGGAGGCATGGAAAGAAACAGAGCAGGAATGGGAAGCCTTTCTGGAAACCCTGCCTGCAGGAGAACAGGAGAAGGCAGAGGAAATGAAGGAGCGCCTGGAGGATTTTGCGTCTGCCCAGGAGAAACGGGCTTACATTCAGGGTTATGCAGACTGTGCGCAGGCACTGTACCATATGGGGCTTCTGAAGGAAAATGAAGGGCTGAAATGGGCGGAGAAGATGGATGCGCATTAAGAAAGAGACTCTGATCTGCTATGTGTGATATCATCTGTACAGCTCACGACAAACGCATGAATGAATAAATTGTGAACACGGCATCCATTTTTTGTTATAATCAAAGAAAAAAGGAGGGTGCCGTTTATGAAAACGCTTTTAGACTATGCAGCCACAGTGGCAGATATAAGACAGGAAAAAAAGGTTCTGCATAAGATGGTGGATATTATTATGCTTGTATTTTTTGCAACGCTTGCCAATGCAGACGACTGGGTAGAAATAGAAGTATTTGGAAAGGAACATGAGAAGTTTTTGCGTAATTATCTGGAGCTGCCAAATGGTATACCTTCCCATGATACAATCCAAAGGGTCTTTGCAATCGTGCCGCCGGAATTTCTGGAAAATTTTCAGAAACAATGGAATGAAATGTTAAACAGTGACGAGGGAGATAAAATAAAAAGGCTTCTTGCAATTGACGGGAAAACCCAAAGGGGAAACGGCAGTAAAAACCAGAAAGCGAACCATATTGTGAATGCCGTGGATGGGAAAGGATTCTGCCTGGGGCAGAAACGTGTGGAAGAAAAAACAAACGAAATCAAGGCAATACCTGAACTGTTAGACAGCCTGAATATAAAAGGAACCATAATCACAACGGATGCAATGGGAACGCAGACGGCAATCGTAAAAAAAATCCGTCAGAAAGGGGCAGATTACGTACTGGCGCTAAAAGCAAACCAGGGAAATCTGCTGGAAGATGTCAGGCTGTATTTTTCAGAGGGAGAATTTCTGAAAAAATGTGCTTATAAAAAGACCATAGAAAAAGCAAGGGGGAAAACAGAAAAAAGGGAATACTGGCAGACAGGCGATATTTCATGGTTAAGCCAGAAAAAAGAGTGGGCGGGTCTAAAGACAATTATCCTGACACGGAATACAGTAAGCGGGACAGCAGGAGAGGAAAGTGTGGAAGAAAGATACTTCATAAGCAGCCTTCCGGAAGGAATAGAAGATGCAGCGCGGGCGGTACGTGGGCATTGGATGGTGGAGAGCTACCATTGGCATTTGGATGTGACGTTTCGAGAAGATGGAAACCATACGATAGAGAAACAAGCGGCCTATAACCTGAATATCATGAGGAAACTATCGTTGAATGTATTAAAGCTGATAGAGATAGGTAGTAAGGCACTGAGCCTGAAAAAGAAGAGGTATGCAATTGGGACAAATCCAGAGAAACATCTGAAAGAGATAATAAATTTGTAAATTTTTAAACCAGATATAAAGGCTTAGTTGGGAAATACATTCATGCGTTTATAGAAAACTATTATGGCAAGTGAATTGTAATTAAAGGTAGTTTATGGTAGAATAATCCTATTGAGTTGTGAAAAATTATAAGGGGAAGGAGGGGAACAGATGTCTTTAAAAGATAGGATTTCAGAATCACAAAAGGAAATTGCGGGTTCTCGAACAAAAAATAGGCTTACCGTACAAATTAGTTATGCCATACAGCTAATTATGGACTTTTACTCAACAGATTTTCTGGTGATGATGGATTATATTGAAGATGTTTCCATAATTTGTAACCCAGATGCCCCATCAGAAATACATTTATATCAAGTCAAGACGAAGTCTTCTGACAAACAGTATTCTCTTAATGCCATAATAAAGGATGTATGGTATCAGAAGCTATATAATAATGCCGAAAAATACAAGGGATTTGTTGGAAGTGCGTCTGTAGTATGTAATACAGATGTAGTGAATAAACAGGAAATTGTTTTTCCGAATACAAAAACATCTTTAGATGAAAAAAGTATACAAAACAATATAAATAAAATCCGGAAAGCAATAGCCAAAGGACAAAATATAAAAGAAGAGGATGTGGATTTATCCAAATTTTATTTTATTCGTTCCTCTCTTTCTACTAAGGGACATAAAGAAGAAGTAGAACATGAATTTGAAAACTTTTTGCTGGATAAAGATCCTAACCTGCAAGTTGCCACAGTAAAATCTATATATAAGTTATTATATAATGAGTTAGATGATAAGTTTAAAAATGAAATTGATGAAAAATGTACAGATATTGAAGAAATTTTCAAGCAAAAAGGTGTTAAAAGTCAAGATATAAAGAGTGTTATATCCTGCGGATTAGCAATACAGATTCCCACTCTTGATAAGCTGTATACAGATTTTAATATTTTGTCTGTTTCAGAACGTAGAAAATGTGCATCTCAATATTCACAAATTAAAATGGATATGTATTCGGATACTGCTGCATTTGTAAAAACCAAGCAAGCATTATCAAAACTGATTGAAAAGGTAAATGAATCTGGAGTCGATGATATGCCCAATATTTTGTCTGATGTATATGATCAGGCAAAATCTGAGGATATAGTTTCCATGGCATATGCAGATGAATATTATCTTAAAGTGCTTATAATGATTTTGATACATAGATATTGTTATGGGGGTGAAATAAGATGAATTTAATTATTACGTCAATAACAATAGTCGATTTAACGAATAAAGAGGCAAAAAGAATACATTTTTCAGAAGGCAAAAATTTGCTTACAAGTGACAGGAATCATTTGGGCAAATCTGTTATCATGAAATCAATTTACTATACCTTAGGGGCAGAAGTTTTCTTCCCTAAACCAATTAAGGCTGTTAATCTTTTAACGTACATTGATTTTATAGTAGATAATAGTAAATTTAGAGTTTGCCGTTTGAATAGAAGCTTTGTTTTATATAAGAATAGAGAATTTGTAAAAAAGTATATATCTGTTGAAGAGCTAAGAGATACTCTGGAAGATATTTTTAAACTTCAAATCAATTTGGTTGGTAAAGATGCACTGGGGACAATAACAAAATGTCCTCCGGCATTTTATTATATGCCGTATTATGTCGACCAAGAGAATGGATGGTCCGTAAATTCTTTTTCTTTTGATAGAATGGGCCAATTTGATTTACCACAACGAAAAAATAGTTATTTCTTTCATCTGGGTGTGTTTGATAACGATTATGTCCGAAAAAGCAAACTGCAAAAGGCTAACGAGAGAAAGATTACCCAATTATCAAATGATAATCAAAAATATTTAACAGTAATAGAAACGCTTCAAAATGGATTGGATGATACACAAATGTCCTTTGATGTTACTTCTTTGGAGCGTGCGATAAATACTCGTCAAGACGAAATAAAAAAGATACTTGAAGATATTGCAAAATCAAGAAGTGCCTTAGTGGAAGCAGAAGATGAGTATATACAGCTAATTCATGATAAGGAGGTTCTTGCAAAATATATTAAGAAAAAAGTTCCAATAGATAATGAGAATGAAGAAGAGATTGTAGAATGTCCACGATGCGGAATGTTTTTTGAGCGTTCTATGAAACAAAAACTTGAAAAAATGTATTTATTAGAATCGTTACATGATGACTATACAAATATTACCGATGATATTAACAAATTAGAAAAAAGAATTGCAAAGCTAAAAAATAAATTTTCTGAAAAACAAGATTTATTACAATTTTATGAGAAATCACTTGCAGATAATCAGGAGATTTATAATGCTTATTTGAAATCCAAAGCAACACAGCAGCTATTACTGGAATATCAAACCAAAGTGGGTGCCAATATTGCGGAAATAGAGCGATTAGGGAAAGAAACTTCAGATATTAGGAAACAACTGGCAAGCTATAATGAAGAAAGAACCCAAACAAATAATATATATCAAACTAATCTGTCAAGACTTTTGATGGATCTTGATGTCCCAAAAGACCAAGTGGAAGAAGAAATAGAACCAGGAACCGCAATCATTGCGAGCGGTGCTTATGGTCCAAGGTGTAAAGTTGCACAAATGTTATCTTTTGTACAAACGCAAAAGAAAAAATGTCCAGATATGATTTCTTTCCCCTTAGTAATTGATTCGCCTAATGTTCTAGAACAGGATAAAGAGCATCTGGACTCAGTTATTCGAACGTTATTGACATGGGATAAAACAGAAAATCAAATTATTATTGCGTCAATAGAGGGAAAAGAAACAGCTAATAGCATTCCGGGTGTGAATATTATACTACTGGAAAATCCACAGAATCATCTATTTAGCAAAGTGGAATATACCTCTTATGAACAAGAAATATCAGAAATATTTACCGTTTTTTGAAGACTTTTTACAAAATACAGTTTGCTTAGAATAAAAGCAGGATACCTTGTATGTTAGTTATCCTGCTTTTATTTTCAGAAAATATAATTTTTATATAATTATGCCAGTTGCAGGCCAGCCAGTTCCTCCACTTCTTCTATAGACAAACCAGAACCAATCGCAATTTCTTCAAAGGATAATTTCCCAAGCGACAAATATCGTTTGGCTGTTTCAACTTTTGTATCATGCTCTTTGCTTTTGACATAAGAGCGCATCACTTCTTCCTGATCATATAACTCCATCATCATATTGACAACCTCCTTTTCTTTACTTTCAAGATATTCCTTCAGCACATTCCTGTCTTTGCAGATGCGGATTGCTTCCTGTATAGCCTTTCTGGTCCTCCCATGGATTGACACCTGTTCCTGGCATACTTTGGTAAATGTCACATACTGATGGATAATATCGCCTTCTTTTCCATCATAGATAATTTTAGCTCTCGCATCTATGCAAATATCTTCTCCACCAAAAAACTCTTCTGAAAAAGATATTTCCTCTGGCCGCTCCTTTCTGTTTCCCGTATATATGATATATAATTCAGGCTTTGGCATTTTCAATTTTGTACTGTTATAAATATCCTGCTCTGTTACTCTAAAATATTCCCGATATGTCTGTACAAGATACATAAGAATACGGAACAAAATATTTACTGTCCATGTGGCTTGAGCCTCAATCAGTATCAAAAGCCGGTTACCTACTGAAAATCCCAGATCATTATAGATATCATCAACAAGAACATTATTGATGGTGATATCTTTTATGTCATCTTCGGTAGTTTGTTTATCATCCGGGTGAAGTGCCTGATATAACTGTATCAAATACTTTTTATCTTTAAAAAGATTTGTAAAAACGCTGTCTTTAATAGTACGTTTCATTACAGGAACAGATTCCTGTTGTGTATTTTCTGAAATTTCTGTATTATGTTCCATCAATGATGTCACCTGCCTTATACATATACTTTTCCATATTCATAATACCACAAAATCCCGTATGGTTCAATGAATTTCCTTTCTCTGTATTCTTTCCGGTCATATAGATTTTCACATCATAGATCCCTGTCTTTCCGGTCATACCGTAAATGTCCCTGTATTACTCCCGCATGGTTCAGAATTTGGATGAAAGCTTTGTTTTGGTTCTCCAATGCCTTTTGGTATCCGGATTCTGTCAGAAACAGCCTCATCCGTTCACCTTTATCTCCTACGGGAGACTCTCTCGAAAGCACATCAAACACAATCATATGCGTCACTTCCGGGTCAAAGCGTTCCAGTGCCATGATGTCATGCCCTTCCAGTTTCTGGGCGCCGGATTCCTGCCTTGCCACAGCGATCATCTCCCCAACGGTCCTTGCTTTCCAGGGCAGGTGATAATTTCTCTGAATGTCACAGATCAGCTCCCTGCAGTCATCTTCCGAAAGCTCACGAAGTTTCTTTAACAGATTTTCTGCAGTGGCTTTTATATCATGGTCACGGGTATACCGGCAGAGCACAGCAATCTCCTGTACTGCATCATACCTGTGGCAGCCTTCCAGCTGGAACACCATCCTCTTTTCATCATCAGTCAATGTTATCATATATTTCCTCCAATCCGGCCTGATCGCCTGTAAATATCATATAGCTGCTTATTTCTGTTCCCCTGCATCCTTATCATCCGGAAAGAACTTCTCCAGAATGTCGATACTGTCCTTAGACGTATACCCCCACAGGATAGAGCTGAGTGCGTCAATCGCCTCCCGCCTCCTGCGGTAATAGGTACGGAAACTGATATCCCGGATATGGGGGCGCAGTTTCTCTATGATCTCCTCCACATTTCGGAGCTGCTGCGGGGAGAGGAAGGAGTAATACAGCAGCCAGTAATAATTTTCCCCATTCTTGTGCTTGGTACGGAGCAGGTCGATGGAGGTATCCAGAAGTTTCAGCATCCGGTGGCTTCGCTCGATACATTTGGCGTGATGTTCAATGCTGCGGTCTGACAGGTCTATCCCGGCTACATAGACAGACTCCAGAAAATCCTCAATGGAACTCCCATACTCTATCTCAAACCGGCTCCGTACCTGCTGGACGGACAGCTCCAGGCTCCACACCACATCCCTGTATTTCTTCAGCAGCTTCCAGGTATCATGGTACAGCGGGTTATCGGCAATGTTCATTTCTTCCTGATCCTTTTTCATGCCCTGGCACCCCCTTCCCTGTCTTTTTCGGTGGGAGAGAGTGTCAGCTCAAAGGAGTAGACCGGCTTACCCTCCCCACAGGATACGGTCATCCCGAACCGTACAGCCCCCTTCTGTATGTGGGA
>CANCXX010000085.1 GCA_947381965.1 uncultured bacterium
CACCTCCTTTGTCAGGGACTGGTACGCATCCGCAACCCTGCCTTTCGGGTCATGCCGGTAAATACTGATGCCCTCTGCGGAAGTTTCCGCAGCCCGTACCGACATCGGTATTCTGTTTTCAAATATCTTTACTTTGTTTCCATAATTCTCAACCAGCAATGCGCTGATGTCCCTTGCATAGTTTGTCCTGCTGTCCACCATTGTCAGGAGAATGCCTTCAATTTCCAGTTTCGGATTAAGCTGGCGCTTTACCCTGCCAATGGTCTTGATAAGCTGTTCCAGTCCCTTTACGGGCAGGTATGCCGCCTGAACGGGTATGAGTACGCTGTCAGCGCAGGCAAGGGCATTTATGGTAATCATGCCCAAAGATGGCATACAGTCAATCAAAATATAACTGTATGTGTCCCTTATCTGCTCTATGTAAGAACGAAGCACAAGCTCCCTGCTCATGACATTTACAAGCGATACTTCCAAGCCCGCCAGTTCAATGTTTCCCGGCAACAGGTCAATCCCCTCGTCATGTTTTAAGATACCATAACCTGCTTCTGTTTCCTCGTCATTGATAACGTTCATCATTACCCTGGCAAGTGTTTCTTCCAGCTTGTCCGGCTCCGTGAAGCCAAGGCTTGCGGTCAGGCTACCTTGTGCGTCCGCATCAATTACTAAGACTTTCTTTCCCTGCTTTGCCAGCCCGATCCCTAAGCTGCTTGTTGTGGTGGTCTTTCCCACACCGCCTTTCTGGTTTGCGACTGCTATAACTTTACACATGGTTTTATTCCTCCGTTTAGTTAGATTTTTCTTTGATGTTGGCTTTCTGCACTTCCACATAAGCCCGGTAATACCTGTTTGTACCTTTGTTCCGGTACAGTTCCGAAACTTCCGTCACAGCCACTTTGGGCTGTCTTTTCAAAATCTTCTCGAACCACTTAATATCATTCTTTGTTCCCATCAGTCGAATTTTCAGCACGTTTCCTCTCCATTTCCGCAAGGATTTCCTCAACGGACTTCTGCTTTGTGCAGTATTCCGGATAACGGAGCTTAATGCCCTGCCAGAAGTACACCGCATAGCCGCAGCAGAAAATATCGCCCACGGAATACTCCCTGCACTCGCTTATCTGCTCGTCCCTGCTCTCATAATCATCAACGCTTGGCGTTCCATCCGTGTAAAGGTTAAAGGCAAGCCTTACCACCCGGACACTGCCGCTTGTCTGCCATCCTTGATGCAGGCATTCCGGCTTGATGTACCCTGACTTAATATCATAAATCTGGCTGAAATGATTTCTTGTGTCCTCTGAAATGCCGAGAATGTAGATCAAAGCCTTGTGATAACAGTCCTGATACCTTGCTTGTTTCAATTTCTCATAATAAAACTTCTCATGTTCCTCGTTTGCAAAAACCATGTGTGTGTTGTCGGCGCTCTGCGCCCCTGCTCTTAACGCTGTGTTGTTCATCTCTGAACCCTCCTTTAATTTTTCTGATTTTTAACCATAACAACAGAAAAAGGACACTCTCCGCATCTTGGAAAATGTCCTTTTAATAGCATTCAACTATTAAGTTTTGAAAGGTTCAAATTTCTAAAACATACCGTATAAGTCCAAATTAGTCCACCAAAAGATGTAAAATTTGATGTCAAATTGATGTCAAACCTTTAATGAAAGTGCCGCAAACCCGCATAAACACTGGCTTTATTTGTCCAACGACTTCATCGTCGGGAACAAAAGCACATCCCGTATCGCTGGTGAATCCGTCAACAGCATCACTAATCTGTCGATTCCATATCCTATTCCCCCGGTAGGCGGCATTCCAATTTCCAGCGCATTCAAAAAATCTTCATCTGTATGGTTTGCTTCCTCGTCCCCTTGTGCCAGCAGTTCTTCCTGGGCCTTAAAGCGTTCTCTCTGGTCAATAGGATCATTTAATTCAGAATAAGCGTTGCACATTTCCCGTCCGGTAATAAACAGTTCAAACCTCTCCACATAATCGGGCTTGTCCGGCTTTCTCTTTGTAAGAGGAGAAATCTCAACCGGATGGTCCATGACAAAAACAGGCTGTACCAAATGTTCCTCAACAAATTCTTCAAAAAACAAATTCAGGATATCCCCTTTGGTATGCCGGGCCTCATAATGGACTTCTTTTTCATCTGCCAGTTTCTTTGCCGCATCGGTATCCAGTATTTGCTCAAAATCAATACCCGTATATTTCTTAACAGCATCAACCATGGTAATTCTTTCAAAAGGTTTGCCTAAATCTATCATATGCTCACCATAAGGAATGGTCGTAGTGCCACAGACTTCCTGTGCCACATAGCGGAACATATTTTCAGTCAGGTCCATCATTCCATTATAGTCGGTATATGCCTGGTATAACTCCATCAGCGTAAATTCCGGGTTATGTCTGGTATCCAATCCCTCATTCCTGAACACACGGCCAATTTCGTAGACCCGTTCCATTCCGCCTACAATCAGTCTCTTAAGGTATAATTCCAGAGAAATACGCAGTTTCACATCTTCGTCCAGTGCATTGAAGTGCGTCTCAAAAGGTCTTGCTGCAGCTCCGCCGGCGTTGGAAACCAGCATAGGGGTTTCCACCTCCATAAATCCCTGGTCATCCAGATAGCGTCTGATAGCGGAAATAATCTTTGACCTTTTTACGAAGGTTTCCTTCACTTCCTCGTTCATTATCAGGTCTGTATATCTCTGACGATAGCGAATATCAGTATTGGTCAATCCATGGTACTTTTCAGGCAGAATCTGCAGACTCTTTGTAAGCAAAGTGACGCTGGACGCGTGAATGGAAATCTCCCCAGTCTTGGTTTTAAATACTTCGCCGGTAATTCCCACAATATCACCTACGTCATATTTTTTAAAGTCTCCATAAGACTCTTCGCCAATACTGTCTCTTGCCACATAGGACTGGATGTTTCCCTTTAAATCCTGGATATTACAAAAGGAGGCCTTTCCCATTACACGTTTTTGCATGATACGGCCCGCAATAGATACGGTTTTTCCTTCCATCTGCCCATAGTTTTCTTTTATATCCCTGCTATGGGCTGTTACGTCATATTTAGTAATTTTGAAGGGGTCCTTACCAGCTTCCTGAAGTGCAGATAGTTTTTCTCTCTTTATTTTTAAAAGCTGATTTATATCCTGTTCCTGCTTCACATCATTTCCCTGGGGTTGATTATTCTGCTGATTAGCCACTTTGCACTCTCCTTCTAAAGGCTTTGCCTTTGTAGTTTTAATGTCTCTGCCTTCTAATTGGATCTCTGGATTTCAAGAACCTGATATTTCAGCACGCCGGCCTGGGTTTCCACTTCCACCACATCTCCTAATTTGCTTCCAATCAGCGCTTTTCCTACAGGAGATTCATTGGAAATTTTGCCCTTTAAGCTGTTTGCCTCTGTAGAACCTACAATTTTATATTCCAAATCTTCATTAAATTCAAGGTCACGGATTTTTACACAGCAGCCAATGTTGATCTTGTCAAGATCGACTTCATCTTCCACAACCACTTCCGCATTTTTTAATATCTTTTCCAGTTCTTCAATTCTTGCTTCAATGTCGCGCTGCTCGTCTTTGGCTGCATCATATTCAGCATTTTCAGACAAGTCTCCCTGTTCTCTTGCTTCCTTGATTTTCTGCGCAACTTCCTGTCTTTTTACCACCTTGAGTTCATGAAGCTCATCCTCATATTTTCTTAACCCTTCATAGGTGAGTATGTTCTTTTTTTCTTCCATTATCAATCGCCTTCCATCTTTTATGTTGCTTTGTGCGCCCCACAACCCCTGTTTTCTTTTTGGGCTGTCGCATGAAAAATTTCCCCTAATATGTTTGTCTCTCTGGATAATGCAATTTACCGCACTAAAAGACAATAGGGTAACAATTGTTGCGGCAGGTATCTGTCATGACCCTGTCTTATTGTTCTTATGAATTAACGTCCGTATTATAACCATTTTTTACCGCAGTGTCAAGAAAATTCAGCATTCTGGCCGGATTTATATATTTCTGTCCAGAAGGAAAAACCGTGGCAGCTTCTTCTCTCCAATCCAGCCATATCATATCGGAGGGTATTTTTTCAATACCAGTCATCAAAATTCCGTATTCCTTATAAAGATATTCCTCCAGCAGCTTTGATTCTGCACTTTCACCGCCTGCATACATCACTTGTCTCATTCTTGGCAGATAAGGCGTCAGCAGTTTCACCGCCTGCTCCACACCAGATTTCCCGCCTTCTTCCGGCAAAGACAGGCACAGCCGGTCAAAGGGCCTGTAGCGGTACAGGCAGACTGCCATAAGCTCCAAAGGCATACGGAAATCAAAAGGCACAATCTCCGGAGAGAAAATCTCTTCCTGACAGTCCCATCTAATGGCTGCCTTTTTTCTCGCCTCCTCAATCAGTTCTTTTGCTGTTTCCTTTTTCCAGCTCCTTGGTTTTCCGGAAAAAAAAGTCTTTCCGCAGTACTCCGGCAAGATAGAATAGTAAACCTGCATTTTCCCTGTCTGCTTTTTCATCCGGCCTAACAGATAGGGAAATTCTCTTGTCACTTTTAATATGGGAAGTCCTGTCTTTTTCAGTCGTTGTCCTTCTTTTGGATAGCCTCCGGCGTCAATTCCTGCATAAAAAATTTTAAAAGTTTCTATTTCCATAAGAAAGCATATGTAATCGTCTGCTTTCTTATTCCATTCACTTTTGGAAAGCAGAAAGCTTTTCCGTTGCCTGCAAAGAACACTTTATTGAAAAAATCCCTTTACCGCCTGGGTAAGTTCCTCAAAGCTTTCTATGCTGTTAATCCATCTTCGAAAAGTCGATGAATTGGGATACCCTGCCATATACCATCCTATGTGTTTACGCATTTCCCGAACTGCCGTATATTCTCCTTTTATCTCAAGTTCCATAGCCCCATGACGCAGAATTGTATCCTGCACCTCTCTTGCGGTGCGCCCTGGAAGTGTTTCTTCATTTTCCAGATAAAAAAGTATTTCCCTGAAAATCCATGGATTTCCTCTCGCCGCCCTTCCTATCATAATCCCGTCGCAGCCTGTTTCTTCCAGCATTTTTCTGGCTGTTAACCCGTCTGTCACATCGCCGTTTCCAATCACAGGAATTGACACTGCCTCCTTTACTCTGGAAATAATGCTTAAATCCGCTTTTCCCGAATAATACTCCTCCCTGGTTCTGCCATGTACCGCAATCGCCGCCACACCGCATCCTTCTGCAATCTTTGCAATCTCCACTGCATTTATCATGCTGTCATTAAAGCCTTTTCTGATTTTGACTGTCACTGGCTTTTTTACAGCCTTTACAGTTTTGGACAGAATTTCTTCCACCAGCTTTGGGTTTTTCATAAGGGCGGAGCCTTCCCCATTATTTACCACCTTTGGCACTGGACACCCCATATTAATATCCAGTATGGAAAATGGTCTTTCCTCTATCCGCTTTGCCATCTCACTGATAATATCCGGGTCCGAGCCAAAAAGTTGCAGAGATACCGGCTGTTCCTTTGGATGGATTTTCATCAGCTCTTCTGTATTTTTATTTTGAAAGTATATCGCCTTTGCGCTTATCATTTCCATACATACCAGTCCTGCCCCCTGCTCTTTACAGAGCAAACGAAATGGCAGGTCGCTTACACCTGCCATAGGAGCCAGTATCAGATTGTTTTCTAAAACTACATTTCCAATTTGCAGTTTTTTCACTGCACCTGCCACAATATAACCACCTTTCGCCGTTTCCTTTCTGGACAAATTTCTTATAAAACCAAAAAGGGTTTTCACAGGTTTTCTATTTTTTCATGCAAAATAAATACCTGGTAATACAATCTTAAGGATTCAAACAATTCCTGCCTTTTACGACGGATCTCATTCACTAAAAGGCCGCTTCCGATTTCATCATAAAGATAGTCTTCCTCCGAATACTCAGTGCGCATGGATACGCTGCCATCCTCTTCAAATTCAATGGTAAAAATTCCTCCCACTTCTTCTGTAAAGAGAACACAGATAATATGCAGCTCTTCTTTAATTGCTTCCGGTATCCCGGAAAACTCTTCGTTAAAATAATATTTTTTTTCATAGGCATTTGCCCCGCAGAGCACTGCCCGTTCCTTTCCGGTGTCCTTGTCCATTCTTATTCCAGTTCCGCTCCTTCCCCTCCTGCCACCTTTTCCTCAGAGTAATTTCTGCCC
>CANCXX010000086.1 GCA_947381965.1 uncultured bacterium
CCCTTTCCATTTCCACACATTTCACTTTCTTTTGGCAAATTTCTCTTTTGCGTATTCATAGGCTTCCCGGATGTATGGCTTTAAATCTTCAAAAGTCTCTTCCGACGGGTTCAGCACACACATCCACCCCATCCACGCATAGACCGGATGCGGCAAAAAACAGTCAGCCGCAGAAAAATCATAATCCATTTCCACAACCCCGCCTGCCCCCGGACGTTTTGGCACAGCCCCGAACAGCTTCACAAACGTATCCTTACGGACACCCAGGTTCACCCGGTAAACCCCCGGCCTGTCCAGCTTAGAGCCTTTATCATTATCCCCGTCCTTCTCCTTGACCGTCAATATGTACACGCCCCTTTTCAGCACATGTCCGGGATTGTAAAAAATCCCCTTTTCTCCCCAGCTCTCCACAAGGACGCTGCCCTCCAGATTTTCCAGGCAATACTTCAAAATCCCTTCCGCTTCCATACTTCCCCTTCCTCCCCATGTTTTATCCAGTATACCACAAAACTGTACAGAATCCATCAAATTCCAAACGATTCCCCAACATAAAAAGAAGAAAAAAGTGAAAAAAGAACCTATTTGTCACCACATTTACAGAATCCCCCTTCCCTGCTATAATAAGAGCCACAACACCAAAACAAACAGGGGGATATCCATTGAAAAACATCCGGACGCTCTTTCACAGACACACAGACGCACCAAAGCAGGCCGCAGCATTCGTTGATTATGAACACTGGTACTACTCCTACCAGAACCTGTACGGAATCAAGCCCCAGATAGCCGCCTGGCGCAAAGAACTGGAAACCCGCTTCAACCTCACGGACATCCTGGTATTCGGCGACTTCTCCCAGACACCCATAAGCCAGGAACTCCCCAGAATCCGGGAAGCCACCAGCACCATCATAGAGACCGCCAACCCCGGCTTCAAAAAAGACATGACAGACTTCATCATGCTGGACCGCCTCTACCAGACAGCCGCCGAAGACACAGGCCCAGACACCTACATACTCTTCACCGGCGACGGCCACTTCCAGCCCGTGACCAGATACCTCACCCAGAAAAAGAAAAAACAAGTCATCGTCTACGGGGTACAAAACGCTTTCAGCGCCCAGCTAAAAGCCGCCGCCACACAATACATCGAATACCCCTACCCGGCAGAGCTCACCCGGAGATACTACCACATGATCCTGCAGAACTTCGACTACATCTCCGGCAAGAACATCAACCCCACCTTCCTAAAGACCGTGGAAGCCGTGGCAGACCACAACCAGATACCCCAGGACACCATCCGGGCCGCCCTCCAGGAAATGCTGGACAAAGGATACGTCTACCAGAAAGAAGTCCCCATAGCCTTCAACCGCAAAATAAAAATCGTCTGCGCCAACTGGGAACAACTCATCAAAGACGGCCTCTCTGGGATCCGGATGCCTAACGCTGTCACAACATGTCGTATCCTGTAAAACCAGCAGACTATTTGTTGAACGATTGCTATACCATTTCCCGTACACCTGTGATAAAATAACCCTATGGAAACAGGCCGGCACAAAACAGCGCGGCAGCCCACACACAGCAAAAACAAGCAGCCAATTTTTTTTACCCCTTTACTTCTCTTTAGATAAGTAATTGCTAAATTAATTCAGTTCTAATCATTTTCTGCAAAAGCACATACAATAGCATTATGATACTTCGGGAAAGAGGTGAGTAATGCTTGTGTATAGAAGACTATGTGCCAATGAGGATTGAAGAGCTCTGCTCAAAAGGCGGAATCACCAGATACCAGCTATCCAGCCGGACGGGGATCTCACAGTCTGCACTGTCAGACATCGTGAAAAAGAAAAACGTGCCAACCCTGGTCACAATTGAAAGGATCTGCGAAGCCTTCGGGATCACCATCGCACAGTTCTTCACACAGGGCGAAAACATCCCGGACCTGTCCGACGAACAGAAAGAACTCCTGCTGTTATGGGACGGCTTAAAACTGGAAGAAAAAGAGATTGTAAAAACCTTTATGAAGAGCATAAAGAAATGAGGGATAGCTGCCTGGAGACATGCCGCCGTCCCTCATTTTTTCCTCACGAAAACCGGAAGACCTCCGGCCCGCGCCTGTTTGCATGGAACCAACGCCACCCGATAACCGCCTTTTCACCATGCCTGCGGGCAGAAAGGAAGCCAGACAAATGCAGAAAAAAGACCAGACCACACAAGAGCTCTTCTCCATCATCACCGAACCCAGCACCATCCAGGGCATAAAAGAAACCCTCAAACTATGTATGGACAGCCTCAAAGACAACACCCTCAACACCCTTCTCAAACAAGACGCCGACTACCAGACAGCCCTTCTCGAATACCGGCAGGCCCACCAGCGCTACCAGAACACCGACTTCACAGAATCCCAGCGTGAAGTCATAGACACCCTCCTGGCCCGCAAAGACGAAAGCGAATTTGAACACACCGCCAACGCATACATGGCCGGCCTCCTGGACAGCTACCGCATCCTAAGAAACTTCGGCCTCACACTCGAATAATCCGCAGACACACAATGTCCCGCAGCCTCCCCATCCAGAATGCCGCGGGACATTGCTCCTCATTTTCTATACACCAGACAACTTCTATCCCAAACGAAAACCACAAAAATTATATTCCGAAATATCTAATTGCCGTATTTTTGTATTTTCTTAGCAAAATTTCCAGTTCGCCCTTTGCCCAATATATTATAGATTCCTTTTTCTTTATTCTATCCAGCGTTTGTGGGCTTAGCATACCACTATAAAACAATCCGTAACCACTGGCTTGAAACTCTTCAAGTAAATCTGGTATTTCAGAAATATCTTTTCTATCTATTTGAGCCTTCGTATGTTTACATTGGAAAATCCAATGCTGTTTCTGTTCCCCTAAAATTGTTTCCACTTTCATATCCGCTTCTAAATCTACACCCCCATCAGAAGCTCTTGTATTCCCCCTTTGAGTAACATTTTGAAATCCCATATCCACCAATAAGTCTCTACACATTTTTTCAAACGCTCTGTCATCTAATTTAGAAAAATCATACTCTTCATGTAATAACTCTGGAGATATAAATGGAAGCAACTTATTATACATTTCCTGAATGCCCTTATACTCCTTAGCAGCAAATATATCCTGCGCACCATTCAAAGCCATTATAATAGCCCAGAAACCACTGTACAAAGTTTTAACTACCAATATATTTTGACTTATTTCATACTCCTGACAATCTTTTTCCTCTACCTCCATGATATCTAAAAATGCATTGATACGTTTAAGATAATCGCTGTTTATGGAGACTTTTAATTCTCCAGATTGCGCTAAACAGTATTTTTCACCAGAATAAATTTTATCAGCCTTACAAGTCTGGAACTTCATCGAATCCTTAATCTTTTTAAAAGAATCATCACCATAGCCTGCAATGAAGGCCCCCTGCCGATCCACAAACACATTATCTATTGTACCAAATTTTGAAGGATACCGTTCTGATATATTTGAATAATCGTATTCCATCAACATTCTATAAGCATACTTTATCTCATCTCCACACTCTAAAAACGCACAATATTCTGATTTAAAATTTCGCATTAAATACTCTTCATCTATTTCCGCATTTCCATGCGATGCAAGCGCCGATTCAAAAGCCCCCAGAATCTGTTTGATATTTTCAAAATCGTATTCCACATTAAAATATCCAACATGCACATCTGTAAATGGGCATCCCATTCCATCAAAGGAATCCATTCCAGGCAATATGCCATATGATTTTCCTAAAGCCTGCAACATTAATAACTTTTCCCTGTCAATTTCACGAACAGTAAGCAGGCTATAATATTCTTCATATGTAAATACATAGTATATATCACAAGAATCCGCTTCTAAATCAATGATCACTCCGCCTTCAAACATGATATACTCATCTTCTGATTTTTTACGGCCTACTATTTCAATCTCATTATCCTCATCCATGGAATCAATCATATATACAGCTTTGCATTTTTGAATAAATTCTTCCTTTTTCATAGCGCTATCCTTTTCTACCCGATATCGGCATCAACTCTAACTCATCACTATCTGATATCCCAACTTGAAAAATTCCTGTAATGCCAGCCGTTTCCGCCGCATTAACAATTAACTTTTTGGAATCTGCTTCCATATTCAATCCAAGTATTACCCCATATGGCTTCCATTTTTTATAAACCGGAGTATTTAAATAATAAGGTGTACTAAGGATTGCACGCCATTCTGCATCATACTCATGACATTTTTTCTTAATAAGAGTAATCTTTTCTTTTTCCCAAGGATGATCCGGGACAAACTGCAACAAGGGATTCGTATACGAATTATTCAAATTCACCAATAACTTGTGTACCGCATAATCTCTGGCATAGATTGTGGCATCATATTTTTCATCAGAATAGCACATTGGATAAATATATGCATTCAAATCTTTGTTCATACAATTTAAGCACTCTTTTTCAGTCCCACATAACCAGGACGAATCATCACTTCTATCATAAACCACAGCAAAGCCCTTATGCTGATCCGCATATTTCAGCCATAAATTTTCGTTTTTCCACGTATCAGAAAAACACACTGAATAAATTTCCTTGCGTAATTCCCTGCGAATCCTTTTAAAAAAATCATAAGAAACATTTCCTATAAATTCAGCAGTTTTATCTGTCAAAAAGTTTTGACATTCCTCATTTGAAATACCTAAATAATCAGAAAAACCAGAAAGCCGCTTCTCATTACTTCTTAAATCCTCTACTTCCTGCTTAATCCCCTCTAATACCAGATTACGGTCTATCCTTATATATGTATCAAAAGGATCATCATAATAATCCGATGTAGAAAAATACATCTTGTTTTCTATCAACGCAGAAAGCGACTTATTATTTACGGAACGATACCTATATAAAAATCTTGGAAACTTAATTGTCGCCAATAAGCGTTTTATATCGTTTTCAACATCTTGTCCATCCAGACTACACAAAGTATCCCAAAATTTCTTTCGTTCTTCACTACTCATGCTCCATTCTGTATTCATCTCCGCACCTCTGATTCTTCACCATATTTTTAGCTTCCCGCTACACAATAATACCACATATTCTCACTTTTTACTACAGAGAAACTCCGGCATGTACCAAACAATACCGAAGTTCCACTTAATTCATATAAAGTTGTCAAGGCAATAATCCTACACAGATTTCCGCCCATTCATCTGAAACACATCATGCCCTTTAATACTTTTCACCGCCTGCCCCAGACTCCTGGCCCTCCCATGCTGATGATACGGCTGGAAAGCCCTGTGCTTATGGAAAATAATACACTCCCCCTCCCCCGGATACTCCGGGTTATGGATATACCAGATATGCCCCGTATTCTTCGACTGGAGCGTCACATCATATTCCTCCGCCAGAATAATGTTAAAATAAGACCTATCCAGCCTCCTGATCTCTTCCGCCCGGAACATCGGCTACTCCCCCTTTCCCGAACCACGCCGCCAGCGCGTCCTCCACAATACCAGCAACCTCCCCAGGCTTCATCCCGCCAAAATACCTCTCATACACCGCTGCCGACAGCTTCACGCTCCTTCCGGCAGCCGCTTTTTTACTTTTCCCGCCGTCCAATGCCCCCAGCACCGCCTCTTCCGTCACATTCCCCGCCATGCCCCTGATGCACTTCGCCATCTTCGCATCCAGCTTAATCTTCCCCGTATCCGCCAGCCCGGACACCACTTCCTGCTCCTTCTCCGACAGGTAAGACAAGTCCACCGCCGCCACCAAAGGCAGCGTCCCCTCGTCCAGCCGCCCCTTCAAAGGCTCCTCCAGCTTCTGCACCCGCATATACCTGGCAATATTCCTCCCGGTCATCCCATACTCTTCCCCAATGGCATCCCGGCTCTTCAACCTGTGGACATCATGTCCACAAGTCCCCGCCGTGTCCT
>CANCXX010000087.1 GCA_947381965.1 uncultured bacterium
GTAGTGGAAGCACCCCCTCTGATACCCCGCAGCTCTGCTGCGGGGTAGTTCATTTATCAAACTTCCAGCCATTTCCTAAAAATCCAGCTATTTCTAAGATATTCCGTGAGACATCATTGGCAGATGAGCTTGGCTCTGGAATGAGGAACACGTATAAATATACAAAGCTATATTCAGGAGGAACGCCAGAATTTGTAGAAGGAAATGTATTTAAAACAATAATTCCATTAACTGCTGTTTCCGTTGGAAAAGTTGGGCCGTTTCAAAGCAACCAAGTCACTGACCAAGTCACTGACCAAGTTAGTAATCATGGAAATGGCATGGAGCAAGAGCAAACTGTTTTTCAACAAATCCTTGATTTTTGCCAGGCGGAAAGAAGTAAAAAAGAAATATGTGAATACATGGGATATAGAAACAGGACTTTTTTTACCAGAAAATATTTGTCTCCACTTATTCAGGAGGAAAAACTACAAATGACGAAGCCGGATAAACCGAATAGTAGAAATCAAAAATATATTACGGTAAAAAATCAAAAGCAATAAATAAAAGGGCTGTCAGAAATGAATAAATCTGATGGCTCTTGACAATTAAGGATTAGGTCAAAAAATGCTCTGTTTTTACCAGGCTGCCTGTGAGACAGGGCGTTTTAAAGAGGTTTACAGAAGAGAGAATAGGGAAATGAAAAAACAAAGCAGAAAAAAATATCAGCCGGATATCAATGGCAGAAGATGGTCTGTTTTAAGTTCGGTGTCATTTATGTTTGAGGCGTCTCCGGTATTTACCATTATACAAATACTGGCCTGTATAATAAATGGGCTTTTTCCCGCCCTGATGGTTATTGTGAATGCCTTATTTGTAGATACGGTTTTGGATGCTCTTGCAGGAAAAAAGGAGATGGCGGACGTACTGCTGCCTTTAAGCGGAGTGATAGGATGCTTGCTTTGGCAGCGGCTTTCGGGTGTACTGTTGCAGTATGGGCAGGGAATAAGAGACAGAAGACTAAAAGAAGGCTTACAAAATGCTTTTCTGGATAAGATTGCACGGATTGCGTATTGTAAGCTTGAAATGCCGGAGACACAGGATTTAATCAGAAAGACAGCCCTAAACCCGGAAGAACATGTTAAACAGATGTTTGACAGTATAAAGGGAACAGGCATATTGTTTTTGCAGAATTTTTCTGTATTTGTAATCCTGATGTCTAAGGTATGGTGGGCGGGTATCCTGATTTTTGTGGGTGCAGTTCCGCTGGTAAAGCTGTCACTGAAGGCAGGGGACGATGATTACTGTGCGCAATCGGAGGTTGTGGAAAAAAGACGGTGGTTTGAATACTTAAGCAGCGTAATGCTGGGAAAAGAAGCGGTTTTGGAGAGGACGCTTTTTTCCAGCATGGCATTTCTGAATAAGCGGTACGAGAGAACCTTTAAGCAGGCTTATGAGGTGGAGAAAAGGGCATTATGGAAGGGAACGGTAAGGATGAAGATGGGAGGAATGGTTTCGGCGCTGTTTGCTCTTGTATCAACCTTTTTACTTCTGCCCGGTGTCAAAACGGGAGAAATTACGGTAGGCATGTATGTTTCTATGGTCAATGCTGTTTTTTCTCTGGTAAATACCATGACCTGGAATTTATCGTATCAGATGGAAAATCTGGCCAGAGGGCGGGCGGTGGCAAAGGATTTAAGTGCTTTTTGTAAAATGCCGGAGGAAAGTGGGGGCAATAGTCCGAAGGAAAAAAATCAGGAATCAAAAGGGTTTGAAAGTCTGGAATTTGTCGATGTACGTTTCCGGTATCCGGACAGTGACGCTTATATTTTAAATGGAGTTTCTTTCAGGCTGGATGCAGGAAAGCACTATGCTTTCGTTGGAAAAAATGGTGCAGGAAAAAGTACCCTCATCAAACTGATGGCAGGGCTTTATATGGGATATGAAGGGGAAATTTTTATAAATGGCAGGGAATTAAGGGACTGGGGGCAGGAGGAAGCGGAGGACTTACTTGCATATGTATGGCAGGATTATGCAAAGTATAGTCTGACTGTCCGGGAGAATTTGCAGTTTTCACGGGAAATTGAGGAAAGTGAACTGGAAAAAGCGCTGGAGGATGTTGGGCTTGGAAAAATGATTGATAAACTTTCAGGAGGGCTGGACGCAGCTCTGGGAAGGCTGGAAGAAGGCGGCACAGATATTTCAGAGGGGCAATGGCAAAGGATTGCCATTGCAAGGGCCATTGTAAATGGAGGAAAGAAAGGAAAAGCATTTATACTGGATGAACCTGCCGCTTCTTTGGATCCTGTTGCGGAAAATCAGGTATACAGGCAGTTCGCGGACCTTGCGGAAGGAAAAACTGCTCTGTTTATTACCCACAGGCTGGGAGCGGTAAAGGATGTGGATATGATTTTTGTCCTTGACGGGGGTGTGGTTGCAGAGCGTGGGACTCATGCGGAGCTGATGGAGAAAAAAGGATATTATGAAAAAATGTTTGTAAGCCAGCAGGAGTGGTATCTATGAAAAGCTTGGGAAGAATGAAAGAATTTGTGAAAACGGTGGCATTTATCTATCCGATAACCTTTAAGAGGTGTCCGGGAGTATTTTTGGGCGGAAATTTATTTGGAGTATTAGCGGGACTTATGATTGGAATACAGACCACAGTTATGGCGGCATTTTTTGATGCGGTGTCAGTGGCATGGGCAAATGGATGGAAAAAAGTTTTTTGGTGGGGCGCGGCCATGGGGCTGGTAGTTATAGGAAATGAGATTGTTAATGGATTGATGAATTATTTTCTTGACTGTACCAATAAATATTCGGAATTGGGTTATAAAATGCGGCTTCATGAGAAGGCCGGGAAGCTTTCCCCTATAGATTATGAGAAGCCGGAAGTTTTGGATGTGCTGGAAAAGGCATCTAAAGGGGCGGCTCAGGCAGCCAGGTTTATGTCTGAAGTGACAGAGCTGTTTACAGTTTATATTCCCTATCTTTTGTATATGGGTATTTATCTCTTTTTGGCAAGTCATGTACTTGCTGTCTCCATGCTTGTAATTTTTATCCCTGTGGTCATAAATCAGGCAATACGCAGCCACATTTTTGCAGGAGCAGAGGAAGCGGCAGCAGGTAAAAGACGGAAACGGGATTATTATTTTTCATGTATTGCAGACAAAGAGTACATAAAAGAAACAAAACTTCTGGGAGAAAGCGGTTTTTTTAAGGGAAAATTCAGTAAGGCGCTTCAGGACATTATTTGTATAGAGCATGAAGCGGAAAAGAAAAATAATTTCTGGAAAGTAGTTATGGCAGTAATAACACTTTTGGGATATAGCGGAGTGCTTTTTCTGCTGGTGTATAGTCTATTAAAAGGGGATATACAGGTGGGAAGCTTTGCGGCCATTTTTGCTTCAATTGACATGATGTATGGAATTATGTGCGAAATTGTGGAGGGACGGCTTGGCAGTCTTGCAAGTAACTATGGCACAGTAAAAAATCTTACAGATTTCCTGAGGATGCCGGAAAAAGAGGCTGACGAAAAGATGCAGGAGTCAGGTCACGGACAGGAGGGCGAGGCGGAAATTTCCATAGAGCTTAAAAATGTGTATTTCAGGTATCCTGGGGCTGAAAAGGAAGCTCTTAAAGGAGTAAATCTTGTAGTACGGAAAGGGGAAACGCTTGCAGTAGTTGGGGAAAACGGAGCAGGAAAGTCTTCTCTTATGAAGGTTATGATGGGAATGTATGTGCCAGAGAAAGGTGTGGTCAGGTTTAACGGGTCCAATACGGCAAAAGATCAACATTATGAAAAGATATCAGCAGTGTTCCAGCGGTACCAAAGATACCGGATGAGCCTTGAGGATAATATAGTAATTAGTGACCCGGACAGGAAGGTGGAAGGTGAAGATATTTCTATGGCCCTTTGTAAGGCGGATATACCATTAAGTACATTTTCCGGGGATGGGTACGGAGCCATGCTTTCACGGGAATTTGGCGGAAGAGAGCTTTCTGGAGGACAATGGCAGCGGGTAGCAATTGCAAGGGGAATATATCGGAGGCATGATATTTTGTTTCTTGATGAACCTACAGCCGCAATAGATCCATTGGAAGAGACTGAATTGTATCATCGGTTTGAAGAAATGTGCAGGGGAAAAACAGCTGTAATTGTAACTCACCGGATGGGCTGCACAAAGATTGCGGATCGTATAGTGGTGATGAAAGATGGAGAAGCGGTAGAGGCAGGAACCCATCAGGAGCTGTACGAACAGGGCGGTTTATATAAGCGTTATTGGGATATGCAGGCCGAAAACTATGTGGAAGGATAAAGTTGGGATAATAGAGAAGTAGGTAATTGCGAAACTTGAAGTTGTGGAAATATTCTGACAATATATTCCACTT
>CANCXX010000088.1 GCA_947381965.1 uncultured bacterium
CCCTCCTGTCTTCTATGGTCTTGATTTCATGGTGCATAAGGCTTTTCGCAGAATAGATTGTCAGAATATTCAGCAAGTTTACGAGTTTCGCAATTACCTAAGTGTTTGTTTTGATAATGAGGAAGTTGAAGATTAAAAAGGCTGTAAATGCGGGGCTGCATATATGGATAACGGCAGAAAGATGAAGATAGGCATAGTATTTCAATGGGTTTACACAGTACGCTCATTTTGTGTTATAATCTGTTTTGTAATTTTGTTTCCCTTGTTTTGGGTCTTACAAAAGTCTGCAAAGCATGGTGAAATGATAGAATGCAAAGGAGAGAAAAATGGCGATAAATAAGGTAAAGACATATTTTAGTCAATATGGAATGGAAGAACGGATTCAGGAATTTGATGTGTCCAGTGCGACAGTGGAGCTTGCGGCAGCTGCACTGCAGTGTGCCCCTCAGAGGATAGCGAAGACGCTTTCCTTTATGGCAGGAGGACATGCCGTGCTGATAGTGACAGCCGGGGATGCTAAAATTGATAATCCTAAATATAAGGCACAGTTTGGAACAAAGGCAAAGATGCTTTCGCAGGAAGAGGTGGAAACGCTGGTTGGCCATGCTGTGGGCGGCGTATGTCCGTTTGCGGTAAATGAAGGCGTGGAGGTGTATCTGGATGTATCTCTGAAACGTTTTGAAACTGTTTTTCCTGCCTGCGGAAGCTCTAACAGCGCCATAGAGCTTACGATTACAGAGCTGGAGAAATATTCCGGATTTATAGAATGGATTGACGTATGTAAGGGATATTAGGTAATTGCGAAACTTGAAGTTGTAGAAATATTCTGACAATATATTCCACTCAAATCCTGTTGCACCGTGCATTCCATCAAGCCCAGCAGGACAGAAGACAGTCGGGTAGCGTCCCTCCTGCCTTCTATGGTCTTGATTCCATGGTGCATAAGGCTTTTCGCAGAATAGATTGTCAGAATATTCAGCAAGTTTACGAGTTTCGCAATTACCTATAAGGGATATACTTGAGAGGATATTTCCGCGCTGATAATTGACATATGTATGGAATATGTTTATAGTTAATTAAAGAGAGAAATTAAATTAACTTTGGAGAATTGTGATGGCAAAAGAGGTTACATTAGCGGATATTGCGGCAAAGGTTGGAGTCAGCAATGTTGCAGTTCATAAGGCCTTGGCGGATAAACCGGGAGTAAATGCTGAATTGCGGGACAGGATAAAAACGCTGGCAAAGGAAATGGGCTATGTAAACGGAGCTTCGGAAAGACAAAAAACTGCTGACAGGACAGGAAATATTGGCGTTGTCATTCCGGAACAATATTATGGATACGCCATATCTTTTTATGGGAGACTGTATGAAGAGGTGGTAAAAGCTTTGTATGGATATGGACATTTTGGAATTATGGAGCTGCTTACACCGGAAGATGAAAACAGGGTATCTGTCCCCAGAGTTATGCAGGAAAAAAAGGTAGACGGTCTGATACTTTTGGGACCAACGAAAAGAAAATATATTGAATATATGGTGCATCAAACCCAGCTCCCGGTATTTTTTCTTGATACATATATTCCACTGCTTCCACTTGACACTGTGATATCAGACGGATTTTATGGAGCTTATATTATAACCAGTTATCTGGTTAGCCAGGGACACAGACGAATCGGATTTGTAGGAAGCGTAGACGCAACCAGCAGTATTGCAGACCGGTATTGGGGATACCGCAAGGCGCTTAGGGATAATACAATAACTTTTAAGGAAGCATGGGAAATTCCAGATCGTGATGAAAAGGGAAAGTCCTTTATGACCTTTGTGGAAAATGCGGATGAAATGGACGCCTATGTCTGTAACTGCGATTTTGTAGCCGATATTTTGATACAAAATCTGGAAGGAAAAGGATATCGGGTTCCGCAGGATATATCTGTTGTTGGAATTGATGATTTCCTGCCTTCCGGAGTTGACAACACCAGAATTACCACATATAAAGTCGATATGGTCCAGATGGCAAAATTGTGTGTAAATTCATTGATTAAAAAAATTGATGGGGAAGAGTATACAAAAGGAATTCAGATGGTGTCGGGAGAAATTATTTATAAAAAATCTGTTGCTGTAAGGAAAACGGAGTAAAATATAATTTGCTTTGGACTGAAATTCACAGAAGAATAGCTGGCAGAAAAAGAGTGACGTAAAGTGCGTCATTCTTTTTTTTGTGCAGACCCGTGCAGAGGAAATGAATAAATAACCTATTGCTGTTCATAGGAAAAATATACAAAAAAGGGAAAAATTAATTGTGTAAAACGACTAAAATAAGTTAAATTAACTAATTTTATTGATTAATTTAATAAGAGAATGTATAATTAATTTAACAAAAAACATATTAATAATTAACTGGAAGAAAGGAGAAATTAAGATGAGAAAAAGAGTGAAGGCTCTTGTTGGAACATTGCTTGCAGTTGCCATGCTTAGTGGCACACTGACAGGATGTGGGAAGGCAGGGACAGGCAGTGAAGGAGGGGATAGCAAAGGACAGGCAACAGAAGCGGAAACAGCTCTTTGCGTGCAGACAAAGCTTACAAATACAAAACTGGAGGGAGAAAAGGATGAGAGTAAGGGAACGATAACAACACTTCTTGAGTTTACGCCAGAGCCTGCAGGACATGGTCACCCTTACGTGGAAGGCGGACCTAACTGGTCTTTACAGCCGCTGATTTACGAAACGCTTTGTGACTATTCCTCACAGCCCGAAACGACCTTTAAACCCCAGCTTTTGGAAAACTACACATGGGAGGATAAGGTGCTGACCATGAAGCTGAAAGAGGGACTTAAGTATAGTGACGGTTCGGATATCAATGCAGATGAAGTCATCAATAATATGTATATGGATTTGTCTAACTTGCAGCTGCTGGTATATGCAGCGTCTATCGAAAAGGTGGATGATTTGACAATTAAGGTTACTTATACAAAAAATTCCAGCTTGATTGTAACTTATCTCCTGAAATCTCTGTTGATGTTCCCTTCTTCCGAATATGGAAAGTGGGCGGAGGTTTACAAGGATGTATTTGAAAATATGCGGGAATTGAATGATGAGGGTGATTATGAAATGACAGACGAAGGGCAGGCTCTTTTTGACGAGACAACCTTAGAATGCAATAATTATCTGCCCAAAATGACAGAAATCAAGACCTCAGGCGCATATCAGATTGAGACGGTAACTTCTGATGAAATTACCCTTAAAGCCAATCCCTATTACAGACAGGAGCTTACCATTGATACAATTATAGGTATCCGCCAGTCCAGTGCGGAGGCATTCCAGATTGCAGTGCAGAATAAAGAAATGGATTTAGAGGCAGGCGGATTGTCCACAGATCTGGCTCTTACAATCGCAAAGCAAAATAAGGATACGATCCGCCAGGTCGGTATTCCGGCATTTTCACAGTGGGGATTTTGCATGAATGTAAACAAAGCTCCTACGGATAAACTGGAAGTGCGTCAGGCAATTGCATACATAATTGATACGGAGCAGATTGCCCCTGCTTCAGAACCGGGAATGATTGTGGCGGACCAGTATGCAACAGCCCTGCCCCTTTCCCTGCGGGATAAATATCTATCAGAGGAAGACTTATCTTCTATGACAAAATATGACCTTAATCTGGAAAAAGCAACAGAACTGTTGGAATCCATTGGATGGACGAAACAGGGAAACCAGTGGGTAGATGAAACAGGAGCTGTTCCGGAAATTATTATTGGAGGGATAGGAAGCTATCAGGTAGAGCTTATTATGGGTGAGGCAGCAGCGAATATGCTTCAGGAGTTTGGAATTAATGCGTCCTTTACATCAAAAGAAGCTAGCGCCTACAGTGATTATTCGCAGTCTGGGCAGGCGCATATGATTATCGACGGTTTTGGAAGCGCGCAAAACACACAACATCCTTATGAAGTGTATGCCGGAATATGGTGGTATGGGCGGAGAATGAATCTGACCTTTCCGGAAGCGGGAGAAAAACTGGTATGGAAGGACGAGGTTACAGGAGAGGATTTTCACTATGAAGATGTGGTGAATGAATTAAAGCTTGCAAATACAGATGAAGAAATTTCAGCTGCAGCACTTAAACTTGCGAAATTTCATAATGATAATTTATGGTATATACCTGTTACTGATCAATGTTTTATTTTCAGAATTCATAATGATAAGCTTTCACTTCCCGCAGTCTCCACGGGAGAAGCGGTTTCGGATTTTGTCTGGTCAGGAACATCAAGTGTAGTCTTAGGAAAACTGATTCACAGTGGTGAAATGTGAAGTGCTATACTAAAGTTGTAACGGGAGTGGCTAATGAGATATAATCAATAA
>CANCXX010000089.1 GCA_947381965.1 uncultured bacterium
TGCAACACTGCTTTCCTCCTCAAAGTCCAGAAAGGCCGCCTGCTCCTGTAGTTTCGCCACAGCTTCCTTAGGGGAAAGAATTATTCCGCCCAATCCGGTATCTTTTACAGAAAACAGGGAGCCGGACACCTTCTCAATGCCCTCATTGTCAAGCAGGAATGCCAGGTCATTATATGCCGTTACAGGCATACCGTCCAGCATACGCTTAAATACCAGCTTTAAGTAAGGGCGCCTCCCATTGTTTCCGTAAGCGTGGATAAAATCCACCGCATAATCCCCTGTGTCTGCTATGTCCACCACCACCTTCCTGCACACGCTCTCTGCCTCGCCCAAAGAGACATTTACCCCGCTGCCTGAAACCGACCTCAGCCGGTTATCCTCAAACGGGTACAGGTCATAATATCTGTTCTCAAACACCATAATCTGTTCACCGGGAATGGTTGCCCCACCGTTGGAATAGCTGATCTGGTACAGAAAATAATTCCTTATGGCAGGGTCAATATCCAGCGTCCAGACATCATTCAATTCATCGTATTCAGCCTGGTCCGCCGTTTCCGGAAATACTGACTGAAAAAGGTCTGCACGTCCTTCTTCGGTAATGTCCATCAGGACATATTCATACTGGCTGACTCTGGTTATTCCCTCCACGTTGACATCCGCACTGATAAGAAGCGATCTCCCACCTGCAACCGGAACCGTCTGTTCAATTTTTGTGTCTGTACAGGCAGAAAGGATTTCTGAAACCTCCCTGTCGAAAGAATAACCGGGAGATTCTGCGGAATCCTTTTCAGCAGAACTGCTGCCTGAATCATGCTCATCATCCGAAGCAGTCTTGACATCATCTGACAGGCTCCCTGCTTCATTTTCATTCGTCCGGCTCTCCTGATACCCATTATCTTCAGCAGCGCCCCCGACAACGCCTCCTTCACTGTCCGTTTTCCGTGTGCAGGCTGTCATAAAGCAGACAGCCATCACAACTGCAATTATCAAACGTTTTTTATACATATCTGTCTCCGTTCCGCTTCCAGCCGATATAAACCGTCAGAAGCTGCCTTTTCTTTTGACAGGAAATTGTCCCTACCCCACAAATGGGTTGACTTCCTCCCCATTGATGCTTACTGCAAACAGCAGGTTAGGGCCTGTAGCCATTCCGGTCTGCCCCAGTGTTGCGATGACCTGTCCCTGCTTTACTTCCTCGCCTTCAGACACCTCTATTTCTTTCAGATGCCCATATTTCACTGTGACGCCATCCCCTAAGTCCACTGTGATGAAGTTCCCGGAGAAACTTTCAAATGCTGCCTCTGTTACCACCCCATCCGCAACTGCATAGATTTCATCCCCGGCTGTTCCGGCAATATTCACATGACCCGAATAAGTTCCGTTTTCCCGTATGCCATAAAGTCCTGATACATCCCGGCTGACCGTCGGCCAGCTCCAATCCGGAAAAGCCAGTTCACCTGTAGCATACTGCTTTTCTTCTTCCTTGCGCCTTTCCGCCCTTTGCTCCATAAAATCATCCGACCTGTCCATGACCTCATCTGTCTGCTCGATCTCAAAATCAAAAGAACACATCCAGTCCTGCCCAAAAGCAAAGTTGTTATTTGTCAGGACAAAATAATACCAATCCCCTTCCGGCAGATTTTCTTCCATTGCTTCCACATCATAGCCTTCTGATAGATCAATGGAAATGACCCCCTGAGAATGGGGCGCTATTGCCTGCCCGGACATCCTGATCTTTCCACTGTCCCCTTCTATTTCTTTACCGGTTGACCACTGCATAACCTTTACATCATCCTGCAGCTCCAATTCCTTGTCGGAATCATTTGTAATGACAATCTCAAACCTGCCATCACCCTGATAGGCTGACGCAAACCCCGCCACATCTCCGTTCAGGTCTGAAAACTTTGCATATGCAAATGCACTTAACGATACCAGACATAACAAACAGCCAGCCAAAAGCGCCATCTGCCTGATTTTATGTCCGTCCGGCTTTCTGTTCGGAACAATAGCTGCCCCTGTTTTCTCCTGCACAATGGCCTGTACCGCCTTAAGATTTTTCCTGCTGTATTTCTTTACGGAATACTTTTCTTTCCTGAGATTACTCTTTTCCATTATGGCCGGTCTCCTTCCTGCTTCTCCATCATTTTCCTCAGCTTCTGTCTCACATAATATAATCTGTTTTCCACCTGCTTCTTTGGTATATCCAGTGCAACCGCAATCTCTGCCGGTTTCTGCTCATAGTAATACCTCCTTATGATCAGTTCTTTTTCCTTTTCATTCAATCCTTCAATACATAACTGTAATTTCTCCCTGGAATACCTTTCCTCTATTTCATCATCTGCTGCTATTTCAGCAAATCCCAGACTTTCCACCACGATTTCTTCCATAGATATTTCCCTCTTTCTGATAATCCGGCGGTAGCTGTCAACAGCCTTCGACCTTGCGATTACGGAAAGCCATGAAGATAACTTTGCTTTGTCAGGATCGTACTTTTCAGGATATTGCCACAGATAAATAAACACGTCCGCTACACATTCCTCCACATCCTGGACAGAAGCCGCATTGATCAAAACAGATGCGGCAATCTTCCAGAGAAGTTTGGAGTATTTCTTTACTACAAATGCCAGCATCCGCTCATCCCGGGCTGTGATTGCTGAGATTATTTTTTTATCATTCAATGTAAGTACCTCTTTCTCAAATAGTACATTTAACTGGCCAGTTATATATAATACGAATAAAAATTTAAAAACACTTACTTTAAAAAAATAAAATCAAAAAATTTATTTTTTATCAATTTTGAATTTAAGACAGATAAAAAGCCGGGAAAGGCACTTGACAAACCTTCCCCGACCTTATTTGTTTTGCTAATCATGCTTCTACTTTTAACCTTGCTTCATATCGCAGTCTGTTATAGTCATTTCTCTCAATACATCGTGCCTGAATACTATTTAGCAAAATATTATACTCTATTAAGCCACCGGAATATACAAAATAAATAACATCATATTTATCTCTATACTCATTTAAGACCTCATCAAAGCAGTTTTTTAATTCTTCAAGACGTATAGGTATTGGTGGTTCATCATAAAAAACAAATAATCCTACTTTCTCAAAACCCTGCCGCCTATACGATGCTAACTTTTCCATTTTCTTTCTTACGGCATCCTGAAAAATCAACTTTTCACTGTCACCATTTTTCACTGGATATGTTAAACCCAGCTCATCAACCTTTGCACCATTATTTTCGATTAGCTGTTTTCTGCGCTCTTTCTCTTCTAATCTGCCTTCCAAACGATATTTTACAAATTCGCCCTTTATCTGCGCCTCTTCCTTTGTAACCGCCTCTGTAACCTCTATTCCTACCAATCTATTCTCGTCACTAATATCCGGCGCATCATACACATCAAATCCAGCATATGTATCGCCATAACAATATTGTAAAACACTTAATGCAAAAAACTCCACATATTTTTTTCTATACCGGGACGTCAGCGGCTTTTTAAATGGAAACATCTCTTTAAGCAAATCTTCGCTATTTATTTCAACTTTTCCCAAAGTCTCTTTATCACTAATCATCACAATCCTCCATATACGGCGACATCCCCATTTCCTCCCAGGTAACCCCATAAGGCGCACCCCCGGATGTATAACCCGCTATATAATAAAATGTGCCATCCTGTTCTGTATAATCTGCTATATCACTTTTTTGCATCTTGCGTTGTTCACGAAGTCTTTTCCTTTTTGCCTTTTTAGCCTTCTGTATATCCTGATAGGCTTTTACTGCCGCCTTTTCCCTGTCAATCTGCTCTTTTGTTAAAGAAACGCCTAACATCTGCAACTCCGCAACAGCCTTCATGCGGTCTACGGCAAATTTTTTCCTATACGCTTTTATGATATCCCCGCCATAAGGTATACCGTCATATTCTGCCACCCACTTTTCTGCTTTAGCTTTTCGTTCTGCAAATTTCATGGCTTTCTTAGCCGCTTTGCCTTTTCCCTTTTTCATAGCGCATTATTCTCTCTTACACTAAAATCTAATACTTGCTTCTCCTTAAATAATCGTACCATAAACCAGCACTGGTTATAGGAATAAAATTTTTATCGGAACAAGCCGCAAAAACCATTGTAATCACAAGGATAATGCG
>CANCXX010000090.1 GCA_947381965.1 uncultured bacterium
GCAGAATAGATTGTCAGAATATTCAGCAAGTTTACGAGTTTCGCAATTACCTAATTAATGGTTTTGTGTGTGAGGTTTTGGTAAAATCGTTATGCCTGTTACAGAGAAGGAAAAAGACATATACAAAATCGGAGAAGGCATAATGGGGCAATGGGCACTTCCCCTGTGTCTTCCCCGGCAGTAGGCGAGGATACTGTGAAAAACTAACGGCAGCTGTTTAAAAGTTATTTCTTAGACAGCTTTTAGGGATAGGCAGGAATTGACCGGCTTTTTATTCTATCCATCGGATAAGTACAAGATAGTCGATTATTCTGCCATCCTTACTCCATATCTGTACATTACTATGGTCAAAATTTTCTTTCTGCAAGTCAACTTCTTCATAGGAAATCTGTTCATATCGTTGATGTTCTCCAGAAATTGTGCTGAAGAAAAATTTTATTTTATCATAACAAATGTATATCCGGCTTTCCTTAGTAAGCATAAATTCAGCGCAGGTTTTCTCCTGCGAGGCATTAGAAACACTTTTTTCAGCTGTAAGAATAGAATTATCAAGAGACAGAAATTTGCCGCTAAAATCCTGCCCGGTTTCAATAAAAGATGCTACCAATTCTCCATTTTCCACAGTGGTTTCATATCTTGAAACAGAAAACAGACTGGTCTGGAAAACAAGCAGATACCCAAAAACCAAAATCCCAAAAGCAGCCATTATTCCTGCAATAATATAGGTTTTTCTAATTTTATTGTATAAAAGATATCCTATATAGGCGCCCAATACATTAAAAAGCAGGTCGTCAATATCTGTAACGCCCAGGGCAAGTAATAATTGGGTGATTTCAATAAAAAAGCTTAAGGCAAGGGCGGCTGTAAGGGTTTTCTTTTCTTCCCTGGAAATTTTTTTCATACCTGCTGCATTTGTACCAACATCTGCGTTATCGTTTGCTGACAGGACTGGGAAGATAACGCCGAAGGGAAAAAATAAAAGTATATTGCCAAAGACATTTTCTGCTATCCGGCCAGCAGAAATACCAGTTTGTATCATTTCAAAAATTGAGCCAAAGGGAATAAGACTGAGCGCTCTTTCTCCTGTACCAATGGCGGAAAATAAATTGTAGAGGCTTGTCTGTTTAAAAAGAGTAATGCGGAATAAGAGAATGATATAAATTATGAACATTCCCAACAGGCAGATACGTAATTTAGACTCTAAATTCCAAAGCTTATATTTCATTATGCTCCTCCGTGTCGTTACCTGGTACTACAGCTTCTGAACCAAAAGCTTACTTAAACGGAAATAATTATATCCCTTTAAAGTGAGCCTTTGGTTATTTTTTTATGTGTAACTTCCTGTTTTTTTCTTGCAGATTTATTAAATTTTTCTTTGTACCCTTCCTGTTTCCCTTAATATTTCCCACAAAACTGCTTATAATTTCCGAAAAGCAACAGTATTTACGAAGGAGAAAAAATATGGGAAAAATGTATGGATACGCACGTGTAAGCACAAGGGAACAGAAGGAAGACAGGCAGGTAATGGCAATGAGCGAAAAGGGAGTGGAGGAAAAAGATATTTTTGTAGATAAACAGTCAGGAAAGGATTTTGAGCGCCATATGTACAAAAAACTGGTAAAAAAACTAAAGCCAGATGACCTTTTGTATATAAAAAGCATTGACAGGCTGGGGAGAAATTATGAGGAAATATTAGAACAGTGGCGGGTTTTGACAAGAGAAAAAGGGATAGACATTGTGGTGCTGGATATGCCTCTTTTGGATACCAGAAGAGGAAAGGATTTAATGGGAACATTTTTAAGTGATATTGTACTGCAGGTGTTGTCCTTTGTGGCGGAAAATGAGAGAAAAAACATCAGGCAGCGTCAGAGGGAGGGAATAGAGGCGGCAAAACAAAGAGGGGTCCGGTTTGGCAGACCGCAAAAACCATTACCGGAAAATTTTCAATATGTATATAACCGATGGTTATCAGGGGAAATAAGCGGAAGGGAGGCAGCTGCTATCTGTCAGATGCCGGTTTCTACTTTTTACAGCAGGGCAAAGAACCGGACAGAGGAAGAAACAATGGCAGCAACAGCGGGTGAAAGACAATTGTTCTGAAATGTATACTTTTATAGAAATTTATCAATTCCATAAATTTATATTAATTTAGCACAAAATCATTCCAATTTCAATAAAAATATTTGTATCTTTATCATTTTTTATAATAAATTTCCCACAGAAAATTTTTCCAAAAAAGTATACTTTTTTGTTTTACAAATACTGCTTTAAATGCTGTAAGGAGGTTAATGGTTACATATGCCGCCAGATACATTGTGCAAAACAGTACGGCAATATAATAAAGAATCATTGCCGTCTGAACATATGCGACAGCTGCAGGAGATAGCGGATGATTACAAAGATGTAAAAAATTATGTATATCAGCGTTACGGAGGAGTAGGGGGCCTGTCAAAGCTTTATCCGGGTTACACTGTGCAGAATGAAATGACAGCCAGTGGGATAAGAGAGAGGCTGGGAATGCCTTCCGTCTACTTTTATCTTGCAGTTTTTGAAGCGTTGTCGGATATCAAAGGACAGTGGTCAAAAGTAAAAGGCCGTATACAGGAAGCGATTATTAAGAATGAAAATTTTACACCCGAAGAAGGACATTATCTACGTTTTGCCATAAAGGTCAGCGGCTGCATGGAAGCAATATTAAACAGAGGGGAGGTCTGCCTGTCAAAGGAGCTTCAGACAAAATACGAAGAGTTGAAAAAGCAGGTGGAAGCACAGAAACTGGATAATTATTTAAGAAGAAAAGTCCGCAGCTATCTGGTAAAACTCCATTCGGAGCGCTCGGAAGGATTTTCTATTTCAGAGCGTGCATACCGTTATGCAGACCATGGGATTTATATTTCTACCAAGCAAAAACGTCAGCGGATTTTCGTCCCTTTAACAGATGGCAACCAATATGACAGGCAGCTATATATAAAGCTTTGCAGAGAAAAAAATAACATAGAAATTATTGTGCCTGTGGATGTTCGGGTGCGCAGCCACAAGGATTTTCTGGGTGAAACAGGACTTTCCATGGGGATGTTCACTATGCTTACCACAGATGAGGGGCACGAGTTTGGCGCAAGGCTTGGAGAATATGTGACGGAACAGGCGGAGTGGGTGCAGGAACAGCTTTCCGGGTACAGAAAAAATAAAAAGAATAATCCGGGAAGAAAGAAGTATCAGGAGAAGAAAAGAAAGTGGGATGCAGAGCTGCACACTTATATAAATATGGAGCTGAACCGTCTGATCCAGGAGGAAAAACCCCAGGTTATATATCTTCCCAGACTTCCGGCAACAGGAAAAGCCGGAAAGGTAAAGAAGTATAACCGCAGCGTAAGTATGTGGCAGAGAGGTTATATCCGGAAACGACTGGCGTTAAAATGCAGGGAACACAGCATAGCGCTTGTGGAGGTAATGGGAAAAGACATTAGCCATGAATGCAGCAGGTGTGGTGCAGCAGGGAAAAAAGACAAGGGATACTTTTGGTGTGAGAAGTGCGGTCTGCATATACCGGACAAGATGAATGCCGCCAGAAATGCGAAAAAGCGGGGAAAAGAACAGGCAATACAAATATTACCATGAATAAACGATGGTTTGGGCCAGCGTTTCACCTGAAAAAGGATCATGGAAGTATTCATATTATAGAAAAATACGAACGGCATTAGAAGGCAGCGGAAAAGAGCAGCTGCGCATTGGATATGCCAGGACCCGGCGAACATATATGAAAGCGACATTACCCTGACAGGCGGCATAGTCTTTTAAGGGGAAGCTGATTCATAAATGACGTAGCAGGGAGCGAAGCAGAACAAACTGCATCATTTTTTAATGACCAATGGACCTTATTAAAAAAAAACTATACAACAGAAAAAATAACCGCAGGGATATGCGGAACCATAAACAGCATATCCCTGTAAAGCGCCCAGAGAAGATAATGACTGCATAGCAGGCAGGATCTTCTCTGC
>CANCXX010000091.1 GCA_947381965.1 uncultured bacterium
TGCCCCCGCATTCAATGCTTGCGGGGGCTTTATCGGCTAAGCCATGAATAGTAACGGTAAGTGGGTAGAAATATAAAAAATTAAAAAAAGGTATTGCAATTTTACAAATTATACGGTATCTTTATAAAAAAGAAGGAAGACCTTCTAAAATAAATTCCGAACAAAGATGTTCCAATGTAATTTGGGGCATTTTTTATTTTTTCAGGAATGAAAACAGGAAAGGGAGTTTAAAAATGAGTGAAGTTATTAATGTTGAGGAACTTTTTGCCAGTAAGGTATTTACCCGTGCTGTGATGAAAGAACGTCTGCCCAAAAATGTTTATAAAGAAGTTGTGTGGGTAATGGAGCATGGCGGTGAGCTGCCTTTAGCTACCGCTGATGTTGTAGCCAAGGAGATGAAGGATTGGGCGGTGGAAAATGGAGCTACCCATTATACCCATTGGTTTCAGCCGCTTACAGGAATTACAGCGGAGAAACATGATTCTTTTGTTTCTCACCCAGATGAAAATGGAAAGATGCTTATGGAATTTTCGGGAAAAGAGCTGATTAAGGGAGAACCGGATGCCTCTTCTTTTCCGTCTGGCGGGCTGAGGGCCACTTTTGAAGCCAGAGGGTATACCGCATGGGATATGACCTCTCCGGCTTTTTTAAAGGAAGATGCTACAGGGGTGATTCTCTGTGTTCCCACTGCTTTCTGTTCTTATAAGGGCGAGGCGCTGGATAAAAAAACTCCTTTGCTCCGTTCCATGGAAGCGGTCAGTGAGCAGGCGATACGTATTGTGAGACTGTTTAACAACACAGAAGCCAAAAGGGTGGTTGCCAGCGTGGGCCCGGAGCAGGAGTATTTTTTGGTGGACAGGGAAAAGTATTTAAAAAGACCAGACCTTATTTTTGCCGGACGGACCTTATTTGGGGCTCCTGCACCAAAGGGGCAGGAACTGGAGGATCATTACTTTGGAACAATCCGGGAACGGATTGGCGCGTATATGAAAGACTTGAACATTGAATTGTGGAAACTGGGTGTAACAGCCAAAACCCAGCATAACGAAGTGGCTCCTGCACAGCATGAGCTTGCGTCCATTTATGAGACGGCGAACATTGCCGTGGATCATAATCAGCTGGTAATGGAGACTATGAAAAAAGTGGCGGGACGTCATGGCCTGACCTGTCTGCTTCATGAGAAGCCTTTTGCGGGCGTAAATGGTTCCGGAAAGCATAATAACTGGTCGCTGGCAACTGATAACGGTGTGAACTTATTGGACCCTGGAGAGACGCCTAATGAAAATATCCAGTTTTTGCTGGTGCTTGCCTGTGTGATTAAGGCGGTTGACACTCATGCAGATTTACTTCGTCAAAGCGCTTCTGACGTTGGTAATGATCACAGACTGGGGGCAAATGAAGCGCCTCCGGCTATTATTTCCATCTTTCTTGGGGAACAGTTGGAGGATGTTGTTAAGCAGCTGGTGGAAACAGGAGAAGCGGCCCGGTGTTTGGAAGGTGGTAAGCTGGAAACCGGCGTATCCACGCTGCCTGATTTTGTAAAGGATGCAACAGACAGAAACAGGACTTCCCCCTTTGCATTTACAGGTAATAAATTTGAATTTCGTATGGTAGGGTCGGCGGATTCTGTTGCAAGCCCAAATACAATATTAAATGCCATTGTTGCAGAAGCTTTTTGCGAGGCAGCCGATATTCTGGAAAAAGCGGATAACTTTGAACTTGCAGTTCATGATCTGATTAAAGAATATCTTACAAAACATCAGAGAATTATTTTTAATGGAGACGGATATTCGGACGAGTGGGTTGCGGAGGCAGAAAGAAGAGGACTTCCTAATATTAAATCCATGATAGAGGCGGTGGATACTCTTACAACGGATAAATCTGTCAACTTGTTTAAGAAGTTTGGCATTTTTACAAAGGCGGAACTGGAATCACGTGAAGAGGTTCTATATGAAACATATGCAAAGACAATCAACATTGAGGCGCTTACCATGATAGATATGGCTTCAAAGCAGATAATCCCTGCTGTGGTCCGTTATACAAAATCACTTGCAGATACTGTAATTGCAGTAAAGGAAGCGGGAGCGGATGCGTCGGTCCAGACATCAATTTTACAGGAGGTTTCAGAAAAGCTTGCCCACATGAAAGAAGCTTTGGCAAAACTGGAGAAGGCTGAGGCAAAAGCGGGAACCATAAGCAGCGCGAGAGAAAGGGCCTTTTACTATAAAGATGAAGTGAAAACCGCTATGGAAGAACTCAGGGCTCCGGTAGATGCAGCAGAAATGCTGGTAGATAAAGAAGTATGGCCGATGCCAACTTATGGGGATTTAATATTTGAGGTGTAAGCATAAAAGATTTACAGATGGATCCATAGAGATTTGACAACAGCCTCCGGGATGGCCGGAGGCTGTTTTAATGGTGCGTCTGGCGGCGCGCGTTTAATCAACTTTAATTTCCAGATAACCCAGAAGCTTGCTCATGTCATACTCAGGAATAATTCCAAGATTGGAGTCATAAAATTTTCCGTCATAGTGCACAAGATAATGGCAGTAACGTCCCATTTTCTCCATCATGATACAACATTTGGGAAGAGAAGCTTCCTGGCCTTCTGTGTAAACAATGATGTCGCTGTGGTCAATTCCGTAATAGTTCAGAGCGGAAATTACACGGCCCATGGTAGCCTGCCATTCACGGCAGTCCATAACACTGATGACCTCAGCGATAGTAATGCCGGCTAACATAGCGACACAGGTCTGGCCGCACAGTCCGTCTTCCGGCTGGATAATGATATCAATTCCGTCAATTTTGCGGATAGGATTTTCAAAGTTGTAGGGACTGTTTTGATTCATGTGAATCAGGCTTCCGGTGATGTGAAGAAGAATTTTGTGCACTTTATTGATGTCAATATGAGAAACATCTTCTTCCTGTAAGTGAATTTTGTAATTCCCTTTTTCTTCAGGAAGAAGTTCGCAATCAATAATTTTGTTGTCAAGAACCAGCTCAGCTTTGATTACATCCCGCTGTTTGCAGACTTCCCAAACATTAAAGGGAATGCGGATGGTATAAATGTTTTCCACTTTTTCAATTTTGCCATTAAAAAAATACCTCATAATTGTAGCCTCCTGATGATGGAATGTATTAGTAAACGCTTTCGTAAATAAACGATAACAGATTTTTTGATACTTGAAAACTATTTTTTTTATTAATTAGTAAAAGTATTAAAAAAAATACAGCATGTCAAAAAAGTAACAATCTTTGTAAGGTTTGCACAAAAAAATAGACAATATTTATAAAAATATTTTCATTTTTTTGCTTGCAAAAAATTAAATAATTTAGTACAATATGTAAAGTGATTGATGGGCTATCGCCAAACGGTAAGGCAACGGACTCTGACTCCGTCATTTCAAGGTTCGAATCCTTGTAGCCCAGCGAATGTGACCCGGTGAAGATTATTCACCGGGTCTTTTATTGCTTTAAATACATATAGAAAGGCGACAGGCAAAAGATACTGTTATAAAGCGGTTTAATGTGTTATACTGAATAAAACGTAAAGGGTAAGTCTGCAAAATCAGGTGGGAACAACGACAAGAAGCATGGGAAATTTTGTATTTATAAAAAATGATGGAGAAACAGCAGATTATGTATAGTTTTAACAGCAGAATAAGATATAGTGAAGTGGATGAAACGGGACACTTAAAATTGGAAGCTTTACTTGATTATTTTCAGGATTG
>CANCXX010000092.1 GCA_947381965.1 uncultured bacterium
TGAGCCACCCGGGACTCGAACCCGGGACAACTTGATTAAAAGTCAATCAACATATAGCGGTCAAAACACTTTATTTATGCGCTTTTAAAGAAAAACTGCTACCAGCACGCTACTTTTTAAATAATAATCTGTTTTCTGCTACTTGTCAAGCGATTTCCGTGTTTTCACACCAAGGCCACCGTCACGCCTACTCTGCATACTCCTTAATTAAGGAAACAACTCCCATGTTTTCAAGCCTGTTTTGTAATTTCTTTGCATTGTTCAGGTTTTTATATGCTCCTACCTGAACAATCCAGAGAAATCCTTCAGGCGCGATCTGCTCCTGTTCAAATTCATCATACCGCATCAGATCATACTTTTCAATATAATCTCGGATCAGTGATTCCTCATAAGTCTTTGATGTAGCATAAGGAAACTGTGCGTTCTGCAGGTACTGTACCGCAAGAATATAGTTCTCACAACCAATAACATTCTTCCAGTTTGGTTCCGCCTGGTTTCCAATCTTCCTTTCAGAAAGGTATGTGCTATGGTCTAAAATTGATTGTTCCCAGCTGTCGTATGCCCTCCACAGCACATTTTTGTCCGTCCGGTAACTGCCGTCTGCGTTTTGCTCCGTGGCATCTTTTACGTATACACGTCCCGGCCAGCCATTTTGCTTGATCCCGAACAATGCATTCGCATTTACAGCCAGCTCCGATGAGCCAAATCCTGACTCTTTTATTGCCTGCGCAACTACGACTGACGGAAGTACAAGCCTGCGCTCAATCCAGTCCTTTTGGGCAATATTACCCACAAACTCAATAAATCCTTCCCGTGCAAGATCATGGTCTTCTGCTGACGGAACCTGTATGGACGGAAGGACCGTATATCCATAGATTCCTTTATAAATAGCTGTTGCAATCTTTTGTATGCCTGCTGTCTGGTAAATAGATATATCCTGTTGGTTATCGCAGAAGCACACCTCTATCAGCATAGATTTTGCTTTTGTTTTCCGGATTACATAGAGTCCGGTACCAGCTTTCACCCCACGGTTAGTAAATCCCAACTCTGCCAAATTGGCACACACGTCTAACGCATCCTGGTACTGCCTGCCCTCATATGTATACACCTCCACGCCATGGCCAGCATGAGTTTTGGAAGCATTAAAATGGATGGAAATAAACCAGTCCAGCTCCTGCCTGTTGGCTAACGCTACAGCTGCCGCAAGATATTCATTTTGAGTGCTTGCAGAGTCTATCGTGCAGTCAACTACTGTAACGCCTGCTGACCGGAGCAGGCTCATAAGAGCCTGTCCTGCCAGTCTTGTATGTTCGCTTTCTTTAATGATCCCAACTGCACCATAACCGGGACCGCTGGCCGTATGGCCACAATTTACTCCGATCGTCATAGCGTATTATCCCTCCAATTCCGGAAGGCCGGCAACCGAAGTCGCAAGGGACAGGATTCCTGAAAGCACTGCCGCTGACCCCGTCATTATCCAGTTGACATCTCCCAGCACCGCCGCTGACCCCGCCGTAGCGATAAATGTCTGCGCCATGGTCTTTACCGCCCTCATGCCTGCTGCCTTTGCCCATTTGTTCCAGTATTCTCTGTTTTTCATTCCATCTTCCTCCCTTATTTAAATGATCGATAATATTGCAGTGACAGCGGCGCCTATCACCCCGCCTGTCAGCGCTGTGATGATTGCCGCTTTTACCTGCCTGTTCGTTTCTGCCGGGACTTTTTCAAGCTCTTCCAGGCGCTCCCCCTGTTTCTTTTGTTCAGCAATCATATTCTCCATGTTTACTGCCATTTTTTCGATGGAGACCGTCATCGCATTGATATGCTGCCCGTTCTCTTCCAGCAGCGCTATCCTCCTGTTCTGCCGTTCGTTTTCTGCGTCGATCCGCCTTGCAAACTCTTCATGCTCCTGCCTTGTGACCATATTGTCCATACAGTTTTTCACCTCCAGCCTTTCTTTTTTATCATCCATTTATATCAGCCGGTAATGCGGCCGTTCCCGTTGTTTCACTTGTCTCCATGGACACCATTTTTTTATGGCCATGTATCTCCAGTATCTGATCCAGTCGTCCAACACGATGCCCACTGCTGACAATAAAATCCACACCAGGAAAAAGTAAAGGCAGACCTGCCCAAGCAGATTACAAGGCAGGCCTGAATAATCCCAGACGCCCCACCCCAGCCACAGGTTTACAATACATCCGGTAAAAAATTCAAATACCGTAATAATACACGCGCTTACTACTGACTGCCGCAAAAGGCACCAGTGCCATGGGATTTTGTATTCATTTAATAATCCCATTATCACGAAGCACAGGCCTCCAAGCAAAAACATAGACCAATGCGTCTGCCCATCCCAAAGGATTTCTATCAGTGCATAAAGACCTCCGCCTGTTAAAAATAGAAAAACCTCCATAACTTATCATCCCTCCATCATTGCAAGCATTGCCTTTAACGGGCCAGACTGATATTCTGCCGGAATATCCATCCCGTATGTTGCGGCAGCCACTTCCTCCCTTGTTTCCAGCGACCTGATGTAAATACGCAGGTCGCGGAAATATGTCACATGCCATGTCACATATGCCATGGCCTTTTCGGCGATCAGCGCCATGTCTGCATTTTTGTAAAACTTACAATGCTCATCCTCGTCGGATGTGTGCCAGGAGATCATTTCCTCCCCTGCTTCCACCTGCTTCTGCAGGCCCATAAGCCTCATCTGGTCGCGGTCGGTGAGGTCAAAATGATCCACTGTGCCGTCCGTAAGCGTTACATCAATGCCTGCAGTGATGACCTCCTGCTGGGCCGCATTCATCTCGGCAACCTTTGTTTCCTTCATTTCTTCCAATGTCGGCACATAAATAAAATTTGCGGCAAAAGTTTTATTGCTTTCAATTGCCCCCGTATCTGGAATTTCAGGCACCCACCCCACAAACTCGTAATTTTCTTCCGGCACCGGAATGGGGACGTCTAACTTCCCATATCCGTCTGCTTCCTGGGTCTCCATCCCCTCAATGCTGCCCCCGGCCCCTGCTGTAAAGGTCACAACTGGAAGCGGCTCAATGTATACGCTGCAGTCATTGGAAAACTGTGCGCCGCCTTCAACCTCCCTGTACACTGTTGTATAGTCCATATAATCCCATGGGTCATCATCCTCCACGCCGTCACGGAATAATATAAAACCTTTTTCTTTTACCGGGAAATGTCCGGTTATCTGGACAACATTATCGCTTACAGATTCAAATGCCACTCCATAAGCAATTTCTTCACCGGGATATCTTAAATTGATCATATTAATACATTCCTTTCTCCCTAAAAAGGGTAAAATAATAGAGCCTTCCGGCTCTTGTCTATAGTTACTATGTTTTCGTCCCCCTGTTCCTGTACTAAATCATAATTTAACTGATAAACTGCCTAATAATATCAGATTTCTCACGGAAG